>CAVPCB010000030.1:0-45206 GCA_963702285.1 uncultured Acidobacteriaceae bacterium | reverse complement strand
TCACCGGCTGGGTGGCCGAGCACAAGCAAACCGTTGCGCTGCCTGCCAAAGCCTGGGCCGATCCGCGCTTCGCGCGCTTTCCCGCGCTGCCGGAGGACCGCTTCGAGGCGTTTCTTGCTGTGCCCATCCTGTGCCGCGGAAAACTCGTCGGCGCCTTCAACATGCAGCACCGCGAGCCGCACAGCCACTCCAAGCGCGAGATCAAACTGGTCACCATGATCGGCTACCTGGTGGGCGCCGAGCTCGAGTTGGCCCGCATGGAGTATGAAAAATCGCAGTTGTCCGAGCAGCTGGAAACCCGCAAAGTGATGGAGCGCGCCAAGGGCCTGCTGCAGCGCGAGCTGGCCATCGACGAGGAGGCCGCCTACCTGATGCTGCAGAAGCAGAGCCGGCAGAAACGCAGGCCGCTGCGCGAGATTGCCGAGGCCATCATCCTGATGGACGACCTGCGCAAAGGAAAAAAGTAAAGAAGCCTGTAGCCCAGACAGTCCTCCCTGCCGCCTCGCTACAGGCCACGGACAACAGGCTGCGGCTGTTCATTTCCGAACAGCGGATCGCGATAGCGGACAGGGCAGCCACCCTCCACAGCAATAAAAGGCTTGTTTTCAGATCGTTTGCCCGAGCGAAGATGGCAGCGCAACTGCCGGTCATAGTACGAGCCCAGCGGCGCTCCCCACCCCGGGGCGCGCCGGAAAAGAGACACAATGCTGACCGACCTTCGCTTTGCCCTGCGGCAGATGCTCAAGTCGCCCGCGTTCACGGTCACCGCGATCGTGACCCTGGCCCTCGGGATCGGCGCGAATACGGCGATCTTCAGCGTGGTGAATGCGGTGCTGCGCCATCCCGCCGGCGTTGACCATCCCGAACGCATTGCGGTGATGCACGTCAACTACAAGCAGTTCACTCTCGATGTCCCCAGCGTTTCCGTCCCGACCTTTGCGAAAGCCGCCTCGATGAGCGATCAGGTGGAAGCGGCAGCGATCGAAAGCGGCGCCAGCTTCAATATTGTCCGTGACGGCCAGGCAGAAAATATTCCCGCAGCTGAAGTCTCCTCGCGTTGGTTCGACGTCTATGGCGCTCGACCGATTCTCGGCCGGACCTTCACCGCCGACGAAGATCAGCCGAATGCAGCGCCCGTGGTGGTGCTGAGCTACGGCATTTGGCAGCGTGTTTTCGGTGGCCGCCAGGACGTGGCCGGGCAGACCCTCCTGCTCGATCAGAAACCGTATCGTGTGCTGGGCGTGATGCGCAGCGACTTCGCCTGGCCGCGCAAGGCGGAAGTCTGGGTTCCCATCGCGCTGCCGCCGGCGGCATTCAACCCCGGCAACCTGTTTAACGAAACGTACTACGCGACTGCGCGCCTGCGCGAAGGCGTTCCCGTACAGAAATTCAGCACCTCGCTCGCCGCCGCGATGTGGGCGACGCTGCAGAGCAGCGAGCGGGGAACCGCCTTCGCGAAGAGCTCCGGCTGGGGTGTTTATGCCACACCGCTCACCGAATTTGCCGCCGGGCCGCTGAAGACGCCGCTCTACGTGCTGTGCGGAGTCGTCGCCCTGGTGCTCCTGATCGCCGCTGCGAACGTAGCGGGACTCCTGCTCGCGCGCGCCTCGGCACGCAGCCGTGAGTTTGCGATCCGTACCGCCCTCGGCGCCAGCGCATCGCGCATGGTGCGGCAGATGCTCGTGGAAACGCTGCTGCTGGCCGGCGTGGCCGCCATCGTCGGCATGATCGCCGGGCCGCTGATCGGAACTCTGCTGCTGCACCTGGTTCCGCACGATCTGGCTCGCGGATTCGTGGTGCATACCGATCCGGCGGTGCTCGGATTCACGGCGGCCGTCGCCATTCTCGCGGCGGTGATTGCGGGTCTGGCGCCGGCCATGAGTCTGCTCCGTTCGCGCACCCGCCTAGCCCTGCACGAAGGCGGACGAAGCGGTACAGCTTCGGCTGAAAAACAGCGGATGCGCAGCGCCTTCGTCATTGCTGAGGTTGCAGCCGCGTTCTTTCTGCTGGCTGGAACCGGCCTGTTCCTCACCAGTCTCGAAAAGCTGCAGAAAGTCGATCCCGGATTCAATCCCCACGGCGTCATGGCCGCGATGGTGCCCTTCTCCGGCCAGGACCTCGCGAAGAACCAGCCGCGCCAGGCCACCTTTGTCAGCAGCGTGCTGAGCAATCTTGCGGCCCAGCCAGGCGTGCTCGCCACGGCGGCCATCGCACCGCTGCCCTTCGATCCGGACGACGGCGGCTCATGCTCGTTCTCCATCGTCGGGCGACCGGAAGCGCCCAACGATCCGGGACCGCACAGCCAGCTGTCGATGGCGTCGCCGGATTACCTGAAGGTGATGCAGATTCCTCTGCTCGCCGGTCGCTGGATCGAATCCGGCGATGTAGCTTCCAGCCAGCCGGTCGTGGTGATCGACCAGCGTCTGGCGAAAAAGTATTGGCCCGGCCAGAATCCCGTGGGCCAGCACATGTCCTTTATGTGCGGCGGCAGCAAGACTCCCGCCACAATTATCGGTGTGGTCGCGAGTGTGCGCCTGAGCTCGCTCGAACAGGACACCAGCGATGGCATGCGCTACTACCCGTTCGCGCAGGGCGATGGCCCGCGAGCCGATTTCCTGGTGCGCACCAACGGAGATCCCAATCAGATGGCTTCGGTGCTCAAGCGCGCGGTTGCCGCGGTGGATTCCTCCCAGGCAATCTCGACGCTGGTTCCGGTCGAGACGCTGGTCTCCGATTCGCTCGCCGGGCGGCGCCTGATTGTGAACATGCTGGCGGTGTTTGGTGGCCTGGCGCTGCTGCTCGCCGTGGTCGGCATCTACGGACTCATCAGCTACGTGACCGCACAGCGCACCAGTGAAGTCGGCGTGCGCATGGCGCTGGGCGCGCAACGCATCGACGTGGTCCGGCTCATCATGAGTCAGGCGCTGCTGCTGGTCGTCATTGGACTGGGCATCGGGGCCGCCCTGTCGGCGTTGGCCTCGGCAATCCTGCGCAGAACGTTCACCGATTTCGGTGGCGGAGTCTTCTCCTCCCTCAGTCTGGCGGCGCTGGCATTGCTGCTGGTTGGAGTACTGGCGGGATTAATTCCAGCATTGCGCGCCGCCAGTTTGGATCCGGTGAAGGCGCTGAGAACCGAGTAGGCAACCGAGAATAGAGGATGCAATGTTTGCTGATCTGAAATATGCGTGGCGGCAGCTGAGAAAGTCGCCAGGTTTTGCCGTGACCGCCGTGGTGACACTGGCGCTCGGCATTGGGGCAACGACGGCCATCTTCACCCTGTTCGACCAGGTGATGCTGCGCATGCTGCCCGTGCAGCGGCCCCAGGAACTGGTGCGCCCCAACTGGCACGGCAGCTTCTCCGGATCCATGAGCGGCTTCGGCGGAGACATCGGCGATTACTATTCCTACCCGATGTACAAGGACCTGCGCGACAAGAACCAGGTCTTCAGCGGCATGCTGGCGGCGGTGCGCACCAACGCAGGTGTCTCCTGGCAGAACCAGGCCGAGAACGAGCACGTCGAAGTGGTGAGCGGAAATTATTTTCAGGTGCTCGGGCTGAATCCGGCCGCAGGGCGGCTGTTCACCAACCAGGACGAGACGGCGAAGGATGCGAATCCGGTGGTGGTGCTGGCGTACGACTACTGGCGGACCCGCTTTGGTGGTTCCCGCGGCGTGGTCGGCCAGGCGCTGACGATCAACGGCCATCCCTTTACGATCGTGGGCGTGGCGCCGGAGAATTTCCATACGGCCATCGGCGGTTATCGCCCGCGTGTCTTTGTGCCGGTGACGATGGAAGACGTCGTCATCCCGTGGCGGGCCAAGCTGCACGACATGGATAACCATCAGAGCCTGTGGCTCACCATAGTGGCGCGCCTGCAAGCCGGGCGTGAGCATCGCGCAGGCGCAGGCCAGCCTGACTCCGCTGTGGCACGCGCTGCGCGCGCAGGAACTGACCCTCTATCCGCACGCGTCGGAGAAATTCAAAGAACGGTTCGTCGACAAGTCGACCATCAAAGTGCTGGACGACTCGCGTGGATTTACGCCGAATCGGCTCGACCTGAAGACGCCGCTGATCATCCTGCTCAGCATGTCCGGTTTGCTGATTGCTATGTGTACCCTCAACGTCGCGACCCTGCTGCTGCTGCGCTCGACGGCGCGCATTCGCGAAATGTCCATGCGCTATGCGCTGGGCGCGAAAAGCAGCCGCATTGTGCGCCAGCTGCTGATCGAAGGTGGAATGCTGGGTGCGGCCGGAGTGGCTGGCGGCCTGGCCCTGTCGCCGGTGCTGGCGCTCACCCTGGTGCGGCTGATGACCGCCGCCGAACCAGGCAAAGAGCCGTATTCCTCATCGCTGGATATGCGCGTGTTGCTGTTTACCCTCGGGCTCGCTCTGCTGGTGAGCGTCCTGTTCTCGATCGCCCCCGCGCTGCACTTCCTGCGTCCCGATCTGGCCGGAGCTCTCCGCCAGAGCACCGGCACGGCCTCCCGCACCTCGCAGCGTTTCCGCAAGGCTGCAGTCGGCTTGCAGATCGCCATCAGCGTCTTGCTGTTGGGAGGAGCGGGCCTCTTTGTGCGCACCCTCTCCAACCTGCGCAACCAGCCCGTCGGCTTCGATACCAGGAACCTCATCAACTTCTCCGTGGATCCTCTGGAAGCTGGTTATGGTGAAGACCGCACCCCGCGGATCATGAAGGCGGTGATGGAGCGGCTGGCGCAGGTCCCGCACGTGGAAAGCGTGGCCGGCACCAACGACCCCGAACTGGAAGGCAATTCCAACGTCGACGGCTACGAGATCCAGGGCCACAAGGCCCAGGAAGGTGAGAACGACGACTTCGAGACGGGCCGGATCACCCCCGGATATTTCAAGACACTGCGGTTGCCCTTGCTGGTGGGCCGCGACTTCACCGAGGCGGATAAGACGGGTGCGCCGAAGGTGGCGATCGTGAATGTGTCGCTCGCGAAGAAGTTCTTCGGCTCCGCGCCGAACGCCCTGGGCCGCCTGATCGGCGACGCAGACAAGCCCGACACCACGATTGTCGGCGTCGTCGGCGACGTCCGGCACCAGAGCCTGCGCACGGAGATTGGGCCGGGAGTCTACTTGCCCTACGCCCAGATGGAGCACCCAACGGGTCTGGGGGTTTACGTGCGAACCGTGGGCGCGCCGGAGAACGTGGAGCCGGCCGTCCGCCGTGCCGTCCATGACCAGGATCCAACCCTCGTAGTCGACGAGATGGAGACCATGACCACGGTCGTCGATATGAGCGCATCGAGCGAGCGCTCGCTGGCCATCCTGGCGGCAGCGTTCGCGGTGCTGGCGGCGATTCTTGCAGCAGTCGGCCTGTACGGTGTTCTCGCCTACTCCACGCAGAGCCGGACCCGGGAGATCGGCGTACGCCTGGCGCTGGGCGCGCCGCGGAGCACGCTGGTGGCTCTGGTCGTGCGCGAGATGGCCTGGATCGCGGGAGCAGCAGCGCTGGTTGCTTTGCCCTGCACCGTCGCGCTGGCGCGCCTGTTTACCAGCCAACTGTACGGAGTCAGCACCTGGGATCCGGAGGTCCTGGCCGCTGCCCTGCTGTTAACCGCGGTGATGGTCGCGCTGGCATCGGCCCTGCCCGCGCAGCGAGCCACCGCGGTGGATCCGATGGAGGCGCTGCGAAGCGAATAAAACGGGGAACCGGGACGTGGGCCCCTTCGTAAGGACTCAGCATGATCGAAGACCTTCGTTTCGCCTTGCGGCAGTTGCACAGGAGTCCCGGCTTCGCGGCGGCCGTAGTGGTCACGCTGGCCCTGGCCATCGGTGTCAACACCGCGGTCTTCAGCCTGCTCGACGGATTCCTGCTGCGCCGCCTCCCGTATCCTCAACCGGATCGAGTGGCAGCGCTGATCACGCATCGCGAATCGAAGAACAATCCTGCGAACTTCGACGACGACGACTCTGCCAACCTGCTCACGTGGAAGGCAGTTCAGGAAGGCGTTCCCTCCGTTGTGGCTGCTGCCGGCGGGCAGCCCTTTGGCAACACCGAAGGCGTGAATCTCGAAGCCGGCGCGGCGCAGGGCGGCGCGGTCCGCTACGTGCACAACGCAACCGTTTCCGCACACTACTTCGAAGTGCTGGGGATCGCACCCGTCCTGGGTCGCGGCTTTACCGAGGATGAAGATCGTCCCGGCACCGGCAAAGCAGCGGTGCTCAGCTACGGCCTGTGGCGGACGACGTTCCACGCGGACCCGTCGATCCTGGGCAAATCGATCCTGCTGCGCGGCGCACCCTACACCGTCGTTGGCGTCCTTCCCCAGGGCGCGCAGATGCCCAATCCCGCCGATGTGTGGACGCCGCTGATGCCCTCCGACCGCAACGGCGTGTGCGCGGGCAACAATTGCCTGATCCTGATGCGGCTCAAGCCCGGCGCGACATGGGACCAGGTGCGCACGCAACTGGCGCATCTGCCGCCGGCCGACAACACCAATCTTGCGAAGCAGAAGGTCTGGTATTACCCCAGCCCGCTGCACTTCTACGCGGGCAGCTCGATGCGCCAGCAAACCCAGGCGCTGATGGCCGCCGTGGGCTTCATCCTTCTGATCGCGTGCGCCAATCTCGCCGGCCTGATGCTGGCCCGCATCCATCGCCGCACCCCCGAGATGGCCACCCGGCTCGCGCTGGGTGCATCGCGGATCAGAATCCTGCGCCAGCTCTGGATCGAGAACCTGGTGCTCGCGCGCAACCGGAGGCGCCGTCGGCCTGGCCCTGGCCCTGGCGCTCTTCCCCGCGATGAAGCGACTGCTGCCCGACGAGATGATTCCCATCGGCGGCTTCACGCTGGATGGGCGCGTCCTGGCTTTCACCATTGCCGCGACGCTGCTCACCAGCCTGCTCTTCGGCGCGCTGCCGGCTCTTGAAACTCGCCGCGTCGATCTGCGCAGCTCCATCGCCGCGGGAACGCGCTCCGTTGCAGGTGGTTCGAACTTCGTCCGCAAGGGCCTGATCGGCGCAGAAGTCGCGCTCACCGTGGTATTGCTGGCCGGCGCAGGCCTGCTCATCCGCACCCTCGCGCATCTGGAGTCCATCCCTCCGGGCTTCGATCCGCACAACGTAATCGCGGCCAAGGTCTCTCTCGACGACGCGCGCTATCACGACCCCGCCGCCTTTGAGCAACTGCTCTCGAAGAGTGTCGCCGCCATGCAGCAGATTCCCGGCGTCGAGAATGCCGCCGTCGCGCTGAGTGCACCCTACGAGACCTTCATCAACGACGGCGTTCAGATTCCTGACGGAAAGCTCGCGGGCAAGGAGGATGGCTCCAGCTTCAGCTACATCACGCCGCAATATTTCGCCGCACTGAAGATCCCGTTATTGTCGGGCCGGGCCTTCACCGACGCCGATACCGCCACGTCGCAGCCGGTCGCCATCGTGAATTCCGCGTTCGGAAAGCATTTCTTCGACGATCCGAACCCGCTGGGCCGGCACATCCAGGCCGGGAAGACGGCTTACACCATCGTCGGCGTGGTGCCCGATGTGCTCGACCAGTCCAACATGCATCGCGATGCGCCCATCGGCACCGAGCCCATCTATTACGTGCCGTACACCCAGGTCTCGCCCCGCCTGCTGACCATCGTGCACATGTGGGCGCAGCCGTCGTGGATCGTGCGTACCGGCGGCCCGGTGGCGGGCATCGCCGGCCAAATGCAGCGCGCTCTCACCGCCGTCGATCCCGGGCTGCCCTTCTCCGGCTTCTACTCCATGCAGGATTTGCTCAACAAGCAGTTACAAATACAGCGCATCGAAGTAACGCTGCTGGGAACCCTCGCCGGACTAGCGCTGTTGCTCTCCGCAGTGGGCATCTATGCGCTGGTTTCGAATTTGGTCGTACAGCGGACGCGCGAGATCGGCATCCGCATCGCCCTGGGCTCCACGCTCGCGCAGGCCATGCGCCACATGGCCTCGTCGGGAATCGCAGCCGCGGTCGCCGGCGTCGGCGCAGGCCTGGTCTGCTCCTTCTTTGTTCTGCGCGTGATGAAGGGCGCGATTTACGGCGTCAAAACCTGGGATCCAGTAACCCTGATCACCGTGCCCCTCGTGCTGGTGGCGGTTGCGGCAGCGGCCAGCCTGCTGCCCGCCCTGCGCATCGCGCGCATCGATCCGGCGGAAACGCTGCGCGCCGAGTAGGCCAGCCTCCCCACCGGAGTGAGAAGATAAGGCAGCTATGCGTGTCACGACTCGGGCTCTGCGCGGCTGGATCGTGGGAACCGCGGCCCTGCTGCTGGCGGTGGTCGCCGGCTTCGTCATCTATGGCCGCAATCGCTTCCGCCACATCGAAAAGGACCTGCCCGGGCGCCTCGGCATCAGCGTGCAATCGACCTCGAACACCATCACCTTCTCCCAATCCACCCAGGGCCACACGCTCTTCACCTTGAAGGCCGCGAAGCAGGTGCAGATGAAGTCCGGCCACGTGCTGCTGCACGATGTGGACATCACCCTCTACGGCCCGCCGGGATCGGGACGCAAGGATCGCATCGCCGGCAGCGATTTCGATTACGACCAGACCAACGGCGTGATCGTCAGCCAGGGAGACGTTGAGATCGAGTTGCAGGGAACCGGCAAGGCGCCTCCCCCGAGCGACACCAGCGATGCGCCGACCAATATCATCCGCGTGAAAACCCATGGCCTGACCTTCCTGCAGAAGACCGGAGAAGCGTCGACCCAGCAGCAGGTCGAGTTCGAGCTGCCCCGCGCTGCCGGCACCGCGGTGGGCGCGGACTACAACTCGAAGACCGGCGTGGTCGTTCTCTCCAGCCAGGTTCACATCACCACCAGCAACAACGGAAAGGCGGCGGTTGTCGATGCGGCGCATGCAACGCTGCTGCGGGCCTCCAATCAGGCCATGCTGGTGAACCCGGCCGTGAATTATCAGACTGAGGACGCCAGCTCCGACCAGGCCACGGTGAATTTCCGCCGCGATGGAACCGCCGACATGATCGATGCGAAGGGCCACGTGCGCATGAAGACCGACGACGGAGGCACGGTCGATGCGGAGACCGCGCACATTTTGCTGGACGCAAAGAGCCAGCCGGTGCGAGCCGAACTGGGCGGCGGTGTCCAGTTCGCGTCGATCCGCGAGAACCAGACGATGCGCGGATCGTCGAACAATGGAACGCTGCTGTTTGCGGAGGCGGCCGCCGGGCAGCAAACGCAACTGCGGCACGCGGAGTTTCGCGACAACGTAAAGTTCGATGAAGACGTCAACGGCATTGCGAAGGACCCTCGTGGACGCGCACAGAAACAACTGCAAGCGCAGAAGCTGAACGTCGACTTTGTTCCGGCAACCGGCCGCCACGGTGTTGAAGCGCGGAAGGCGATCGCCGAAGGCAGTCCGGTGGTCACCTCGCGCCAGATCCCCTCGAAGGGCCCGGAGCAGACCACGCGCATCAGCGGCGATCGGCTGGTGGCGACCCTGGCCGCCGGCAACGCGCTCCAGCAGCTGGACGGCACGGGCAACACCGAGATCGTGCAGTCAGCCACGGATGGCGCGCACAACACGACAAGGGGCGATGTGCTGCGCGCGAACTTTATGCAGGAGCCGGCCGCCGCGAGCCAGACGACCGGAAAGGCACCGTTCCAAGGCCCGCGACCAAAAAGCCCGCAGCCGCGCATGGAAACCACGCTCGAGACCGCCACTCAGGATGGCAATGTTGTGCTGACGGAAACGCCCGCGAAGAAAACCGGCGCGACCACCCCGCCCGACACCCTCACCGGATGGGGCCAGCACGCGGAGTATCAGGCCGCCGATCAGGTCCTCCACCTGACCGGCGACCCGCGCATCAGCGATGGCGCCATGATGCAGGTGGCCGCGGATCGGATCGACTATCACCGCGACACGCAGAATGCAGCCGCGTTCGGTCACGTAAAGGCAACGTACACGCAGGCGCCGAAGACTCCTGAGGCTCCAAATCAAAAGGCGCCGCCGACCATGGGTGGCAGCGGCCCCGTGCATGTGATCGCCGATCGCGCGACCATGGACCATGCGAAGAACCAGGAACTCTTCTATGGCACCGCGCGGAATCCGGCACGCATGTGGCAGGATCCGGATTCGTTGCTGGCGCCGGTGATCGAGATTGACCGCGATCGGAATGAGTTGAAAGCCTGGGGTGAGAACACGGGAGCGCGCCTGTGGTGAATGCGAATTTCACCACCGCACTCGGCGGCCAGCATCAGGCCAGCGTCGTCAGGGTGCACAGCCAGACCCTGACTTACTCCGACAAGTCGCGCCAGGCCGATTTTCGCGGATCGGTGACAGCGGCGCAGAGCGACGAGTCGATTCGTGCCGACGACGCAGTCCTGTACCTGAAACCATCGGCGGCCAATGCCGGGCCCGGACTGAATGGGCCGAAGCCCGCAGAGAACACCGCAAACCAGGGCACGGCAAAATCCGCAGCGAAGCAAAACTCGCAGCTCGACCGCATCGTCGCGACGGGTCATGTGGTCTTCACGCAGCCCGGGCGCAGGGGCAATGGCGAGAAGCTCATCTACTCCGCCGGCGACGGCAAATACGTCCTGAGCGGAACCGAAACCGCCCCGCCCCAGCTCTGGGATCGGGTGCACGGAACCACCACCGGCGAGGCCCTGATCTTCTCCAGCCAGAATGACAGCGTCGAAGTCAGCGGAGGCAAATCGAGTGCCGTAACCGACACCCGCGCGAAAAAATAGGAATCTCGGAACGGGCAGAAGCATTCCACAGGGTTCGGAGAGTGCCTCCGGCTCACTTGGTACTGAACCAGGGAAAGTACAATATTATTGTACTAAAGGCAATTAATATTTGACTTTCCCTGCAGATGGTTTTACAGTATCGACCATGCTGTATAAGCCTTCACCAATCGGCGATCTGGAAGCTGAAGTAATCAAAAGGGTTGAGGAGGCACGACACAGACTGCGCCATAATCTCGCCCGCCCTCGCAGGTGGAAAGGTCTCCTCCGCCGTAATACATTCGCGCGGGGGATCCAAGGGTCGAACAGCATTGAGGGGTACAACGTCACCCAGGAAGATGCTATTGCGGCAGCAGAGGGGGAAGAGCCTCTCGATGCCGACAGGGAGACCTGGTCGGCCGTTACCGGCTATCGCCAGGCGATGACTTTTGTTCTCCAGTTGGCAAATGACAAGAGTTTCTCTTACAACGAGGGCTTCCTTCGTAGCCTCCACTTCATGATGCTTCAGCACGATTTGTCGAAGCACCCTGGAAACTGGCGGCCGGGAACGATCTACGTCAGGCGTGAACCTACTGGAGAGGTGGTATATGAGGGGCCAGAAATCGAATTGGTTCCTGGCCTGATGGACGAACTCATTCAGTTCCTCAACTGTGATGATGACGACTGCCCGCACGCTCTCATTAAGGGAGCTATGGCCCACCTCAACCTCGTACTGATCCATCCCTTTTCCGATGGAAACGGTCGCATGGCCCGATGCCTGCAAACCCTGGTTTTGGCACGTGAAGGGATACTGGAGCCTGAGTTTTCTTCTATTGAGGAATATTTGGGCAGGAACACGCCTGCATACTACGATGTGCTTGCGAAGACGGCTGACGGAACATGGAGCCCTCGCAACAGCACAAGGAACTGGATTCAATTCACCTTAACCGCGCACTATCGCCAAGCCTGCACACTTCTGAGCCGAACGAAGGTGATGGAACTGCTATGGCAGGAAATGGAACATATCGTCAAGCAGCATGGCTTACCTGAAAGAGTTCTTTACGCTGTGTGCGATGCTGCTATGGGTTTACGTGTGCGGAATGCAAGTTACCGGAATCTGGCAGAGTTAAATGACGTTATTGCAAGTCGGGATCTGAAGAATGCAGTCGATGCTGGTCTGCTGATTCCCAGCGGCGAGCGACGCGGAAGACTTTACTCAGGGGCGCCCCCCATTCGGGCCATCTTTGACCGATTGAAGCGGGACTTTGTTCGCCCTGTGGCTGACCCATTCACCGCTACGCCAGAGCAACTCGAACTGCCTATTCCCGGGTAGCCTCGCGCCCGATCCAGGCAGCAGGAGGTTTACATCCATGCGTGGCATTCCTGCGCACCGAGGTTGCCAGGAACCTCAGCGGGTTCTTTGCGCGCACCGCTGCCTCGCCTGTAAGCTGGTCAAAGATTCATGCGCAAGCTGTCCACCGACGAGATCAACAAGTCCTACAAAGGGCGGCAGGTGGTTCACGGAGTCACCGTGCAGGTGACCGAAGGCGAAGTCGTCGGCCTCCTCGGTCCTAACGGCGCCGGAAAAACCACAACCTTTTATATGATCGTGGGCCTGGTCCAGCCCGACGGCGGGCGCATCCTGCTCGACGACGAAGTCATCACCAACGTGCCCATGTATATCCGGGCGCGCCAGTATGGCATCAGCTATCTGCCCCAGGAGCCGTCGGTCTTCCGCAAGCTCACCGTCGAAGAAAACATCCTCGCGGTTCTGGAAGTGCAGCCCATCGCTCCCGAGATGCGCCGCGCCCGCGCAGAAAAGCTGATCGAGCAGCTGAACCTCGGCCACATCCGCAAGACCCGCGGCTATGCGCTCTCCGGTGGCGAACGGCGCCGCGTGGAGATCGCCCGCTGCCTCTGCATCCAGCCCACCTTCATCCTGCTGGACGAGCCCTTTTCGGGAATCGATCCCATTGCGGTCCTCGACCTCCAGGAAATCATCTTCGACCTCAAGGCCAGCGGCATCGGCGTCCTCATTACCGACCATAATGTTCGCGAGACGCTCTCGGTCACCGATCGCGCCTACATCATTAATGAGGGGCGCATCTTTCGGCACGGCACGCCCGACGAACTCGGAAACGACCCCGAGGTGCGGCGCGTCTATCTGGGAGAGGGTTTCAGCCTGGGGTAACTTTAGTTCCGCTAATTACCTGAGGAACCAACCACATACGGTAACGGCAACAGAATTGCTCCGCAGCCCCGGGCGCGCAGATGTAAACTCGGGGCATCGGGCCCATTTGTAGAGGATTATGGTTCTTCTTCAGCCAAAACTCAGCCTCAAGGTCGCGCAACGCCAGATTCTGACGCCGGGACTGATGCAGATGGTCAGCGTCCTGGCGCTGAACAAGCTGGAGCTGAAGGAGATGATCCAGGCCGAGATCGCCGAGAATCCCGTCCTCGAAGAGATGGACGAGAACGTCCCCCTCCTCGACGACGTCTCCCGCGAGGAAGAGGATCGCGACCGGCCCGTCGAAACCCCGCCCGCGACCGAAGTGGAGAAGAAGGAGAAGGACCCCTTCGACGAGATCGACTTCGGCTCCTATTTCCAGGACTACCTCGACCCCGGTTTCCGCTCGCCCAACAATTACGAAGAGATCGAGAAGCCCTCGATCGAGAATTTCCTCTCCGCGCCCGCCACCCTCACCGACCACCTTTTCTGGCAACTCGGCGCGCTGAGCCTCTCCCCCGCCGTGCGCGAGGCCGCCGAATACGTCATCGGCAACCTCAACGAGGACGGCTACCTCACCGCGACCGACGACGAGATGCTCGCCGGCTATCTGCGCGAGCAGATGGAGCCCGATACACCCGACCACAGCAAGAACCTCTACGAGCGCGTCGCGGAACTCCCCCCGGCCATGGCGGAGCGCGCACGCGGCCACCTCGCCACCGCGCTCGACGTGGTTCGCCAGCTCGACCCCATCGGCATCGGAACCAGCGATCTGCGCCAGTGCCTGCTGGTGCAGGTCGAGGCGCTGAAGAAAGAATTCGACCTGATCTTCGCGCGCACCCACCGGGTTCATAAAGTCAACGGCCACGCGCCTACCCCCAACGAAACCGCTGCCCCCGCGTCGGATCCGGCCGATCCGCATCCGCCTCTCGAAGCGATCGGCAACGGCAGCGCCGTCACCGCCGCCGGAGTCTATCCAGCGCAACTGCTGCCCCATGCCGCGATCAACGGCAACGGCACGAAGACCGACCCAGCCATTTCCGAAGAGGTGAAGCGCCTCGAAGTTTTCGAGATGGCCAGGCAGATCATCGACGCGCACATGCTGCTGCTGCAGAAACGCGACCCGCGCGAGCTGTCCAAAGTCCTCGGCAAAACCGTCGAAGAAACCCACCGCGCTATCGACTTCATCCGCACCCTCGATCCCCGCCCCGGCCAGCGCTATAACCGCAGCGAAGCCCGGCTCATCGAGCCCGACGTTGCCTTCGTCAAGCGCGGCGAGGAGTGGGTCGTCGCCATGAACGAGGAAGACCTGCCCACCCTCCGCCTCAACCAGGGCTACCGGCGCCTGCTCACCCAGGGCGACCAGGGCAAAGACGTCAAAGACTACGTCAAGGAGCGCTATCGCTCCGCGCTCCAGCTCATGCGCAATATCGAGCAGCGCAAAAACACCATCCTGCGGACCTGTGAGTCCATCGTCCGCCGCCAAACCGAGTTTCTCGAGAAGGGCGTCGACGCCCTCAAACCCATGATGATCAAAGAAGTGGCTGAGGAGATCGGAGTGCACCCGTCCACCGTCAGCCGCGCCGTTTCCAGCAAATACGTGCACACCCCGCAGGGCGTCTACGAACTGCGCTTCTTCTTCTCCGAAGGAGTCAACGGACCCGAAGGCGCCGCCACTCCGCTGATGCTGCTCAAGCGCAAGGTGAAGAAGCTGATCGAAGACGAGGATCCGAGCAAACCCCTCACCGACGATCAGATCGCCACCATGCTGCAGGGGCAGGGCATCGACGTCACCCGCCGCACCGTGGCAAAATACCGCGAAGACCTGCGCATTCCCAGCACCCATCAGCGTCGTATCCGCAGCTAGAGGCCGCTGCGGCATCTCCCCTTACACAGGAGCTTCCATGCAGGCCGAATACACAGGAAGGCAGCTCACCGTTACCCCTTCACTCCGCCGTCAGGGCGACGAGGGGATCGAGCGCATCAGCAAAATATTGCCCAAAGTCGTCGGCGCCCACATCGTGCTGACCTCGGAGAAGTACCGCAAGACCGCCGACGTAGCGGTGAAGATGCGTGCCGGCAAAATCGTCGGCTTTGCCGAGTCGAACAATATGGAGCAGGCGCTGCGCGAAGCGCTGGACCGCGCCGAGACCCAGGCCATTCGCTACCGCAAGCGGCAAAACGCCATCAAGCGCCAGCCCAAAGAAGAGAAGCTGCCCCTTGAGGTGATGCCGGTGCGCGCGCGCAGAGCCAGCCGTACGCGCTCCGAAGCGCCGGAGCCCGAAAACGCAGCAGCAGCGGCCGTCAGCACCAACGGCAAGCGCCCCTCGAAGACCGTCGTGCCAGTCACGGTCCACACCTTCCCCGCAACGCGCCCCATCTCCGAGCCGCACGTCGTGCGCTCCCTCGACTCGGTCGCCATGCGCCCCATGACCATCGAAGAAGCGGTCAAGGAAGCCGAGTTTCGCGACCGCGACGTCTTCGTCTTCCGCCGCAATGACGGCGTGCTCTGCGTCCTCCACCGCATGAAGGACGGCAAAATGGAGCTGATCGAAGCGCCGTAGAAGCAGGGAATAGGGAATAGGGAATAGGCAACAGGGAGTAGCTGGGTTCTCAGCGCAGTTTCTTCATCAGGGCCTGGGTGCCCCATATCTGCCCGTTTTTGGCAGATGTGGGAAAGCACGATCCCATCCCAGCCGTCTTTGTCGCAGAGCACGACTCGCCCTCGCGTCAGGCTGGAAGTTCACTCGTGCCAAAAATCCGAGAAAGCGGGCTTCACCTTCTGCGCGCCGCGAAACTCCACATTGCCTTAGAAGCACGGAGCAGGGAATAGGGAGTAGCTGGGTTCTTTAGCGCAGTTTCTTCATCAGGGCCACCAGCATCTTTCCGACCTCGAGTGAAAGACTCTCGGCGTGGTCGATCCCTTTTATCTCGCCGAAGCCGAGCGCTCTTGCAATCACCAGTTGCGTTTGCAACTCAAGATTGGAGCCGCGAGCCATACCGAGAAACTGTCTGTACTCGCCACTTGAGGCTCTGCCATTGCCCTCCGCAATGTTGCTGGCGACGGAAACGCCCGCACGCCGAAGCTGGGCTACCAATCCGTAGACCTCTTCTCGCGGAAACTGGGCTGTGAGCCGATAGACGGACACTGTCATTTCTACGGCCCGCTGCCAAACGATCAGGTCACGGTAGGAAGCGACTTCCATTGCAAGCCCCTCACAGCGAGCCTGCTGTTATTGTCTGTTAGCTGCAATGTTAAAGCCGCAACTTATCCGATTATCCCCATTACCTTAGGACCGTTGCCTATCCCCTACTCCCTACTCCAACTCCCTGTCCCTAAACATCCTCATCCAAATCCAGCGCCCCAATCGCATCATTCAGCGCCACCGCCGCTGCCTTCCGTTGCCGATCCAGATCCACCCTCTGCTTCTTCAACCCATCCAGCTGATCCTCGTCGCTGTTCATCTCCCCCGCATACCGCCGCGCCAGCGCCCTCTCCTCCTGCGTGTCCTTCAGCCCCGCCAGATTATCGTGCAGCCGCTTCTGATCCCCGGCCAGCCGATCCATCTCCTTCTGATTTGCGTCGATCTGCGCGTCCAGGTCGTGAACCCTCGTCCGCGCAGCCAGCACCGGCGCCAGCACCTTGTGCCACGGCTTCGGGTTCGGATTGTTCACGATCAGCTCCAGCATGCTGTCCTGCATCTCCGCCAGCTGGTAGCGGATCGCTTCCGTGTGCGCCTCGCCCACCGCCAGCCGCGCCGTATCCCCGCCCTTCGCCTCAACACTGAAGCGGTAGTACGACGCCGAAGTCTCGGCGGGCTTCACCTCGGAGGTCAGCTTCCAGCCGTTCTCCACGGGATGCTCGACCACCACCGTGCGCGCATCCGGCGCCGCATTGTGGATCACGTAGGTCACATCGCGCACGTCCTCGACCCGCTCCGTGAGCACACCGTCATGGATCGTCACGTGGCGCAGCTGCGACGAGTTGCGTTGTCCTTCCGTGCTCACACGCACCGCCTGGTCCACCGCATACGAAAGCAGCCGCTTCTCTCCGGCATGAATCGGATCCATCAGCCCCTCGCCCGCGAACTCGCCGTTGTCGAAGATCGAGAAGCTGCCGCGATCGAGCGTCACGTTGCCGGAATTCGTCAGCCACAGCGCCCGCAGCGGCGCCGGATCGTTCGCGTTATAAAGAGTCACGCGATCCGCCTGCACGTTGGTCTGCAGCACCGGCACCAGCGCCGACTCGTTCTTGTGGATCGTGATCGGCTGCGCCACGTTGTATTCGAAGAAGTCGTCGAATTTCGTTGACGAGGCAGAGGCCGATTCGTCCTGCATCGCGTGATACATGCCGCCGCCGTACCCGCCGCCGGTAGCGGGTCCCGTGCCCAGCGCTCCCAGAACTCCGCCAAAACCAGAGCGCGAACTGCCAGAGCCCGTGCCTCTTCCTGCACCGGGAGCAGCCTTTCTGTACATGGTTTGCAAGCTCTGCGTCGCCAGCGTGGGGGCGCCATTTACAGTCACCGTTTCGCTCGACGACGCCACCGGCGCCGCTGCCGGGCCGGCAATCGCCCCCTCATGCGTCGTCGGCGCGATATTCGCCGCCTCCGGAACCGGCACCTCCGGCCGCTGCGTGTAAATCGGCTCCGACAGCGGCTCGATAAAGCTCTGCGGCGCGCCCGCCACCAGCGACAGCTGCACATTGTTCCAGTCCGTGCCGACCGTGTTATCGACCACCGCCCATCCCTGCAGGATTGCCGTCTCCGGACCCGACGTTCCCGACTTCGAATCCGGGAAGACGATCCGGTACGTGCTCTTCCACACCGGAACTTCGCTGATGTAGCTCACCCGAATATCGCGCGTGCCCGACCCCTGCGCGCTGAGCGTCAGATGCCGCACCTGCTGGCTCTGCGTCGAGGCCAGCAGCCCCAGATACTCATCGAGATCGCGCCGCAAACCGCCGTCGAGAACCCGCACACTGGTCGCTCCCGTCAGTTCAAACGTCCGCACCGCACCCCCATCGCTCACAACCGTCAGGAACGGATGGTCGGCGACCGTATCGCCCCCGGACGTCTTCTGCGATCGCATCTCGTAATTCACCACGCGGCCCGACACCACTCCGCCAGCGCCGGACACTTCCACCCGCGCGCCGCGCAGCGCTCCATACAGCTCTTCGGTCGTCGGCTGGTCGTCGAGTCCCAGAGGAATGTTCTTCAACTGCTGATCGAGCGGCGTCGTCGAGTTATACCCGACCCCGGTGATCCGGCCTCCGCCCAGGTCAAGCGCGGTGAGGGACTGCAGCACATCGTTCAGCTGCGACGACGTGAAGTCGATCGTCACCGCCTCGTTGCCGCTCACGCGCCCCGAATGCTCGAAGTAGCCAACCCCGTTCTTGTAGAGCACCACCCGCCGCACCGGCAGCTCCCCACTCGGCAAACGCTGCGACGTCTCCACATTCGCCCGGCCCTTCGTAGTTGTGAGTTGAGAAGTTTGAGCAACGACAAAGGCAGAACAGAAAAACAGAGCCGCACAAACGAGCCTGCGCACAGAGAACCTCCTGAACGTGAATACGACGGAAGCTGAAGGGATAGACGCGAAATGTTGCGTAAGGTTCCCGGGCCCACCCCCCGGGTGCCGCGTACCGTTGCCACCAACCCCGCGCCTCATGCCATAGAACGGCGAAGCGAAGCGAACTTGCAAAGATTTTCGAGCGCCGGGTGCCCCATTCTGATCGCACCCGATTTTGGTGCGATCAGGGTGGGCATCGCGCACAGCGCGATCCCGGATCAGGATTTCGTGTGAATGAACGTCGCCGGAGACGGCGCGTCGAATGGCATCTGCGGTTGCATCTCGGCATCGGATCGCAGCGTGCCTCACACTCAGCCACGAAAAAGTGTCAGGGCATGACTTCAGTCGTGCCGAATCGACTCCCAAAAAATGACCGGGCTTCAGCCCCTGAGCCGGTGACTCGCTCAAATGGTACCCGCCATCCCGGTCCATCCTCAGTGCCGCGTCAGCGGCACGACGGTAGAAGCAGCGGGCTTCAGCCCGCGGACAAGGCTCTCCCGAGAAGAGGCCTTCAGGCCCGGCCATCCCGCGACCTCCAAACTTCCGTATAGCCGGTAACACGGCAACTGAAAACACCCATCCGAGCCAACCTCTGCGCATGAAAAAAAGGTGAGCCGAGGCCCACCCCCCAACCTGTCGAATTCCGCCCCTTAGTAAGGCGTCCCGTCGCCATGCACCTTCGTCTGCAGCGCCCACCCTGGTCCAGGATTCACATTAGGATCGTTCGTCTGATAAAACTGTCTCCCGTTCGACCACGTTTGTGTGTACGCGCTCGACACCTTCACCGTTCCGCCCGATCCGGTCACCGTCTGCTGGTCCAGCGAATAATCGCACCAGTCCTGTGCCATCGTGTGATTGGTGTTCGCCACCTGCGCGGCCTGCGCCATCGATCGATCCGTCCCCGCCTGCATCTGCGCCAGGAACTGCTGGTGCTGCTCCGCGCGAATCGCCTGCGCCTGATTGAACGCCACCTGTCGCTCCTGCATAATGGCCGCGTTCTGTTGGATCATCTTGTTGATCACCGTCTGGGTGTAGGTCGCGCTCCACTGCTGATTCGCATTGGCCCCGCCCTTCTGCGCCTGGATGGCCTTGACCAGTGCGTCCAGGTGCCCCTGCGGTGCACGTGTCAGAGTCACATATGCGCTGCAGTTCTCCGAAAACCAGTCCTTGCCCGGAATGTTCATCATGTTCTTCCCGCACAGCGTCGTCACATCAATTCGCTCCTGAATCGTATACGACCCATTCTTGTACTGCACCAACGCCGCGGCCATCCCCCCGTCCATATGCATGCCGCCTCGTGCGTTCAACCCGGCCAGCGTCTGCGCGTAACTGGCCGCCTGCGGCGGAGCGGGCTGGTCGCTCACATACGCAACCTGCAGCACCCCCACCAGATACCTAATAAAGTCCTCCGGCGAAACCTCCTGCTGGATGTTCAGGCAGTCGCCGCCGGCCGGAGCCTTGTACGGCGAATTATTCCAGCTCCAGTCAAACCGCGGCAGCTCGCGAAACTCCATCAGCCCATCCGTCGAGTACGCCCGAAACACGGGAAACGGATTCGACTCACACGAAGATCCCGGCACAAACATTCCCTGAAACTGAAAGCCGGCCGGGATCTTTACATCGAAAGCCGTCATCTTCAGCGCGGGATCGACGATCGCCTTGTCCTGAAAACTCCGGGTCAGGTCAACGTTGCTCGACGGGGCTGAACCGCTGTCCGAGGAACTACTGTTCGAGGCGCTCACCCCCGTAGCGGCAGCGGAAGGTGTGTGCGACGAGCAGCCAAACAGCGCAAGAGTGATAAATGCTGCGGACAGCTTTTTTGCAGGCAAAGTCTCCGGACTCCTGAGTTTTTCTGGGGTTTCTAAACAACGCCTCCCAATACTACGGAAAGACCCGACCAAACACCTCAGAATTCCTCAGGTGCCCCAGGAAGCCCTCTCTTGCCCCGGCGTTTCAGTGCCCGCCGCCGCTCCGCGCTTACGCCTGGAGTTCTTCGTGATCAAGACCAGCAGCGTAATCCCTCCGATCAGATGAAAGCCGTCCATAAACGCCAGCAGTTTCCTAAGTGGAAGGACCCCCCGAAGCACATGGCTGTTCTTCGCCACGGGCTCTTCGGCGGAGGGGAATCGGTCGCGCAGCGGCCGACAAAATCTCACCAAAGGCTCGAAAAACCATCCATCCCTCATCCCGAAAGTTCCGGGTTGCCGGTCATTCAGCAACATCGACGCGTTTTGAAAGGGCACGGCTTCAGCCGTGCCGCAATCGCATTCTTAACGATTCGGGCTTCAGCCTCTGAGGGATGTCTCTAAGTAACTTGCGGAATGCTGGCCTTTCGGCAAATTCGATCGCACCCACGTCATCCACGCCAGCGGCGCCGCGCAAGCGGCACGACGGTAGAAGCAGCGGGCTTCAGCCCGCGGACAAGGCTCTCCCGAGAAGAGGCCTTCAGGCCCGGCCAACCCGCGACCTCCAAACTTCCGTATAGCCGGTTTCACGGCCCTGAGATGCTGAACCAGCGACATGCTATTGCCACCAAGTGGGCTTCTTAACCAATATAGTCACTTGTCCGGGTACAGGTTTGAGGGTCCTGCTCACTTTGGTAGGACACCAGATTCCGCCTGCCGCACTCGGGTCTGGCAAGAGCTGCTGATCATCCCGTTGATCTCCATCCTTGCAGATCCGTATGGACGTCTGTCGCCGCACTGCTTTTTTTGAGTATCGGCCGAAATACCTCAGCGCACCCACCAGTTCGCTCGAGTTTCCGCTACAGGCATAGGAAATTATCGGGCGATTCCCTTATCACTTGTGAATGCCCGATCTTCCCGACTCGTTACTGGGAGGCCCTGCGCACAACGGTTCGACCTTCACATTGGCTTGAGGCTTCCCATCCAAAGCGTCCAGCACAAGTACCTTGAGATCATCCTGACCCGTCGCCTACGTGGAGCTGGAAGTGTCCCCACCAGCAGCAACGCCAGCACTACTCCCTGAGGGCCGCATGGTCTCTCCTACTGCGGCTGAGGCTGGCGGCGATGGATTTCACGGACGCACCCATCCTAATTCGGAATTCGACATGGCCGCACCTTGCCGGTATCACCCTAGTCGGTGAACCTTAATAGACGGACGTGCCGCATCGGTCACCCGGACGATAGAGAGGCGAGTCCACGGGAGGTAAGCGGCCTGCCAGAAACTTTGGCATGGCCGATCAGAGTGCTCGATGAAACTTCCGTATTGCCGGTATCACGCCAGACACAGTTGCCATATCGTCGGCAAGAGTCGCAGGCCTCGTACAGATAGTCCCATCCCCGCGATATCGTTGAGCCGAGTTCGCCGGTTATCCGAGTCCGTGCACGTTCCAGGTTCTTCCGGTCCACCAACGTGGCGATAGGAACCTTCTTCTGACCGTTCGCCTATCCGCAATCGCGCAGCGATCGCCATATCCGAACCTCCCGGTGGCCGCCATACCCAAGCAATGCTATGGGCACGGTAAGTCATCCAGTTCCGAGGGACGCCAGCTTCGTGCGCCCTCTGCCATCTTTTACCTGCTGGGAGCTGAACCCATGCCTATCCAAACCTTCGGTCCAAATGGACGAGCCATGGATGCCTCCAGCTTCGATACATCTCGCAGACCAACTTCTTGCTACTCCAATCCCGATTCGTGGATCATGGTCGGCAATACCGGAAATTTGCTATCCTTCGCCTTGAATATTTCCGAATTGCCGGTTATACGTCCGTTTAGTCCGCTAAACGGGCTGGGTGTTTCGGGTCCGTGAATTCGAGCAGTTCGATTGGCGCGCCGTTTTCGACGATAAAGGCGACGCGGACACCATCGGATGGGCTGTTCGGAGGAATTAGGATTTCCCGGCCAGCAAGTTCGGCGGAAAGGTCGGTAACTTCAAACGCAACGTGCGGCACTCGCCGGACGAGATCGGGAACCGTCGCGTCCGCTTCGAAGCGCATCCATTCCACGCCAAATTCGCTTTTCTGGTGACTGACGACAAAGAGTTTCAGACGCTTCAAGTGGGTCTCCCCAGGCTTCGATTCGGTGGTGGGAATCCCGATGTGGTGATACCGGCGCATTCTTTTCTCTCTTCCTGAGAATTGGCGCAAAATTTGAGCCTTTTTCGTTACCTGCTTTGAATCGGCGCTCGTCCGGGAGCACTTTGCCCCGGATGCACCAGCGCGTCCTGAACATGGCGTCTACAGCGAGGATTGTACCGTTGGCCAGCGTTGTTGCCGAAAAGTCGGCATTCTGGAAGTCTCGCCCGCCGCCACGCTCGCAAGCTCGCCCCTTACTTCGGTACCGTCCTACTCGCTCTTTTCCCTTGCCTTCAGTTTTTCAACCTGCCATTCTGGAAATGGAGAAGTGTAGCCCTGCCAGCCTTCGCGCCAGCAGGGCTTTTTCATGCCCGCGGGATGCCAGTATCCACACCCCGAAGCGGGTAACGCTCTCTGCACGGTACTCGAATCACTGTGCAGAATCACGTACATAGCAACCCGGGAGGGTAACACCAGAAACCTATTACCAGGGTCGTCGTTTGGAATCAAAAGGATGCCACAGACCACGGAGGGGGGAGGGGGGCTACTCCCTACTCCCTACTCCCTGCCCCTACAAATACTCGTTCATCATCCGAGCCCACGTCGGCCAGTCGTGCGCGTTGTACGCGTCCCAGATGTACAGGTGGTGCGGGATCCCCTTCGCACCCATGATCCGCGACAGGTTCTCGTTCTGCCAAAGGCAATGATCGTCCCACCCGGTGCCCAGGATGTACGTCCCCCGGCTGTACCGATCGAGATACCACGGATCGCTGAGGTTCGCCAGGTAATGCGGCGGCAAGTTGAAGTAAACATCCTGGTCGTAATACCCGCCGAGAAAGTTGCTGAGGTCAAAAGCCCCGCTCATCGAGAGGAATCCGGTAAACCGATCCGGATGACGCATCGCAATGTTCACGGCATGATAACCGCCGAAGCTAGCCCCGAGCGCGACCAGATGCGGATCGAAATTCCGAAGCCGAATCAACGGCAAAACCTCGTCCATCAGATAATTCTCGTACTGCACGTGCCGCGCAATCCGCCACCGCGGCGGCACATTGCGGTTGTACCAGCTCTCCGCGTCGACCGAATCGACGCAGAACAACTGAATCTGCCCCGCGTCGATCTTGTGCGCGACCGCCGCGACCAGTCCGCGGTCCTCGTACTCAAAGAATCGCCCCTGCGAGGAAGGGAAGACGAGGATCGGAACGCCGCCGTGGCCGAAGACCAGCAACTCCATGTCGCGCTCCAGACGCCACGACCACCACTTGTGATATTCGCGATTCATTCCGGGTTCACGCTGCCGTTACGGTATCGTAAAGCATCGGAACTCAACAGCGTGGGAGATTCCGCCGACGCGTTACCACACCACCAGGAGAAACCAGGACCCCTTGGAGTCCCCCACCGAGAGCCTGACGCCGACTCCGGCGCAGCCCGTCCGCCGCCGCCCGAGCCGCCCCATCCGCGGGTGTACAAGCACCCGGGATTCACCAGCCGCTTCCTGCCGGGCGACCGCGACATCAGCGTCTACGTGCCGCCTTGCTATGAGCAAAATTCTGAGCGCCATTTTCCGCTCCTGATTTTGCAGGACGGCCAGAACCTCTTCGATCCCTCAACGTCCTTCGTTCCCGGACAAACCTGGCGCGTTGCCGAGAGCGCCGACGACGCCATCGCCGCCGGTGAAGTGGAACCGCTGGTGATTGTCGGAGTGGCGAATGCCGGCGAGCGACGCATCGCCGAATACACGCCGACCCGCGATATGAAACTCGGCGGAGGCGAAGCAGACAAATACGCGCTGCTGATCACGCGCGAATTGCTGCCCTTCCTGCACGCGCGTTACCGGCTTGCTCACCGGACCCGACCAAACCGGCATCGGCGGCTCGTCGCTCGGCGGTCTCGTCTCGTTCTGGATGGGCCTCGCGCACCCGGAGATCTTCGGCCGGCTCGCGGTGCTTTCGCCGTCCGTGTGGTGGAATCACCGCTACATCCTCGCGTATCTCAACGACGTTGCGCCCGGCCTGCACCAGCGGCCAAGAATCTGGCTCGACGCAGGCGATCAGGAAGGCCGCCGCACCCTCGCCGACGTGGACATGCTGCACGCGCGGCTGCGGAAACAAGGCTGGCGCGACAACGTGGATCTGCATTTTGAAACCATCGCCGGCGGAAAGCACGACGAGGCCTCCTGGGCGGAACGCGTGCGCCCGATGCTCCGCTTCCTCTTCCCGGCCCAGCGCAAACCGCGCAGCCCGCGAGTCGGAGCCTCAGGGATCGTGATGAACGACACGCCGATCGACCTGATCCGCAAGCTCGACGAGACGGCCACAGCCTTGCGGGGCCTGGCGCATCACGTGCGCGCGGCTGCTGTGACCGTCGCCGACCCGGCTCTGCGCGATGAAATGCTGGAGAGCGCAGCGGGCTGGGAGCGGCGCGCGGCGGAAATGTCCGAGGCCATCCTGCGCTGGAAGCGGGAAATCAATTAAACGGCCGCCTGAATCGCGGCAGCGTTGCGCGATTTGGCGTGGCAGGGGGAAACAACGTGCGCGTGGCAAACCCGGTATACTCCCTATTCAGAGGATGTTCCGGACCAGAAGGCCCTGACTGCCGTCCCGCTGTGCAAGTGCGCAACCCGCGGATTCCGGCTATGGGTCTTTTTTGATTTTGGAACAACCGTCCGCGCATCTCTCGTGTTCCTCAACGCGGACTCCTTTGGAACCCATGGGCGACCTACTCGACAGCATCCACTCCCCCGCCGACCTGAAGAAATTATCTCTACCGCAGCTGGAATCTTTGGCGCAGGAGATTCGCGAGCGGCTGATCGTCACGCTTTCGAAAACCGGCGGACATCTCGGGCCCAACCTCGGCGTGGTGGAATTGACCCTTGCGCTCCACAGCGTCTTTGAGACGCCGCAGGACAAATTCGTTTTCGACGTCAGCCATCAGGCGTACGTGCACAAGATGCTCACCGGCCGCTGCGACCGCATGGAAACCATGCGCCAGCCTGGCGGGCTGAACGGTTTCATGCTGCGGACCGAAAGCGAGCACGACTGCTACGGCGCGGGGCACGCAGGAACAGCGCTGTCGGCGGCTTTGGGAATGGCGGTCGCGCGCGATCTGTCCGGCGGCAATGAACATGTGATCGCGCTGGCCGGCGACGCGGCATTTACCAACGGCATTTCCTTTGAGGCGCTGAACAATATCGCGGACCAGACCAAGCGCCTGATCGTGGTGCTCAACGACAACGAGTGGTCCATCGATCGCAATGTCGGCGCGATCGCGAAATACCTGCACAAGATTGTTACGAATCAGCACGTGAGCCAGCTGCATGAGAGTGCCGGCCGCCTGCTGGCGCGCATCGGCGGCAGAAGCGCCGTCAATGTGGTCAGGCGCGCCGAGGAAGCCGCGAAGGGCATGCTGTGGCCATCGGTGCTGTTCGAGGAATTCGGACTCACCTACTACGGTCCCGTGGACGGCCACAATCTCGGCCTGTTGATTGAGACCTTCCGTTTCCTGAAGCAGCAGGATCGCCCGGTGATCCTGCATGCCATTACGCAGAAGGGCCGCGGATTCCAGCCGGCGCTGGACAAGCAGAAGAAGTTTCATGGGCTGGGACCGTATGATCCGGAAACCGGCAAGACCGAGTCCACCGGCCAGCGCACCTACTCGGAGATCTTTGCGGAGACGCTGGTTCGCCTGGCGAACGAGAACGACAAGATTGTCGCCGTCACAGCGGCCATGCCCAACGGCACCGCACTCGATCTGTTCCGCCCACATCATCCCAAGCGATACTTCGACGTCGGCATCGCCGAGGAACACGCCGTGATCTTCGCCGCGGGCATGGCGACGAGGGGATTCAGGCCGGTTTGTGCGATTTACTCGACCTTCCTGCAGCGTGCCTTCGATCCCATTGTTCATGATGTGTGCCTGCAGAATCTGCCCGTGATGTTCTGCATGGACCGCGCCGGACTGAGCGGCGACGACGGTCCGACGCACCACGGGCTCTTCGACATTGCCTACCTGCGTGGCGTGCCCAACATCGTGCAGATGGCGCCGACCAACGAAGACGAACTGGCCGACATGATGTACACCGCGATGCTGCACGATGGGCCGAGCGCGATTCGTTATCCGCGCGGAATCGGCCCTGGCGCGAAGCTGAAGCAGCATCCGCAGGCCCTGCCGCTCGGCAAAGCGGAGCTCGTTCAGAGCGGCGACGACTTCGTCATTCTGGGCCTGGGCACCCTGCTACCGATGGCAAAGGAACTCGCTTGCGGCTGGAGCAACAGGGATACTCGGCGGCGGTGATCAATCCGCGATTCATCAAGCCGCTCGATCGGGAGCTGATTGCGCGCTGCGCCAGAACGCGACGGCAGTGGTCACTTTTGAGGATCATGTGCTGATGGGCGGTTTTGGCAGCGCGGTGATGGAGGCTTTGAGCGAGATGGGCATCGCAGTCGCCCGTGGTTCGCATCGGCTGGCCCGACCGCTTCATCGAGCACGGCAAAGTCGATCAGCTGCGCGCCCGCCACGGCGTCAGCGTGGAAGCGGCGCTGGAGAAACTCGCCCCCTGGCTGAAGCGAGGAGCGCTACCCGGCTTGTGGCGCAATAGGTGTAGACGCCGGGTTGGCGTGCGCTGCTGCGGTGTGGGAAGATGCGAACAGGACCCCACTCTCCCCTGCTATGACGACCTCCTCCATCCAGCTTCGGGCCTTAGGTAAGCGCTCGCGCCGCGACCGGGGATCATCGCGATCGGCGTGTTTAAGCTGCTGCAGGGGCGTTGTTCATCCTGCTCGGAATCGGCGCCATCCGCCTGCTGCATAAGGACCTGATGCAGGTGGCGGAACATTTCATCCTGGCCATGCGCTTCGATCCGGAAGGGCGATTCGTGACCTGGTGATGGATAAAGTTGCCCAGATCGATCCGCACCGCCTGAAGCAAATCAGCGCCGCCATCTTTGCCGTCGCATCGCTGGATCTAATTGAGGGCATCGGTCTGGTGCTGGAGCAGGCATGGGCGGAATTTGTGACCCTGGTCCTGACCGCCTCGTTTTTGCCCTGGGAATTTTTCGAGATTGCTGCGTCGTGCAACCTGGATCCGCGGCTACCCTGCTCGTATCAACCTGGTTGTGGTGATTTATCTCGTCTACTATGTGCAGGCGCGCATGCGCGAACGGCGACTGCGCCGAGGTGCAAGCCGATGACCCGCAGGGACAATGCCCGAACACGACTCGAGGGCGAGCATGAAGCGAGTCTGCGTCATCGGATCGGGTCCCAATGGCCTTGCCGCGGCTGTGATGATGGCGCGCGCAGGTCTTCCGGTTGAGGTATTCGAAGCCGAGCCTATCCCCGGCGGTGGCGCGCGCACCATGGAGCTGACGCAGCCCGGGTTCAACCACGACTTCGGGTCGGCGGTACACCCCATGGGCGCGGGGTCGCCGTTTTTTTCCTCTCTCCCGCTGTCCGAATTCGGGCTGCAGTGGATTCACGGAACCTCGCCGCTGGCGCATCCGCTGGACGACGGCACAGCGGTTACGCTGGAGCACAGCCTTCGCGATCAGGAAGCGCCAGCTCGGCGAAGACGGAGTAGCGTGGCGCGAGCTGATGGAGCCGATCGCCACGCAATGGCTGGACTTTATCGTCGACGCCATGGCTCCGCCCACCCGCATTCCGCGGCGGCCGTTGTTGATGATGAACTTCGCCCGCAAGGCGATGCAGCCGGCGAACGCGCTCGCTCGGCGAACCTTTCGCGGCCAGCGTGCGCGCGCCTTGTTCGCAGGGCTGGCCGCGCACTCTTTCCTCAGTTTCGATGAGCCGCTGAGTGCGGCGGTGGGTTTGGTGCTGGGAGCCGCAGCGCACGTGGTGGGATGGCCTGTACCCCGCGGCGGATCGCAGGCGATTACGAATGCGCTGGTCGGATACCTGGAAAAGCTGAATGGCCGGGTTCAAACCAGTCACCGTATTACCTCGCTCGACGAGACGGATCCAAAGAATGGCCCGGTGCTGTGCGATTTGACACCGCGACAGTTACTTATGATCGCCGGAGACCGGCTGCAAAAGACCTATCGCAGGGCTATGCAGCAATTCCGCTACGGTCCGGGCATCTTCAAGATCGACTACGCGCTCTCGGCTCCTATTCCATGGGCAGCGCGCGAGTGCTCCCGCGCGATCACTGTGCATCTGGGTGGAACTCTGGAGGAAATTGCGCGCTCGGAGTTTGCCGCAAGGCACGGCGCCATCGCGGAGAAGCCCTTTGTGCTGGTCGCGCAGCCGTCGCTCTTCGATCCCACGCGTGCGCCGGAAGGCAAGCACGTCGCCTGGATGTACTGCCATGTTCCGCACGGATCCACTGAGGATATGACCGGCCGCATCGAGGCGCCAGCTGGAGCGCTTTGCGCCGGGGTTCAAAGACTGCGTGCTCGCGCGCAGGACGTGGTCGCCGGCTCAGCTGGAAGCGATGGACGCGAACCTCGTTGGGGGCGACATCGGTGGCGGCGAGCTGTCGATGCGGCAGTTCTTCTTTCGCCCTGCGCTTGGCAATTACTACACCGGGACCCGCAATCTCTACCTGTGTTCATCGTCGACGCCTCCCGGCGGCGGCGTACACGGCATGTGCGGCTATCACGCCGCGCGCATGGCCCTGCGGCGGCTATGATTTCTGCCCGGCCATCTCGGCCACCGCAGCCATCGCTCGATCGCCGATCTTTTGCCGAACCTCATTCATCTTCAGCCAGGGATCGCGCTTCAGCCGTGCCTTCCATTCATTGAAATTCGCAACGGCAAATTGCTTTGGGTCGGTGCGCTCCAGTTCAGCCCAGGTGAGCGGCATGGCCACTCGCACGCCGGCGCGAGCGCGCGGTGACCAGGGAGCGACAGCGGTAGCTCCGCGTTCGTTGCGCAGGTAGTCGAGGAAGATGCGGCCGGTGCGCGCGGACTTCGTCATCTTCGTCAGGTACAGCCTGGAATTGGCGCCTTCCATCATCAGCACAAAATGGTGCGCGAATTCCTTGATCTCCGACCAGTCGCGCTCCGGTTGGATGGGCGCAACCACATGGATACCCTTGCCGCCCGTCGATTTGACGAAGGTCTCCAGCCCAAGGTGCTTCATCAGGTCGCGGACTTCGATGGCGCTCTCGACCAGCCGCTTCCACGGCAGCTCCGGGTCGGGATCGAGATCGATGATGATGCGATCGGGCTGCTCCAGCGTCTTATTGCTCGAGCCCCACGGATGCAGTTCCATCACGCCCATCTGCCCCAGGCCGACGAGGCCCTCGCGTTTCGAAACCGTGACGTATTCCTCTCGCTGCGGATTGCCGCCCTTCTTCACCGTGACCGGAACGCTGTCCACCCCGGCCGGCATGCCTTTGCCGATTTGTTTCTGGAAGAAGCAGGGTTTGCCGCTGCCCTCCGGACAGCGCACGATGCTGAGCGGGCGACCGGCGATGTGCGGCAGCAGATGATCGGCGACGGCATCGTAATACTCCACCAGCTGCAGTTTGGTCAGGTGCGACGCGTCGTCGAGAATCTTGTCCGGATGAGTGATAGAGAGACCGGCTGCCTGCGCGCGATCGCGTGATTTGGACGGCGTCGGAGCGTCAACTTTGGCGGCCGCGCTGGTGGGTGCAGCATGTTTGGCGGCCCTGGCCTCGGAATGCGCCGCCGAATGCACAGCGAGGTCTGTCTTTCGAGGTTCTTTCCCGCGACAATCTCGGCACTGGCTCCGCCGTCTCGCGCACCACTTCCTTCGGATCCTTATCCTCGCGCAAACCGAGAAACGCCGCCTGGCGAACAAGGTGATCGCTGGTCCAGTTGGAGAAGCGCGCCTCGATCACCATCGTGGGTTTCACCCAGATCGCGTCTTTCTTCGCTTCAGAAGGCAGGCTCTTGAACGAAGGCTTCGCGTGACGCAGCACCTCAAGCCGATCGCGCAGCATCGTGTGTGTCTTTTGATTGAACCCAGTCCCCGTCCGCCCCGCATAGAGCAGCTCGCCATCTTTGTAGTAGCCGAGCAGCAGCGAACCAATGCCGTGGCTGCCGTTCGACAGCGACGTAAATCCGCCCACCACAAATTCCTGCTGCAGCACGCACTTCGATTTCAGCCACAGGCGCGAACGCTCTCCGCGGTACGTCGAGGTCGCCAATTTGGAGACGATGCCCTCGGCGCCCATCTTGCACGCGTGGCGAAACATCTCGCTGCCGTCGGCGCGAATGTGGCTGCTGTAGCGGAGCCCATCCTCGCCGTGTTCCTGAATCAATCCTTCGAGGATGGTCTTGCGGCGCTCCAGCGGCAGATTGCGCAGGTTGTGTCCATCGAGGTGCAGCAGATCGAATGCATAGCCAGTGAGAGGATGCGGCGCGCCTTCGTCAAAGGCGGCCTGCAGATCGGCGAAGCTGGTCAGGCCTTTCTCATTCACCACGACCACTTCGCCATCGATGATGGCAGTGTGGACCCGCAACTCCGAGGCCGTCTCCGCCACGCCGCGCATGCGATGCGTCCAGTCGAGGCCCTTGCGCGTGAACAGACGGGCGCGGCGCTTACCGTCTTTTTCATCGATATGGATCTGAACCCGATACCCGTCCAGCTTGAGCTCGTGCAGCCACTCGTCGCCTTCCGGCGGCCGGTTGACCGACGAAGCAAGTTCCGGCGAAAGAAAGCCGGGCATCTTCTCGCGCGGCGCATCGTGCAGAAGAGATTCGCGATCCGGGATCGCGGCCTTTTTCGCTAAACCCGGCACCGGCTGTTCGATTGCTCTCGTTGGCGGCGATCGTCGCGTCAGCAGCGACCGGTTCACAGGCCCCTTCTTTTCCGGGACGTGCGAATTCCAGACATGATCCTCCGCGGCAGCAATCTGTTCGAGGCTGCGTCCGGTGACGGCGCTGTCCGGCGCTTCGTCGGTGATGCTCGGATCGTCGGCGGTGCGCTCGTAGTCGTCGTGCTCCTTGATCAGCAGCCAGCTGTTCTTGCCCTTGTCGCCGAAGCGATCGTTTTTGATCCTGATCAGCGCCCAGTGACCTTTCAGCTTCTTGCCGTGAAGAATGAACTTCAGCTGCCCCTTCCTGAGCCCTTCATCGACGTCGGTCACCGGCTCCCACGTGCCCGTGTCCCACACCATCACCGTGCCGCCGCCGTACTGGCCCTTCGGGATGGTGCCCTCGAAGCCGCCATACTCCATCGGGTGATCCTCGACTTCGACAGCAAGGCGCTTATCGGCGACGACGTAACTGGGTCCTTTAGTGACAGCCCAGCTTTTCAGCACGCCTTTCCATCCAAGGCGGAAATCGTAGTGGAGTCGCGTGGCTGCGTGCTTCTGCACCACGAAGGGCAGACCCTCCTCCGTCTTCTTTTTCGTCTTACCGCCGGAGGCTCCGCTGGGCTCGGCTGTCGTTGCGAAGTCGCGCATGGCGCGGTAACGCGCAAGCTGCTCATCGACCAGGCCTGCCGGGGTCTCTGCGTTCTTGACGGCTTTCTTTGCGGGTTGGTGGTCTTTCTTCGGCATCTGAAAACTCGGATTCCGGGACGATGCGGCGGGCTGCCTTTAACCCGTCTGCAGGACCCCGGTCATTTGCAGATCCTGCTCCAGCACGACCGACTCGTTGGGATTATCCTCGCGATAGCGAACCTGAATACTGCGCCCTCGGATCACGTCTGCAAACGCCTGCGCGGCAGCTTTCCGCGCGAAGTGACGCCGGTATTTGCCGTAGCGATACTCCTGCCGCGCGTAATAGCGATAAGCAACCTCCACCCAGCTGCCGTATTGCGAGCGCTTCACGGTCGCCGTCTGCACCTGGCCGTCGGCGCTCGGCCACATGGCCGCCTGGTTCTCGCGCATGTGCTGCAGGTATTTGCGGAAGCCCACAACGACCGCTCCCACAGCAACAGCAATGAGGGAGTGGAACGCCCCGGCAAGAGGGGCCAGATGATGCCAGAAGTCTGTCATCGGCGCGATGGCGGTGCGCGATCAGGTTACTACGGCACCGGGCAGCGGCCTCCCCGCGTTGCCACTTTTGTCCCATGGGTTGCCTGCCGATGTTGCAGTTTGATGACTGGCCAACTCTCTCTGCCGGGGTATATCGTAGTCCTCGCCGTATGCTCCCAAATGGGTCTTCGGAGCCCGGCAATGGATCCCCAGGAGCTGTTCTGCTATGGCAACTGCGTTGCAATCGGATGTCGCTGCACAAAAAGATTTTCTGCCGCTCAATGGAACCGATCATGTGGAGTTCTGGGTCGGCAATGCCCGCCAGTCCGCCTATTTTTACCGGCTCGCATTCGGCATGAAGCTGGTCGCCTATGCCGGGCCGGAAACCGGAATCCGCGACCGCGCCTCCTACGTTCTTGAACAGGGCAAGGTCCGTTTTGTGCTGACCACGCCGCTGCGCCCTGATGGCGATATCGCCGAGCATGTGCGCGTCCACGGCGACGGTGTACACGATGTGGCGTTGTGGGTCGACGATGCCCGCCAGTCCTGGAAGGAAACAACCAAACGCGGTGCGCGCAGCGTGCGCGAGCCCTTTGAGCTGAAGGACGATCACGGCTTGGTGCGGATCTCCACGATCGCCGCCTATGGCGACACCGTGCACTCGTTCGTCGAGCGCAGCAACTACAAAGGGGCCTTTCTTCCTGGCTATCGCGCCACGCCCGAAGATCCGCTCGCCCGGCCCGTCGGCCTGATGTACGTTGACCACATGGTCGGCAACGTGGGCTGGAACGAGATGAACCGCTGGGTCGACTTCTACGCGCAGATCATGGGCTTCTCGCTCTACCAGCATTTCGACGACAAGGACATCTCGACCGAATATTCAGCGCTGATGTCGAAAGTGATGGCCAACGGCAATGGCCGCGTGAAGTTCCCCATCAACGAGCCTGCCGAAGGGCGCAGAAAATCGCAGATCGAGGAATATCTGGAGTACTACCACGGCCCCGGTGTGCAGCACATCGCGCTGGCGACGAATGACATTCTCGGAACCGTGGCGAAGCTGCAGGCACAGGGTGTGGCCTTCCTTACCGTCCCGCACACGTACTACTCCGAACTGGAAGGGCGCGTCGGCAAAATCGACGAGCCCATCGCGGAACTCGAAAAGCTCGGCATCCTCGTCGATCGCGACGACGAAGGATACATGCTGCAGATTTTCACTAAGCCCGTCGAAGACCGGCCGACGCTGTTCTTCGAAATCATCCAGCGCAAGGGAAGCCGCAGCTTCGGCAAAGGCAACTTCAAGGCGCTGTTCGAGGCGATCGAACGCGAGCAGGAAGCCCGCGGAAATCTGTAATCGTAAGTGTGACTAATTGCGCAGCCGGCGAGATTCCGCCGGTTGCGCCGTTTCGCTGCCGCGCGCTCGTTTCGCCAACTCCAGGCGGAGAAGCGCCCACAGTAAGAAGCCGATGCCGGCAGCAATGACAACTGCCAATCCATAGAGTGCAAATTGATTGGAATCCACGATTCGCGTCCTTCTGTTTCCATTTCAGAAGGCCACCCACAAACATGGCGAAAGGATTTTGTAACGATTCCGTAAGGGCGGTCAGTCGGCGACCATCAGCTCGCCGGGCAGGATCGGCCGCGTGCGCGGCAGCACCCCCCATGCCGCAAAAATGCCCATGAACAACAGCATGGAGCAATAGACGGCCAGCTTCGCGATGTCCGTCCCGTGGTTCTTTGGCAGCGTCTTCCACAAGATCAGCAGAATCGTTTGTGCCGCCGTCACTGACCAGACCGCGCCGTAGAAGTAGCGCCGCTCCCAGCCTTCACCCTGCGTTGAGCGCCGGACCCGCGGAAGAATTCCGAAGGCGCCGAGCAGCAGAATCACAATCAGCACCCACGTGTATCCATGGGCATAAATCTGCTTCATCCGCCATTGGCCGCTCACCACGGCCCAGGTGAGCCCGGCGAGATTCAGCAGAGCGAAATTCAGCAGCGCGTTCCAGGCAAATGTGTAGCAGACTCGCCGATAGAGCGGATTCGGCCGATCCTCGGTGAAGCGCAGAATGTACGGCGCCGGTTCTGCTCCGGGAAGTTGGCCGAAGAGCGCGGCGACGCCGGTGCCCGCCAGCACCACCAGCAGCCAGATCCAGTTCCACCGGGTTCCGCCATGCGCGAAGAGCTCAAAAGTCAGCGGACCCGGCGCGAGAAAAAATACCCATATCCAGATCGGCCAGTGCGCGGCGCGATAGCGGGCCGTGTTGCGGGTCCGCATCTTCCGTTGATGCGCGTATTCCACTCGAACCGATAGGGCCATGGCAGCTTTCGGCAATTATAGGGTCGCCGATCATGCGCCAGCGACGGTGGCATTCCGCTCGACCGGTGTGAAGCGAACCTCCAGCGCATCGCCAATGACCCTCACCTGTACATCGTCGAGCGAGCGGACGATCCAGTCGGCGTCCTTCAGGCTTTCAAGCGAGTGCGAGTAGAGCGTCGCCAGCACGTTGCAGGCGGCTGCATGTCCCGCCTGCGCGCCCGAGGCCGAGTCCTCGATGACGAGGCACTCCGACGGCGATAGCCCGAGCAGTTCCGCGCCTTTGCGATAGGGCTCCGGATGTGGCTTGCCTTGTTCGACCATGTCTGCAGAAACAATCAGTGCGGGAACCCGAATGCCGCCGGCCTCCATCCGGCTGCGTGCCAGCCGCTCGGTGGCGGAGGTCACGACGGTCCAGTATTTCTGCGGCAGACTCTCGAGGATGCGTTCCACCCCCGCCAGCGTCTCAAGGCCGACGTTGTCCTCTATTTCCATCCGCTCCAGCCACAGCAGCTCTTCCATGTCGTTCAGATCGGGACGAAGCAGCCGCACCGTTTCAATGGCGCGGCGCCCGTGCGCGGTGCGGATCGCCAGCGCGGCATCGACGCCTCGCGCCTGCGCCCACCTCTCCCAGCTGCGCTCCACCGAGCCGAGCGAGCTCACCAGCACACCATCCATGTCAAAGAGGATGCCGCGCGGATGCAACGTGACCGCGCTCGCGGCGGAGGACGAATTCATGTTTCCAGACTAGCAAAGCCGGCGAGCGGAATCGTCAAACCGGCGCGCGCCAGGCTTGCGCTACTCTTCGCGCTCCTCGTAGCAGGCGCGGCCGGGCACGCAGCGCGAGAGATGAACGAAGTGATCGTCCGGACCGGCCGGCCCCATGGTCCGCATGCACCAGTAGCTGCTGGCTGTGCGGATGCCCGGCAGCCACGACTCCGCACTCTGCGGGCTGGAGCCGTAGGGGTTCTTGGTTCGGAGGCATTGGCAGGTTTGCGTTGCGTTCGTTGTGCTCATCGTTGACCTCCGTCATCCAGCCGCGCTGGCATCGCGATCCATCTTGCCGGCGGCGAGCAAAACCGTGCGGTACACCGCGACCGGGAAGAGATCGAGCTTATAGGCGTTCATGGAAAGCGGCGTGGCTCCCTCGACTGCGGCCTTGCCAGCCGCGCGCGCTGTTTCCTCGTCGATGCGTTTTCCGGCCAGCGCCGCTTCCGCCTGCGCCGAACGCCGCACCACCGGCGACGCCGCGCCCATCGTAATCACCGCGCGCTTGCAAATATCGCCGTCCATCTCAAGCACCACGCCGGCGTCTGCGATGGCCCAGTCGAAGCTCTCCTTCTCGCCATACTTCTGATACGCCGATCGCGTGCCCGGCGCCGGTTTTGGAATTACGATGGCAGTGATCAGCTCATCCGGCTCGATCACGCTGAACTTCGTCGGGTTCGCATCGGGCACAATGTAAAGTTCCCGGATGCCCAGCGTCCGCTTGCCGCGTTTAGTTGAAGCCAGCTCCACGCTCGCGCCCAGTCCCAGCAGCGCCACCGCGGCCGATGACGGCGCGACTGAGGGGCACGTGCCGTATTCCATGATGGCGTGGTACTGGTTCAGCCCTTCAAACGCGAAGCACAAATCCTTGCCGTGGCGGATGCACTGGAAATCCGACGACCGGTAGTACCAGCACTGCACGCGCTGCAGCAGATTGCCGCCTACGGTCGCCATGTTGCGGATGTGCGGCGTTGCGGCGTGGCCACAGGCGTCGGCGAGGATCTGATAGTGCTCGCGAATGTGAGGATGGTCGCTGATCTCGGCCAGAGTCGTCAGCGGTCCGATGGTCAGTCCCTCATCGGTCTCGCGGATTCCGCGAAGATCCGAGACGTTGCGGATGTTTACCAGCCGCGCCGGCTGTTCGATGCCATCCTTCATGCGATCGAGAAGATCGATCCCGCCCGCCTTAACGACCGCGCCGTCTTTCAGCTGCGACAGCGCCGCGTCGACCGTTGTGCAGTCAGCAATGGAAAAGCGGTTCATGCCGTCTCCTTTCCCTGCTCGCGCAGTGCAGCCAGCACCACAGCCGGCGTCATCGGCGTGCTGCGGATGCGAACTCCGGTGGCGTTGTACACCGCGTTGGCGATGGCGGCGCCGATTGAAACCACACCCGCCGCTTCGCCTATGCCCGAGGCATCGGTGGAACTCTGCCCGAGGTACGCTTCGACCAGCCGCACATCGATCTCCGGAATTTCGCGTGACCCAACAATCTTGTACTGCTCGAGGTCGGGATTCACCATAATGCCGTACTTCGGATCGAGCAGCCGATTCTCCAGCAGCGTGAATGAGATTCCCTGGATGATGCCGCCGTTGATCTGGCTGATGGTTTGCGCGGGATTCATCGGCCGCCCGCAGTCATGCACCGATAGCACGCGCCGGACGTGGATCCTCCCTAACTCCGTATCCACGTCAACCTCGGCCACGTCGACGCCGCCGTAGGTCAGATATTTCTTCGGATCGTAGTCGGGAACCCGCTTCGCATGCACCGCGATTTGCGACGAGGACATCTTCGACGCGGCTCGTTTAAAGCTGATCGCCTCAAACTTGCCAGACTGGCTCCGTACCTGTCCATCCACGAGAGCCAGATCGCCGGCCGTTGTCCCAAGCGCCGGCGCAATGTCCGCAAGGAATTTCTGCGAAGCCTGCCAGGCAGCGTCGCGGACCACCGGCGTAAGCGAAAGCGTTGTCACGCTGCCGCCCGACTGCGGACCCTCCGGATAGTTGGTGTCGCCCACTCTCACCGCGATCTGCGAAGGTGGAACGCCAAACTGCTCCGCAAGAATCTGAGCCATCACCGTCCTGATGCCGGAACCGATGTCCTGCACGCCGGAGAAGACCTCCAGCGAGCCATCCTTATGGACGCGAACCTCGGCGTTGGAGCCCATGCTCACGAAGCGGTACCACACCGACTGCGCGAGGCCAATGCCGCGCTTCACCGGTCCCCGATCCGCGCCCGCAACTGGATTGCGCGACTTCCATAACTCGCTCTCGCGCACGATCTGCCGCTCCACGCGGCGCACCGGATGTGTATCCGCCTTGTCGCGCAGGTCGATCGGCTCCATGTTGAGCTTCACCGCCAGGTCGTCGATCGTCTGCTCCAGGGCGAACGCGCCCTGCGGATGCCCTGGGGCGCGCATGGCCGACGCCGGTCCCGCGTTGATGAAGACATCATTCTCTTCTGTGTGCAGCGAGGCTGCCTGATAAAGGTTCTGTGCCGGACCCGCGCAGCCAGCGCCCGTCCCGCAGCCCGCGGTGCCGTACGCGATCAGGTGGATTGCGGTAATCGTACCGTCCTTCTTTGCGCCGATGCGCAGCACCTGATCGGAGCTTGGCCGATTGCCGACGGAGAGATGTTCCTCCTGGCGATCGAGCATCAGCCGAACCGGAGCGCCCGTCTTCTTCGAGAGCGCGGCGGCGACCACGCCAAAGTTGCCGGCTCCGAATTTCGCCCCGAAACCGCCGCCCATGTATTCCGTGATGACGCGGACCTTTGTGACCGGAATCTTGAAGAAGCCCGCCAGCTCCTCCCGCACGCCGGAGGTGCCCTGGGTCGACGCGTAAACCGTCAGCAGATCGGGCTTCCAGTCGGCGACCACGCCATGCGTCTCCAGCGCGGAGTGCGTCTGCACCTGCGTGACATAGTGCCCTTCAACGACGACATCGGCATCTTTGAATCCCTGTTCGGTATCGCCGTGCTTGTGAATCGACGGACCGTGCACGTTGCCCGTCTGCTTTACGTCAGCGGGACCGCCTCCGCCGCCCGCGCTGCCCGCCTCATCCGCCGCACCGGGAAAGACATTCGGAGCGTCCGGGTGACGCGCCTTCACGTCATCCACGACGAAAGGCATCGTGTCGTACGTCACCTTCACCAGCGCTGCGGCCTCTTCCGCGGCATACGGAGTTGTAGCCGCTACCGCTGCAACCGGCTGTCCGGCATAGCGCACCACCGGATACTTCGCCGCATCGAGCGCGGGATTACGCAATTCAGCGTTGCCCAGCACATGCTGGATTACATGCACGCCCTTCACGCCGGGAACCTTCTCCGCCGCCGACGTGTCGATGGAGACGACCTTTGCGTGCGGCACCGTGGCATTAACGAACTTCGCGTACAGCATGCCCGGCAACTGCACGTCCGCTGTGTAGCGAGCGCGCCCAGAGGCCTTCAGTAAGCCGTCGTAGCGTTCGATGGATTGTCCGACATACTTCAGGTCCTTGTTGATCGGCCATACCGGCGGCTCAGTCGCCGGCACGCTGCGGGACTCCTCAGCCAGCGTGTAACCGGGCACGCCGACCGGCATCTGCACGGTCTTCTTCGCGGGCGTTGCGGCCTGCGCGGTCATCGCGTCTTCGATGGGTTCTTTCGTCATGGGATTCCTCCGCTACGCGTTGCGCAACGTGCCCGCCGCGTCCAGCGTGGCAGCAAACACTTTTGGATAGGTGCCGCAGCGGCACAGATTGCCGGAGACCGCGTGGCGCACATCGTGCTCCGACGGATGCGGATTCCGCTCCAGCAGCGCCGCGCAGCTCATCACCATACCCGGCGTGCAGAATCCGCATTGCATGGCATCGTGCTTTACGAATGCAGCCTGCAGCGGATGAATTTTTTCCTCCGTCGACAGCCCCTCGATGGTCGTCACATGGTGGCCGATCGCATCGATGGCCAGCGTCATGCAGCTGTTCACCGGCATCTTGTCCAGCCATACCGTGCAGCCGGAACAAACGCCGCGGTCGCATACCACCTTGGTGCCGGTCATCCCCATGTGGATGCGCAGCGCCTCGGCCAGCGTCGTGCGCGGCTCCATCTCCACCGTGTGCTCCGCGCCATTCACGTGCAGCTTCACGGAAATCGCTCCGGGGCCGAGCTCCGTCACGCCATGCGCAGATTCGCCTCGCGCCTCGCTGCTGAACCCCTGTACGCCATCCAGCAGCGCGGTTCCCGCTGCAGTCAGGCCGGCGCCTTTCAAAAACCCGCGTCGAGTAATGCCGCTCTTTCCTGAATCTGTTTTTGATGCGGGTGGGGATGCGGGAATCGACTCCCTCGGATCCGGCATGCTGCTGCTCCTTCATCGGCGGATACTCCGAAGCGAGCGTCCCTTTGCTTTTGCCGATGCGAAACTATAGCTCTTCGGACGTTTCCTCGTAAACCGGCTGTTCCCAGTTGGCGAATTCGGCACTCTCGAACCGACCACTGCCCAGCGCGCATCCACCCTGGCATTTCTGCCATTCGTCACCGATCGGTAACGATTCGTCCCACGCCTGCATTTCTGCGCGCTGATACGCCCCAGAAACAACGCTTATGACGATACGAATTTCCTGACTTTCTTTGTGCCGTCACCCTTGAAGTTGCGAGCTTCATACATCACAATGAAAGACTCATCGGCCAACCACTGTAACTCGTCACAAGCAGAAAATCGAAACACAGAGTGTCGACCCACGCGGCACCGGCAAGTCTTTTTGGAGGAAACGTGACCAGACGCCGTATCGCATTTGCTGCGCTCGTATTCTCGCTGGCGATTGTTGCTGGAACCAGCATTGCCCAGATTGCAACTACCTCGCTGCGCGGAGTCATCAAAGATCCGACCGGCGCGGTGGTGCCTAACGCGAAAGTCAGCCTCACCAACGCGTCCAATGGCCAGACCATCAGCGCCACTTCGAATGCCGCGGGCGAGTATGCCTTCACGCAGATTGCCCCTGCACATTACACCATCAACGTATCGGCAACCGGATTCGGCGATCAGAGGAAGACCGCTGAACTGATCGTCGATCAGCCCGCGACGATTGATTTCGCGATGAGCGTGCAGTCCGCCGCTCAGGTGGTGAACGTCAGCGCTGAAGCGCAGACCCTGAACACCACCGACGCATCCCTCGGCGGTTCCATGAATAACGCCATCATCCAGGCGCTCCCCAGCGAGACCCGCAACGTGCCTGACCTGCTCTCCCTCGAGCCTGGTGTGCTTTACCTGCCCACCATGGGGGCGTCGGAATCGAACCCCGGCGGCGACAGCCGCAGCGGCGCCGTCAACGGCATCCGCTCCGACCAGGGCAATGTCACCGTCGACGGTGTCGACGACAACGACCAGGTGTTTGGCTACGCCTTTACAGGAGTCCTTCGCGAAACCCAGGACTCCGTGGAAGAGTTTCGCGTCGCAACCGCCAACACCAACTCCGATGAAGGCCGTTCTGCCGGAGCACAAGTCAGTCTGATTACGAAATCCGGAACCAACAATTTTCACGGCGGCGTCTACGAATACAACCGTCCGACCCTGACCGTGGCAAACAACTGGTTCGTCAAGCAGGCAGAACTGGGCTCTGGTGAGCCGAACACGCCTCCGAAACTTATCCGTAATATCTTCGGCGGTGCAGTCGGCGGCCCCATCGTCAAAGACAAGCTGTTCTTCTACGGCAATTACGAGGGCAACCGCCAGGCCGAGGACCAGGTGGTCACACAAACGGCTCCAACCGCCGCCTATCAGGGTGGCACCATCACTTACCCCGGTGGGACCCTCAGTCCCACTCAGATCACGCAGCTCGACGCGCCCTGCGCCTTGCCCGGAGGTGCGTGCAACACCGCACAATATCCGCACGGACCCGGTCCCAATCCGAATGCTCTCGCTTACTTTAAGTCGATGCCGGCAGCCAACGGCACCACCGCTGGCGATGGCCTGAACACTGGCTCCTTCACATTCGCCTCGCCTCATCCCATCACCCTCAATACCAGCATCGGTCGCATCGACTGGACCCCCAATGAGAAACAGCGCATCTTCGTGCGCGGCGGGCTGCAGAAAGATACCCAGGGTTACGCCCAGCAGTTCCCAGGTCAGCCGCCCTCGCAGAATTTCGAGGACAACACCAAGGGCCTCATTGCCGGAGATACGTGGTCGATTTCTCCGAACATGGTGAACGATGTTCGCTTTGGCTATATCCGCCAGGCGAACAGCCTGCGTGGTCTGGGCAAAGGCGACTTCGTGGACTTCCGCTTCATGTCCTCGCCAACCGCTGAGACCAGAACCACCATTCAGTCGGTGCCGGTGACGAATATCATCGACAACTTCAGCTGGACTAAAGGCAGACACACCCTGCAGGTGGGTGGAAACTGGCGTCTCGTCCATCAGAACCGCGAGTCCGATGCCAATTCCTACAGCGTCGCGAGCACCAATCCCTACTGGCTGGGTGGCAATCCGCCCGATCCCTCCACAATTGGCGCCCCCGCGGTTCCCGGCGGATTCGATAATTCTTACGTGATCGCATATGCCAACCTGGTGGGTACTGTTCCATCGGTCAGCGATCAGTTCAACTACAAGGTTTCCAGCGCGAGCAGCGCCACTCTGCTGCCCGACGGCGCCCCCATCAGCCGTCATTTCAAATCCAACGAATATGAGTGGTATATCCAGGATGCCTGGCGAGTTACGCCAAAACTGATCCTTACCCTCGGACTCCGCCAGAGCCTGCTGCAAACTCCCTGGGAGACCAATGGCCAGCAGGTGGCGCCGACCATTGATACGCACACCTGGTTCGAGCAGCGTGAAACCGCAGCGCTGAGCGGGCAAATCTACGAACCGGCTCTGGACTTTGCTCCCACCGGCCCGTTCTACGGCAAGCCGGGATTCTGGGCGAAGGCGAAGAACAACTTCGCTCCTCGCCTGGCGCTGGCCTACTCGCTGAACGACAAGACCACCATCCGCCTCGGCGCGGGCATTTACTACGATCACTACGGCGAATCGCTCGTCAATGCCTTCGACCAGCACGGCGCCTACGGCATCAGCAGCTCGATTGGCAATCCTGCGGGACAAACCAACTCAGAAAATTCTCCGCGTTTCGTCAGCCGGACAACTCTGCCGTTCGTCGCCGGTACTGCATCGCCCACCGCGACCTTCCCCTATGCGCCTCCCACCGATGGGTTCGCCATCACCTGGGGCCTCGACAGCAAACTCAAGACGCCCTATACCGAAGCCTTCAACCTCTCCGTCCAGCATCAATTCTCCAAAGGATGGACAATTGAAGCGGATTACGTCGGCAATTTGGGGCGCCATCTGCTGCAGAGCCTCGATCTTACCGAACCGGTCGACTACGTCGATCCGGGTGGCGGTGGCGACTACTACACTGCCGGCGCGGCTCTCTCCAGGCTCGTGGATGCGAATGGCGGCGATTGCCACTGTGTTTACGACGCTAACGGTATCGTGATCGGGAATACGCAGACCATCAATGCCATTCCCTATTTCGAGCACCTCTTTCCCTGGATGGCGAATTTCGATTACGCCGGAGAGAGCGCCACTCAGGCAATCTTCAACGACGAATGGGTGCCGTTCCGTTCCAACCTCGGCGCTACCACCGCTCTCTCCGACCTGGACTTCTTCTGCTTCAGCGGGTCGGAAAGCATCGACTACCCCTGCCCCGCGAACCTCCAGTCCCGCTTCTGGCAGGGCCAGTTCTCCTCGCTCTACGCACTGTCCTCCATCGGCATGAGCTACTACAACGCGGGTCAGTTGGTCGTGCGTCATCCGTTTTCGCACGGGCTGCAGATGGATATCGCGTACACACTCTCCAAGTCGATCGACTACGGATCGGACGCCGAGCGCAGCACCGAGTTCGTGAGTAACGGGTCGGCGAGCGTCGGGTCCGCCACTTCCTTCAGCGACATCCTGAATACCTGGAAGCCTTATCTCAACCGGGGCGTCTCGGACTTCGATACCCGCCAGCTGCTGACGGTCGATGCGGTCTACCAGCTGCCCTTTGGCAAAGGCAGGACGTTCCTGGGCGACGCACGCGGCATAACCAATGTACTGCTGGGTGGCTGGGACTTGTCCGGCATCAACCGCACGACCAGTGCTTTGCCCTTCTCGCTCTTCGAGCCGGGCTGGACCACCGACTGGCAGATCGAGAGCTATGGGGTTGTGACGAGTCCGGTGAAGTTGCGCCGCCATTTCGATTCCAGCGGCAATCCACAGTTTTTCGACAACCCCGACACCATTAACAACGGGATTGCCAATGGTGGCCCGGTTCGCCTTCCGTACCCAGGTGAAGCCGGTCAGCGCAACAACTTCCGTGGCGATGGCTATTTCGACATCGACACCGGTTTGGACAAAACCTTCCAGATTCGCGAGTACGGGACGCTGAAGTTCGCATGGGAGACCTATAACGCCACTAACACGGTGCGCTTCGATCCTGCTGCCGTCGGCTCGGGACTCACCAGCGGCACCCTGGGGATTGCCAGCCCAGGCACCAACAATCCGGGCTTGCTGGTTGAACCCCGCCGCATGCAGTTCTCCCTCCGCTACGATTTCTAACTCACCCAACCAGGAGCGCCGGAGACTCGTCTCCGGCGCTTTTTCTTTGGGCTGGCTTTCTCCCTCCAATCGCACCCTCATGCTCCGATTGCGATTACACTACTCCTTCAATTCCAACCTCAGGCCGCGGCGTGCAGTTTGACGCTCTTCCCTCCGGCTCATCGTCTGGTCGGAGTGCTCCTCGGGCCGGTCGGTGACCACGTAGGTGCTCGCTTTTGCTTCGCGAGACCACCTTGGTCTGGACGTTGTAGTTGTCGAACTCGGTGTGCCGGGCGTTGGGCATCCGCGACGCGGAGATCCTCGGCGTTTGCACGCAGCTGTTGTGCAATGATTCGGGTCGCAATGAGGACGGCGGCAAGGAGCGCGACCGCCCCGAAGACGCCCAACGCAATGGATATCGGCCTCAGCGCATTGTCCGCCTTGTCGACGACTGGAGCCAGGGCGTGATCAGTCACTTGGACGCCGGGGCGGGCGAGGCGGGCGAGCTCGCGTCGACGAGCGGCACCGTGGAGTCCCTCCCGACGTCTTGATGCCGAAGGTCAGCGCACCCGATAATCCCGTTTGCGCCAGCGCCTGCCGGGCGAAGGCAGGGGTCAGCGGGATGAACGTGGGCAGCGTGTCGACGTCGTCCTCGACGATCTCCGAATTCAGCGATGCCAGGCCGACGAGCTTCATGTTGATCCGCAGTGCCGGTGGCACCGCCTTGGTCCCGAACTGCGGCAGACTCTGCTGGGCATCCGAGTAGAACCCGAACGGATCACCTGTCCGACGTGGAACCCGAGCAGCTTGGCCACGACCGGCGCCATGACGATCTCGTCGGACGTCGTGGGACGCCAGGCGTCCCTGGTTCATCACTATGCGGTCCTGGAGAAGAAGAGTCCGTTGACGCTGGCCACCGGATACGCCAATCCGGTTACCCGGATCCGCGGAGAGCCGTCGCGGGCGAGCGGGGCGCCGACCGCGAGCGAGCCGGCGTCGACCTTCGTGACCCCGGGCAACCTGGCAATCTCCCGAGGGAGCGCCGACTCGTAGGCGATGTTGTTACCGCCGTATCCGCCCGTGTAGATCGAGACCTGCAGGTCCGAGGGATTGGTCGCGGCCAGGACCGAGAACGGTAGGACTGGGTGCGCCGTGCCGCGGCCAGGCTCCGAGGCCCAGGC
>CAVPCB010000029.1:0-15002 GCA_963702285.1 uncultured Acidobacteriaceae bacterium | reverse complement strand
ACTGCGGAGGCGCGGCGGGGGCGGACGGCTTCGCAGGTGGGGGCGGCAAACCTGGGCGTGGCGGCGCTGGCGGGGATTCCGCTGTCGGCGGCGCATGTGTTCACGCCGGTGGCTTTCGGAGGGCGGGCGGCGCTGGCGGCGATGGTGGCGGCGATGACGGAGGCGACGGCGGATACGGTGTCGTCGGAGCTGGGGCAGGTGCTGGGCGGGACACCCTGGATGATCACGAGCTTGCGGCGCGTGCCGGCGGGGACGGATGGGGCGGTGTCGGTGGCTGGGACTTTGGCGGGCATGTTGGGGGCGGCGGTTGTGGTGGGGGTGGCTTTGTTGTCGCTGGGGTCGCTGCTTACCTGGACGGATGCGGGGGTTGCGTTGGCGGCGGGGATTGCAGGGACTGTGGTGGACTCGGTGCTGGGGGCGGGGCCGGAGCGGTGGGGGTGGCTGAACAACGATGCGGTGAATGCGGTGTCGACGTTGGCGGCGGCGGTGCTGGCGGGGTGGGGGACGGGTTGGGTTTGAGGGGGGGTGCTGATTCTGGCGGGGAGGGGGTCGACCCCGGTTGTCGCGTCTACCTATTTGATTCCATTGGGGCGGCGATTTCCGGGTGGTGGCTATGAATTTGATTTCTTAATTGGTTGCGGGTAAGTATTGTGGAATCAAATGGGTACCTACCGGCCTGAAAACCAGTGACCCGTATGCATTTGATTTCAAAGTGCAACTTGTCTTTGCATAACACTCCAAAATACTTAGGGGAAGCCGAAGACGGGAGAGAGGGAGCGAGGGGCCGAAAGGCGGCAGCAGAATCGGGCGTCGGCATGGGTTTGGCTCGGCATCGCGCAAAGGGAAGGCCGCCTAAGTGGCGGCCTTTTTGTTTCTATCTCCCTATTATCAGGATACCAGGTTGAGTTATAAAGTGCGCCAACGTTGTTGGGGTATTGGGTCGGGAAGGGGCCTGGAATGATGGGGAACACTTTTGTACTGTGGGGGAAAAGCTTGACAGGAAACCAGCGATGGAGAGTCAGCGAAAAAGGGGTTAGCTAAAGAGCGGTTAGGGAGAAACCGGTAAGCGAAAGCGCAGTCCGAGTGGTATGCACAGCGGCCCATCATATCGCAAGCGAATCGGCAGTTTCGTCGGGGTTGGTGGGTTGCTGGGTTTTGGCCACGATGGATTTCCAGAAGATACCCTTTTTGGCAACCCTCTTTCGACCCAACACGACGAGCGGTAGAGGAACCAGGACGAACTCAGTCAGCCACTGGCTAACCATAAAGTCGGTGTACCCCGCCATTGCGTTGTCCACGGCCAAGGTTCCCAATCGTTCTCCAAAGATGACGTCCGTGACGCTGGGCGGAATGGAGCGGATCAGGTGCCGAGGTTCGTTGGTAATGACGCGAAAGTCTCTCCAGTATTCGGGGGGAGTGAGCCTTGCGCGAATCATCTTCTCAAGTACTTTTGAGATGATTTTCAGACCAGCGGTGCGCAGTTCGTCGGGAGTTTGGCCGCGGACCCTCCGGTGCTGCCTGAAGAAAGTGCTGACGCAATCACATTCTCGTTTCGAGAGTCCGAGGTCGGGATCGTTAAGATAACGTTCGGCGTCATTGGGCAGGGCGGTTTCCGCCATAACAATGACTGCGTACGGGCTGGTGTGGTTTGCGGAGTTCCCGCAGCGATCGGTCAGCTTCTTTTCGATATGGGCGTAGATCTGCTCCATGGAGAGGGGATCTTCGGGGATAAGGACCAAATCGCAAACGGTGCTGTAACCGGCATGACTGGCTACAAAGCCGGAGTCGGAGCCGAACAGCTGAACGATGCCGACGCGGGGGTTGGAGGAGACCTCAGTGTGCATGTGAAGGATGGCCTGTCGTGCCTCCTCGACGGCGGAGAGAAATCCAAAGGACTGCCAGACCCAGAGGATATCGTTATCCATGGCCTTGGGAATGCCAACGACGGACAAGTCATAGCCGTCCTGGCGGGCATAGTGCCAAAGGGCGTGGGCACAACGCACGCTGCCATCGCCGCCGATGACGTAGAGGATATCGACTCCGTCGGTCCGCAAGCGCGTGACGGCTCTTCTCAGATTCCGGTCGCGAAGCAGGAGCGGAGGGTCGGGCTGACGGGCATCGTGGGAGGATTCGCCCAGAAAGCCATCTTCACGAGAAGTTCCGAGAATGGAGCCCCCATTTTCAGCGACGTTGCGGACGAAGTCGGGGGTGAGATGCTGAGCGGCGACGCCGGGGCGCAGCAGGGCTTTGAATCCCTCGCGATAGCCGACGATCTCGAGGTGATGATTCCTCCTGGGCCTGAGGGAATTGGAATAGAGGGTATGGCGGGAGACGATGCCCTCGATGAGCGCGTTGATCCCGGGGGCAATGCCGCCGGAAACGAGGATGGCAACGCGCAGGGTGTCGCCGACACTGAGGGGGTAGCGAAGGTGGGTGCGTGGGCGGGCCTCGGGCAGCGTGAACTGGGTCCTGGGGGTACCGTCGAGGCCGGAACGGGCGTCCATCAGGACGGCGTGGGTGCCGTCGGAGAGGACGCCAATACTTTCATCCGTGATGGGGTTCTCCAGCGGGGCGTCTTCGCGGACAACAATCGGCCAACCGTCCCAGCCGCACTCACTGCGTAAGTCACGGAGCATATTCTCATCTTTGTCGCGCAGCTTTTTGAGGAACTCTTTTTCATAGGCAACGACGTAACGGTTGGGCAGACCATCCAGCGGCACCCATTTCAATCCCAATTGGACAACAATCCTGTGAGAAACCTGGCTGGCAGCGTCATAGTCACTTCGAGCCACAGAAAGCAGTGGCCACTCGATCACGGCGGCCATGGCATTTCGAGGCAGTTCTGAGACGAGGCTGACAGCAACAAATGGGCGTCCCCGTCGAGTGCGAAGGAAGTAGTTGATCTCTTTAGCCTGAACACCGGCCCATTCAGCGCCAAGAAACGCAATCATACCGTTAACCTGGTCAGTAGCCTCGAGGATCTCATCATCGAGGGGTTGAGCGCGACCGTCCTCAGGCCAATAGAAGAATTCAATGCCATGCTTATTAAGCATGTAGTGGACCAGCCCGATAAACTGCTGGTCCGGGAGCTTATAGGACAGGAACAGCTTCATAGGCTTTCTTTCTCCGCGTTTAAGTAGAAAGCTGCGCTGGGGAAGGCGGGACTATGTGGATAAGGCTGGGTGCATTCTACGTCAGAAAGGAATCGCGGAGGAAATGGTGAGGAACGCCCACTTATTTCTGCGGGAGGGAGCGGTATGCAGGGCCGAAGACTCGCGCTCCTGCCACCGCAGCGAAACGTTGTTTCGCCGGGACCCCGGCTGCCCACCCTCTCGCCCTGGCGTTTCCTCGCTCGCGAGGAAGCGCCACCGGATTTCCGCGCGCCGACAGCGGATGCGAGCTACTAGAACATTGTTGCGACTGCGCCCGGGATTCAGTCGATGCCGAGTTTGTGCTGGAGCTGCTCGAGGGTGACGCCTTTGGTTTCGGGGTAGATGAAGAGGACGACGAAGAACTGCAGGACCATCATGGCGGCGAAGAATCCGAAGGGAGCGGCTTTGGAGTGGGCGGCGACCCAGGGGAAGAGTCCTGAGATGAAGGCGTTCATGATCCAGTGGGAGCTCGAGCCGAGGCTTTGGCCTTTGGAGCGGACGCGGGTGGGGAAGACTTCAGAGATGTAGACCCAGATGACGGCTCCCTGCGAGATGGAAAAGAAGAAGATGAAGCCGACCAGCAGCCAGACCAGGATCGGCCTGGTGGGTGCTGGAGGCGAAGATGGCGGCGACTCCAGCGAGGCAGGCGGCGGTGCCGACCGATCCGATGAGGAGGAGCGACTTGCGTCCGATCTTATCGATCACGGTCATGGCGAGAATGGTGGCGCAGAAGTTCATGGCGCCGAGGAGGACGGCCTGCTTATCGCCGGAGAGCGAGGAGAAGCCGGCGTAGCCGAAGATGTCGTTGGCGTAGTAAAGGATGGCGTTGATGCCGGCCAGCTGATTGAACATTCCGATGGTGATGGCGAGAAAGATGGGCAGGCGGTACTTGCGCTGGAAGAGGGGCTCGCTTTTGGCGGTGCGCTCGAGGTGGATGGAGTCGACGATTTCTTTGAGCTCGGCCTCGGTGTCGGGGGTGCCCATCATCTGGAGGACCTGGCGGGCTTCGTCGATCCTGTTTTGAGTCACGAGCCAGCGTGAGCTGCGCGGGATTCCGAAGAGGAAGAGGGCGAAGAGGGCGGCGGGGATGGTGGCGACGCCGAATTGCCAGCGCCACGCGTCGGCGGTGCTGATGAGGCGGGCGACGGCGTAGTTGGAGGCGTAGGCGAGGAGAATGCCGGCGACGATGTTGATCTGGAAGAGGCCGACGAGGCGGCCGCGAAGCTTGGCCGGGGCCAGCTCGGCGAGGTAGACGGGGCCGAGGACGGAAGAGCCGCCGATGCCGAGTCCGCCGATGAAGCGGAAGCAGAGCAGAGCAGGCCAGTTCCAGGCGAGGGCGCAGCCGAGGGAGGAGACGAGATAGAGCAGGGCCATGATGCGGAGGGCTTCGCGGCCTCCGATTTTCTGGCCGAGCGGGCCGGCTCCGATGGCTCCGGCGACGGTGCCCCAGAGTGCGATGGAGACGGTGAGCCCGAGGGCTCCGGCGCTGAGATGGAAGACCTGGGTGAGCTGATGGGTGGTGCCGGCGATGACGGCCGTGTCGAAGCCGAAGAGGAGTCCGCCGAGCGCGCCGACCAGCGTGCTGCGGAGCAGGAGAGGGTTGAGTTTCATGCAGGGTACAGGGTACAGGAAGCACGAGGCTGGGAGCTGGTTACGCTTTGCAGGTACAGGCTGTGGGTTACGAATGCGGGTTGGGACGAGCGAGGAGCTGGGGGCCAGGAGCCAGGAGCGGCACGGCGAAGGTTACGGGTTCCGGTTTCGGGTTACGGATTCGGCATGGTGTTGAGGAGAGGGGTTTGGTTAGGATCACGAGTCACGACGCGTGGGGTTTTGCAGAAGTTGTCCGCGCGCGCCTCGCAGGCATCCGATGAAACGAGCGGCGGAGGTATGCGCTCTGAGGGAGGTGTATGGGAGACAATCCGGCACAACGTGAGCGTGAGTTCATGGCCTGGATTAAGGCGCAGAGGCAGATTCCCCGGGAGCGAAGCGAGCTGCCGTTGGTCATTGCGCCCCCGGACGAGGATCTGGTGTTGGCCGCAGCGGAAAGCGGCTGGGGGGAGGTGTCGCGCGAGGAGGGGAAGAATGATTGGGCGCACAAGGTGCCGGATGGGGTGCTGATTGCTGCGGCGGTGATGGGCGCGTGTATTGGGTGTCCGATCGGGTCGGCGGTTGGGGGAGTGGTGCTGGGGTTTGTGTGCGGTTTGGCGGGGGCGTTGGTGGGTGAACTGGCGGTGCTGGGGGTGGCGAGGCTGCTGAAGCTGGCGATTGGGGTGGCGGTGCCGGCGGCGCAGTCGATTCTGCAGTCGCTGGTGCGGTGAGGGGGCGCGAATCAGGCGGCGGGATTGGTGCCGGAGGCTGAATCCGCGCCGGGATCGGTGGTGGGCATGTCGGGCTCCGGCAGGCGGTGTTTCCAGCGTTTGCTGTTGCGCAGGCGGAGGAGCAGCTGCAGAGGGTGGAGGGGTTTCTGCAGGAGCTCGAAGTCGTAGCCGCGGCGGCGGGCGTCGCAGAGCAGATCGAGGGCGCCGGCCTGGCCGGAGAAGAGCAGGACGCGGCAGTTGCTGTTGGCGCGGCGGAGGCTGATGGCGAGGTCGATGCCGCTGAGGTCGGGCATCATGACGTCGGTGAGCAGGATGTCAGGGGGCTGATCGAGAGCGCGGACGAGGGCGCGGTTGGGGCTGTGGAAAGCCTGGGCGTGGAAGCCGTTGCGATTGAGGATGGCGGCGAGGGTTTCGGCGATGATCCACTCGTCGTCGACGATGTAGACACGCTGGATGTCAGATTCGGCAGGCATTTGCGGCACGGCGACTCCGGGACAGATCGAATAGGGATGAATGCGGGACGGCAAACTGCCTGACGATCGGAGGAGCGCAAAACATAAGAAAAGAGCCCGGCAGAGAAAAAGAAGCAAACTGGCACTCATTAAGATGTGCGAGAGGGGCGATTGAGTTGCTGGGGGAGGGGGAGGGCCGGAAAAAAATTCTGGTACGAAGGTAATGATCCAGCAAGATTTGGGTTGCGCAGCCGGGTTGGCTTGCTAGACTATTAGAGAAGGGATCGTCTGACGATCCCTTTTTCATTGGGGCCCTGTTTTTGGAGCAAGCGGCGGGACGATGAAAACTAACGGGGGATGCCGTTACGACAGTTTGGGCGTGCCGAAACGGAACCGCGGGGACGTTGTCGAATTTGTTAACATTGGATAAGTCGTGGATTTCAAAGTCACAGCGCAGCAGGGAGCACGAGCCGTCTGCACTGGTTCATCAACGCACGATTACCTGAGTACTTGATCCCCCGAATGGCCGGTTGACCTGTAATCGGTCTGCTGGTACTTTTCAAGCCACAACAAGCAGCACAAAAAAGAAATCAGCTGTCTGCCCTGGCTTCGAAAGATCGATTTGAGGGGTTCTCCGGGAGCATCCGGAAAAACTTGGCATTGCGCACACGTTACTACATCATTTTCGTTGCACGAGAGAAGGACGGGCGTCTCCGCAAGATCCCGATCCCGCTCCACTACGCCGGTGTGTTTGTGGCGGCGGCGGTGGTGGGGGCGTTCACCATCACGGGGATGGCGGGCGCGTACTCGCGGATGCTGCTGAAGACGGCGAGCTTCAATCAGGTGCGGCAGCAGCAGGAAGCGCTGCGCAAGGATTACAGCCAGCTGCAGCGCGAGGCGCATGAGAAGGATATCCAGGCGGCGAGCCTGGGTTCGCTGGCGAGTGAAGTGAGCGCGCTCTATGGGCTGCGCAAGAGTCTGGTGGCGAAGGCGGCGACGACGCCGGTGGCTGCCGGCAGCGCGGATCCGGCAACGGCTCCATTTACAGAACAGGCGTACGTGCAGTCGCTGGATCAGCTTTCGCTGCTGCGGGCGAGCGCGCTTATCGGGGGGGCTGCGGACGTTCAGCGCGGGGATGGCTTCGAATGTGCCTTCGGGCTGGGTGAATCTGGCAGGAGCGCCGTCGCTTTGGCCGATCATGGGAGCGATCACGAGCTCGTTTGGAGAACGCGAAGACCCGTTCAACGGAGAGGGCGCATTCCATGCGGGCGTGGATATTTCAGGGACGTTCGGCGAGCCGGTGCGCGCGACTGCGGATGGCACGGTCGAGGTGGCTTCGATGGCCAGCGGATACGGACGCGAGATTTTGCTGAAGCACGGCAACGGGATCGAGACGCTGTACGGGCACCTGTCGGGCTTTGGCGTGACGGCGGGACAGGAAGTGCGGCGTGGGCAGGTGATTGGGTACGTGGGGATGAGCGGCCGGACGACCGGGCCGCACCTGCACTATGAAGTGCGCATCCACAGCACGCCGGTGAATCCGTATCGGTATCTGCGGGAGACGGTGCAGCAGCTGGCGACGGCGGATGCGGCGGCGGCTGGATTGAGCAAGGGCGGGAAGTAAGACAGGGCTCAGGGCACAGGGCACAGAGCTCAGAGCTCAGGGCACAGAGCACAGCGAACAGGGCTCAATAAAGCGCAGGCGTTCCTTTTGCGCTCTGGGGTATGCTGTCGCCATGCTGAAGAGCGTCACTCCTTTCTTCATCGTTGACAATTTGCAGGCGACCGTCGACTTTTATGAGTCGAAGCTGGGGTTTCGTGTGCTGTATCGCGGGTGGCGGAGACGATGCCGAGCGGGGACTTCTGGGCGTTTGTCGGGCGCGATGAGGTGATGATGATGTTGAAGGCCATCGCGCCGGATGTACATCCGCAGCCGAATTCTTCGCGGCACGAGTGGGCTTCGTGGGACGCGTATGTTTTGACGGACGATCCGGACGGGCTGTATCGGGAGTTCGTGGGTCGAGGTGTTGCGATGCGTCGGGAACTGGCGGACACGAGCGATGGGTTGAGGGCCTTTGAGGTCGCGGACAACAACGGGTATGTGTTGTGCTTTGGGCGGCCGCTGGAGAAGTGAACCTGAAGGATTATTCGCAACTCGTACTCCGGGGCTGCAAAGCCCCCGGTCTGAGGGAGAAGAAACCTCCCTCAGCGGCTAAAGCCGGACTCATTCCACGGTCTTATGGCACAGCTGAAGCTGTGCCCCTTCAAAGCTGACGAGTTTTTCCGCAAGCTATGAAGGTTGCGCCTTGATACAAAGACGGTCGCGCTTTTCGCGAGCCCCACTTCCCCAACAGCAAGGAAGTGGGGCACCCGGATTGGTGGAAGGAAGGAAGATCGCGCTGCGCGCGATGCCCACCCTGACCGCCAAAAGCGGGCGATCAGAATGGGGCACCCTGGTGTGCGATTCGGTTGACGCTATTTTTTGAAGGGCTGCTGATTCGTGATCGCTGGGCGCGTGCGCCGATTGGGCCTGGAGTTGTTTTGCTGTGGCCTGGACTTCGCGGAAGAAGCGGAGGAAATTTTCGCCGAGGATTTTGCGGCAGTCTTCGGGGGAGTAGCCGCGCTGCATCAGGGCAGCGGTGATTTTCGGGAGATCGGCGGCGGAGTCGATGCCTTCGGGTGAGGACGGGATGCCGTCGAAGTCGGAGCCGAGGCCGACGTGGTCGATACCGGCGACCTTCGCGACGTGATCGATGTGATCGATGAGGGCGCTGAGGGGCGGGCGGGGAATCTTCGCGGCCCACTGTTTATCGAGGGCATCGGTCATTCCATAGGTGACGGTTTTGCCTTCGGACTTTCCACTGCGCGATCTGTGCGTCTTCACCGGCTTTGCGTTCGGGGGCCTGGGCTTTCCAGGCTTGCCACCAGGCGTCGGAGATGAATCCGGAATAGAAGTTGACCATGACGACGCCGCCCTTGCTGTTGGGGCCGCCGCTGCGGGCGACGGCGCGGAGCATGTCGTCGGTCATGTTGCGGGGGACGTTGGTGAGCGCGCGCGCGGCGGAGTGCGAGGCGAAGACGGGCGCGCGCGAGGTGATGACGGCGCGGTAGAAGGTTTTGTCGGAGACGTGGGAGATGTCGACCATCATCCCAAGGCGGTTCATCTCGTAGACGACGTCTTTGCCGAAGTCGGAGAGACCGTCCTGGGTGTGGTGGACGGTGGGGTCGTCGGCGTCGCCGGAGGAGTCGGCCCAGTTGTTGGAGTTGGACCAGGTGAGGGTCATGTAGCGGACGCCGAGGCGGTAGTAGTCGCGCAGGAGTCCGAGGGAGTCCTCGATGGAGTGGCCGCCTTCGATGCCCATGAGCGCGGCGAGTTTGTGCTCGCGATGGGCGCGGAGGATGTCGTCGAGCGGAGTAGGCCATCATCATCTTGTCGGGATGCGTGGCGGCCTGCTGGAGGACGGTGTCGATGAGCTCAAGGGTGCGGCGGGCGTAGTGGCCCTCGTTGAGTTTGGGCTCGACCCAGATGGAGAAGAACTCGGCGCCGAGGTTGCCCTGTTTGGCGGAGGCGAAGTTGAGATAGCCGCCGTCGAGAGGCTGGGTGAGGTCGTAGTGGTCGTCGAGCATGCGCTGGGGCGTGTCGGCGTGGGTGTCGATGACGATGGCGGAGCGGTGGACGATTTGGGCGGTGATGGGTCGGTGCTTGTGAGCCATTTTTGCGGCGGGCTGCGGTTGGGATGAGAGAGGAATCGACAAGGTGAGGGCAAGGAGGGCGAGTCGCCGCAGAGGCATCATGCTGGAGAATCCGGTAAGGGGATTGTAGCGTGCTGGCCGCACGGGCGGACGCGCTTCGCGCCGATTCGTTGCGCGGTTGCAGCAGGAGCAGGAGACGGAGGCTAAGGAGTCGCGCGGAGCGCCGAGTCGTTCTGCTTCGTTGCCGAGCCGCGCGTCTGTGGTCCAGAGTTGTGTGCCTGGAGTTACGAGGCAGGATGCGAGCAGATGGGCATCGGTGAGTCCGATTCCTTTTGACCACAGTGTGCGGGCCTCGATCATGCGCCGCACATCGCGGAGGTCAACGAGTCGCAGCATCGGCATGCTGTCCGAGTTTTGCGAGGGTCAATTCGCGGTCCTGCAGCGAACCCAGCGCCAGCTCAGCAACGAGGCAGGGATGCATGACGATCTGCTTGTTCTCAAGCAATCGCCGCAAAGCAGGCATCCGGGAGCGGAAGAACTCGATCCAGATGCTCGCATCGGCGAGGATCACAGATTCGTCCACTCGCAGGCGGCGAACATCTTCGAGGTTTGGCATTGTGCCCTCCAGCGCAGCCAGGCTGCGCGAAGCCTCTATCGATCAGCGCTTTGAGGGCTTCGCGGAGCAGAGCGGTGCGCTCAGAAAGGCCACTGTATTCCTGGGCTTTCGGAGGAGTTCATCGTCGAGGGATACGGTGGCTCGCATGCACCAATTGTATCACCGTTTCGGTGATAGAAATGGTGTATGCAGTAAATCTTTAGGAATCAGCATAAAGTTCGGCGGCCGAACTTACTTCTCCAACTCCCAGCTGGTCACCGGCGCGATGGCGTTGATCACTTCTTTGCGTTCTTTCCAGGCTCCGGACAGATAATCGCGGTTCATCTTTGCGATGACTTCGAGGGGAATTTCTTTGGGGCAGACGCCGGTGCATTCGCCGATGTTGGTGCAGCTGCCGAAGCCTTCGACGTTCATCTGCGCAACCATGCGGACGGCGCGGTGATCTTCTTCGGGCTTGCCCTGGGGAAGGATGCCGAGGTGCGCGATCTTGGCGCCGGTGAAGAGCGCGGCCGATCCATTGGGACAGGCGGCGACGCAGGCGCCGCAACCGATGCAGGCGGCCGCATCCATGGCGCGGTCGGCATCTTCTTTGCCGATGGGGATGGCATTGCCGTCGGGCGCGCCGCCGGTGGCAACGGAAACGTAGCCGCCGGCCTGGATGATGCGATCGAAGGCGCGGCGGTCGACGACGAGGTCCTTGATGAAGGGGAAGGCAGCCGGAGCGCCAGGGCTCGAGGACGAGCTCTTCGCCATCTTTGAAGTGGCGCATGGTGAGCTGGCAGATGGTGGTGGCGGGCATGGGTCCGTGGGCGACGCCGTTGATCATGAAGCCGCACATGCCGCAGATGCCTTCGCGGCAGTCGTGATCGAAGGCGACGGGGTCTTCGCCTTTCTCGATGAGGGTCTCGTTGAGGACGTCGAGTAATTCGAGCACCGACATTTCGCCGTTCTCCACTTCGACGGGATAGGTCACGAACTTGCCCTGGGTTGCTGCGTTCTTCTGGCGCCAGATGGTTAGTTTCACTCTCATCACTTGTAGCTCCTCTGGCTCGGGTGGACGTAGGCAAACTCCAGGGGCTCTTTGTTGAGCTCGGGCGGGTTGCCGGGGCCGGTCCAGCCCCAGGCGGCGACGTAGCTGAAGTGCTCGTCGTCGCGCTGCGCTTCGCCCTCGGGGGTTTGATATTCCTCGCGGAAGTGGCCGCCGCAGGATTCGTCGCGGTCGAGGGCATCGATGCACATCAGCTCGCCGAGCTCGAAGAAGTCAGCGACGCGGCCGGCTTTCTCGAGGCTCTGGTTGAGGTCGTCGCCGGAGCCGGGGACGTTGACGTTCTGCCAGTATTCTTCGCGGAGCGCGCGAATTTTTCCGATGGCTGCTTCGAGGTCTTTCGCGTTGCGCGACATGCCGCAGTCGTCCCACATGATTTTGCCGAGCTCGCGGTGGAAGGAATCGACGGTGCGCTTGCCTTTGATGGAGAGGAGCTTCGCGACGCCTTGTTCGGTGGCTGCGAGCGCTGCTTGGGCGGCGGGATCGTGAGGGTTTCACTGGTTTCGGTTTTGCGCTCGCGAGGTAGTTGCCGACCGTGTAGGGAATGATGAAGTAGCCGTCGGAGAGGCCCTGCATGAGCGCGCTGGCGCCGAGGCGATTGGCGCCGTGGTCGGAGAAGTTGGCTTCGCCGAGAACGAAGAGGCCGGGGATGGTGCTCTGCAACTGGTAGTCGACCCAGAGGCCGCCCATGGTGTAGTGGATGGCGGGGTAGATGCGCATCGGGACCTTGTAGGGATCTTCGTCCGTGATGCGCTGATACATGTCGAAGAGGTTGCCGTAGCGTTCGCGGATGGTGTCGGCACCGAGACGGCTGATGGCGTCGGCGAAGTCGAGGTAGACGCCAAGGCCGGTTTCGCCGACGCCGCGGCCTTCGTCGCAGACGGCTTTTGCGTTGCGGGAGGCGACGTCGCGGGGGACGAGATTGCCGAAGGCGGGATATTTGCGCTCGAGGTAGTAGTCGCGCTCGTCTTCGGGGATCTGGTCGGGCGGCGCTTGTCACCTTTTTGCTTTGGGACCCAGATGCGGCCGTCGTTGCGGAGCGACTCGGACATGAGGGTGAGCTTGGACTGGTAGTCGCCGGTGACGGGGATGCAGGTGGGGTGAATCTGCGTGAAGCAGGGATTGGCGAAGAGCGCGCCGCGTTTGTGCGCGCGCCAGATGGCGGTGGCGTTGCGAGCCCTTGGCGTTGGTCGAGAGGTAGTAGACGTTGCCGTAGCCGCCGGTGGCGAGGATGACGGCGTCGGCGAGATGCACGCCGAGCTTGCCGGTGATGAGATTGCGGGTGACGATGCCGCGGGCCTGGCCGTCGATGACGATGAGGTCGAGCATTTCGGTGCGGGGGATCATGGTGACCTGGCCGGAGTCGACCTGACGTTCGAGCGCCTGATAGGCGCCGAGCAGGAGCTGCTGGCCGGTCTGGCCGCGGGCGTAGAAGGTGCGCGAAACCTGGGCGCCGCCGAAGGAACGGTTGTCGAGGGTGCCGCCGTATTCGCGGGCGAAGGGGACGCCCTGGGCGACGCACTGGTCGATGATGTGGACGCTGTTCTGCGCGAGGCGGTAGACGTTGCCTTCGCGAGCGCGGAAGTCGCCGCCCTTCACGGTGTCGTAGAAGAGGCGGTAGATGCTGTCGCCGTCGTTCTGATAATTCTTGGCGGCGTTGATGCCGCCCTGCGCGGCGATGGAGTGGGCGCGGCGGGGTGAATCCTGAAAGCAGAAGCACTTGACGTTGTAGCCGAGTTCGCCGCAGGTGGCGGCGGCCGATGCGCCGGCCAGTCCGGAGCCGACGACGATGAGATTGTGGCGGCGTTTGTTGGCAGGGTTGACGAGCTTCATTTCGAAGCGGGCGTTGTCCCAGGCCTGTTCGATGGGGCCGGTTGGAATTTTTGCGTCGAGCTGAATCGCCATTTATTTCACCCATCCTGCGAGTACGGCGACCGGGATTGAAATGTAACCGGCGGTGATGGCGATCGCAGTCCACAGCGCGGCCTGTTTGAGAACGGGTGTGTGGCGCGGATGATTGGCGCCGAGGGACTGAAAGGCGCTCCAGATGCCATGGCGGAGATGGAAGCCGAGAAGGATCATGGAGAAGATGTACCAGGCGGAGACCCACCAGACGCTGAAGCCGGCGACGACGTTGTAGTAAATGTCGGTGTCGCTGAAGGCAGGGGCGCCGGGATGCAGCGTGCCAGCAGTGAACTGGAGCAGGTGGAAGATGACGAAGGCGAGAATGATGGGGCCGCTCCAGTACATGGTGCGGTCGGCGTAGTTAGAGGCGACGGACTTTTTCACTTTGTAGCCGACGGGACGGGCCTTCAGGTTGATGAGCGCCAGCTGAACCGTGGCCCAGATGTGGAGCACCACGCAGACGATGAGGCCGATGCGGGCGATCCACAGCAACTCGCCAAGACTCTTGAGGAGTTTGCCGTAGGCGTTGAGGCGCTCGCGGCTCTCGAAGATTTGGAGGTTGCCCAGCAGATGGCCGATCACGAACAGGAACAGGATCGCACCCGTCACCGCCATGACTGCTTTCTTGCCGTTGGTGGATTGCCAGAAACTTGGCGCTCGGTATTGGCGCGGTCCAGCGATTGCAGTGCTCATCGCGCTTGTCCAGCCCTGGATTTCATCACGTCGGGGATTCCTTCTTTGCGGAGGTTGCGTGCGGCGGCGGGCCGCGTCTGTGGGAAAACGATTCTGGAGACAACTCTTTATTATCGGTACCGGAAAGAAGCAGCGTCAAGGACGTGGCATCCACGCACGCGGGACTTTGCCGTCCAGGCATACGCGCCTTCGACGCAAAGGCAGCGCGATCGCGGCTCCGGATCACCTTGCTTTGGGAGACCAAATTCAATACCCTGGTCAGCATCCTGAAATTCAATGCCGGGGAGGCAAGGGGAGTACGCAGTCCGGATGTGCGGGCTACAACTGCTGCTCCTTGCTGTGGTCGTCCAACGCAACTTCGCTTAGGAAAGGAATTATCGTGAACCTGCGTCAATTCGGGTTGGCTGCTGCCAGCTGCGCGATGTGTTTACTGTTCACTGCAGCCGTATCGGGGCAGGATGGCGACAAAGTCGATCTGGGCACTTTGACGCAGATCAAGAATGAAGCTTTCCAGCACTCGCAGGTGATGGAGAACCTCTTCTACATCTCCGAGGTCTATGGACCGCGCGTGAACAACAGCCGCAACCACCGGGCAGCGGCTGAGTGGGCGATGAAGCAGATGCAGTCGTGGGGACTGCAGAATGTCCACCTGGAGAAGTGGGGGCCGTTCGGCGACGGGTGGCAGATCAAGAAGTATTATGGCGCGCTCGAAACGCCCGCCTATGCCGCGCTCATTGGATTTCCGTTGGCGTGGACGCCGGGCACCAATGGACCGGTAACGGCTGATGCGGTGCTGGCGCCGCTGCACTCTGCGGACGACTTTGCAAAATACAAGGGGAAGTTGCGGGGCAAGATTGTGCTCATCTTCGATCCTCGTGAACTGTCGCTGCATACCGAGGCCGAGGCGCACCGCCTGACCGATGAAGAGGTAGAGGCGCGCACGAAGACGCCTGATCCATCGCGGACCGGTTTCGGCGGCTTTGGGCGGCCGGGAGCGGCGGCGCCGCGGCCAGGAGAGTACACGCCGGCGACGCTTTCCACGGCAGCGCCGACCGGGCGCGTACTGCGCAACCAGGTCAACTCCTTCCTGAAAGAAGAGGGCGTGGCAGTGGCGCTGACGCCGGGCTA
>CAVPCB010000028.1:0-5264 GCA_963702285.1 uncultured Acidobacteriaceae bacterium | reverse complement strand
CAGCCCAAAACGGGTGGCGCGGATGTCAACAGCATTCTGAGCACGCTCGAGAGCTGCAGGGCAAGCATTTGCGGCTCAGCAACAAGCACGAGAACGACCCTCTCGGTATAAGAACGTAAGATTCCGGCAGTTTGCCGAGCGGCGGAGCCTACCCAATTCAGCCGGGCTCACCGCGACCCCAACAAAGGAGAAGTCAATGAAAGTGACTCGCACGCCTAACGAAATGGAAGCCAAGGCAGCTGAAGTCTTGTATGCCGTGCTTCACCAGGTTTCCTCTATCAAGACAAGGGATATCAAGTTCCAGCCGGCCCGCCGCAAATCAGACATCCTGGCCGATATCGATGTGCTCGGCCGAAGCCACAAACTGGTTTGCAACGTGGCGGACGGGCAGCCGGACGATGCGAAGCGGGCCCTGCAGAAACTCCGCACCTGCGCCGACGGCAAAAAGAGCGACGCCGTCACCGTATTGATTGCGCCCTATCTTTCGCCGCAGGATCGTGAAATGTGCGCCAAAAATCGCATTGGGTTTGTCGATCTGGAGGGCAATGCGCGACTGACAGTGGACGAGGTTTTCATCGGGAAGCGCTCTGTCCGCAGCGTATCCGCGCCGCAGCACCAACACCGCTACACCGCATAGCTTCTGACTGGCTTGTATCCTCGCTGCCGGGGCAAACGCAACCAAAGCGATGTTATACTCAGGGACCCTGGCTGCAGTTCCACCAGTTCTCGGTGGCGTCGACGGTGCCGGCGCCGATGTTGTCGATGCCGATGGAGCGGGGGAAGTCGTTGAAGTGGACGTTGAGCTGGCCTGCCGGCACGTTGTAAGCGATGGCGATGGCTTCGTTGTCGATTCGTTGCCGGAGATCACGGTGCCGGTGACGGGGGCGGTACTGAAGAGGTTGATGCCGGTGGTGCCGGAGGTGGCGGCATCCTCCGTATCGGCGTTATTGCCGGAGATGTGGTTTCCGATGATCGAGTTGTTGTTCATGTTGACGGGCGGCGCGGGCGATGGGGCCGATGCGTGGTTGTGCATGGTGACGCCGGGCAGACCGTTGTTATAGAGATCGTTGCCGATGACCACGTTGCCCGCGTTGGTGGTTCCGGGGAAAGGCGCGAAGATGCCGACGCCGGCGCCGGCTCCGGGAAGCTGGGTGCCGTTGTGGAAGGAGGCGTTGTAGCTGATGGTGTTGTTCCAGACGCCGTAGGGGAGCGAGACGGCGGGGACGAGCGCGGTGGCGGGTCCGTGGGAAGCGAGGGTGATGCCGCAGTCGAACGGGTTGTCGTGGACCTGATTCAGGGTGATGAGGTTGTTCTGGCTGGGGCCGGTTTCGTCGGTGATGAGGATGCCGCCGGCGTTGTGGTCGATCTCGCTGTTGCGAACGGTGGCGTGGTCGGTGGCCATGAGATGGATGCCTTCGCCGCAGTCGTCGCCCTCATTGGTTTCAAAGGTGGGGATGTTGGGGCAGGCGCCGTTGGCGATGTCGAGGGACTGATTGTTGCCGTGGACGTGGTTGTCGGTGAGGGTGACGTTGGAGCCGTTGACGACGAGGATGCCTTCGAAGTTGGCGTTGCGGACGTCGAAGCCGGAGACGACGACGTTGGAGACGCCGGCGTTGGGGGCGCCGGAGCGGCCGTCGATGAAGATGCCGTTGGGGAGGCTGGTGGCGTCGATGACGGTGTGGGTGCCGGGGACGGCGACGAGCGAGACGGACTGGGTGATGGTGACGGCTTCTTTGTAGACGCCGGGCGGGACGTAGACGACGTCGCCGGGGGCGGCAGCGGAGACCGCGGCGGAGATGGTTTTTTGGCAGCCGAGACTGGCCTTGCTTCTGGACGCAGAGAGTGGCGGCGGAGGCGAGCGGCAGGCGAGGGCCAGCAGCGCAACCGAACAGCAGGCGAGGGCAGTGACGAATGGGAGCGTGAGTGAGCATGGGACCTCCTGGGATTTCGAGGTGCGTCTTCGGGCGGCGGGGGCGAGGATGAGTGAAGCGGGCCAGGGGACGACGGGGACATCGTATACCTGTGGGGCCGGCTGTGAAGATTACTTGCTCAATAAAGAGGAGGGGCGGGGCCGCTCACGTCAGGATTCCGCAGGCGGCAGCGAGTGGGGTGTGGGAGTGCGAAGAGCGGCGGCGGGTGAGGAGGCGCATTTCGGCGGCCTTTTGCACTGATTTTGCATGAGTTTTGGGGCGGGGGAAGAGGGGTTTCCGCGTGGTAAAATAAGGGTGGAAGCGAATCCTGCAAATCCTCATTTTTCCAAGGTTTTTCGGGCCAAAAACCAGCCTCTTCAGCCCGCGGAAATCACCCCAGACGAGACCGGAGTTTCATGGCAACCAAAGAAGTGACACCGACGGAAAACGCGATCCCGACGAGACGGAAACGAAGTCCGGCAAGGGTGGCGCGAACGGGAACGGAAACGGTTCGTATACCGGCGAGAACATCAAGGTGCTGGAGGGGCTGGAGGCGGTGCGTCTGCGGCCGGCGATGTATATCGGGTCGACGGGGGAGATGGGGCTGCACCACCTGGTGTATGAGGTGGTGGACAACTCGGTGGACGAGGCGCTGGCGGGATATGCGACGAAGATCGAGGTGACGATCCACGACGATAACTCGATCACGGTGGTGGATGACGGGCGCGGGATTCCAGTGGACGAGATGACGCTGGATAACGGCGAGAAGATGCCGGCGGTGCAGGTGGTGCTGACGAAGCTGCACGCGGGGGGCAAGTTCGACACGTCGAATTACAAGGTGAGCGGCGGGCTGCACGGGGTGGGCGTGAGCTGCGTGAACGCGCTGAGCGAGGAGTTCGAGGTGGAGATCTGGCGGCCGGCGAAGCCGGATGAGCCGAGCCACACGTACGAGCAGAGCTACTCGAAGGGCGCTCCGACGACGAAGCTGAAGCAGACGGGGACGAGCAAGCGGCGGGGGACGAAGATCCGGTTCCTGCCGGACCGGTCGATTTTTGCGGTAACGGAATACAACTACGACACGCTGGCGCAGCGGCTGCGGGAGCTGGCGTTCCTGAACAAGGGGCTGACGATCACGCTGACCGACGAGCGGATCACCGATCCGAAGACGGGCGAGGCGAAGAAGGCGGAGTTCAAGTATGCGGGCGGGATTGCGGAGTTCATCAAGCATCTGAACCGCGGGAAGAGCGTGCTGCACGACAAGCCGATTGTGATGGAAGGCTTGCGGGACAACGTGGATATGGAGATCGCGCTCCAGTACAACGATGGCTACTCGGAGACGGTGTTCTGTTTCGCGAACAACATTAATACGGTGGATGGCGGGACGCATCTTTCTGGATTTAGAACAGCGCTGACGCGGACGATCAATGCGGTGGGGCAGCAGCTGGGTTTGTTCAAGGACGTGAAGGAGAACCTGACCGGCGACGATGTGCGCGAGGGACTGGTGGCGGTGATCAGCGTGAAGCTGCCGCAGCCACAGTTTGAAGGGCAGACGAAGGGGAAGCTGAACTCGGACATCGCGGGCACGGTGCAGGCGCTGGTGAACGAGAAGCTGGGCGGGTTCCTGGAGCAGAATCCGCCGGTGGCGCGAAAGATTATCAACAAGGCGATCGAGGCAGCGAGGGCGCGCGAGGCGGCTCGAAAGGCGCGGGATCTGACGCGGCGCAAGGGTGCTCTGGACGGCGGCGGTTTGCCGGGGAAGCTGGCGGATTGCTCGGAGCGGGATCCTGGGCGGTGCGAGCTGTACCTGGTCGAGGGCGAGAGCGCAGGCGGAACGGCGAAGCAGGGGCGCGATCGGCGGTTCCAGGCGATTCTTCCGCTGAAGGGCAAGATTCTGAACGTGGAGAAGGCGCGCTACGACAAGATGCTGGGGCACGAAGAAATCCGCGCGATGATTACGGCGCTGGGGACCGGCATTGGCAAGGACGATTTCGACGCGACGAAGCTGCGCTACGGGAAGATCATTCTGATGACGGACGCCGACGTGGACGGGTCGCACATCCGGACGCTGCTGCTGACGTTCTTCTTCCGGCACATGCAGGAGCTGATCAAGCGGAGCAACGTGTATATCGCGCAGCCGCCGCTGTACAAGATCAAGAAGGGGCGGTTCGAGCAGTACATCAAGGACGATCGCGATTTTGTGCGGGTGATGGTGAAGCGCGCGGCCGAGGGGATGATCATTCGTTATGGCGAGGGCGCGGCGAAGCTGGAAGGCGCGGCGCTGACGAAGTTCATGACGCAGCTGAACGAGTATCTCGGGTTCTTCGATAAGGTGAACACGCGGCTGCGCAATGAGGAAGTGACGAATCTGCTGGCGCATGCGGAGCTGACGAAGCGAGTGGACTTCGAGAGCGTGACGAAGCTGCAGGGGCTGTACAAGGAGCTGGAGAAGATCGAGAAGAAGTATCAGTTCAAGGCGCTGCACAAGCCGGTGCAGGATGAAGAGCATCAGACCTGGTCGCTGAGTTTTGTGGATGCGCAGGGGGCGGAGCGGCACATTAACTGGCTGCTGGCGTCGTCGCCGGAATATCGGCAGATGATGTCGAAGCACCTGCAGATCAAGGAGCTGCTGGAGCCGCCGTTTGTGGTGGAGTATGCGGCGAAGGCGCAGGAGAAGGGCGTGGGCGTGCCCGATCCTGAGGACACGGGCGCGGAGGCTGAGGCGGAGACGAAGGGCGAGGCGGAGGCGGGCAAGCCGGCTCCGAAACGGACTGGGAAGGCTTCGCTGGAACCGGTGGAGAAGCAGACGCCGCGGGAATTGTTCGAGTACGTGATCGAGCAGGGGCGGCGCGACTACCAGGTGCAGCGGTACAAGGGCCTGGGCGAGATGACGGCGACGCAGTTGTGGGAGACGACGATGGATCCGGAGCGGCGGACGCTGCTGCAGGTGAAGCTGGAAGATATTGCCGAGACGGAGACGATCTTCACGACGCTGATGGGCGAGGATGTGGAAGCGCGGCGGAAGTTCATCGAAGATAATGCGCTGGATGTGAAGAACCTGGATATCTAAAGGCAGCCGGTAGCCTGTAGGCCGTAGCCTGTAGCGAGGTGGCCCTCCGTGATGGAGGGCCATCGCTTTTTTGGGAGGTAGGGTTCGCGCGTCGATCTCAGTGGAGATTGGGACAGGTTCGGAATGCTACGGGCTCCGCGTCGGAGAAAGTTCCGCTTAGGCGCGAGATCTTGAGACGAACTTTGAGATGGAAGGTGTTCCGCAGGGCAGGTGCTACTGCCAGGTGGCGCCTGCGTCGGTGGTGGTCCAGGTGGATCCGGCGTCGTCTTCGAGGGTGAGTTTCCGCG
>CAVPCB010000027.1:0-13513 GCA_963702285.1 uncultured Acidobacteriaceae bacterium | reverse complement strand
AGGGTCTTCGGCGGCCGAATTCAGAGCAGAGGCGACAGCAAAGGTGCGTCCGGGCACATTCAGATCGGGAATAGCTGGCTGATTGTCAACGTCGGTGGCGGGCCCACTCCGGACAAGCCATCGGTCACCCTCAGCGTCCCCGCCGACCCGGATCAGGTCAGCAGCTTTCTGAATATCCGCGTTGCAGATATTCAGGCGTGCTATCAACTATGGAAAAGCCGAGGAGCCGAGTTCATCACCGAGCCAAAGGAGAAGTACGGCGAGATTCGCTGCTACATCCGCGATCCTGACGGTTACATCATCGAGGTGGGACAGAGCACGGACCTCACCTATGGCTAGCCTCTCACGCGGCGCAAATGGCGTAAAACCCCGCCGCACCGATAGAAGCCCTGGCTGAGGCCGGGGCTCTCGAAAATTCGGTTGCACTCCACAAGTTAAGATCCCGGGAAACAGATTCGATTTCAGAGAGGAGAACAAAATGACAACGACAGGAAAAGTCCTGGTGCTGGTCTCGAGCGGTCACGGCTTGCCATTGAAAGATGGCAAGGTTTATAGCGGCGCCGGCTACTATCTCAACGAGCTGACGGTTCCGGTTCGGGCCCTGATGAAGGAAGGTTACGAAATCACTTTCGCCAACCCCAAAGGCAACACGCCGCAAATGGATGTCCATTCGGCTGTCCCCGATTTCTTCGGCGGGAACGAGGCCAGACTTCAGGATTATCTGAAATTCCGCGATACCCTGACTGGGCTCAGGAATCCAACTCGCATCTCGGATGTCATCGCATCGGGCCTGGATCAATATGACGCTGTCTTCGTCCCCGGCGGCCACGGCCCGATGATGGATCTTCTCGATCATCCCGACGCTGGCACCGTGCTGAGATACTTTCATAAAACATCGAAACCTACAGCCGTGCTTTGCCACGGCCCGATTTCACTTCTCTCGGCTCTTCCGAATTCGACGGAGGTGGTTGCCGCGCTGAGTGCGGGCGATACTGCCGGAGCGCACGCAAAGGCTCAGGGCTGGATTTACTCCGGGTATAAGATGACGATCTTTTCGACGGCGGAAGAACAGCAGCGGGAGCCGCTTGAGATAGGTGGTAAGGTTCTCTTCTATCCGGACTTCGCCTTACGTACCGCGGGCGGCGACGTAAGTGTGGCCGCTCCATGGAAGAGCTACGTTCTTCAGGATCGCGAGTTGATCTCAGGTCAGAATCCATTCTCGGACGAAGCGCTTCTGAAACTTCTTCTGCCCGCACTCGACAGGAGAAGAGCCGCTGCTTGAGATGGGCGGTAAGTCCCGCTTCTGCCCGGACCTCGCCTTGCGTGCGGCGGACGCTGACGTAAGTGGGGTCCGGGCGGCCCATCCTCCATTGCGGATTCCGAGGGCATGATGAAGGGAAAACAATCACCGATGAATCTCACGTTTTATCGCACAGCACACGTCGACGGCCTGTCGATCTTCTATCGAGAGGCTGGGCCGCCAAATGCGGAAACGCTTCTTTTGCTCCACGGCCTTCCATCGTCGTCGCGGATGTTTGAGCCGCTTTTCGCAAGGTTGTCCGATCGCTATCACCTGATAGCGCCTGATTATCCTGGCTTCGGGCACAGCGACTGGCCGGACCCGAAGACATTCGCATACACCTTCGACCATTTGGCTGAGACCATAAATCACTTTACTGAGGCGCTCGGACTCTCGCGCTACACCCTTTACATGCAGGACTACGGTAGCCCCGTCGGCTTTCGCATGGCGCTGGAGCATCCTGAGCGAATCGAAGCGCTGATCGTGCAGGACGCCGTCGCCCACAACGAAGGCCTGGGAGCAAATTGGAAAACGCGCCGGGCATTCTGGGCCGATCGCACCGCCAATGAGAGCGCGTTGCGGACCAATCTCTTGTCGCTCGAGGCCGCACGAGCGCGGCACGTTGGAAACGATCCCGACTCCGAGCGCCACGATCCCGACCTCTGGACCGACGAGTTTTATTTTTTGAATCGGCCCGGGCAGGCCGAGATACAAAGCGACCTTTTCTACGATTACCGAACGAACGTTGACTCCTATCCGAAATGGCAGCAATGGATGCGCGAAAGGCAACCGCGGCTGCTCGTGATCTGGGGCAAATATGAAACATCGTTTGACCCGAGCGAGCCGGAAAGCTACCGCAAGGATGTTCCCAACGCCGAGGTCCACATTGTTGACGGCGGCCATTTCGCCCTGGACACGGCCGCCGATGAGATCGCTGCGCTGGTGAGCGCTTTCTCTGAGGACTAATTCTGCGATCTGCCAGCCATGAGGATCTGAACCGAATGTAAAATATCGCCCGCCGTCGCCTGCACGGTGATCACGCTTTCCTTCACGGCAGACGTCGGGTCGGCGCAGCTAGTTACTCCAGCGAAAACCCCCGCCAGGAGCAGAACTGCAAGAGCGCGGCCCGCCCGGCGTCGCCAGCCGCAAAGCAGCAGCGTCAGCGGCAGAACGAGTGCAACTCGACTGAAGCTAAACGTGCGCTCCAGAGTGAGCCGGGTCGTACCTGTGCCTGTTACCGCGGCGGGGGTGAAGTTGCACGCATAGCCCGCCGGCACGCCGGAGCTGCATGCAAACGTCACGGTGCCCGCCCACGCGTTCAGGGTGCCCACCTTGAGAATGGTTCCCTCTGTGAGGCGGCCCGCCGCGATGGTGAAATCCGCAGCTGCGCCGTACGCCGTCGTCGCAAATACCGGCGACGCTGCCGGGGCATCGACGCCGTTACCGCCAAAGCTGGCATAGAAACTGTGCACGCCTGCCGCCAGGCTGACGGGCAAAAAGGCGATGCCGCTGGCCGGCAATGTAGCTGAACCCGCAAGCTGACCATCGACCAGGAGAGTGACAATGCCGTCCGGTACGTGTCCGCTCGGATCGTTGACATGCACTTCCAGCAATGTAGTGCCGGACGAGGCGGAGGGTGTAACTCCGGCAATGAATGTCGATACAGGCTGCAGCGTGGAAGATGCCGGGGTCACGATGATCGACAGGGGCGGGCTCTGACTTCCGGCAAAGATATTGTTAGCCGTGTACTGGGCGGTCATTGCATGCTGTCCGGCAGCCAGCGACACGGTGCTGAAGGATGCGGTCCCGCTGCCGTCGAGAGTCCGGGTGCCGAGGACGGTCGTGCCATCGAGGAATGTCACGCCGCCCACCGGCGGACCGGTGGCACTGCCTGCCGCTGCGGTGAGGGTTAGCACCGATCCCGAGACGACACTCTGCTTCCCGGTGACAGAAATCGTTGTAGTGACGGCTGTAACGGTCAGCGGGACGGCGGCAGAAGTACTCGCCAGATACTTTGCTGCGTTCGACGGGCTGTAGCCCAGATACTGCGCCGTCAGCGAGTGCGCACCGATGCCCAGCAGATTCGTGCTGTAGCTGGCCGTCCCGCTCGATGACTCTGCCTGCCCCAGCAAAGTGCCGCCGTCGTAAAACGCAACGTAGCCGCGCGGAACTATGACGCCGGAGCCGGCGGTCACCATCGCACTCATCGTCACGAAGCTGTCCGCCTGGATACTCGTGATGCCGCTGCCCGCGGCAGTAAGTGCCAGGCTTATCTGGGTCGGATAGCTTGGCGGTAACACGGTAAGGCTGCCTGTGAGTTCCGACGCCAGATAGTTGCTGTCGCCGGAGTACTGTGCTTCCAGCAGCGCAATGCCGATGGGAAGTGTTGCTGTAATCGTCGCTGGCACCTGCAGGCTGGCCGACCCATTCAGCAGCGTCACGGTTCCAACGGTGAGCCCGCCGACCAGGAACTGCACCGTCCCGGTGGGCACCGGCACTGTTCCGTCCGGCGACTGCAGCCCAGCCGTGAGCACGAACGCCTGGTCGTAGCTCACCGGGGTGGCGCTAGCGCTCAACGTGCCGCTGGCTTGTTCCATCCCCGGGCCAGTCACCGTCGGCTGGTTCATAAGCACAGTCAGTGCCGAAGTGTTCGGATGGGGAGACACATTGGCACTGGAACGGCCCACGAGGATGTCATCGTACCCGTCGCCATCGAAGTCCGCCAGGGCCAGTCCGCTGAAATATCCGGCAGTAAAGAACACCTCAGGTCCATAGTGCCGTCCGCCGAGGTTGTGAATCGCTGCTCCGAGCACTCCACTGCCCAGAATGAGACCCGGAAGCCCGGCATCGTCGATCTTGCCGATCATGAACACCGTGTAGTGGTGGGTCAGCGGGATCAGTTGTGTGCTGCTGAAGCCACCCTTCCCGTCCCCGTAGGCAATCATCAGGACGTCTTCCTGTTGGTAGCCTTCCGCCGTCACCGTCGCCAGGAAAGCGGCATCCGGAAATCCATCGCCATCGAGATCGGCCATGGTTCCTTTCAGGATGTCGGCGTCCTGGCCGCCGACATCCGCAGCGGTGATTTGCTGCGCGGCAAGGTCCAGATTGCTCCCGGCCACAAAACTGCCGTCGCCGTTCCCAAGCCAGGTCTCGAGCAGTCCCACATTCTCGTCGTAAACCACCGCGTCCGCAAAGCCGTCGCCGTTCAGGTCGCCCAGTCCCAGCAGTGCCGGTGTAGTGATGCCCGACGTAGGCGGGTACGGTGGGAATCCGGTCACCACCTGGACAAACGAGCGGTTCCCCTGACCCAGCAGAGTGATCAGCCCATATTCCGAGCCGGTATTACCCGCTCCGCCATACGATGAGATCCCAACCAGATCGCTCTTACCATCCCCGTTTACATCCGCAACCAAAGCATTGGACAGCTGGCCTCCAGGAGCTGCGACCGCGGTGAACGTCCCGTCGCCGTTGCCGTAGAGAACATTGGTAGCGTTCGGTGTGTTCAGCAACTGGAAGACGATGTCCTTCTTCCCGTCGCCGTCGAAATCGCCCACCAGATCACCCATGGAACTGCTGTTTGCGGGCAGCGGACTGGTCGCTCTTGCCGAGCTGATCCCGTCTTTCGAGCCGAACCAGGTCGCCACCGTGCCGCCGGTGTTCATCGCAACTACATCGGCGAACCCGTCCCCGTTGAAATCTCCGCTGTAGACGAACGTCACCGGCGTTGTGACGGGAATGATGGTCGGGTCCGGGTAATTTCCCTGAGCATTGCCAGGGAAGACCTGGATTCCTCCGCTCACTCCGGCCACCACGTCGGGGATGCCATCCTCATTGATATCGGCGATGGCGACGAGCATCGCGGATTCCACGCCGCCCGACGTCCGCCTCTGTACCGCGCCATAGCTGAGCGGTCCTTCACTGAGGATCGTGCCGAACCCCACACTGCTCGTTGTGATCAGATCCGGCACGCCGTCGCCGTTCAGATCGGTCGCCACCAGAACCCGGTCGCCCGCATCCAGTCCTGACGCAATGATCTGCACGCTGCCGAACGTCCCGTCGATCTTCCCGGCCTGCACTCCGACATTGCCCTGGCCGTCGCCGCAGACAAGGTCGATGTTCCCGTCGCCGTTCATGTCGGCGACCGTGTTGACCCCGCAATTGCTCACAGGATAGAACGACGGTCCCAGCGTAAAGGCGCCTTTGCCATTGCCCCACCAGACAGCCACTCGCCCATTGAACGCATCCACCGCGATCAGATCGATCGCGCCATCGTGGTTCACGTCGCTGGCAAAGAGATTGGCCGCCGGCTCCCTTAAGCTTCCGGAAGCGTTGAAATGCCCCTTGCCATCTCCGGAGTAAAGATCGATCGTGCTGTTAGCATAGTCGGGCACCGCCAGATCCAGCGTTCCGTTGCCGTCATAATCGGCAATCGAACCGTACACCGCAATGGTCGATCCGGTCACCCCGAGCGGAAAACTCGATACCACAGGTGCCCCAAAGGTGCCGTCGCCATTTCCCGGCAGAACCAGAAACCCCTGCTGTCCCGAGGACTGCCAGGTCGTGAGCAAATCCAAGTGGCCGTCTCCGGTGAAGTTACCGGCCGTGAGCCGACAGCTCGAGACATAAATCGTGCACGTGCCTGCCGGCAATGACACCGGCGTGGTTCCCGCAAATCCCCCCTTACCATTCCCCAGCAGCAGATGGAGCGATGGCGTCGGAGACCTCTCTATATAAACGATGTCCAGATGGCCGTCGCCGTTCCAGTCGGCTACCGTTATCCCGGCAGGATCCAAAGAGGTTGGGATCAGGGGAGGGTTTTCAAACCTCTGCGTTTGCGCCAGCGCGCGAGAGGACGGCAGGAACCAGGCCAGGCTGATCAGGAAAAAAGCGGCGGCCCCGCGTGAACAGATACACATCGGACGGACAACAGACCGTGACCCGGAGGCCTGGCGCAGGGAGAACATGGAACCGGAAACGGGATGTTAGCACTCGCGCAGTCCGGAGGAAAGTCAATTCTTCATCGGTTATCCCGGGGGGCTATCGTTCGCCGCCATCGTCAATCCAGCGAAAATTAGTCTTCCTGACCCCGGGCTCATGATGGATACTTGTACTGCTTCCATGCTGCCTCAATTCGGAAATCCGCTCTCTGGCGGACGGCTCCGTCGTGTGGTAACTCGTCCGGATCTGATTGCATTTCTTGTGATCGCGCTTGCAGTTGCCGGTTGCGGCGGCGGTGGTACCAGCGGCGGAGGCAGCGGCGGCAACACCAGGACTACACTCTGAGTTTGTCCTCATCCACGCTCTCTGTGTATCCAGGGGGGACACAGAACCTTTTCGTCGCTCTCTCCTCCACCAACGGATTCAGCGGCGACGTCTCGGTCAGCATCAGTGGACTGCCTTCCGGGGTGACTGCCTCTCCGGCAACATTTTCCCTGACCGGTTTCCAGTCCCAGCACGTGCAGTTCACGGCCGTCTCCACCGCTGCTGCAGGAAGCTCCACCGTCACCATCAGCGGCTCCAGCCAGAGCCTCTCGCATACTGTGCAACTGGCACTCACGGTCACCGGACCGCCGGGCATCACGCTGGCCCTGCAGCCCACCACGCTCGTCCTCATCCCCGGAGTGCAGCAGTCGATGCAGATCGCCGTCCAGGGCGTGAATGGTTTCAATCAACTGGTCAGCGGAACCCTCAGTGGACTTCCTGCCGGCGTAACGGTCAACAGCACAACCTTCAGCGTATTTCCCGGCGGCACCGCCACTCTCTATTTCACCGCTGCCACCGGAGCATCCTCCGGCACCGTTCAGATCAACGCCAGCAGCGGGACCTTAACTGCGTCGGCGCAGTTACCCATCTCCATTAACACCACTCCCGATTTCGCGCTCACCACCGGCACCAACAATGCTTTTGCGGTCAGTCAAAGCGCTTCCACCTTTTTCTCTCTGTCGGCTACTCCGTTCAATGGCTTCAACCAACCCATCTCCATTTCCTTCTCCGCGGTCCCGGCCGGAGTTACGTTCTCGCCCGCTTCCTTCACCCTGCAGCCCGGAGGCCCCAGCCAGAAGGTTACCATCGCCACTTCCTTTTCCGCCGCACCCACCAACGGCGCGAATCTCCAGGCCGTGGGTACCAGCGGAGGCATCACCCACCAGTTGCAACTCAGCCTCATCATTTCCCCTGCCTCGATCTCCGTCGGTATCCAGCCATCAGGGCTTACGGTTGCGGTGGGATCCACCAACTCCTTCGAGTTACAGGTCTCGAATCACGCGCTAGGTACTCCCATCGGCAATATCGCGATCACGGTTGGCGGAGCACCTGCCGGCGTTACGGTTTCGCCAGCGAGTTATACGGCGCCTCCGCAGGGCGTCGGCTTCAATGTTTTTGTCGAGGCCGCGGCCAGCGGTGCAACCAACGGATCCATTACGGTAACCGCTGCCCTCGGGCCCATCCATTCGACTGCGTCGATCCCCGTCGCGATCGGTCCTCCCAATAACTATCCGCCCGTGCCCCTGACCACGCCGGATCAGCTCGTCCACGCTGATACGTTGACGCCTTACTATTCGTTCCCGCCGCCGAACTTCACTGTCTATCATGCGGCGACGCAACGGTTCTTCTCCACCGAACCTTATCTGGGCCGGTTATATGTGGTCGACGCCGCCAGTCGACAGCTGACGGCGACCCTGAACATCCCTGGCGCTTTTGGTCTCGATCAGACCCCCGATGGCAGCGTGCTCTATGTGGGCACCATGATCGGCGATCTCTATGTGGTGGACCCCGTACATCTCACCATTCTCAGGCGCTACCCATCGAGCACGATCAGCCCCTGGGGCTTCACCGCCAATGCGGTCTATGCGCTCGCCGATGGCAAGCTCATTCTCGAGCGATACTTCCTGGTGCCCGGTTATTCCTGGGTGGATGGTAATGGTCCTATCGCTCTTTGGGATCCGCAGAGCAATGACATCACCGTCTTCTACGAGGCAAACAGCGGGAATGGCGGCGAGGTGCCGCAGAGCCCTTCCTGCCTCAGCGGCTTCGAAAACGTCATCCTGACGAACAATCGAACCCGCGTCCTGCTGGCCCCGGTCCCCACCAGTGAGGGCAGTTCTGCGGTTTGCTCGCTCGATCCGGAGGCCGATACCTGGAGCTGGTCCCCACGCATCGCGGGCGGGGATTTTAGTGCCCTTACTACCTTTGCTGTGAGCCCCGACGGCAACACTCTGGTTAGTTTCGACGGCTATAACATCTACAATCTCGATCCAGCCACGCTCACGGTCAAAAACACCATCCCGGTGCCGGTTCATCTCACCGGATTCATACCTGGTTCTGTTCTTCTTCTCAGCCAGGACAACACTTCCGTCTTCATCACCGATTCCAGTGGAGCCGACGTCTTTGACGAGTACAACCTGACTACTGGCAAGATGACCGGCTGGATCTCCCAGCTCAACGTCCTCGCGCTGAACTCTATTACGCCGGTACAGCCTTTTTACCAGGCCATGAGCCCGGCAGGCCTTGCCGCGGGCGTCATTCCCGGTGCGGGCATTGGTCTGCTCGACACTACAGCGGTCCACGCGCCACCCATCGGTGCGCGTTTCTCCCAAACGGCGCTCAATATCCCCTATGGCCCTGTCGGCGGAGGCACGGGCACCAGCTGGCTCCCCAATGTCGTCGGCGTGCAGCCGCCGCCGCTCGGCAGTATCTACTTCGGCGCCAGTGCAGCCACCGATATCAATGCCAATGGCTTTCCTGGGTATTTGGAAGCTGTCACTCCGCCCGGCAATCCCGGTCCTGTCGACGTCCGCTCATTAAGTACCGATGGAGCATCCCAACTGATCCCGGATGGCTTTTCGTATGGTCCCTGGGTTGAGGAATCGCTGCCCACTTACTCCACCGAGGAAGGCGGAGGCCTGGGCGACCTGTTCGGCTACGGATTTGGACTTCCCCTCTACACCGGCGGAGCCCTCTTTATTGACGCCCCTCCCGATTTGCAGGTGACCGTCGGCGGCGCCGGAGCAACACTCACCGGCTTCAGTCCCGACCCGTACATTTTCAATGACGTCACGGCTGCCGTCTTCCCTTCCCAGGCCATTCACTACACCATTCCTTCAGGCATCCCTGGCGCGACATCCGCGATTACCGTATCGAATACTTCCGGCACCACAACGGCAACGCAACCGATGAGCTATTTGCCCGCGGTCCAGCAATACCCCGTATCGGGCCAGTTAGTGGACGGCATCTACGACCCGGCGCGAGATGTTTATTACTTCTCTGACGTTGCGCAGATCAAGGTCTTTTCTCTCACCCAAAATACGTGGCTGGCGTCGATCCCTGTGCCCGCGCCCCAGGGCGCCTATGGACCCGAGCGCCTTTGGGGCATGAGTCTCTCCCCGGATGGTTCCAGGCTCGTCGTCGCCGACGCCGGTTCCCTTGCCATCGATGTCATCGATCTGAACCAGCCTTCCTCCATTCAGAGTTACCCCCTGGCCGCGAGGGTCTTCGGCGACCCCATCACCGAAGTGCCCACCGTCGCCGCCATCACCAGCAGCGGCATCATCTATATCGCGGCCTCGGATCTGAACGGCGACGGAGGGTGCGGATTCATGCTGAAACTCGATCCCTCCGCCTCCGGCTATCTGCCCAATGTGGGACCGGCTGGCATCAACTGCCTTCCTACCCAGGGAGGCATGATAGGCCCCACGCTGGCGACATCTTCTGACGGTTCCCGTATCTACTACGACGACGCCGGCGAGGTCGGCTGGGTCGATACCGCCTCGGGCGTGGTTTCCATCGCACCCATCAGCTACACCGATCTTGGTCTGGACGACTATGAGATCGATCTCGGCGCGAACCAGACCCGCCTTTATGGCGACGGGTTTCTCACCGACTCCAACCTGAACGGTATCGGACTCCAGAGCATCAACTACGCCGAATCGATCGACGCCTCCTATTTGTACGGTGGGGCCCTCTCCGGCCTGACGGCGCTTTGTTCTTCCAGCCCGGAACGCAGGCCATCGATGTCTTCGACGGCGTGAGCGGCTCATTCCGCGCGCGCGTTGCTCTGCCGATCTCCCTGGCCCCGACTTCCGCGCGCTTGTCTCCAACCACCGCGACAGCACCCTGGTGGCGATTACGGGCGATACTGGCAATGGCATCGCGGTGATTGATCTTAACTCGCTGCCGGAACCGAACCCGGTCTCATGGCTTTCGCGCAGCGCCGCCCCAATGGCCCGATATTCATCTCGTACTGGACCGGCGCCCCTATCCGCCGACCCAGACGCTCTCTTCAACCGCATGCAACGTCCATCTGCCGGGGGGCGTCTGGTCGGTTTGGTCAGCCGGGAGCTCACCGCAAGAAGATAATGCGTCTTAACAAACTTCCCGAGTGAAATTCGGTCCACTTCCTGAGAGGAACAGCCGACCGGAAGCCCCCCTCCGATAGTGGAGCCAACCTCGCTGATCGGTCCCCTGAAGTAAGCTTCTGTTTACTGATCTCGCAGCACTTAGTGGCAGCAGGGCTTAGCATGCTTCGAGGTCAGGATGCGCTGGAAACGCGGGTTGGCGATTTCGCTATAGTCAGGTCTTTTTCAGCGTGTCCCGCCCGCGGGTTCGTTGCGGTCGTAGCTGATCGCCCGTCACTGCTCACCAGATCGCGGTGTACCTTACTTCAACCGCAAAATCTCAGGATCAGGAATCAGTAATGCCCGAGTTGATGAATATCGGCAATTCCTCAGTTGAGGGCAATGGTGAAGGTCTGGGTGCTGTTGACTCCGGACGTGTTGGTGTAGGTGAGGGTGAAGACATTCGCGCCGGAAGTCAGCGGAGCAGCGGAGGCGATCCGCGTTCCCGGGTTGACGAACCCGGAGGGTCCGCTCCAGCTGTAGCTGCCACCGCTGAGAACCTGCTCGCCCAGGTTCACCGTGTCGCCCGGATTCACCGTCAGAGTGGAGCGCTGTTGCCACCCTCCGCCGTTCACCTGGATGTAAGGAGTGAGCGGAGTGCCATTGACGTTGATGGTGAAGGTCTACGGTGCTGGTGGCTCCGGACGTGTTGGTGTAGGTGAGGGTGAAGACGTTGGAAGCCGAGTTGAGCGGAGTAGCGGAGGCGACCCGCGTTGCCGGGTTGACGAACCCGGAGGGTCCGCTCCAGCTATAGCTGCCACCGCTGAGAACCTGCTCGCCCAGGTTCACCGTGTCGCCCGGGTTCACCGTCACCGTGGAGAGCTGCTGCCACCCTCCGCCGTTCACCTGGATGTAAGGAGTGAGCGGAGTGCCATTGACGTTGATGGTGAAGGTTACGGTGCTGGTGGCTCCGGACGTGTTGGTGTAGGTGAGAGTGAAGACGTTGGAAGCCGAAGTCGAGCGGAGCAGCGGAGGCGATCCGCGTTGCCGGGTTGACGAACCCGGAGGGTCCGCTCCAGCTATAACTGCCGCCGCTGAGAACCTGCTCGCCCAGGTTCACCGTGTCGCCCGGGTTCACCGTCACAGTGGAGCGCTGCTGCCACCCTCCGCCGTTCACCTGGATGTAAGGAGTGAGCGGAGTGCCATTGACGTTGATGGTGAAGGTAACGGTGCTGGTGGCTCCGACCGTGTTGGTGTAGGTGAGGATGAAGACGTTGGTTGCCGAAGTCAACGGAACAGCGGAGGCGACCCGCGTTGCCGGGTTGACTGAACCCGGAGGGTCCGCTCCAGCTGTAAGCTGCCTCCGCTCAGAACCTGCTCGCCCAGGTTCACGGTGTCGCCCGGGTTCACCGTCACAGTGGAGCGCGGCTGCCACCCTCCGCCGTTCACCTGGATGTAGGGAGTGAGCGGAGTGCCGCTGACGTTGATGGTGAAGGTAACGGTGCTGGTAGCTCCGGACGTGTTGGTGTAGGTGAGGGTGAAGACGTTGGAAGCCGAGTTGAGCGGAGTAGCGGAGGCGACCCGCGTTGCCGGGTTGACGAACCCGGAGGGTCCGCTCCAGCTGTAGCTGCCACCGCTGAGAACCTGCTCGCCCAGGTTCACCGTGTCGCCCGGGTTCACCGTCAGAGTGGAGCGCGGCTGCCACCCTCCGCCGTTCACCTGGATGTAAGGAGTGAGCGGAGTGCCATTGACGTTGATGGTGAAGGTCTGCGTGCTGCTGACTCCGGACGTGTTGGTGTAGGTAAGGGTGAAGACGTTGGAAGCCGAGTTGAGCGGAGCGGCGGAGGCGATCCGCGTTGCCGGGTTGCTGAACCCGGAGGGTCCGCTCCAGCTATAACTGCCACCGCTGAGAACCTGCTCGCCCAGGTTCACCGTGTCGCCCGGGTTCACGGTCACCGTGGAGATCGGCCGCCACCCTCCTCCGTTGACCTGGATGTAAGGAGTGAGCGGAGTGCCATTGACGTTAATGGTGAAGGTAACGGTGCTGGTAGCTCCGGTGTGCAGCCGCCTTGGCCGCGGCGCCTGCGCTCGAGGTTGCTGGTGCGGCCGGTACCGAAGTGGCGAGCCCGTTCACCTGGATGCCGTTCGTCCCCAGAACAAGTGTGGTCCGTGACACGCTCGGGGTCTGGACGAGTTTCGCGCCCCGCACGACGTTGGCGAGTGCTTTGGCCTGTGACTCGGAACCGCCGGGGTACTCGATCGTTGTCGTGGCTGTCGAGTACCCGGCCGAGTCGATGGTGTCGACCTTGAACCCCAGCGTGCGCAACTGGGCCGCGTTGCGCGTCGCCAGCCCCACTGTGTCCGTGCCGTTGAGGACGTCGAGGGTGACCGACGAGGGGGCCGCAGGTTTCGCCGCGGCGAGATTCGGATCGGCCGGCTGGCCCGCGAGTTCGCGGACGAAGCTGGGTCTCGCGGCGGTGTTCACCTCGACGATCGACGTCGCGACGCCGTCGGATAGATCAGTTGCGGCCCGTTGTTCGGGATCGTCTCGAAGCTGATGTTGCCTTCGGTCATCTGCGCGAACTCGCGGCCGAGACTGAGCAGGTTCAGCGTGGGATCGGTCAGCAACGAGGACCCGACGGCCTTGAGCAGGTTGTGCAGCTTGAACAGGTTCAGCAGCACCCCGGCGGACTCGACGCGGTGGAACGCGGCGGCGAGAAAGTACTGCTGGCGACGGATGCGGTCGAGGTCGCCGTTGGGTAGCCCATGCCGCTGCCGGACGAAGGCGAGCGCCTGGCTCCCCTTGATGACCGACACTCCCTTCGGGAGATTGATGCCGGAGTAACCGCTGCCGAAGGCGTCTGAGTCGGTGCGTGGATTA
>CAVPCB010000026.1:0-12902 GCA_963702285.1 uncultured Acidobacteriaceae bacterium | reverse complement strand
CGCGCCGAGTCCGGTTGCGCCGGAGCCTGCCTTAACGCTGATCTTCAACGACGGGCACCAGGAAACCATCCACAACTACGTGATGACGGCGGACGCGGTCATCGTTCTCGACCAGGCGGCGTCGGGCCGACAGACGCGAATCCCGCTGGCATCGCTCAATCTCGATGCGACGGTGCAGGCAGCGCAGCAGGCGGGTCTGGACTTTACGCCGCCGGCACGATGAGAAGCTATGCGGCCTTCGCCTGTGCGCGCAGCACGGGCTGATAGGCAGAGTAGACGCCGTCAAAGACGGCGTCCCACGAAGCAGCGAGCGCAGACTGGCGGGCGGCCGCGCGCATGCTCCCATGCAGAACCGGATCGATGAGAATGCGGCCGATCGCGGCGGCGAAGTCGGCATCCTTTGCGATGAAGCCGGTGCGGCCATCCTGCACCAGGGACTTCGGCCCTCCGTCCGGAGTCACTACCGCAGGGACGCCTGACGCGAGCGCTTCGAGGACGACGTTCCCGAAGGTGTCTGTGTGTGAGGGGAAGACAAAGACGTCCATCCCCGCATAGGCGCGGGCCAGCTCTTCACCGCGAAGGACGCCAGTGAATTCGGCACGCGGCAGATGCTCGCGCAACCAGGCCTTCTCGGCTCCCTGGCCGACGATGCGGAAGCGGAAGTCGCGCAGGCCGCCGTCTTCGAGCTCCTTCTGCACCTGCGCCAGCAGCGCAATGTTCTTCTCGACGCTGAGGCGGCCGACGAAGCCGAGGATGACGGTCGAGTCCGATGGATCGCGGTCGCGGCGGTTGGGGCAGAACAACTGGGCATCGATGCCGCGCTGCATCAGGTGGCAGGGGCGCGCGGTTCGTTCTTCGAGCAAGCGGCAAAGGTCGAGGTTGGGCGCGAAGAGGACCTGCGCCCAGCTGTAGAACCAGGACAGGATGAAGAGCGCGATCTCTTCGATGCCGTGGGCCGCACCCGCTGCGCTGCGGGCGGGAAGTCCTTCGAGGAACCAGTGCGCGCGCCTGGCTGCGTACTCATGCACGTTGGTATGCCATGAGGCGGCGAGCGGGACACGCATCGTGAGAGCCAGGGCTGCGCCGATCATGCCCAGCTCGCTCGGCCCGGTGATGTGAATGATGTCGGGACGAAAGGCTTTCACCGTGCGCGCGATCGTGGGGATGTGCCGGACCCAGGCGGGATCGAACTTGAGATCTTTATCGAGTGGGATCGAGAGGACGCCGCGGGGGAGTTCCAGAGTTGTGAGGCTGCCTTCGGTTGCCAGTGGCCGGGCTCGGTCCCCGGCGCGCACACAAAGGAAGGGCAGGTTGCGACGGCGGGCGAAATCCTCGAAGTGGCGCGACGTGTGGGCAACGCCGTTGACTTCGTGGAATGAATCGGGGAAGTAGGCGACTCGGGTCACGGGATCGCAGGAAGTCGAACGGTGCTGCAACTCCGCAGGCGAGCGGTTAACGGATCGCGTCCTCACCCAGGGCAAAGCGCAGTTCGCGCGACTCGCTCCAGGCCATGCGGAGACCGCCGGAAACCGGACTGCTGCCCATCAGGCGGACCGCTTTGATGGTCATCGTCATCCAGCCTGGCGCCGCGCCCTCGGGCCAGAGCTCGCGCAGAGGGCGAACCACGCCGTTGCGATCCGGGTGCCACACGCGCTCGTCCCAGTAGCGCGAACCCATCGGGAACTCAGGGTAGTCGCGGATGACATCGAGCGTGGATTCGAGGATGCGGTGCTTCCACGGTTCGGAGTACTGCGGCATGAAGAGCACGTGGCTGCGGTCCTGGTAGCGAATCTCGTGGACGAACTCGGTGAAACTCGTCGCATGCGACAGGTTGACGTTCGCGTTCGGTTCCATCCCGTGGCGATCGCCGCCCGAGATGAGCAGTTTGTTCCATTGCTGCGCCAGGCGCTTGACGCTGCGGTTTTCTTCCCAGTGGCGGAGACCGTTCAGCTCGAAGGCGTGCATGAATTCGTGGTTGGCCGCGAGGAAGTCCTGGACGCGCTGCGCGGCCTTGTCCGCGCCGATGAGGTAGAGGTCCCACATGGGGTGGTTGAAGACGATCAGGACGTTGGGCAGAGCGTGGAGTGCGGCGAGAATCTCGGTGAGGCGCTTTTCGCTCGGCTTCGCGGTGTACTCGGCGAAGGTCTTCATCCACATCGCGCCCTGATCGCTGGGCAGGTTATGGATGCCGAGGTGGAAGGCCTGGTCGCCACCGAAGGGCGCGCTCCACTCGACTGAGACAGGGATGTGGCGGGCGGCGGCGACGGTGCGCAGGAGCATGGGAGCGGCGATGGTGTCGTGGTCGGTGATCGAAACGAGCGGCATGAGGTGCAGCTTCTTTTCGATCTGGCCGCTTTCCACATCGAAGGCAATACGAGGGGTGAGAGGCGGCGTCCAGTAGGCAGCGGAGTAGTTGATGGGAATGCTGTGCTGTTCGCGCGACTTGCGCTCGCTGCGGGCGAGGATGGGACGCAGCAAGGGGTACTGGCTGCCGAGGTTCGCCAGGAAATCGAGGGTTTCTTTCGACTGATTGGTATGGCTGTGGAGCGAGATGCCGGTCGAATACGTTCCGGCGGCGTCAGGTTCCTTCCAGAGGTAGGAGATGCGGCGCAGACTGGCCATGTTGAGCCTCCTGGGTCGTACTTCCAGGCTCAGTATGTGTTGTGCACCATGAATGAGGCATTACGCGTGGAAGAATGATCGAACAAATGAGGGGCTGCAGGCGGGGAGGTAACGTTACTCCAGCGATGCCGGATATCTGATAAGCCTTTGCGATTCAGTCGTCTTTCCTTAGGTCACGGGGGACGAAGCTGCGGTAACTCCGCCGATACTATTGGGCCTGTGACTGTTCCAAATCGTCAACGGCGGGTCTGAGCGATGTCGGGCGTATCCACCTGCTGCGCCGATTCGGGCTCGAGGTGGTTCCGGGTGAGGCCATCGCGGAGGATTTCAAAGGCCTGATCGGTCGAGTCGACGCACTGGAAGAGCTCTCGATCACGCGGGGAGATCGTGCCCTTGTCGACCAGGACGTCGAGGTTGATGACCTGCTCCCAGTAGCTGGAGCCGTAGAGCACGACGGTGATTTTCTTGGCGAGCTTCTGGGTCTGCGAGAGGGTGAGGATTTCAAACATCTCGTCGAGCGTGCCGAAACCGCCGGGGAAGACCACCAGCGCCTTGGCCAGGTAGGCGAACCAGTACTTGCGCATGAAGAAGTAGTGGAACTCGAAGTTGAGCGCGGGGGTGATGAAGCGGTTGGGGACCTGTTCGAAGGGAAGGCTAATGTTGAGGCCGATGGTTTTGCCGCCGGCTTCCCAGGCGCCGCGGTTGGCGGCTTCCATGATTCCGGGGCCACCGCCGGAGGTGACAACGAAGCGGTTGCGGCGGAACTTGAGGTCCTTGGCCCATTTCGTCAGCAGGAAGGCGAGCTTGCGGGCGTCCTCGTAGTAGTGGGCCATTTCGACAGCGGCTGCGGCGCGGCGGATGCGGAGCTCGCTGGTTTCGACTTCGGGCTCGCGGGCCGGCTGTTCCGATTCGGGCGCGGGCTGGGTGGAGCCGGTGTTTTCGAGGAGCTCGAGTTCGCGGTTGGCTTCGTCGAGGGCGCGGAAGCGGGCCGAGCCGAAGAAGACGACGGTGTCCTGAATGCGCTCGCGGCGGAAGCGGGCGAGAGGCTCGGAGTATTCGGCAAGGATGCGCAGGATGCGGCCGTCGGGGCCGTTGAGGAAGGGATCGTTTTCGTAGGCCAGGGAGGCCTTGGCGAGTGGGTCGGGAAGCTTGCGGGGCATTTCAGCTTTCTTTGTAATGGATGGCTTCGGAAATAGCGATCCAGAGATTGAGGAGGCCGAGGCCGGAGACCAAACCGCGGAGCGCGCCGTTCTCCATCACCTTCGCAACCGAAGCGTAATAGAGAAAGAAGCGGTTGTAGGTCCAGGCGTGGGTCCAGGGAAGGAAGACCAGGATGAGGCCAATGTAGAGGCGTACGATGACGCGGAGGAAGAGGTCGGCGCGGCGGAGCCAGTGGGTGGTGCGGTGCTGTTCGGGCGGGTCTGCGGTCACGGCGGGAGCGGAAGGAGCGGGGGACACCACGTTGGGCGGCGACGGCATAAGGCGAGGAGCGCGGGGACGCGCGCGACGCACGCGCAACGGCCTTTATCCAACACTAACATGGAGGACGAGCCTGTAGGCGGTAGCTGGTAGCTGGTAGCCTGGTGCTGGGTGCTGGGTGCTGGGTGCGGCTTCATTACTCTGCGCGCAGGGCTTCCATTGGATTCACGCTGGCTGCTCGGCGCGCGGGCACATACGCCGCCAGCATTCCGCTGAGGAAAAGTGCGACAGCGGCTCCTGCCAGGGTCCATGCATCGTGCGCTTTCACGCCGTAGAGGAAGCCGCGGACGAGTTGGCCGCAGACCCAGGCGAGGCCCAGGCCCACGATCACGCCGGTCAGCAACATTGCGCCCGCTTGCCGCAGCACCAGCCACAGCAGATTGCCGCGCTGCGCGCCCAGTGCGATCCGCACGCCCAGTTCGCGCGTTCGCTGCGTGACTACGTACGCGAGTAATCCATAGAGGCCGGCCACGCACAACAGCAGCGCGGTTCCGCCGAACACCTCGAGCAGGTGCGCGGCGAGCCGTTGGCTGCCGAAGGAATCTTCGACAATCTGATCCATGGTGGTGATGGTGGAGTTTTCGAGTTCGGGGCTGGCCTGCTTCAGGAGCGCGCGCAGCTCCGGAATCATCTCGCTGACCGGCCGCTCGGTCCGCACCGCGAGGTCCATGGCGATGGTCGACGGCCCATAAACACTGGCTCCCGGCGTGATCTGGCAAAGGCAGATCTCCACCTCGGGCTGCGACGGCTGCGCGACTGACTTTTGCCGCTCGTCCTCCAGCACGCCGACGATTTTTGCCGGCATGTCTTTGCGCAGATTCCACACCGTCATGCCGAGCAGCGAATTCCAGTCATGCTTGTTCGGCGCGTACTCGCGCGCAAAGGCCGGATTCACGACCGCCACGCCCTCGGACGTCGGCGTGTCGTCGCTGGAGAAGAAACGGCCGGCGAGCATCTTCATCCCGAAAATTTTCTGGATATCCGGGGTCGCGGTCTTCAGACCCGCCGCAATCTCGTTGCCGTTCATGCGCAGCGTGAGCATGATGTTGAACGTCCGGCCGAGGGGGACCTCGCTGATGAGCCCCGCGGAGTCCACGCCGTGCAACTGCTGCGCCCTTTGTAACAACGGCTGATACAGATTGGCTTCGACGCTCTGATTCGCAAATCGATATGAGGGGATCGACAGATTCGCGACGATCATGTGATCCGTCCGGTAGCCGAGGGCGACGTGGCGCAGCGTGTAGATGGTACGCAGCAGCAAGCCGCAGGCGACCAGCAGCATGAGGGACATGGCCACCTCGATCGCCACCAGGCCGCTGCGCAGCCGGTTGTGACGGCGCCCTGCCCCGGTCTGCTGTCCGCCCTGTTTCAGCGCAGGCTCGATGGGCGCCCATGCGGCCATGAGCGCGGGCCACGCGGATGCCAGCACCGCGGTCAGCAGGGTGAGCCCGCAGAGGCCGGCGAGAATCCGCCAGTCCATCTGAGTCGAAAAATCCACGTTGAGGTGCAGAGGCGCTACGCTCTTCGTCAACCGCACGGCCACGAGCGCCAGCCCAATTCCCAGCACCGCCGCGCAGGTGCTCAGCATCAGGCCTTCCACCAGCATTTGCTGGAGAAGCCGGCTGCGGCTCGCGCCCAGGGCTCCGCGCATGGCAATCTCGCGCTGCCGCGCCGTGGCTCGCGCCAGCAGGAGGTTGGTCACGTTGACGCTGGCGATGAGCCACAGCACCCCGGCTGCGGCCAGGAGCGCCAGGAGGGCCTTCTTCACATCTTTATCCACCAGCGAGTCGCCGTAGCGCTCCATCTCGATCTGGCTGTGACTCGCGCGATCCTCCGCATCCGGGTACTGCGCAGCGACGTGTTTCTGGATCGCTCGCCATTTCGGCCTGCGCCGCCTGCCAGGGTCGATGCCGCGGCTTCAGCCGGCCGATGACTTCGTAGTAATGCGCTTTGTAATCGCGGCCGTTATCGTTTGGATCGAGTTCGATCATCAGTCCACACCTGGCCGGTGGACCGATTTCGCTACCGGAAAGCCGAACCCGGCCGGCATGACGCCGACCACGGTGTACGGCTGATCGTTGACCGCACGGTTTTGCCGACGATGTTTGGATCCCCGCCAAAGGCCGCATGCCATACCTGGTCGCTCAGCACGATCGAGCCCGCGTTTTTCACCGCGCCGAAACCGGGCTGCTCCGCCAGAATCCGCGCCCCAGCTTCGGTTTTGGCACCCAGCATCGCGAACAGGTTGGGACTCACCTTCTCGCGCATCCACCTGCAGCGCCGCGCTGTTTCCCTCGACGTAGCTGCGCCCGCTCATGCGCGTCCAGAAGCCGATGTCCTGAAAGAATGGCTCTCCGCGCGCCACTGCGCGATGTCGGCCCAGGGCGCCGGCCCATGGAATACCGGATCGGATCCACGCTCCTCCAGCGTCACCAGCCGGCCGGCATCCTTATACGGCAGCGGCCGCAGCAGCACGTGATCGACCACGGTGAACATCGCCGCCGCTGCACCGATTCCCAGCGCCAGCGTTCCGATCGCCGTAGCTGCGAATCCCGGGCTTCGCCGCATCTGCCGCAGCGCATACTTCACATCGGCCAAGAGCGATTCCAGGCGCGGCCACTGCCAGACTTCACGGCTCTGTTCCTCAATGCGAGTCACGTTCCCAAACTCCTTCCGCGCTTGATATTCGGCGTCTGTCCGCGAGAGTCCCTCGGCGATCAGTGCTTCGACACGTTCCGAAAGATGCTCCCGCATGGACTCCGCAAGTTCACGATAGCGCCGCCGTCTGGCGAACATTCGCACTCTCCTCGTGCTATTCGGACCGCAAGGCGCGCATGGGATCCACGCTTGCCGCACGCCACGCCGGCAGATACGCCGCCACCAATCCCGTCACCGCCACCAGCACGCACACGCCCGCCAGCACCATCGGGTTGCGCGCCCCTGTTCCATACAGCATCGACTTGAGCACCGGGGTCGCTGCCACGGTTGCGGCGAGGCCCAGCGCCATCCCGATCGCCACCAGCACCGCTGCCTGACGCAGGACCATGGTCAGCACGCTGCCGCGCTGCGCCCCCAGCGCGAGGCGCACGCCAATCTCGCGCGTGCGCCGCGCCACCGAATACGCCATTACACCGTAGAGTCCCACCACCGTCAGCACCAGCGCCAGGACGGCGAATGCGCTCAGCAGGATCGTCGTGAAGCGCGGCGCCGCCAGTTGCAAGCCGATCAGGTCCCGCATCGTGTGTACATCCGTTACCGGAATGTCGGGATCCATGGATGCCACCACATTGCGCACCTCCGGCTCGAGGCTCCCTGGATCGACCGCGGTCCGCATCACCGTGTACAAGCAGCACCACACCGAAAGCTGGCTCGCCGGCAGAAAATACATCGGATCCATCTCCCGCGCCGTCGCCCCATAGCGAGTGTTCCCCACCACGCCGACAATCTCACGCCATGCCGGACCGTCCGGCGTCCCATTGCCTGCACCAGGTTTCAGCTTCTTTCCCAGCACATTCTCGCCGTGAAAGTACTTCTCGGCGAATGCCTGATTCACGATCATCACCTGCGGCGACGTCACCGTATCCGCAACCGTAAAATCGCGCCCCGCCACCAGCGGCGTCTGCATCGTGTGGAAGTATCCATCCGACACCACATCCATGGCCGCGCTCGGTTGCAGCGCCTTCGACACCGGATGCTCCGGATCCACAAAGCTCAGGTGCGCGCTGTTGTCCGTCATCGGCAGCAGCATCGATCCCGCCGCCGACTCCACACCCGGTAACGCCCGCACCTTCTCGAAATACTCCCGGTAGAACTGCGGCCGCGAGTGCGGGTAGCGCGCATCCGGCGTCTCAAAACCCAAGGTTAGAACATGATCCGGATTGAAGCCCTCATCGTTGTGGGTCAGGTGCGTGTAACTGGTGACCAGCAGCCCCGCGACCGCCGTCAGGACGATCCCCAGCGCGACCTGGCCGACGATCACCGCCGAGCCCAGCCGATGCTGCCCGCCGATATCGGCGCGCCCGCCCGATTGCAGCGGCGACAGCAGATCACCGCGAGCCGCTGTCATCGCCGGCGCCAGCCCGAACACCACGCCCGAGAGCAGGGACACCGCCAGCACAAATCCCAGCACCGGCAGATTCACGCCCGCATCCGCCGCTCGCGGCACGCTCGTCCCAATCAGCCCCAGCACCGCGGGCGTCGCCACGAACGCCAACGCGCATCCAGCCACGCCACCCAGCACACCCAGAACTATGCTCTCGACCAACAGCTGCCGTATCAGCCGCACCCGGCTCGCGCCCACCGCAGACCGCATCGCCATCTCGCGCTCCCGCTCGCGCGCCCGCGCCAGCAGCAGGTTTCCGACGTTGCCGCATGCGATCAGCAGCACCAGCCCGACCGCGCCCAGGATCACGAACAACCCGGTGCGCGTGTCACCCAGCATCGCGGTCAGCTCGCTTTCCACCTGCGCCGAGTTGTGTTTCGTGTTTGTGTCGGGATACTGCTTCGCCAGCCGAGCGGCAATTTCCTTCATCTCCGCATCCGCTGCCTCCACCGTCACCCCCGGCTTCAGCCGCCCCATCACCGCCATCGAATGTTCGCCGCGATTCGCCGTGCTCGCCCGCGGCGTTCCGTCGTTGTCGGTCGCCAGTGTCGTCCAGAAGTCGGTCTTCGGCGCGTCGACCGGGAACCGGAAGCTCGCCGGCATCACGCCGACCACGGTGTAGGTCTGGCCGCTCAGGTGCAGCGTCCGACCCACGACTCCGGGATCGGATCCGAACTGCGAAACCCAAAGGCTATGGCTGATGAGCACGACGCGCGCGCCCAGCTTCTCGTCCTCGGGACGGAATCCGCGGCCCAACTCCGGGCTCACGCCCAGGGTCGGAAGCAGCTCCCAGCTCACAACCTGACCGTCGAGATGGACGGGGCGCTCCACACCGGTGAGCGTCAGTGAATTGTCGTGATACGACACCATGTGCTCGAAGCTGTGATTCTGCGCGCGCCAGTCGAAGAAATCCGGATAACAAACCGCGCCGCCGAGATAGGCCCCCGTCGAAATCTTCGACTGGATCTCGACGAGCCGCTCCGGATGCGCGTAGGGCAGCGGCCGCAGCACGACCGCATCCACGATGCTGAACACTGTTGTGTTCGCACCAATGCCGAGAGCGAGGGTTACGATCACCACGACCGCGAATGCCGGCGTCTTTCTCATCTGGCGCAGGGCGAACTTCACATCGGCCCAGAGCGACTCGATTCGCGGCCACTGCCAAACTTCGCGGCTCTGCTGCTCGATGTGGGTCACGTTGCCGAACTCGCGTTTGGCGCGGAATTCGGCTTCCTCGCGGGGAACACCTTCACGCACCAGCGCATCGATGCGCTCGGCCAGATGCTCCTGCATGGACTCGCTCAGTTCGTCGTACCGCTTTCGCCTCGAGAACATGTCTCCCTCCGCTTTTCGCTATGCAGTGCCCAGGACGCGCGTGATGCCGGCGAACATGCGCTCGAAGCTCGAGCGCTCGGCCTCGAGGCGCTTCGCTCCGGCCGCTGTGACCCGGTAAATGCGGACCTCACGGCCGCTGGGGGAGAGGCCACGTTTCGAATCGAGCCAGCCGGCTTTGAGCATTCGCTGCAGCGCGGGGTAGAGCGAGCCCTCCTCAATCTGGAGGAGCTTGTCGGAGATGGCCTTGATGTGTTGCGCCAGCGCATAGCCGTGCATTGGCTTGCGGTGGAGGGTCTGGAGGATCATCAACTCCAGGGCGCCAGGAAACAGGTCGCGGGATTCTCGGTTCATAGTGGTTTCTAAATACTATTGCTAAAATAGTATCCTGAGAAGAGGATCGTGACTTTTGTGACGAATGGTGGCTTGGCGTTCAGTTTCCTTAGGGCCGATTTCCGGGCCTGAAGGCCACCGAATAAGGCAGCACGACTCGCCGGGTTAAAACCCGGCGCTTTTACCGTCGCCTCGCACGGCGAGGCCGGATGTGCTGTCTGGATTTACCCCAATTCTGCGATCTTCAGCAATCACTCATTCCGATTTCAACTCGAAATGGCCGGCCTTGCCGAGATGGAGTGCGATGCGGGTTCCGTTTTCGGCGGGGGTTCCGGTTTGCTCGTTGCCGTTGACGGTGACGTGGCCGGTGCCGGGTTTGATGGGGAAGAGGACGGTGGCGTCGACTCCGTCGGGAATGTCGATGGCGGCCTCGAGACCGCTGCCTTGTTTCTTCAGGTCGACTTTGAGGAGGCCGTGCGGGGTGGGCTCGGCGCCGCGGGCCCAGTCGAGATCGAGGAGGTCGGGGCGGATGGTGGCCTGGCTGAATCCTGAACCGGTGGGGACGATGCCGAGCACCTGCTCCATGAGCCACCAGGTGGGCGCGCTGGACCAACCGTGGGCGAGCGAGATGCGGTAGCCGGCGGTGTCGTCGGCCTGGAGATCGACGTGGGGATCGTCTTTGGGCCAGGACGGATCGTAGGCCTCCCAGAAGCTGGTGGCGCCTTCGTGCGATCATGCCGCCCCAGTAGGTGCGAATCCACTAGAGCGCGTCGGCGCGGTGATCCATGCGGGCGAGCGCGTCGAGGACGTAGGAGCCATAGTAGGGCGAGATGATGTCAGGGCGATACGTCGGCTTGCCGAGGGTGGTCAGGACGTTCGACCAGATGGAGCTGTACTGATCCGGGCTTCGCAGTGCCGGAGATCACGGCCATAGCGTTGGTCTGCCAGCGTGGGCCGAAGGAGCCATCGGAGAAGTAGGCGGACTGGCTGTGCTGGGTTAGCTGATCGGCGCGCTGTTCAAAGTGGCCGGCGTTGGCCGTGTCGCCGATCTGGCGGAGGAGCCAGGCGCCGGCGCGGTAGGCGCGGATGTATTCGAAGGTGGTGGCGATGCGCGGTCTGGGGCGTATCGCCGTTGAGGTCGAGGGCCCAGTCGACGTAGAGCCACTTCTTGCTGTGGTTGATGAAGTTGCCCTTGGCATCGAAATCCTGGTCCATGTATTTGAGCAGGCCGACGATCTGGTCGTGCATCGAAGAGACGTATTCTTTACGGCCGGTGTGCAGGTCGTAGTGCTTGAGCTCAGTGAACCAGTAGGAGGAGTAGCCGGGGATGCCGTTGACGGGCTCGGTGATGGGGAGCGGACCGATGAGGCGAGTGAGTGTGTCTTCGAGGAGGAAGCGGTCGGCGAAGACGTCGTCGATGACGCGGCCGGAGACGTCGGTGTCGCCCATCCAGCGGCCGCGGTCGCGTTTGGGGGCGTCCCAGATGTCGTCCTGCATGCAGAGGTGGCTGGTGTAGGCGCCGGTTTCCCAGATGCGGTTGAGCAGCGGGTCGGAGGATTCGAAGGCGCCCTGGTACTGGACGGGGTAGTAGATGTCTTCGAGGCGGATGGCGCGGAATTTGAGGACGGCGGGACCGGCGAGGAAGCGAATCTGCGCGTAGCGGAAGGCGGATTTGGGTCCGGCAGCGGCGCCGCGCGGCGGGATGTGGAAGGCATCGACGCCGAGGTAGGGCTCGTTGTGCGCTTCTTCGATGGATTCACCGTAAGCGACCGAGACGGTGATGGGCGCGTCGGTGTCGGAGAGGACCTGGATGCGGCCGGTGACCTCGCGGCCGAAGTCGAGGGTGACGCTGGGCACGAAGTCCATGGGCGCGCGGTTGGGATCCATGCGGACGGTGAATTCGTGGGCGGGGTTCTCGTTGGACGAGGTGAGGGCGTCGGTGTTGTCGTAAGCGCCGCCGCCGCTGATGTAGATGTCGCGGACCTCGGCGGCGGGAAGGAAGGTGTGGGCGAGGAAGGGCGAGACGCCGTCATAGCCGGGCCACTGGTAGAGGCCGGCATCGCGATTCCACTGGAAGAAGTCGATGTTGCCTTCGATGGAGCCGCGAGCGTCGGCGTCGGGCCAGGCGCTGTCGTCGAAGGCGATGGTGTGCCAGTTGTCGGGAGCGTCGCGGGTGGCTTTCCAGCCGGGACCGCTGATGAGAATGGGAGGCACGATGATGCCGAATGGCGCGGGGATGATTTTCGCGACCATGGTTTCGCCGTGGTCGGCGACGATAGCAAGGAGGTTGTCACCGGCGTGCAGGTAGCGCGCGATGTCGGCGACGAAAACGGTCATCTGGATGCGCGAGAGCGGATCGGCTTCGAGGTGAGCGGCGGGTGCGCCATTGACATAGACGCGAGCGCCGCGAGGACCGGCGAGATAGAGGCTCGCATTCTCGGGCGCGGCGTCGAGATGGAAATGAGTGCGGAAGTAGCGGGGCGCGTCGCGCTCGGCGCGGGCGAGGTGGTCGGGGTCGTGGGTCCAGATGTACTGCTCGGGGAGCGGCTGGTGGAAGGAGGAGAAGAGCTGCGGCTGAGCGATGGAGCGGGTGGGATCGAGCTGGCCGAGGGGCGGCTGCGAGGGCACATCGGGAGCGCGCTGGGCGGCGAGGGTGGAGGCAGCGAGCAGAAGCAGAGTCGAAATACCGAGGCGGCGCATCTTACGGGAGCTCCTTCGCGAATGCGGGAATTTTTCGCACTGGCGAAGGTATGCGCGTTGCGGTTGGAAGTCAAACGGGGAAGGCCGTAGGCTGTAGCTGGTAGGCGGTAGCCGGGAGCCAGGAGCCAATAGCCGGTAGACTGGGCGGACGCGGAGTTGAACCCTCGCGCGGTAATTGGTGAAAGGACGGAAGCATGATTCTCGGGATGAGTCTCGCTGTTTTTACGCAGGTGCATGTGGCGATCAGCCTGGTTGGGATTGCTTCGGGATTCGTGGTGATCTTCGGGATGATGGCGTCGAAGCGGATGCCGGCGGTGACGGCGCTGTTTCTAAC
>CAVPCB010000025.1:0-45339 GCA_963702285.1 uncultured Acidobacteriaceae bacterium | reverse complement strand
TGGTTTCTGCCTTAAATCGTTTATGAATACGCGCCGCGATTTTCTCGTGGGTTCCGGCATGGCGACCGCAGCGTGGCTCACGCGCGGCACGGCGCTGGCGCAGGCCACGGGCAAGTCCCGGGAACTGCTCAGGCGGCCGGCTGAACACGAATCCGGCGGTGCAGCCGAATCCTGATCTGGCGCAGCAGCTGCGAACGGCAGCGCGAAACGAGTCGATTAAAACAACGAAGCTGACCGACACGATCTTCCTGCTGCAGGGCGTGGGCGGAAACGTGGTTTGCCAGATCGGGCCGGACGGAAAGCTGGTCATCGATTCGCAGATTTCGACGGGGACGCCGCATCTGCTGGAGGCGCTGGGAAAGCTGGACGAGCACAAGCTGAAGCTGCTCATCAACACGCACTGGCATTTCGATCACACGGATGGAAACGCGGCGCTGCATCTGGAGGGCGCGTTTATTGTGGCGCACGAGAACACGCGCTCGCGGCTGCTGAAGCCGCAGACGATCGAGACCTATGCGGCGCAGTTTCCGCGCGGCTCCGGACGCGGGTTTGCCGCAGCAGACGTTTACCGATTCGCAGGCGCTATGGGTGAACAACGATCATCTGGAGCTGGTGCATACACCGGAGGCGCACACGGATTCGGATGTCTTCATCCATTTCAGCCGGGGGAATGTGATCCATACCGGCGATTTGTGGTTCAACGGGATGTATCCGCTGATCGATATCGGGTCGGGGGGAACGATCAACGGGATGATTCGCGGCGTGGACCAGGTGCTGGCGCTCGCGGACCAGCGGACGAAGATTGTGCCGGGGCACGGAGCGCTGGGAGATAAGGCGGCGCTGCAGGGATATCGCGAGATGCTGGTGACGGTGGCGGACCGGGTGGAGAAGCTGAAGGCTTCGGGGAAGACGGTGGACGAGGCGGTCGCAGAGAAGCCGACGGCGGACCTGGACGCGGTGTGGGCGAAGGGGAGCATCCAGCCGGGGACGTTTGTGGCGCTGGTTTGGGAGTCGCTGTAGCGCGGTCAGCCAGGATTTGCGAAATTCAATGCGAGCCTTACTCTTCGTCGCCTGCCTGAGGACCGGCGGGCGCTCCGCCCTTCACCCGCACTACGGTGATTTTGGAGAAGCCTTCTTTGAAGTCCGGCGGACGAAGGCGTTCGGCCATTTTTTTCATGATGTCATCCGACACGGTGCGTTCGCGGCGCTTGTTGCGCTCCATGCAGATTTCAAGAGGCACATCGAAGAAGACGGCCTGGACGTCGTAGCCGAAGCTTTTGGCCATCTTGATCCACTGGCGGCGCTCGTGGGGCGAGAGGTTGGTGGCGTTGACGTAGTTCCAGGGCATTTTGGCGATGAGGCGGGCGCGAAGCAGCGAGCGGAGCGTGGAGAACACCAGGCCCTGCCAGCGCTGCTCGGCGATGTCGTCGAACAGCAAGCTGCGGAGGAGGTCGCTGGAGAGCGGGGTGACGCCGCGGCGTTTGAACCAGGTGGTTTTGCCGGAGCCAGGCAGGCCAATAGTCAGGACAACGAATCCGCGGGCGCCTTTGGCGTTGCCGGCGACGGGCTCCGGGGGCGGGGTGGAGAGGGATTCGGGCTGGGTTTCCAGAACCACTTTGCCGGCAGGCTCGGCAGATGCGGCGGCGAGAGTGCCGACGGGTTCAGCCTGCGACTTCGGCGCGGTTTGGCTTTGGGTGCTGGGGGCCTCGGGAGATGCTTCAACTTCCTCCGGCAGGGGCGGCGGGCCATCGCCGTGATAGGAAGGCTGGAGGGGAGCCGGCTGATTCGGGGGCAATTCCTGGCCGATTTTTCCAGTGGACTCCGAGGTGTTGGGCCCACGCTTCGAGCGTCGTCTCATGCGATCGCGCAACCACAGGCGCATATCCAGGGTGTAACACAGACGTGGACGCGGGGCAAACACCGAAGGGTGGTATGTGCCAGAAGAGGCACGGTTTTGTGTGAAAAAGATGTGACGTTGGGATGGGAAATGTGGGCGGCGGGCGGCGTGCTTCACTTTTTCCGTTGACTACGGTGCTAGCATCGGTAAATGGGGTGTTCCGGGCGTTTTGGACCCTAAAAAGCTGAGTGATCCGGATCACCGCGAGTTGTGGCACTGAGGCTGAAAAATTGAGGCAAGGAGACGATTTTCTATGGCCGTGAAGGTTGGCATTAACGGGTTCGGACGCATTGGTCGCAACGTGCTGCGGGCGTCGCTGGGGAATCCGGAACTCGATTTTGTGGCAGTGAACGATCTGACCAGTCCCGCAACGCTGGCCCATCTTTTGAAGTACGACTCGATCCTGGGGAATCTGAAGAACGAGATCGTGGCGGGCGAGGATTTCATCTCGATCGACGGCAAGAAGATTAAGGTGTTCGCGCAGAAGGATCCGGCGCTGCTGCCGTGGGATTCGGTGGGCGCGCAGATTGTGGTGGAGTCGACCGGGCACTTCACCGACGGCGACCAAGGCGAAGGCGCATCTGCGCGGGCCGGTGAAGAAGGTGATCATCTCGGCTCCGGCGACCAACGAGGATTTGACGGTGGTGCTGGGCGTGAACGAGAAGAAGTACGATCCGGCGAAGCACAACGTGATTTCGAACGCCTCGTGCACGACGAACTGCCTGGCGCCGGTGGTGAAGGTGCTGGTGGAGAACTTCGGGATCGTGTCGGGGATCATGACGACGATTCACAGCTACACGAACGATCAGGTGATTCTGGACTTCCCGCATAAGGATCTGCGTCGCGCGCGCGCGGCGGCACTGTCGATGATTCCAACCTCGACGGGCGCGGCGAAGGCGCTGAAGCTGGTGATTCCTGAGGTGGAGGGCAAGCTGGATGGGTTCGCGATCCGCGTGCCCACGCCGAATGTCTCGGTGGTGGATCTGACTTTCGTGGCGGAGAAGCCGATCACGAAGGACGCGATCAACGGCGCGCTGAAGGCGGCGGCGGACGGCGAGCTGAAGGGGATCCTGGGCGTCGACTCGAACGAGCTGGTGTCGAGCGACTTCAAGGGCAACCCGCTCTCGTCGATCGTGGACGCACCGCTGACGAAGGTTGTGGGCAACATGGCGAAGGTGATCAGCTGGTACGACAACGAGTGGGGCTACTCCTGCCGTGTACGCGACCTGATTCTGTTCCTCGAGAAGAAGGGACTGTAGTTCAACTGCTGCTCTCTGTGTGGGGCTTCCGGATGGGAGCCTCGCGCGACTGAGAGGGCCTCCATGCGGCAGAATATTCCGGGCACATCTCCCTATGAACCGGTGATTGGATTCTCGCGCGCGGTGCGTGCGGGGCAGACGGTTTACGTTTCGGGCACAGGGCCGGTGGGCGCCGATCTGGCCGACGCGGCGACGCAGACGCGACATATTCTGGAGATCATTCGCGGCTCGCTGGAGAAGGCGGGGGCGCGAATGGAGGACGTGGTGCGGACGCGTATGTACATCACGCATGTCGAGGACTGGGAAGCGATCGGCAAGGCGCACGGGGAGTTTTTTGGGACGATCCGGCCGGCGGCGACCATGGTGGTGGTGGCGGGACTGCTGCAGCCGACGTGGCGGGTAGAGATTGAGGCGGAAGCGATGGTGCATTCGGCTCCGCATGAGTGAGGGACGGGTCTCGGCAGGAAAACAACCCTCGGGGGCTAAAGCCCGGGTTCATTGCAGGCTGTAACGGCACGGCTGAAGCCGTGCCCCTTCAAAGCAGGGTCCTGGCGGACGGTGAGAGCTTCATCAGGCTGTAGGTATTTGGGAAATCATGAAGGAGGGCAAACGATGGCGAGTGCAGTGGAGACTGAGGGCGTTATGACGAAGCTATCGATTCGCGACCTGAACCTGGCGCACAAGCATGTGTTCATGCGGGTGGACTTCAATGTGCCGCTGACCGAGGACGGCGCGGAGATCACCGACGACACGCGCATCAAAGAGACGCTGCCGACGATTGAATACGCGCTGAAGCATAAGGCGAAGCTGATTCTGGCGTCGCATCTTGGACGGCCGAAGGGCAAGGTGAACATGAAGTACAGCCTGCGGCCGGTGGTGGATCGGCTGCGGACGCTGCTGGATCACCGTCTGGGCGAGAAGACCAACGTTGCGTTCGCGCCGGATTGCGTTGGCGATATTGCGAAGGAGCTGGCGCGGCAGCTGGAGTCGGGACAAGTGCTGCTGCTGGAGAATTTGCGGTTCCATCCGGAGGAAGAGGCGAACGATCCGGAGTTCGCGAAGAAGCTGGCGTCGCTGTGCGATGTGTACGTGAATGACGCGTTCGGGTCGGCGCATCGGGCGCATGCATCGACGGAGGGGATCACGCATTTCGTGAAGCAGAGCGCGGCGGGGCTGTTGATGGAGAAGGAGCTGACCTATCTGGGCAAGGCGCTGGAGGCTCCGGCGCGGCCGTTTGTGGCGATTCTGGGCGGATCGAAAATTTCCGGGAAAATCGACGTCATCAATAATCTGCTGGATAAAGTGGACACGCTGGTGATCGTGGGCGGGATGGCGTACACGTTTCAGCGGGCGCTGGGCGTGACTACGGGCAAATCACTGGTGGAAGAGGACCGCATTGAGATGGCGGGCGAGGCTCTGAAGAAGGCGAAGGCCTTAGGCGTGGAGCTGCTGCTGCCGGTCGATAACGTATTGGCGGACAGTTTTTCGAACGACGCGAAGACGCAGCCCTGGGATACGAACAGGAACTTCCCGACTGACTGGCAGGGGCTGGATATCGGGCCGAAATCGGTGGCGGCGATTGAGACGATTGTGGCCGGAGCGCGGACGATTGTGTGGAACGGGCCGGCGGGGGTCTTCGAGTTTCCGAGATTCGCCGTGGGGACGAATGCGATCGCGAAGGCGGTGGCGGAAAATCAGGACGCGATTTCGATTGTCGGTGGCGGCGACTCGGTAGCGGCGGTGAAGCAGGCCGGGGTCGCGGACCAGATCAAGCACATCTCGACGGGGGGCGGGGCGAGCCTGGAGTTTCTGGAAGGGAAGAAGCTGCCGGGGGTGGAGGCTCTGACGGGGAAGTAGATTGGGATTTGGAACGAAGATGCGCAGGCCTTGAGAGGCCTGCGCTTTTTTGCCCTGGTGCGGAGTTTCAGGAAGCGGCGAGGAACTGGGCGGGCGTCAAAATCGGTATGTCATGCCAGGGATGCAGGATGAGCAGGTCCGCATCGCTGCTCACGATAATGGCAGCAGCCGCGATGAGAGCCAGGGCGAGAAATTTGTTATCGCGCGGATCTCGACAGGGCGGCTCCAGAGTGGAGGGATCCGTGGGCGGGACGGAGAACATGCGTGAGTCCTGCTGGATTTGTTCAACTGCTGCGCGGCGCGTTTCGCGATTCAGATAAGTGTCGAACTTCGACCGATCGAGCACATCCCACAACTCCGCCATAGTATCGGGGCTCGTGCAAAGCTCCATCGTACGCAAAGCTTTTCCGAGCGCCTGATGGGGGACCGAACCGGGACGCAGGATCGCTCCAACCAGTGCACTGGTATCGAATACGACGCGCCCGGTCACCGCAGTTCGTGCACGAGGCGATTAACTTCTTCGTCCGTAAGTTTTGCCGCTTCCGGTGTCATGTGCTTTCTTGCCTCGGCGCTCCATGCGTCGTAGGCGGCCACGGCTCTTTTTCGCCGCTCGCGTTCCTGGAGGATCTCTTCCATGTCCTGGGCAGAGACGACGAAAGCCGCCGTGCGTCCATGACGGGTGATTGCGACCGGTTCGCGCTGAGCGGTATCGATCAGTTTGCCGAACTGATTTTGCGCTTCGGCGGACGTCATCGTGACCATGGTCTTCCCTCGAATTAGCTATCCTGGCTATTTTGCCTATTATAGCTAATTTGGCTACTCGTAGGCCAGGGCGTCGATGGGGTCTTTGCTGGCGGCTTTCCACGCGGGGTAGAGGGCGCCGAGGATCGATCCGACCAGCGCAATGATGGTGCTATAGACGCGCCAGTGCGTGGTGAGGAAGAACGTCAGGGTGGGGAATTTCACGTCCATGAGCAGCTTGATGCCCTGGGTGGCGAGGATGCCGACGATAATGCCGGCGATGGCGACCAGGACCGCTTCGCGCAGAACGAGGTTCACGACGTAGAACTTCGAGGCGCCGAGCGATTTGAGGATGCCGATTTCGCGGGTGCGCTCCATGACGGCGGTGTACATGGACTGGAAGATGACGAGGAAGCCAACGATGACGGCGATGGCGATGACGGTGTTGAGCGCGATGTTGAAGCCGGGGAGGTGTTCGGGGGTCATCATGGACATCCACTCGGCGAGGGTCTGGACCTGGTAGGTGGCCATGCCGGGGGTGTGCTGGATCTCGTCGATGACGGCCTGCTGGTTCTTTGGGTTGTCAGTGCGGACGTAGAAAATGGAGGCGTTGTCGGGGGTGCCGTTGAGAAGGCCGAGGGTGTGGATGGGAAGGAAGAGGCGGCTGCCTTTGCCGTGCTCGACGATGCCGACGATGCGGAAGTCATGGTTGAGGACATTGATGGTCTGGCCGAGCTGCGCGTGATGACTCTTCGCGTAGAGGTCGTCGATGAGGGCATCGTTGGGGCCAGTAGGCGGACCGCCACTGATGTAGGTGAACGGGCGGAGAGCATCGTAGCTGGGATAGTCGATGCCGAAGATGGTCTGCACGGAGCCGCTGGTGTTGAGCTTGGCGATAACAGGAGAGGCGGCGACGACGTGCGGCAGTTTGGCGAGGACCTGGGAAGCGATTTTGGCGGGAACGGCGGCGTCGCTGAGTCCGCTGAAGTTGCTGGCATTGGGGGGGCGAACCATGATGTCGGCGCCGATGCCGCTGGTCTGGTTGGCCGCGCCCTGCACCTGGCCCACCATGATCGCGACGATGCAGAGGATCATGATGACTTCAATGGCGACGGCGAGCACGCTGATAGCCGAGCGGACCGGGCGAAACAGAATATTGCCGATAACAAGTTTGTTCATCTTGAAAGATTGGATGAATATCGGGAGCGACGCGGAACTGAAAGGACAGAGTAACAAACGGTGGAGACGAGGGTAGAGAGACGCGGTGAGGATAATGGAATGGGTATTGTTGTAACGAATATGACCCATTTTGATCCCCCCGCATCCCCAGAGGGTGGGATTTCCACAGAGAGTTACGTTGGTACCATTATCTCCGCAAGACGAAGTGGTAATCGAAGCTCGGATTTTCTTTGACGTATTACGAAGTTCGGCCTTATGTTGTAGTGGCAAACCCTCCCATGAAGGGATCGCAAAGTGGGGCACTTTGGCGAGGAATTGCGGCGGGAACGTGAATCCAGAGGGGTCGCGCTGGAGACCATCAGCGAGAAAACTAAGGTAATCACCCGTTACCTCACCGCACTGGAAAACGACCGGTTTGAAGCGCTGCCTGGTGGCATTCTGAGCAAGGGCATCGTGCGAGGCTATGCGCGCACGGTGGGGCTTGACGAGGCGGAGTGGGTCGAGCGGTTTGTGGCCGCAAGCCAGCAACATGAGACCGAAGCCAACTGGTCCGAATTTGTCCAAAATGTGGGCAAGACGCGTCCGCAAAGCGTGGGGCGCGAGGGCAGGAAGCTGCGGCGGGCCGGATTATGGGCGCTGATTCTGGTGGTCGCGGGCGGGGGATGGGCGGCCTGGCATTATCTGGGCGGGCGCGTGCTGGCCGATGAGGCGCAGCAGCACGCGGTGAGCTCAACAGCAGCAGCGGCCCCGACAAGCGCCGTTCATCAGTAACGGCTTCTTTCTCGAAAAGTACTTCTGTGACCTGTCGCAGGCAGGGGTGTCCTTCGTAGCCTGCGAGTATGACTCCTCGAAAAGTGGCTTTGCTGTGCGCGCTGGCGATGATTTTGCCGGCGATGGCGTGGTGTGTTCCGAAGGCGCATGTGGTGGCGCTGGGCGGGGTACGCAAGGAGCCGTACTCGGCGGCGGGTGATCCTGCCGGGGCGCGCAAGGATGAGACGGAGCTGAGGGTGCGTCCGTTGGTGGTGGACGGAAACGTAAAGGAGTGGACAACGGGCGAGATGCACGACCTGACGGGCCGGAGTTTCGCGATCCGGCGTGCGATGCGGCTGAACGATGCGCTGCCGACGGACAAGGTGGAACGGTGGGTGTGGCAGCGGGGCCCGTGGATTGTGGTGGATCGCACGACGGGGAAGGTGACGGCGGTTCGGCTGCCGGATTTCGATCCGGCGGTCTCGGACGTGGTGTGGTTTCGGGACTATGCGGCGTACTGTGGCGTGAATGCCTCGGGGAAACAGCTGATGGCGATGGTGGCGCAGGTGGAGGGACGCAAGCCGCTGCTGGCGAAGAAGCTTGGTGGCTGGGAGGCCGCGGATCATGCTAGTCCGGTGTGTGCTTCTGCGGTTTGGCAGAGGGAACCGCTGCGGGTGAGTTTTCAGGTGACGGGAGCAGCGGCGGTGAGCTTTGATCTGGTGGGGACGTCGGCGGTGCTGGTGGAGGAGGATGACGGGAGTCAGTAACGGGGGATGAGAGCCGGGAGCGGAAGACGAGAGGGACAGGGAGCGGGAGTAAGAAACGAAAGGGCTGTGACCGACTGCGCTTTGAATAGCGCGCATCGGTTATTTTCTTCGCCGGTCGAATGTTCAGATGGTCGGTGATGCGACCAAGAGAACCGTTACAGTCGCGTACCAGAATCCGACAAAGTTGGTGGTTTCTGTTGAAACCAGCTCCAAGTGTAGGATGAAACCTTGCCGAGGCTGTCAGTCCTATTGGGGACCGCCATATTCCACTTGAGGACTGATTACCGGATGCACTCGGTAAGGTATCTATATGCTGAAGTTGCCCCAAATAAAAACTTGGTTGCTTGCCCTGCTGTGGGTGACAGTCACTTATGTTGTGGCAGCGGATCTGCTACCAAATTTGCTCCTCATAGCTGTTAACAGCGCCGGGTACCTTCCTTATAGCGATCGACCGGGACCAGGCTGGCAAAGGCCGCATCTCCCCGATATACAAGAACTGCAGTTCTTCTTTGGGTTTAGTCTCCTCCTCCTGAGAGGCACAGCCTTCTACGGTGGCCTTTTCGCTGCAATGGCGTGGCTTTTGGGGTTCTGCCAACTGCCTCCGTGGGGTCTTCGGCTCATCGCCACGCCGTTGGCATTCGTGTCCGCTGGCATCATGATGGCCGCTGCAGGATGGATGATCGCTATTTCCTCCGTGGGGGTCTATACCGCTGCTATTTGCGGTGGCCTTTGGGGGCTACTGGTCTTCCCTCGCCTGGTTCCGAGGTCTTTTCGCACGCTCCCACTGGCGATTCGAGCCGCTGCTCCCCTTTTAGTATTTGGTGCCGGCGGATATTGGCTGATTCGTCCACTGCTACCGAACCGGGCGCTTACTAATGCCAAGGTGGAGGTAGTCCGGAGAGACACTACACTAGAAGCGCCACTTAGCCTCGACTATTTAGGGTCGGGTTTTGCAGACAGCATCAATGAGGCGAGCCAATATACTTCCGTCAGCCGCCTGGAGTTCGCAACCGACGGCAAGAATCAGGTTCGTGCTCTGCTGATCGTTGATGATCCGCAACCGGTCCCACACACCTTCGTCCTTCCGCGGACAGGCACAGCGGTTTACCGGCAAAGGCATGGAATCTGGAAAATAGAACATGCGACTGGGAATCTCTCCGACATATCCGTTACAGTGACTACTTTCAACAGCACACTCCGGGTACAAGGCCCTTGCTGCTCTTCCATGTCCTCAGGCTTTGCTCCGTATCGATAGGCCCTTTCTTCTTCGCTCGACCTGCTGCTCGCTTCTTCGCTCGCTTTCGCGGGTGCTGCAATCGCCTTATGATCGCTGCATGGAGTCCTTTGACGATCTACTGAAGCAGGCGGAGGTTGCGCATGGGCATTTGTGTGCCGGCCAGGTGCTGGGTGTGCGCATGGCGATGCTGGGGTGCAGGCGGCTGGGGATTGAGGAGCCGCGGGGGGCGGATCGCAAGCGGCTGGTGACGTACATCGAAATTGACCGCTGCGCGACGGATGCGATCGGCGTGGTGACGGGGTGCCGGCTGGGGAAGCGGGCGCTGAAATTTCGCGACTGGGGCAAGATGGCGGCAACGTTTGTCGATCTGGGGACGGGGCGGGCGATTCGGATTGTGGCGCTGGAGTCGTCGAAGCAGCGGGCGCGCGAGCTGTATCCGGAAATCGAGAACAAAAACCAGCAGCAGATGAAGGCCTATCGCGAGATGGGCGATGGGGAGCTGTTCGGCGAGCAGTGGGTAGAGGTTGAAGTGGGGCCGAAGGAGATGCCGGGCTACAAGGGCGAGCGGGTGGCGTGTGCGCGGTGCGGCGAGGGGATCAACTACGAGCGCTTTGTGGAGCGCGACGGAGAGAGGCTGTGTTTGGCGTGCGCGCATCCGGAGCAACGGTATTATCGGCCGGCAAATGGCGAGGCGGTGCGCGAGGCGGCGTCGGATTCGGGCTCGAGGTGCGAGTGCGGGTGATTGCAGATTCCTCTCGCGTTCCATTGCGCATTTACAATGGCAGGGCCGGTGGTGAAGTGTTGCGCCGGACGATGACTTGCCTGGAGTCGAACCACTGATGCTCAATTTAGAAGGCCGCGTCGCGGCCGTTTTTGGACTGGCGAATAAGCGCAGCATTGCCTGGGGCATTGCCACCAAGCTGCACGAGGCGGGGGCGAAGCTGGCGATCAGCTATCAGAACGAGCGCATGAAGTCCGAGGCGCTGGGGCTGATCGAGGAATTGCCGGGGGCGGAGCCGTTCCAGTGCGACGTGGCGAACGACGCGGAGATCGATCAGGTCTTTGGGCAGATCAAAGAGAAATACGGGAAGCTGGATGTGCTGGTACACGCGATTGCGTACGCTCCGCCGGAGGATTTGAAGAACCCTTTTCTGCAGACGACGCGGGAGGGTTTCCGGATCGCGCACGACGTGAGCGTCTACTCGCTGATCGCACTGAGCCGCGGGGCGGCGCCGCTGATGACGGAGGGCGGATCGATCATCACGCTGACGTATTACGGGGCGGAGAAGGTGGTGCCACATTACAAGGTGATGGGCGTGGCGAAAGCGTCGCTGGAGGCGACGGTGCGGTATCTGGCGTGGGACCTGGGCAAGCAGAACGTGCGGGTGAATGCGATATCGGCGGGGCCGATCAAGACGCTGGCGGCGCGGGGGATTGGGGCGCTGGGCGACATGCTGAAGTATCACGAGGAGCGCTCGCCGCTGCACCGGAACACGGAGCAGACCGAGGTGGGGAAGACGGCGGTATATCTGGCGTCGGACCTGGCCAGCGGCGTGACGGGCGAAACGATCTACGTGGATAGCGGCTACAACATCGTAGGGTTCTGAATCGACAGGGCACAGGACTCAGAGCGCAGGGCTCAGGGCAGAGGCGGCATGAGCCGTTGATTGCAGCTGTATCCTGGCGTGTGGGGTTGTGTTGAAGGCACTCTAAAGCCGCTAACGCCCCCTCGAAGTTCGGTCGCGACCCGTTCGAGTTTGCGCGAAAGAGGTCCCTCGAACTTCTCACAGGTCATCGCTTCTCCGTGTTATTGGACCATCGTTCGCTCCGTGCTATGTATAGGACGCGCGGCGTTCCCCATACGACGTCCGCGCCAGCCCGTTCCAGGAGGATGTCATCGGCACGCGATTGCAGTTAGGGGATCTGCTCGTCCAGGCCAGGTTGGTTACCGCGGAGGATGTCGCCCACGCGCTGGAACGTCAGGCCACCCAGGGCGGCCGGCTGGGCGAGAACCTCGTCGCCATGGGCCTGCTCACCGAAGACGCGCTCGATCGGTTTCTGCACCACATTCCCACCGAGCCCGCGGATATTGCCGCCACCGGAATTGAGCGTGTCGATCTGATGGGCCTCATGATGAAGCTCATCTACTCCGCCCGTTTGCAGACCATCCGCCAGATCACCGACGCCATTAAGCTCCCGTACCGCATGGTCGCCGAACTGGTGCAGATGGCGGTCGATCGCAAGCTGCTGCAATCGATGGGGGTGCGAGGCGCAGACAGCTCCGGCGGCACCAGCTATTCCTTCACCGACGGCGGAACGCGCTTTGCGGTCGAAGCCCTCGGGCAGGTGGGCTATGTCGGACCCGCGCCAGTGCCTCTGGATCAGTTCAACGACCAGGTGCTCCACCAGAAGCTCACCAACGAAGTGATCACCTTCGATCGCATCCGCCAATCCATCGGGTCTCTCACGTTCGACGACGCGCTCATCGAGCAGTGCGGGCCGGGGTTGAACTCCGGCCGTGCCATGCTGCTCTATGGGCCGCCGGGAAACGGAAAAACCTCGATCGCCCGCTGCCTGGCCAGCGTCTTCAGCGACATCATCTACCTGCCTTATGCGATCGCGGTCGAGGGCCAGATCATCCGTCTGTTCGACCCTGCCATCCATGAGGCCGTCGATTCCGCCGGCGTCAGCGAAGATCCCGGATTCCTGACCGACCGCAGCGATGTTCTGGATCACCGCTGGGTGGCCTGCCGCAGGCCCTTTCTGGTTGCCGGCGGCGAGCTCACCCTCGAAATGCTCGACCTCCTCTACAACCCCATCGGTCACTATTACGAGGCGCCGATCCATATCAAAGCGCTGGGTGGCTCCTTCATCATCGATGACTTCGGCCGTCAGCTGGTCAGCCCCACCGCGCTCCTCAACCGCTGGATCATACCTCTGGAAAACCGCGTTGACTACCTCAAGCTTCACACCGGGAAAAGTTTCAGCATTCCCTTTGAAGAACTCGTCATCTTCTCCACCAATATCGAGCCCGAAGATCTGATGGACCCCGCTTTTCTCCGCCGCCTGCCCTACAAAATCGAAGTGGGCGCGCCGAGTGTTCGACTCCTTCCGTCGCATCTTCGAGACAGAGTGCTCGAGGCACGGCCTTGCCCTTTCCAGGGAGAGCTTCGACTCCATCCTCTACAAGATTCAGGAAGAAAAGGGTCTCGAACTGGCCGCCTATCAGCCGAGATTCATCGTCGATCAGGTGATCGCCACCTGTCGTTTCATGGAGAAGGCTCCGCAACTGGAGCCCCGCTACATCGAATACGCGCTCGACAACCTGCGGGTCCACCGCAGCGCGAAGCCGCAGCTTGAGCACGAGCTGCAACCGGTCTGAACTCCCGGGGCGGAGAGGCCGGTTGTGCCCGCGTCGTTGACCCCATCGACTTTGCTTGACATTGCTGTGGGACTAATTTGTAGTAAAAGTAATCAAGCGGCGAAGGAGTTCGCCTTTAACCGCTGTCCTTCTGTAGCCGGACAGATGATGACTCCTGACAGGGAATCCTGTCGCGGAGTCATGTCCCGGCGCGATCCCTGAAAAACATGAGTTGGTGTGTGGCGGAGACGTACGTCTGCGTCCTCGCGCCGAATCGGCCCGTTGGTTCGCTGCGAGATGCAACGAACCGCAAGGAGGGGGATTGCAAAAGTATCTGCTGATTGCTTTGGGTGGAGCGCTGGGTTCGGTGGCCCGCTACTGGGTTGGGGCGACGGTGACCGACCGGCTGGGGGCGAGGTTTCCATACGGGACGCTGGCGATCAATCTGACGGCGTGCGCGGCGATCGGATTCGCGATGACGTTCCTGGGCAAACGTGCGGGTTGGGGCGCCGGTTGGCGCTATCTGGTTCCCGTAGGGTTTGTGGGGGCGTACAGTACATTTTCGACATATGAGTGGGAGACGCTGTCGCTGCTGCGGGCGGGCGGGTTTCCAATGGCGGCGCTGTATGCGGTTGGGAGCCTGATTCTGGGGCTGGCTGCGGTGTGGGGCGGAATGCTGGCAGCGGAGGTGTTGGGATGAGCGCGAGCGAAGGAGGCGGGATGCTGGCGACGGGCAAGGCGCTGAAGGTATCGATCACGGTGAGCGAGGGGGCGCGGTATCACGGCGCGTCGGCTTATTCATCGATTCTGGATTTTCTTTTCTATCGCGGCGTGAGCGGGGCGACGGTGCTGAAAGGGATTGCGGGATTCGGTGCGGATCACCATCTGCATGCGGCGAGTATGGTTGAGATTTCGGACAAGCTGCCTGTGCGGATTGAGTTTGTGGAGACGCGGGAGAAGGTGAATGAGCTGCTGGGCAAGCTGGAGGAGATGGCGGGGACGGGGCTGATCGAAGTGCAGGAGACGACGGTCGCGAAGGCGCCAACGCTGTCGAAGGCGAAGCGGGTGACGCCGGAGCACCTGAAGATGGAGGGCAAGGCGCGGCTGATGCGGATCTATGTGGGGGAGAGCGATAAGTGGAAGGACAAGCCGCTGCACGAGGCGCTGGTGCAGGCGATGCGCGCCAACGATATTGCGGGGGTGACGGTGGTTCGGGGGATGCTGGGGTATGGGGCGCATCGGCGCGCGCACCAGGACAAGCCCGCGCATCTGTCGAGAGATGCATCCATCCTGCTGTCGGTGGTAGACACGGAGGAGAAGCTGCGCGCGTTTTTGCCGGTGATGGAGCAGATGGTGCAGGAGGGTCTGGTGGTGATGTCGGACGTGGACATCGTGAAGTATTCGTGGCGGCCGGCGGAGCTGGAGACGAGCGAGGCATGAGGCGATGAAAGAGGCGTTCGAAGCTCAGATGCTGCGCATTTATTTTGGCGAGGCGGATCGCTGGATGGGGAAGCCGCTGCACGAGGCGATCGTGGCGAAGTGCCAGGAACTGGGGCTGGAGAGTGCGATCGTGTATCGCGGAATCGAAGGATACGGGAGCAGCACGCGGATTCATCGCCCCAGCCCGTGGAAGCTGTCGCGGGATGCGCCGATGATGGTGAGCGTGATCGATACGGAAGAGCAGATTGCGAAGCTGGTGCCGCATCTGGATGCGATGGTGGGCGAGGGCTTGATTGTGAGGTCGAAGGTGGAGGCGATCCGGTACACGCGCGGGGAGGCAGAGGCGAAGGGCGCGTGAGCGCCACGCTATGCGGAAATGAGACGCAGACGTCCGCACCCCACACCACGAACACGAGGCTATTCGGAGCGCAGGGCCTGCATGGGATCGACGGAAGCGGCGCGGCGCGCAGGGACGTAGCTGGCAAGAAGCGCAACCAGCATGAGGACCGCCACGACGGTGCAGATGGTGATCGGGTCCCATGGTTGCACGCCGTAAATAATCGAAGACCTTGCGACAGAGATCCCGGCCATGGCGCGCGTGACCAGCAGCGCGGCGACGGTGCCGGCAGCCACTCCGATACCGGCTAGAGCGGCGCCGCGGCGGAGGACCCAGCGGAGCACGTCGGCCCGGTTCGCGCCGAGAGCCATGCGGATGGCCATCTCCTGAGTGCGCTGTCCGACGAGATAGGAGACGACGCCATAGAGGCCGACGCTGGCGAGCAGAAGAGCGAGGGCGGCGAAGGCTCCGAGCAGTGTCATAGAAAAGCGCCGGGCCGCGAGAGAGTCGGCGATGATCTGGTTCATGGTGAGCGGACGCCAGGCGACCTGCGAGGCATTCATCTGCCGCAGTGAGGACTGAATGTCGGGGAAGACCGTGTCCGGATGGTCTGCGCGAACCGCGACGTTATAGAAGAAGCCGGTGGTGGAGACGAGCTGCCAGCCGTTGAGCTGACCGATGGGCAGGTAGAGCTGGGCATGGAGCGAAGAGCCGGCGTCGTTGTCGAGTCCCCAGTGGAGGACGTGGCCAACAACGCCGACGATCGTAGCCTGCGTGTTTTCAGGATTGGTGAGATTCACGACCTTCCCGATCGGATCGGTGCCGGGGAAGAACTGGCGGGCGAGATCCTCGTCGATGACGATGACGTGCGGAGTGTCCTCGCGATCGGCGTCAGTGAACCAGCGGCCCCGGAGCAGCGGGATGCGCATGATCTGCAGATAGTCCGGTTCGATGATGTAGAGCAGGGACCAATGCATATCGTTGGCGTCGGCGGGTTTCGCTTCGTTTTGCATCCAGAAGAGCTCTTCGTCGTCATCGCCGGTCAGAGGCAGGTCGCCATCCATGAGCGAGACGGCAGAGACACCGGGGACAGAGCGCATCTGCTCGTCGAGGTGGCGCGCGTAGGCGCGAGCGCCCACAGGGTTGTCGATGGCGGGGGTGTCAGGCCCGGCGACGCTGAAGCGGAGAATGCCGTTGGGATCGAAGCCGGGCGAGGTATGGTAGAGCGCGAAGAGGCTGCGGACCATGAGACCGGCACCGGCGAGCAGCACGAGCGCCGCAGCCATCTGAAAGATAACGAGGGCGTCCTGCGTGCGATGACGCGATCCGTGAACGGTGCGGCTGCCACTGTCGCGGAGCGTCGCGTGGGGTTGCTGTGCGGCGATCTTCCAGGCGGGGATGAAGCCGAAGAGGATGCCGACGGCGAAGGAGACGAGAAAAGCGAATCCGAGCACGAGCAGGCTGATGTGAATGTGCGAGGCGCGAGGGAGCGTGTCGGGGGCGAGGGCAACCGCCGCGCGGGTTCCCCAGGCGGCGAGAACGAGGGCGAGGGCGCCGCCGGCCAGCGCAAGAAGAATACTTTCGGTGAGGACCTGGCGGACGATGCGGGGGCGGCTGGCGCCGAGAGCAAGGCGAACGCCGAATTCCTGCGCGCGCGTGCTGGAGCGGGCAAGCAGCAGGTTGGCGACGTTGGAGCAGGCGATAAGCAGCACGAAGCCGACCGCCGCGAGGAGAACGAAGAGGACGGGTCGCACGTTGCCGACGATGGATTCGCGCAAGGGGCGCAGGCTGGCGCGCAGGCCGCGGTCCTGTTCCGGATAGATGGCGGCGAGGTGGCCGGTGACGTTGTTCATGTCGGCCCGGGCCTGCGCGAGGGTGACGCCGGGTTTGAGGCGGGCGATGCCGTGGATGCCGAGGCCGGCGCCGCGGTTTTTGAGGGCCTGCGTTGGCCACTGGCCGAACGGAACGTAAATATCCTCAGGCAGAAATCCGCCGAACTGTAGATCGAAGGAGGCAGGGATGATGCCGACGACGGTGTAGTCACGGCCGTCGAGGGTGATGGAGCGGCCGACGATGTTGGGATCGGAGCCGAATTTGCGCGCCCAAAATCCAGCACCGAGCATGACGATGGGTTGCCGTCCGATTTCGTCTTCGCCCTCGGCGATAAGACGGCCAATGGCGGGCCTGACTCCGAGGATCGGAAAGAAGTTAGAGGTGACGTAATTGCCGCGGACGCGTTCGGATTCGCCGGAACCGGTCATGACGAAACCGACGTGGCGATAGACGGCGAGGCCGGAGAAGCTGCGGTTGTCGCGCCGCCAGTCAAGGTAGTTCGGCCAGGAGATGGATCCGGTTTCGAAGTTGGGCTTGGAGGCGTCGACAGCAAGGAGTTCACCGGGGCGGGGCGAGTCGATGGGGTGCAGGAGAACGGTATTGACGATGGAGAAGAGCGCGGTGTTGACGCCGATGCCGAGGGCGAGGGTAATGACGACGACAGCGGTGAAGCCGGGGGATTTGCGCAACTGTCGGAGGGCAAAGCGAACATCCTGCGCGAGGGTCTCGGCCCAGGGAAGGGTGCCGCGGTCGCGCATCGCCTGGCGGGTTTGCTCCAGACCGCCGAGTTGAAGGAGCGCCTGACGGCGAGCTTCTGCAGGGGACAAGCCGGCACGGAGGTTGTCGTCGATGTGGAGCTGGAGGTGGCTGTCGAGTTCGGAGTCGAAGTCGGCACGACTGGAAAAGAGGCCGCGAAGGCGATGCAGAAAGGCTCGGAGGGCGCGCATTTAGTTTTCCTCGGCGGGAGAGAGGAAGCGGGCGACGATGGCGGCGGCCTGCTCCCAGGTGCGGGCTTCGCGCTGGAGTTGTTTGCGGCCGGCTCGGGTCAGGCGGTAGAACTTCGCCTTGCGGTTGTTGTCGGAGGTGCCCCACTCGGAGGCGATGGCGCCTTCCTGCTCGAGTTTGAGGAGGGCGGGGTAAAGGGTGCCGTAGTTGAGGGCGAGGCGGTTGCCGCTGGTCTGCTCGATGCGGCGGGCGATGCCGTAGCCGTGCTGCGGGCCCATGGTTTCGAGGGTCTTGAGAACCATGAGGGCCAGGGTGCCCTGCCAGACGTCGAATTTATCGGGCATGCTCAGTCTTCTCCTATGGGAGCGCCATAGATATAGCAGGGGCTCTTATGGGGAGGCAATAGGAGAGTGACGAGTGGGCGGGGCGGCGGCGGTACCGGGGCCAGCAGCGCGATTTCGCAGAGTGGGACGAGTGGCCGGCGCGAACGCGACAGGGAAACAGTGTTTCTGCAACCATGGACAGCGGTTGGAATGAGGGGTGGCGATGAAGCTTCTGCGGGTCTGTTGGCTGTTTGCATTGGCTGTGATGACGGTGGGTCCGGTCCAGGCGCAATCGGCGCTGTGGTCGCAGCGGATGGCGGACTCGACGATGAGGCGTTGGCCGGACGGTCGCTGGGCGGCGCCGGGAGCGTCGTGGCACTGGAACTATGAGTTGGGGACGCTGCTGGAAGGGATGGATGCGGTCTGGTACGGGTCGGCGAAAGGGCGAGTACTACCGGTATTTGAAACAGTCGGTGGATCAATTTGTCGAGCCGGACGGATCGATCCCGACCTACCATGCGGACGAGGATCAGCTGGACAGCATTCTGATGGGACGGCAGCTGTTGCTGCTCTACCAGGTGACGCAGAACGAGCGCTATTACAAGGCGGCGAAGCTGTTGCGGGAGCAACTGGCGCAGCAGCCGAAGACGGCGTCGGGGGGATTCTGGCACAAGAAGATTTATCCGAACCAGATGTGGCTGGACGGGCTGTACATGGCCGAGCCGTTCTATGCGGAGTGGGCGGCGGAGTTTGAGGAACCACAGGATTTCGCGGAGATCACGCGGCAGTTTGTGCTGATCGACGAGCATGCGCGCGATCGCGAAGACGGGGCTGCTGTATCACGGGTGGGACGAGTCGAAGGAGCAGTTCTGGGCGAACAAGACGACGGGGGATTCGCCGAACTTCTGGGGACGCGCGATGGGCTGGTACATGATGGCGCTGGTGGATACGCTGCCGTGGTATCCGGAGAACGATCCTGGACGCGCGCAGTTGCTGGAGATTCTGCGGCGGACGGCAGCGGCGGTGGCGAAGGTACAGGATCCGGCGAGCGGGCTGTGGTGGCAGGTGCTGGATAAGCCGGGCGCGAAGGGGAATTATCTGGAGGCGTCGGCGTCGTGCATGTTCACCTATGCGCTGGCGAAGGGTGTGCGACTGGGATATCTGCCGCGCGCGTATGAAAAGAATGCGGAGCGCGGGTGGAGCGGCATCCAGAAGCAGTTTGTGCGGACGGAGAGCGATGGGAGCGTGACGCTGACCGGGACGGTGAAGGTGGCTGGGCTGGGTGGTGCTGAGCATCGCGACGGGAGCTACGAATATTACGTTTCGCAGCCGGTGGCGGATAACGATCCGAAGGGCGTAGGGGCTTTCTTGCTGGCGGCGAGCGAGATGGAGATGGCGCCTCGGGCGTTGGCGGGATCGGGGCAGACAGTGCTGGTGGATGGCTGGTTCAACAGCCAGACGCGGAAGAATGCGGCGGGCGAGACGGAGCTGTTTCATTACAAGTGGGACGACTTTTCGAACGCGGGATTCTCGCTGTTCGGGCATGTGTGGCGCAGCTCCGGTGTGGCGACGAAGACGCTGGCGAGTGCGCCGACCGTGGAGAAGCTGAAGGGGACGCAATACTACATCATCGTGTCGCCGGATAACACGGCGAAGAATCCAACTCCGCATTACATGGGAGCGGAGGATGCGGGGCAGATTGCGGAGTGGGTGCGCGGCGGTGGCGTGTTGCTGTTGATGGAGAACGATCCGGCGAACGCGGATATCGAGCACCTGGACTTGCTGGCGGACAAGTTCGGGCTGCACTTCAACAACGTGCTGGTGCATCACGTGGAGGGGGACGATTTTGCTTCGGGGCGGATCGATGTGAGTGCGGAGCCGCCGTTCACGCATCCTCATGTGCTGTATATGAAGGACACGTGCTCGCTGACGCTGTCAGGGAAGGCCGTGCCGCTGATGAAGGACAGCAAGGGCGAGCTGCTGATGGCGTGGACGCGGTATGGGAAGGGGATGGTGTTCGCGGTGACCGATCCGTGGGTCTACAACGAGTACACGGATGGAAGGAAGCTGCCGGCGGAGTACGACAACTTTGGTGGCGGTGTGGAGCTGGTGCAGTGGCTGCTGGAGCAGAGGTCGAAGCTCGGGCATTGAAGGAATCCGCGGAACCTTAGCCTTCGGATCCGATTGAAGGACCGAACACCGGGAGGGTTGCACCTCGTCTCAGGGCAGACGAGGCGCCCTCGCGATTCTCAAGTTTGATCCTTCGACCGACAGGCTGATTACGCGACCGCTTTCATCTTTGGCAAACGTCAGCCTTGCTCCTGGCGCATCAACGTCAAAGAACTCTGTGGCGGAAAGCGGCAGAAACCTGTGTGTTCCGCCCATCGGCCCCAGATCCACTTCCAGCGCGTCGCCTGCGGCCCTCACCGTGATCGGCGGCGCAGGCGGCGGTCCGGCTCGCCCCACCGCCATGATGACCATCCCCGGGCCGCTCTGTGGACGGAGCCTTGTACTGACCAGCCAAATCGTCGAGCGCCGCTGCGTCCACGTGCACCTTCTGCGGCAACGCGTGCCCGGTCAGCTCCCAGCGCAGCCTCGGGTTCACGAGTTCAGCACCGTTGTCACAGTTGGAAAGAACGATGGCCACGTAACCCAGATCCGGGTACAAATCAACCCAGGTGCTGACCCCTGGAGCGCCGCCCGCGTGTCCAGCTACGCGAACGTCGGGAGCCTGATCCGGGCGCGTCATGGGCCCAAGCCAGTCCGATGCCGCACCCGTGAGCAACTGGTTCGCCCATTCGCTGCCGACCAACTTATGACCCTCGACACCATCGGCAAAGCGCAGCATGTCTCCAACGGTCGAGTAGCATCCGCCGGCAGAAACGCCCGGCGAGAGGCTCATGGTGACTCTCGATGCCGGTTGCGTTGTTCCTCCTGGCACTTGTCGCGTGATGAGGTGTGTATATCCCAGGGCCAGATTCGGCACATCGTCTGCATATGAATAGCAGCCAGTGTGGTGCATTCCCGCCGGGTCGAAGATGTGGTCCTGGAGGTACCGATAGTAGCTCTCGCCGGACACATGCTCGATCACCAGGCCGAGCACGAGATAGCCGGCATTGCTGTATGCAGCTCTGGTTCCCGGCTCGAAGAGCAGCGGCTTGCTCGCAAACAAGGGCAGATAAGACGCCAGCGTGGTGTAGCGCTCCGGGTTGGAGTTCCAGTATTCCGGACCAAAGAAATCGCCCAGGCCAGAACGGTGCGTGAGCAACTCGCGAATTGTTATCTTCGCCGCGACATCGTGGTTTGGGTAGTCGGGCACCAGCTTCAGCAGAGTATCGTCCAGTGAGAACTTACCCTGCTCGGCAAGCTGTGCAATCGCCAGGGCCGTAAACATCTTGCCGTCCGAGGCAAGGTTGAACCGGGTATCCAGGTTATTGCGGGCGTCGAAGGCATGATCGGCAAATCCGTATGCGTTCTCGAACAGAATCCGGTCGTGCTTTGCCAGCAACACCGTTCCGGAAAATCGATTCTGCGCCGCCAATTCTTCCACGTGTGTGCGGAGATCCTCGACAATCTGTGGGTCTGTCATTCGCGTAGTTGCTCCATGGTCCGCAATTTGTGGCCATGCAATCGTCGATGCTCCCAGGCAGACGGCGGCCGCCGAGAAAGTCCGCCATTTCCGAGGCACTGGAAAAAGCTGGTTCATTGTCATCTCTCACGTTCCTTTCGCGAACTTTGTTGATCGAATCTGCCGACGGATAAAGGTATCTCCGGCAATGAACTTGTGTGGGGCGATCGATCAGCGGGCAAACCTTTTAGAGGAAAGGCGCAGCCGGTGTTGAACACCGGCTGCGCAGGTGGACATCGAGACCGCTCTTCAACCTTCGGATCCCGACGACGGATGGAGCACGCGGAAGGTGCTGCCACCGTTGGACCAGACGAGCACCAGCGCGTCCTGACCGGTGGGGATGCCGGAGAGCTGCTGGGCGGCGTCCGAGGCCGAGTCGGTCGGCTTGCGGTTGACCGAGACGATCACGTCGCCGCGCGACAGACCGGCATCGTCCGCGGGGCTGCCGGGACGGACATTCTGAATGACCGCACCGTGGACACTGGCGGGAGCTTCGATCTGCTGGCGAACGTCGGGAGTGAGGTCGGCGAGACCGAGGCCCCAGCGGCCCTTGTGATCGCCGTTCTGGGCGACCTCCTGTTCGTGGCCGTTGTTGAACGAACCGAGGGTGACGGGCACGTCGACGCTCTTGCCATCGCGCATGACCTCGAGGTGAATCGTGTTGCCGGGAGGCGTGAGGCTGGTTTCCATCTGCAGTTCTCCGGCATCAGAAACAGGCTTGCCGTTGAACTGGGTGATCACGTCACCGGTTTTGAGGCCCGCTTTGCCGCCGGGAGAGTCGGAAGTGACATCGGAGATGACCGCACCGACGGCTTTATTCACTTTGAAGAACTTCGCGGTGTCGGGAGTGACGTCGCTGATGGAGACGCCGATGTAGCCGTGCTGAACTTTGCCGTCACGCATGAGGTCGGTGACGACGGGCTGAGCGATCTGGGTGGGGATGGCAAAGCCCATGCCGGAGAAGGCGCCGGTGGGCGAATAGAGCATGCAATTGATGCCGATGAGCTGGCCGCGGGAGTCGACGAGGGCGCCACCGGAGTTACCGGGGTTGATGGCGGCATCGGTCTGGATGAACTCACCGGGCTTGCGGCGATCGGCTTCGAGGTTGGGGCGGTTGAGGGCGCTGATGATGCCGCGGGTGACGCTGAAGCGGAATCCGTAGGGATTGCCGAAGGCGAGAACGGTCTGGCCGGGCTCGAGTTTGGTGGAGTCGCCCCAGGGAATGCTGGGAAAGTCGTGACCCTCGATCTTGATGACGGCGAGATCGGTGAGCGGATCGGCGCCGATGAGCCTGGCCGGATAGATGTCCCGATTGCTGAGGGTGACGCTGATGTTGATGGCGCCGGCGATGACGTGGTTATTGGTGACGATGTAGCCGTCGGGAGAGATGATGACGCCGCTGCCGAGTCCGTGTTCGATGCTGGGCTGCTGCTGCTGCATCGGGCCCTGGAAGAACTGGCCGAAGGGGGAACCCTGGCCGAAGAACTGCTGGAATTGCTGCTGCTGTTGCTGTTGGTCCTGGCCGTTTTGGCCATCGTCTTCAGCAAGCTGGTGCCGGCTGGGTTTGGAGGTGACGGTGACGTTGACGACCGCAGGCCGAACGCGGGCGGTGAGGGCCTCCATGGCCTGATCGAGGGAGATGAGAGGGGCGACGCTGCTCTGGTCGAGCGGCGGGGCAGGGGCGTGCGGCAGCGCTGGCGGGGCCGGCATAGCACCAGGTGCCGATGGCAACTCCCGCGCCAAGGCCGCCACGGGAATAGCGACGCGGCGCGTGAGCAACGATTTCACTTTGCTGAGGTTCATGGGATTTGCTTCTCCTGTTATTGAACTAACGAATTAGTTGATTAAGGCAAATTTTTTAGATCGACTGCGAAGGCGATCCGGGCTGTTGCGGCAGGACGAGCATGATCTCGAGGACCTGCACCGGGGTGCCGGTTACCGGATCGACGATCTGGACGACCTGGATTTGCAGAGCGGGGTTTTCGCTGCTCTGCGGCTTGCGAGCATTGCTGATTGCGGCTCCGGTGGTACGAAGCTGTGCGGTGCGGAAGATGAGCATCATGGGAGCCGGAGCGGGTTGGTTCGTTGTGGTGAACTCGGTGACGCGGGTCATGACGACGGGGTTGCGGGCGATGCGGTTGTGGGTCAGGGATGCCTGACGCAGCGGAACGGTGTGCGAGGCTCGATGACGCCTGGCGGCGGTGGGAAGAGCCGGGGTTGTTTTCCGGGCCGGATGGAAGCTGGCATTGACCACGGCCGACGGCGAGGGCGCGAAGCCGATGTTGTCGACGAGCGGCTTGTTCAGCTGGGCGGTGGATGGGGACTCGATGGGAACGAAGGCGACGAACTGGGGTGCACAGAGCGCGATGCCGGTGCAGGCCAGGGCCAGCGAAGCTGCTGCTCCGAGAGCGATGCGGCCGATGCGGGTGGTGACCGATGGACCGACGCGAAGGATGCGCGCGATGCGGATGGAGGCGTCGCGAGCGCGGGCGACGGCGGCCTGAGCCATGGTCCAGCCGCGACGGGCGCAGCCTTTTTCAAGCAGGTCGATGAGGCAGCCGGCGTAGGCGCGCGGGTTGCCGGTGGCGGCGAGCACGGCATCGTCGCAGGCCATCTCACGCTCGAGCGAGAGGCGGGCGTCGATCCACCAGACGGCGGGGTGGAAGAAGAGGAGGGCGCGAACGGTCTTCTGGAGGAGGTTGGTCCAGTCGTCGCGGCGGCGGAGATGGGCGAGCTCATGAATCAGGATGGGCCGGAGTTCGGCGGTGGTCAGCTCGCTGAGGGCCCAGGCGGGCAGCACGATGGCTGGGTTGCGGAAGCCGAGGGCCGCGGGGACGCGGGCTTGCTGCGATGTGAGCACGCGGACGGGGCGGTTGGTCTCAGTGAGGAGCGCCTGGAGTTCGGGGGCGAGGTTCGCGGTTGGGACTTCAGTGCAGCTGCGGCGAATCTGGCGAACCTGCCAGACGCCGGCGACGACGCGGGCCAGGGCTGCGGTGGCGATCACGATCCAGAGAGCGAAGAAGGCGGTGGCCCAGAACGCGGGGATGGCGAGCTCAGGATGCTGCCTGGAGGTCAGGGCAGGAAAGACGTGAGCCGGCGAACCCATGCCGCTGAGGAGCGGGAGTGCGACCACGCTGGCGAGGGCGACGAGCCAGACCGCAAAGCGGGTGCCGGAGTTCTGGCGACCCATGACGCGGAGCAGCAGCCAGGCCCCGAGGGCGATGAGGAGTCCTTCGGGGAGAGAGTTGAGCACGCGTTCGACGGCCAGCTGGACGAGGGTCATCATTTCTCCTGGCCTCCGTTGGAGCGCTCGAGCATCTTGCGGAGGCGGTCGAGCTCGGTGGGGTCGATGCCGCGGTCTTCGAGGATGTTGAGGACCAGGTCTTCATGGGAGTCGCGGAAGAAGCGGCCGACGAGGTGGCGAATCTCGGAGCGGCTGGCTTCTTCTTCGGCGACGAGGGGACGGAAGATGTGGGCGCGGCCGTCTTTGTCGTGGCCGATGTAGCCCTTGCGCTCGAGGATGCGGATGGTGGTGAGAATGGTGTTGTAGGCGAGCGCGGGCGTGGCGGGCAACGCGTCGAGGATGTGCTGGACGGTTCCGGGACCCTTGAGCCAGAACACCTGCATGATGCGGAGCTCGGCTTCGGTGAGGGTCTGGGAGGTTTTGCGCGGCACGGTTGAAAGCCCCCTCTCTTGTTTTGACGCGGGAGGGGGGAGAAAGTAACTAAGAATTTAGTTGGAGCTGGGTGGCGGGGGGGCTGGGAGCCGGGGGCCGCGAACGGGGCGGGGGCTGGGAGCTGGGGGCAATTTTCGGGATTCGGGGGGTCGACCCCTCTGGATGTAGATGATTCCATTAGCTTTGTGTTTTTGTGGACCCCTCTGTGTTGACTGATGCGTTAATTCAACGATTCGGAAACAGCCGATTGGATCTCCGGGTCCGAATCGCTCTTTACGAACCGAGCCTGGGGGCCTGGAAGTTCACATTCAGCCCCTGAGGCACCTGCATCGACACACTTGGGTTTGTTGAATTGTTCAAGGAACCTCTGAGGCACCACCCTGGTTTCCTGTCTCAGGGATTTGGTAAGCACCGTCGTGAAAATGGGTGCCCCAGGTCTCGATGTTGAGACGTGGGTATGTCGAACCCCAAAACAGTAACGAATTCTCAGCGACAAGCCGCTGGAAAAAACCCGCCCGAACCGGGCGACGCTAATCCGAATGCAACTGCAGCAGTGCCGGGAGCGGGAACTTCGAAATGTCCACCGTGACCTGCGACGTCAGGCTTCCGATTAGCCGAAACATATCCCGGTTCCAGTATTCGTCGCTTGGATCCAGCGGCTGAGTCGGGTCCGCAATCATGTACTCCTTGCTTCGGTAGCTCAGCTCAATCAGCGGAGGCGTATGCGCCGGCAGGGCTGCTGCCTCACCCCCTGACCAGTCCACATAGAGCAGGGGCATTTGTTCCACCTTCGGAACCTCCTGATTGAACGGCGCCGGAGGTGCAGGCTGCAGACCTCCAGGCCCCGTTTGGCTTTCCAGCGGATTGGTCGGGATCGTCGGATTCGCTCCAGCCAGCGCAAGGAAGGGCTTTTCCTCCTGCGCCGCCGCTGCCATCAGCCCCAGCATGGAACGCAGAAAAAGATGAGCCGACGCGGTTCCCGGCGCCGGGCAGATTCCCTGTTGTGCTCCCTGTGGCTCGGGCGCTCCCTCCAGAGAAAACCCACTCGCCATGACGCTCAGCATGGTCGTCAGAGCCGGTCCCTCCCGCAGTGCCGCCAGAGCTCCCGCCGGCTCCAGATCGTCGCTCAGTTCCCTGGCAACGGCTTGTGGGTCCGAAACGAAGACCTGCGTTTTCGTGCCATCCGGCCCCACTTCATCCTTCACCTGCAGAGGACTCAGATAGAAAACCGCCGAAAAAACCTTGTGCCCCAGCATCCAGCCCGCGGGCGTCTTCACCCAGAGATTGTCTTTGGAAACCGCATCGTTCTCGTCTTTCGCCTGGAATCCGCTCCCGCCCGAATCTCCTCCCGCCGGATTCCCCGCTCACCCCCGGCCGCCGCCCCCGCAGCACCCTTCTTCTTCTCCAGATTGAGAACGGCATCCTTGTCGAAAGGCACAAAGGTGCTCTTGCCGCGCAGCAGCAAAATGCCGCGCCTTTGCAATTCATAAACCAGCGCGCTGATCCGCAGAAACGTGACGTACCGGCTCAGTGCCGCCTGATCCTCGGGCGCCGCGTAGCTGGCTGGCACCACATTGCGAATCGTCTCCACTGAGCAGCCTCCGCCCCCTGCCGGCGTGCGCGTAATTTCGATCCGGTCCACCAGCAAACGGAAAAGCTGATCTACCCGCCAGCCCTGCGAATACAGCGCATAGAAGGTCTCGGGAGGAATCGGCCTCAGCAGCAGCTGAGCGTTCGTGTCGTCGTTGACCGGAATGAATTGAAACGTTGGATCGTTCTCGTAGGTAAACCCAGGCGTTCCGCCGCCATTCGGAATCTGAACCGCTCCGCTCGACGAGGTGAGCTGCCCGGTTCCGGTAAGGCTGGTCTGCATGCGATAACTGCTCGTAATCTGCCCCAGCTTGAAGAAATAGGTAGGATCGCGATTCTCCAGCCGCGCCAGGTTCAGCAGCAGCTCCCGGTTCGATGTCTGCGCGTATGCATTCTCGTAGTTCTTGAAATCGGCCCGCACGCGCCTCGGTCCGCAACCGCAAAGCGCCAGGGACGCGAGGCACGCGATCGAGACCAGGGCCTTCGCCCGCGCCAACGAGCCACGAATTCTCAAAAGGTTGTTGCACACGCCCACGCTCATTGCGGCACCTGAAAGTGGATTTTTCGCAAAACCTACGCCGGGGAAAGAGTGGAGGCATGATATTGCAACCCCAGCACGCATGCAAGAGATTTGCCTCGCCCCTTTGTGCCGTCCCCGCTTCTCAGTGGAAACGTGTGGCGGGTCGCCGCTCAGCTCCAGCTCCCACCGCCATCGCCGCCGCATCCGCAATCTTGCCGCGCAGCGCGATGATCCTCTTCGGCCCATTCGGATGCACCGAGTTCGCCAGAATAATCACATACGTGTCGCTCGCCGGATCCACCCACAACGACGTTCCCGTGAACCCCGTGTGCCCGAACGAGCCCACCGGAAAAATCGTGCCGCGATTGCTCGAGTACGGTGAATCGATATCCCACCCGAATCCGCGCACCGCTTTTCCGCCCGCCGGCTGCTCCGGCTTCACCATCAGCTGCAACACGCGCCGCGACAGTGGAAACCGGCTCGGCCTGCCCGCCAGCCGATCCAGCAAATTCTGCGCATAGATGGCAACATCGTCCGCTGTGCTGAAGACCCCTGCATGACCTGCCACGCCTCCCATGCGCCGCGAAGTCGGATCATGCACCACACCGCGCAGCATTACATCTCCGGGTCCGGTCGGCAGCCCTGCTACTCCATAGGCCGAGGCTCCGTGTTCGTATTGCGTCGGCGCAATATGCGGAATCCACGACTCCGGCGGAAGAAAACGCGTGTGCCGCATCCCCAGCGGCTTAAAGATGAACCGCTCCGCGTATTCGTCCAGCGTCATCCCCGACAGCTTCTCCACCAGCGCGCCCATCACAATAAAATTGATGTCGCTGTAGACGAATTTCACTCCCGGCGGACCCGCGGGCGCGATCGCAAACGCCATCTGATAGGCCGTCCCTTTTCCTTCCCACGGCTCCGTCAGCGGCAGATCCGGCGGCAGTCCGGAGTAGTGCGTCAGCAGCTCCCGAATCGTGATGTCCTGTTTCCCATTCGCCGCAAACGCCGGCAGATACTTCGCCACCGGATCGTCGAATCGAAAGTCCCCCCGCTGATACAGCTGCATCGCGGCCGTCGTCGTGGCCAGACACTTCGTCAGCGACGCCATGTCGAAGATCGTGTCCTCGGTCATGGCCTCCCGCGTCGGCTCCAGCGACCGCATCCCGTACGCCTTATGAAAAACCACCCGGCCGTCGTGACCCACCACCACCACCGCGCCCGGCAGCAGGTGCTCCTCCACTGCGTGGTTCACCAGCGGATCGATGGCCGCAAAGCCGCTCTGCGCCCGCGCAATCCCACAGCAACAAGCAACCACCACCAGCGCCACACTGACGCGAACCGTCCGTCTCATCCTTCCATCGCCTCCTCGTTTCGTCTCGCGCCCTCCGGGAACAGCACGCTCACCGTGTAGCCCACCAGGCACGTCACCATCGACCCGATCAGCACCCACCAGGTCCACGCAATCTTCGGAATCACCAGCCCATGTCCGCCAATCGCAAACCGTCAGCGCTCGCGGCTGCAGCCACAGCAACAGATTCACCACCACCCCCGCCGCCATCCCCCAGATCGTTCCGCGCTCGTCTGCGCGCCGGCTCAGCGTGCCCAGCAAAAACACCCCCAGCATCGCGCCCCACAGCACCGAAGCGATCGAGAGCCCGATCTCCACCACGTGACCGCCGCCTCGCGAAAACATCGCCAGCGCGAACAGCACCCCCGCCCACACCAGCGTCATCAGCCGCGAAAGCCGCGTCCGCATCCGGTCGGAAATATCCGGATACCGCGGCAGATAAAAATCCACGACCGATGTCGATGCCAGCGAATTCAGTGCCGCGCTCAGATTCGACATCGCCGCCGCCAGAATCGCCGCAATCATCAGCCCCGCAACTCCCACCGGCATCTGCTCCACAATAAACGTCGGAAACAGCCGATCCGCACTCAATCCCGGTGCGCTTCCCACACTCCTGTAATAAACGAAAAGACCGGCGCCAATCAGCAGAAACAGCGCGAACTGAAAAAAGACCACGCCTCCGCTCGCCAGCAGCGCCACGCGCGATTCACGCAGATTCTTCGCCGCCAGCAGGCGCTGCACCATCAGCTGATCCGTTCCATGGCTCGCCATCGTCAGAAAACATCCTCCGATCACGCCCGCCTGAAACGTATAAGTCTCCGCCAGCGACCAGGAAAAATGCAGCATCGTCAGTTTGTGCGCCGCCGACGCTCCCGCAATCAGGCCGCTCCATCCTCCAGGAATCCGATGACACACCGTCGCCAGCGCCACCAGCGATCCGCCCACGTACAAAACATCTGCACCACATCGGTCCAGATCACCGCCGTCATCCCGCCTTCGAACGTGTACAGCAGCGTCAGCGCCGAGAGAATCGCAATCGACGCAACATCCCCGGTTCCGATCGCCACTCCCACCACGATGGCCACCGCAAACACCCGCACGCCTTCGGCCGCCGCGCGCATCACCAGGAACAGTCCCGCCGTAAACCGATGCAGCCGCGCCCCGAAGCGCTGTCCGATCAGCTGATACGCGGTCAGCAATTCGCCGCGAAAGTAGCGCGGCAAAAACAAAATGCAGATCACCACCCGCCCCAGCATGTAGCCCAGCGCAATTTGCAAAAATCCAAAGTCGCCTGAGAACGCCAGCCCCGGCACGCTGATGATCGTCAGCGTGCTCGTCTCCGCAGCCACAATCGACAGCGCAATCGCCCACCACGGCAGGTTCCGGTCCGCTAAGAAATAGGAGCGCAGCGAGCTCTGCCGCGATTTCCGAAAGCGCAGCCCGAACAGCGTGATCCCCACCAGATACACCGCCACCAGCACCAGATCGACAGGCCGCAGATGCATCGAATGCGCGATCGCAGAAGTCATCGCAAGAAGCAACGCGCTCAGCGTTGTCGCGCCCTCCACAATGCCCCCGCCGGCGGATCGGCCGGCTTTTCCATCACCGCGATCCCCGCGTACCGCCTGTGCAGCTCCGCGATCAGCGCCTCGCGCACCGGCGCCGCTCGCTCCAGAATGCCACCGGCAATGGCCACCGCCGGAACCTGAAATTCCGAATCCGCCTCCAGCTCACGGAGCCGCTCGATCACCAGTCCCGCCAGCATTGCCAGGTCAGCGCCGCCCTGTTCAACAACCTCCTTCGCGATAACGTCGCCCTGCTCCGCCGCACCAACCACCAGCGGAGACAGCTTCGAAAACTCCGGCGCCGGATTCGCGTTCGCAAATTGAATCAGCTCCGCCAACGACCCCAGTTCCCAGAATTCCAGCGCCATATCAAGAAGCCGCGTCGGCCGCCCTTCATCGATTGCCAGGAATCCGCGGCGCAGTCCTTCCAGCCCCAGAAAATGTCCCGATCCCTGGTCCGCCAGAGCCGGTCCCCATCCTCCCGCCGTCACAATTTCTCCTGTCGCCGCGCGTCCCGCCACATTCGATCCGGTTCCCGCCAGCACCAAAACGCCGCGCGTCCCAAAGAAAACCGAATCCAGCGCAATGTCCACATCGCCCTCGATGATCAGCGCACCACCCACATACCGCGCAAACGCCTCGCGCAACCAGTTCACCACCAGCGGCACCGTCTCGCCCGCCGTACCAATGCAGCAGCACGCGATATCGGCCCAATCCACTCCCGTTTTTCCGTGCAACTCCTCCAGCCCCCGGCGCAGATTCGCCTCCGTGGTCTCTGCGTCCGCCTTCATCCGTTTGATGGTGCCCGTCTGCGCGCGCGCCAGTTCGCGACTCGCATCGCCCAGCACAAACGTGGTCTTTGTGCCGCCGGCATCCACGCCGAGGAAATACTGCATGCTCTCCGCTCTCTCCACTCCGGACCGTGATCGCGCCCCTCGGCGCGACCCGCTTATTAAGGATGCCGCTTCGGAAGAACCGTCCAGATCGCCGGATCCTCTTCGCCAAGAACCCAGGAGCAAAATCCTTCCAACCCATTCTGCTCCGCCAGCTCATAACGTTCCCGAAACGTCCGCAGATCGGTAAAGAAAATCCACTCGCGCATCTGGTCCCGGTAGAAGTAGAACCACGCTGAGCGATCCTCGTCGTCCCACTGGATCTTTCCGTTCCAGTCGTGAGCCAGTTGCAGCGCATCTGCCGCGCTGATGTAATCCGCGGTTGGATTGGGCTTTTCCGTCGGAAGCTCGTCCGCGCGAACCGCCGGCGTAACAATCGGCGCGCCCGTGTACCAGTGGTATCCGTAAAGCGGAATACCCAGCGAAAGCTTCTCCTTCGGCACTGTCTGCAGAGCGTATTGCATGTTGTCGACGGTCCACTGCCATCCCGCGACCGGTCCCGGCGTCGTCCACCGCGTGTTCTGGTCGTACGTCATCAGGCAAACCAGATCCACTGCCTTGCCAATCGCCGCCAGATCGTAGGCCCCGCGCCAGTCCGTATAAATCCATTTCGCAAACCCACCCGCGCCCGGATATCCCGGCGCATTCGGCACCGTCGCGATGCTCAGCTGAAACCCCGCGCGATGCAGTTCCGCCGCGCTGTTCGCCACCAGCTCCGTCAACGCATCCCGATCCGTCCACTCGATGTTCTCAAAATCGAACTGCATCCCCGCATAACCATGCAGCCTGCACTCGCGGATCAGCGCCGCGTTCATCTCCGCCTGCGCCTTCGCGTTCGTCGCCAGCAGATGAAAGTTCTTCTTGTTAAAGAGCGCCACGATCGGCATCACCGGCAGTTTTTCGCTCTGCGCCTGCGCCAGTACGGCCGGCTCCGGCTCCCCCGTCACCAAACCGTTCTCGTCCACCTGGTACCACGTCGGCACCAGCAGATCGATCTGCGACGAGTGCGCGAAAAAATCGCGAATCGACTTCGGATCGTTCGTCATGTAGAACAGCGCCACCGGAGTCGTTCCGTGTCTCGTTTCGTGCCCTGCCGGTTCCTGATTCGCCGCAACACCAGGCAACGCAAACCCAAACACCAGCAGCCCGGCCATCTGCCTCATCCTTCATACGGCAAGCACCTCAATGTCGTTCGCGCGAAACGCCTCGCGCGCATCCGCCGCGATCCCGGAATCCGTCACCAGAATGTCGATCTCCCCGCCCGGGCAAATCAGCGCCGGGCTCAGCATCCCAATCTTGCTCGAGTCGGCAACCACAATCACCTGCTTCGCCTGGCGAACCATCGCGCGAAACACCGCTGCCTCATCCGGCTCGATCGTCGTCGCGCCATGTTTCACATCCATCCCGCACGCTCCGATGAACACCTTGTCCATGAACACTCCGCTCAGCATCTCCAGCGCCGTCGGCCCGGTGAGCGAAAACGCCCCTGCCCACCGCATCGTCCCTCCGGTCAGGGTTACGTTCAGCGCCGGCTGATTGCTCAGCTCCATCGCGATGTTCACTGCGTTCGTGATGATGTGGATCGAATTGCGGTGCCGGATGCAGCGCGCTACCTGCGTCGGCGTCGTGCCTGCGGTAAATCCCACCGTGTCATGCTCCCGAATCAGCTCTGCCGCTGCCATCCCGATGCGCCGCTTCTCCTCTGCAAAACGCGATTCACGCACGTGAAACGACGAGTCGAATCGGAACGGCTCGTACTGCATCTGTCCCGCCAGCCGCGCTCCGCCATGCGTCCGATGCACCAGGTTCCGCGTTTCCAGCCGCGCCAGATCGCGCCGAATGCTCGGAGCCGAAGCGCCCAGAGACCCCACCAGTTCGTCCACCGATGCATTCCCGCGCTGCAGCAGCACCTGCAGAATCTTCTTCGCTCGTTGCTCCGTTTTCAGTGACATGGCGCCGCCGAACCATTATCTCTGAAACTTCGCATTCGTAACCTCTGCGGGTGCAATTCACCGCCGGGCTGCTGCCGCTCGCCCCTCTGCCATCCGATGCAGAACTCCCGCCAGCGCGCGAACCTTATCCTCTTCCACTACGAAACGCAGATACTCGCGATCCCGCACCTCGCCCATTTGCACATGCCGCCGATGAAACTCCATCGGACTGGGTCGCGCGCTCCGCAGGCTGGCATGGAATTCGCTCGCCCCGGTTGCCTCCACCACGCGCACAATCGTTTCCGCCGTAATCCCGCCGCCCGCCACCACACGGATTCCCTCCCCGGCAGCCGCCACCATGCGAGCCACCACGGAAACCCCCTCCGTCACTTTCCCCGCTCCGCCCGATGTCAGTACCCGCGCAGCACCCGTCTTCATCACTTCTTTCAGAGCCGCGCACGGATCCGGTGTCATGTCGATCGCGCGATGGAAAGTCACCGGCAGCGGCCCCGCGATCTCCACCAGCTGGCTGGTGCGCTCCACATCCACGTGCGCCTGCTGGTCGAGTACGCCCAGGATCATCCCGTCCGCTCCCCCCTCGCGGGCGCTGCGCAGGTCTTCCTCCATCACTTCGTATTCGGCATCCGTATAGCAGAAATCTCCGCCCCGCGGCCGAATCATCACAAACACCCCGATCCCGACCCGTCGCCGCACCAGCGCCAGCAACCCGGCTGACGGCGTGATGCCCCCCTCCATCAAATTGCCGCACAGCTCCACCCGCTGCGCGCCGCCGCGCTCGGCGGCTATCGCCGACTCTACCGAATCGACGCAGATCTCAAGCTCCATATCGGCCCAATCCCATCTTCCCCATAGCGTCTCACGCGCCTTTATACAGCACGCAGAACCTCTATCTGCCCGCCGAAGGGCGAATGAGTCGGCTGCCGCGAATGCCGCGGCAGCCCGCGATTAAAACGAGTAATGCAGCGAGAACTGCAGACGCCGCTCCTGGGAACGGATCTGCCCCAGCGACGCAATCGCTCCGAAGTTGCTGTCCGTCACGCCGGTGTCCGGATTCCCGTAACTCACAATGTTGAACGCATTGAACGCGTCGAACCGGAATCCAACCACCTGCTCGTGCAAGGTATGAAAGTCCTTGAACGCCGACATATCCACATTCGTGAACCCCGGTCCCCGCAGCGAGCCATTTTTCGCCGTACCGAAGGCCGTCCCGCCCGAGCTGTTCGTCGCCGGAATGCCAAACGCGCAGATCCCGTCATCCACTCCCGACGCGCATACATCCTTCACTGAAGGATCGTCGCCAAACCACTGCGACAAATTCCGGTTCACGATCTTCGGCTTCCGATACTGGTTCGGCCGCGAGTTGCCGTAGCTGTTGGAGTTGTTGCCTGGCCCCGTCACCGATTGCGGGAAGCCCGACCACACCACTCCCGCCGCCGACAGCTTCCACCCTCCGATCGCCTCATCGGCCACCCGGCTCGCACCGGAGAAATACTCCTGCCCCCGCCCAAACGGAAGTGCATAAACCCCGGTAAACGACACGTTGTGCTTCACGTCATACCCCGCCGGGCCGTAGTCAGCCGCCGCGTCGTAGTAGTTCTGGAACGCGCCGCTGAACCCGCTGACGTTCAGACCATAGTTGCCCAGGCTGTTCGTCATCGCCTTGCTGTAGGTGTAGTTCACCGTGGCTTCCAGACCATGATTCAGCCGCTGCCGCAGCGTGGACTCCAGCGCGTTGAAGTTCATCTTCGCGCGCGATTCCGTAATCAGCAGCGGGTTCGATCCGATGCTCACCGACGGATCGACCGCATTAATACCGATGTATTGGTTGTTGTAGAACGGCGCTGTCGTCGGATCGCCGTTCACCCGAAACTGATTCACGTTGCCGTAGTCTTCGATGTGCTGCCCCGACTCACCCACATACCCAGCCTGCAGCGATGTCGTCTGCGTGAGGGCGTACTGGAGCGTCAGGCTCCACTCCTGCACATACGCCGGCTGGATATTCTGCGGATACACATTGAACGTTCCGCCGTACGCCACCGTCCCGCCGGCGAAGCCCTGCTCCGCACTCCGCGGGCCCCCGGGGTTGCCCGCCGTCGGTGCCACCGTCGTAACGTTCACCGCCTGAATGAACGGCGTGATCGATGTCAGCCGCTGGTTCGATGAGTTGCCCTCATAAAAACTCGTCGCCCCGTATCCGCCACGAACCACAAAGCGATTCGTCGCCTGATACGCGAAGCCCAGCCGCGGCATAATCTGCCGGAAGTTCGAATCGTAGCAACCAGGGTTGCTGCAAATGCCCGCTCCCGCCGGTGCTCCCGTCGGAACATGTCCGGCGTAGATGATCTGGCCGTTGCTCAGGTTCATGTTCCCGGTCTTATTGTTCTCCTCGATCCACGGCTCGTCCCATTCGTAACGCAGCCCCAGATTCAGCGTAAGCCGCGGACGAATCTTATAGTCGTCCTGCGCATAGCCCGCTATGCGCCACTGCCGTTGTCCCACATTGACGCTGTTCAGCGTCACCGCCGCCGAGCTCACCCGGTCCAGCACAAAATCCGCCCCGCCGTATCCGCCCGCATCCGGCAGTGCCGGGTCGCTGGTGAACGCGCCACTGTAAGTCAGCGAACCCAGATATCCGTTGTTGTTGCTCGTCGGATAGTTGTTCTCGTACCGGATCGCCTCCACTCCGAACGTCAGCGTGTGCAGCCCGCGCTGCCACGTCACGTCGTCCATGTAGCTGAACGTGTTGTCGATCAGGCCGCCGTCGAAGGCCGGCGTCCCCACTCCGCTCACGCCATTCTTGATGCTCTGGAACGAAAACCCATTAAACCTCTGGTTCGGAAACGTGATCCCAACCTTCGCGTTGCCGCCCGTCCCAAACTGCCCCGTCGGGTCCTGCGGCAAGCCCGTGTTCCAGTCCGTTCTCGTGAACCCGATATGCGCCGAGTTGATCAGCGACGCAGAGAACGTGTGAACCCAGTTCGCGCCCACCACCTTCGTCGGAAACAGATTCACTCCCGGAAATTCGATGGGCAGCACCGCCGTCGACCCGTCATAGGCTGTCGATATCGAATAGAACCCCGTGATCCGGTCCGAGGTCCGCGGATCGTATTCGATCTTGATATCGCCCTGATTGTTCGCCTTATAACTCCGCGTCGGTCCCTGGTATTGTTATTGATAATCCCATCCGTGGGTGCCGCGTTCGGCAATGGATAGAACGTCGGGTTCGCAAACAAAAACTTCGCCACCGGATTCACGATCGCAACACCCTTGTCGCCCGTGTAGGGTGCGAAGCCGTTCTCCGGGTCGTAAAGCTGGATCGGGTTCGCCCCGGTCAGCAGCGCCGAGAAATCTCCGCCGCGCATCGCAGCCGTCAGCACGCTCGCCGTGCTCGTGCCCCCTTTGTGATAGCGCGACCCAAGATAATCGACAAAGAAAAACAGCTTGTCCTTGATAATCGGTCCGCCCAGGCTGCCTCCAAACTGCGCCTGCGAAAACGGATTGATCGGCGTGATCGGCCGCGACTGGTTGTTCTGCCATGAATTCGCATTCAGCCGATAATCCTGCACGTATCCATACGCCGAACCGTGAAACGCATTCGTCCCGCTCTTCAGAATGCTCACCACCCCGCCGCCATTCACGTTGCCGAACTGTGCGGGCGAATTAGCCGTCAGCACTTTGATTTCCTGCAGCGAGTCCGGCGCCGGGCTGTAAGAAATCAGATTGTTGAAAGTCTTCATTGATGTCGATCCCGTCCAGCGTGTAGTTGTTCGCCTGAGCGCGATTGCCATTCACATTGGGCGTGTCCACGAAGTAAGTGCTGCGCTCGATCTGCGTCGGCCCCGACGTTCCCGCCGTATCCACCACTCCCGGCTCGTACAGCGTCACCGCCGAGAAATCCAGCCCGTTCAGCGGAAAATTCGAAACCGTGTTCGCCGTGAACGTAGCGCTCAGAGTCGGATCGCTCGTGTTTAGAATCGGTGGCGCCCCCGACACATTCACCGTCGTCGTCGCCGTCCCCACCTGCAGCTTCACGTTCAGCGTCGGCGTCTCCACCGCTTCCAGTGAAACTCCGGCAGCGTCGCCGTGCTGAAACCCTTCGCCGCAACCGTCACCTGATAATGTCCGGCCGGCAGAAAGTCGATCCGGTAGACACCCTCGGCATTGGTCGTCGCCGGCGTCTTCACCCCGGTGTCGAGGTTCTTCGCCATCACCTCGGCCCCCGCAATCACCGCCCCGCTCGCATCGGTCACTTCTCCGGTGATCGATCCGGTCACGTTCTGCGCCATCGCTACCGGCATGCCCGCGCACAAACACCAGCGCGCATACCCACGTCAGCTGCCTCAAAGTCTTCCGCATTCGCTTCTCCCCTCGATTCGCTTCTGACCAGAACGTGCAGGCTGATGCAAAGCTCGAGTTTCCGAGAAATCACTCGGTGTGGCCATAATTCAACCATATTTATGGTCGTTTTGACCACAAAAATGATCACATTGCCGATTTTGTGACGATTTGTGCCCCACAGCACATGACCTGCCCGGTAAAAGAGCGGGCCTTCAGGTCCGCGTCACAGGCCAACCATTCTCCGGGCTTTAGCCCCGAGCGCTGTTCCTGGAACCACATCGATTCGTCGGATTGTTCAACGAATCGACGCTAGTGCCCCGGGACTCTCCACTGCAGCAGCGGCAGCAGACTCGAATAATCATCCGTCCACGCCCGCAAACCCGCCTTCGCCGGAATCTCCCGCGCAAACGCCGCCACCTGCGGCTGCGCGAAGAACCCCGCGTCGTTCGACACCAGCACCCACGTCGCCCGATACTCTCCGCGCCCCTCCTGCGCCGGCGTGTCCACCACCCGCGCCTCCATCCCCGCCGCCGCAGCCAGCGCCGCCACCTCCGGCGTCAGGTCCAGATACTGGTTCGATACATGAAACGCCAGAATCCCATCCGGCGCGATCTGCTTCCGGTAAACCGCCATCGCCTGCGTCGTCAGCAAATGCACCGGAATCGCATCGCCCGAAAACGCATCGATCGCCAGCACATCGAAATGCTGTGGCCCCTCCCGAGCGAGCGAGATCCGCGCATCGCCATCCGCGAAAGAAATCTGAGCCCCAGACTCGCGGAAATACGTAAACAGGTTCTCCGCAATCGGTCGCACCTGCGGATTGATCTCGTAGAACCGCATCCGATCGCCCGGCTTGCCATACGCCGCCAGCGTTCCCGCCCCCAGCCCCACCACGCCCACATTGCGCGGCCGCTCATCGCAACAAAACCGCAGCGCCAACCCCACTCCTGAATCCGTCGCATAATACGTCGTCGGATTCCGCCGAAACTGCGGCGCAAACCACTGCGTCCCGTGCTCGATGGTGCCGTGCATCAGCGTGCGCACCGTCTCCGCCCCCGGCGGCACATGCGATTCCTTCACCCGCAGCGCCCCGTAAAAATTCCTCTCCTCCACAATGGCATTGCGCGCATACACGATGTGCAGCATCACCACCAGCGCCAGCAGCAGCGCCGTCCCCGTTCCCCACAGTAACCGCTGCGCCCATCCGTGGTCCCACATCACGATCAAAGCCAGCGCCGCCGTCGCCAGAAACGCCAGTGCCACGTCGTAATTCGCGTCAAACATCAGCGGACAAATAATCCCAATAAAAATCGTCCCCGCCGCTCCGCCCGCCGCGATCAGCAAATAGAACAGCGTCGACTCCGACGGATTCTCCGGCCGTACCGCATACGTCTCCACGTGACAGAACAGGCACGCAAAGAACAACTCCGCCATGAAAAATCCAATGCTGATCAGGATCGGTATCGTTACATCTGTCTTCGACAGCATCCACCCCAACGCCGCCAGCAGCACCACCAGCAGCCGCGTAATAATCCACCGGTATCGCAGCGGCGGCGCCTCGAACGCGATGATGAACGTCAGCAGATACACGCCCAGCGGCAGCACCCACAGCAGCGGAATCGCCGCAATGTTCTGGCTCAGATGGCTGGTCACCGCGCACAACTGGATCGCCCCACCCGCCGGCAGCAGGAACCAAAGCACCCTCGCCCGCAGCGAGCTCGCCCCGGAACTCCGCTCCGCCACGCCCGACCGCTGACCGCTGACTGCGGGTGCCCCATATCTGCCCGGTTTTGGCAGATGTGGGAAGCCACGATTTCCAGCCAGCCCCCGCACCCGCCACGCAATCGCCGCGCAAATAATCGCGTACACCCCAAACCCACAACCCCACACCTTCCGCTGCACACTCAGCGAAAGGTGCGGCTCAATCACCGTCGGATACAGCACCAGCGCCAGCAGCGATCCCGCATTCGACAGCGCAAACAGCTTCCACGGCACCCCGCTGCCTTCCTCCCGCGCCAGCCAAAGCTGCAGCAAAGGGCTCGTCGAAGCCAGCAGCAGAAACGGCAACCCGATCGTCACCGTCAGCACCGCAAAAATCGAGCTCTGCGGATGACTCGAGGCCTCGCTCAGATCGGGCCGCCCAACCACAATCAGCACCGCCGCCGCCGCAACCAGCAACCCCAGGTGCACCATCGTCGTTTCTCGGCCCGACGATCGCCGCCCCAGCCAGTGCGCATACAAATATCCCAGCAACAGAGTGGTCTGGAAGAACACCAGGCACGTGATCCACACCGCCGACGACCCGCCCAGCGCCGGCAACAACTGCTTCGCCGCCATCGGCTCCACAGCAAACAGCAGAAACGCTCCGAGAAAAATCGCGCAACCGTACAGGATTCGCATCGCGTCCAGCGTCACTCCATTCCGATAAGAACGCTACCATGCTTCATCGCGCATCTCGCCATCACCCCGGTTTTCCACGCGATTCACCCGTAAACTGAAGCCAATGAGAATCGGCATCGACTTCGGAACGACACGGGTCGTCGTTGCTTCGGTCGACCGCGGCAACTTTCCCCTCGTGAACTTCGAAACTCCCGACGGCCAGGCCTGCGACTGGTTTCCGCCTATCGTCGCTGTTCGCGGCAGCTCGCGCCTCTACGGCTGGCAAGCCGTCGCCGCACTCGATGACGACAGCTGGACCGTCCTCCGCTCGCTCAAGCGCGACTCTGCGCAACGCTGGCCCCCAAACCGAGCTTCACGCCGGCGGACAAAACCTGCCCCTCGCCTCTCCTGCTCTCCGAAATGATGTCCGCTCTCCGCTCCCAGCTTCTGGAGCACTCCAACCTCAGCCTCAAATCCGGCGAGCCCCTCGAAGCCGTGCTCGGCGTCCCCGCCAACGCCAACAGCAATCAGCGCTTCCTCACCGAAGAAGCCGCGCAGAATGCCGGCTTCACCGTCCTCGGCCTCATGAACGAGCCCTCCGCCGCCGCCATCGAGTATGCCTACCGCAACAGCGCCGAGCGCCGCAGCCGCGCCGAGAGCGGTCTCCTCGTCTACGACATGGGCGGCGGCACCTTCGACGTTTCGCTCGTCACCCTCGGCGACGACGAGCACACCGTCGAAGCCTCCGACGGTATTCCCAATCTTGGTGGCGACGACTTCGACCGCATCCTCGCCGACCTCGCCCTCGAAACCGCCGGCCACAACACCGGCCTCAAAGCCACCGAACGCCATCACCTCCTCGAGGAGTGCCGCGAGAAAAAAGAATCTCTCAACCCCAACACCCGCAAAGTCACCATCGACCTCGAGCGCGTCCGCCCCGGCTGGTCCCAGGTCACCATCCCCGTCGACACTTACTACGAGCGCTGCCGCCCGCTCATCGAATCCACCCGCGAAGTCGTCGAAAGCCTCCTTGCAGACCACCCCGGCCTCGCCCTCGATACCCTCTACGTCACCGGCGGCGGCTCCGAGCTTCCGCCCGTCGCCCGCATCCTCCGCGAAACCTTCGGCCGCAAGGTCCGCCGCTCCGCCTATATGCGTTCAGCCAGCGCCGTGGGCCTCGCCATCCGCGCCTCCGCTCAGGCCGGCACACTCCGCGACCAGTTCAATCAGAACTTCGGCATCTGGCGCGAAGCCGATTCCGGCGGCACCATCGTCTTCGACCTCATCTTCCCCCGCGGTTCCCGCCTGCCGCGCCCCGGCGAGCCCGCCCTCTCCAGCGAACGCATCTACCATCCCGCCCACAACGTCGGCCACTTCCGCTACCTCGAATGCACCCGCCTCGACGACCGCGGCCAGCCCCTCGGCGAGATCACCAACTGGGAACAGATCCGTTTCCCCTTCGATCCCCATCTGCAGAGCGCGCCCGACCTCGCCTCGTATCCCGTCCAGCGCCTCACGGATCAAACCAACCTCACCATCCGCGAGAACTACACCTGCGACGCGAGCGGAACGCTGCAGGTCAACATCTCCGCCGATCCCACCGGCTTCACCCGCAAATTCCTGATCGGCCAGCCTGCGGCGGCCAATGGCTCAAAGCAGTCACGCCGTCCAGCCCGCGCCTAACGCATCTGGTGTGTGCTCTGCGCCCTGCGCCCTGAGCTCTGTGCCCTGTCGCTGTGCTACATTGAACCAATTCCCCGCTCCAGACTCCTCAGGCACACGAGCGAAAGCCATGGCGACACCAATGCCATCCGCGCCATCCGTGGACACTCTCGATCTCCAGCAGGAGATCGTCCGTCTCCAGGCGCTGCTCGAAACCTCCCGCCAGGTCCACGCCACTATCCGCCTCGAAGACGTCCTCTCCACCATCCTCCGCATCGTCGTCCGCGAGCTCGAGTTGCCCGGCGCCCTCAACACCGATCCCCGCATGGCCTGGGGTGAAATGCCCTCCGAACCCTGGGACGGCTGCTTCCGTTTTCCCCTCCACGATAAAGACGGTACCCATCTCACCGAACTGATCGTCGCCACTCCCGACGGCCGCGCCCTCACCCTCTACGAAGAAGATTTCCTCGAGCGCCTCGCTCTCCAGGCCGGCGTCGCTGTCGAAAACGCCCGCTACTACGAGCGCAGCCTCGCCTGGGCCCGCGTCGAGCAGGATCTCCACGCCGCCCGCGCCATTCAACGCAGTCTCGTCCCTCAGCACATGCCCGAAATTGCCGGCTACTCGGTCGCCGTCCGTTACAGCGCCTGCTACGAAGTCGGCGGCGACTGTGTCGACATCGTCAGTCTTCCCGATGGCGTCCAGGTCATGGCGGTCGCCGACGTCGCCGGCAAAGGCCTGGCCTCCGCCATCGTCAGCACCGCCTTTCGCTCCGCCTTCCGCGCCACCGCCGGCGCCGGCCTTCCCCTCCCCGAACTCGTCTCGCGCCTCAACCACCAGCACTGCGCCGAGAGCGATGAGACCCGCAGCCGCTACGTCACCGGCATCTTCCTCAAACTCGACCCCAGCAACCATCGGCTGGAAATCGTCAACGCCGGCCACAATCCCGGCTTCCTCGTGTTCCCTGATAAATCCACGCACCGGCTCAAAGCCAGCGCCACTCCCATCGGCATCGTGCCCATCGCCGAGTACAAATCCGAATTTGCCGACTTCCCTCCCGGCTCGCGCCTGCTCTTCTATACCGACGGCCTCACCGAGGTCTTTCGCGGCGATGAAGAATTTGGTACCGAGCGCCTGCTCGCCTCATTTCTGCAATGCAACTCCCCGGAGTGTGCTGCTATCCTCGATACGTTGTTTCAGGAACTGCGCCTCTTCTCCGGTAATGAGTCGCAGGAAGACGATATGACCGCGTTGGCCCTCATGCGGATCAGTGCGTAACGGGAGACCTCCCATGGCAACATCCACGGGCACCTCGGTGGAAGTTCGAATCCCATCGAAGCTCGGATTTGAAAAGGTAGCCATGGATTGCGCGGCCAGCGTAGCCAGACTCAAGGGCTTCCCTCCCGATCGCATCGAGGACCTCAAAACCGCCGTCGCCGAAGCCTGCATCAACGCCATCGAACACGGCAACCACCTCAACGAGAAGCTCTCCGTCGTCGTCATCCTCTCCGCCACCGCCGACGAGCTCGAAATTAAAGTCGTCGACAACGGTATGGGCATGGCGAAGCAGCCGCCCCGACCCGACATCGACCGCAAGGTCCATGGCGAAGAGGATCCCCGCGGCATGGGCATGTTCCTCATCCAGGCTCTGGTCGACGAGGCCGAGTGGGTCCACGACAGCAAAGGCAAAGGCAGCTACGTGCGGCTGGTCATCCGGCTTGACAAAGAAACCGACCCCGACAAGGAGAGTGAATAGTGCAAGCCGAGACCAAAACCACCGTGGACCACATCTCCGGCACCAGCGGCGCGCCCATCGACGTGTTGCGCTTCACCGGCGACATCTCCAGCACCTCGAAGGACTCCGTCCTCGGCGCCTGGCAATCCGTCAGCGGCAACGGCCCCGTCCTCCTCGACTTCTCCAAAGTCGACTACATCAACTCCAGCGGCATCGCCCTCATCATCCAGATGCTGATGGAAGCCGACAAAACCAGCCGCAAAGTCGCCGCCTTCGGCCTCACGCCGCACTTCCAGAAAGTCTTCACCATGGTCGGCATCGCCAAATACGCCGGCCTCTATAAGGATGAGCCCACCGCCGCAGCCTCCCTCTAGCCCCAAGAATATTCCGCTGTGGTCTTGCAGCATGCCCCTCAACGAAAACCAAACCTGTCATTCGGACGCTGAGCATCGCGAAGCGGAAGAACCTGCGATTGTTTTTCCTGTCAGGGAGCGGCGGCCCTCGGGTCTGGTTCGACAGTCCTCGTCATCCCACATCAATTGGATCCCGGGTGCGCCATTCGGATCGCCAGTTTCGGCGATCAGGGTAGGCATCGCCCCGGTCTGATGTGTAAAGCAAGTCCCCGGCTGGACAACAAAACCAGACAGCAATTCACTCACGAACTTCTGAGACACCACCTTAGTATTTGCGGAGGACTCCAAGGACTTTGCCCTGAATGGCGACCTGCGCGGCGGGCAGGAGGATGGGGTCCATTTCGACATTCGCAGGCTGGAGCCTGACGATGGAGCCCTCGCGGTAATAGCGCTTTAAGGTAGTTTCCGAACCGCGCACCAGGGCGACCACGATTTCGCCGGAGCGGGCGGTGGCGGTGCGTTCGACGAGGACGAAGTCGCCGTCGAGGATGTGCTCGTCGCGCATGGACTCGCCGCGGACCTGGAGGGCGAAGACGTCGCGATTGCCGACGATGTCGGCCAGCGAGATGGTTTCGGGGACTTCGACGGATTCGACCGGGTAGCCGGCGGCGATGCGTCCGGCGAGGGGCAGGCGGTCGACGCCGCGATTTTTGGCGCGCGGCGGCAGGACGTCGAGGGAACGGCTGCGATTGTGGGCGCGGGCCAGAAGGCCTTTGTTCTGCAGATTGGTGACGTGCTTGTGGACGGTGGCGAGAGAGCGGAGGTCGAGACCGCGGGCGATTTCCTCGAAGGAGGGGGAATAGCCGTTTCTCTGCACAAAGCCGGAGATGAACTCGAGGACTTCTTTCTGCCGCCGGGTGATCGCCATAGCGGCCATTATAGCGAACAAAAAGCGAATGGGAAGAGAATTCGCGAGGGGGCGGTGATTTTCCGGTTTCCCATTTTGGTGCAGAGGGAAGGCGTGATTTCGATGCGGGAATGGAGTTTGGATTTCTCTTATATTTCGGTTCAGGCGGAGAGGGAAAGGGTAGATGGTGGGTGTGGGAGAAGCGACGATGCGGTTGCTGATTGCGGAAGACAATCCTGCGCTGGCGATATTCCTGGCCCGCGGGATGGAGCAGGACGGACATGAGGTGACGATGGCCACCGATGGAGAAATGGCCATCGCAGCGATGAGAAAGGACCTTCCGGAGATGGCGGTGCTCGATCTGAATCTTCCGCGGCGGGACGGCACAGAGGTGCTGGAGTTTTTGCGGTCGGTGAGCGAAGATGTGCCGGTTCTCATCCTGACGGCGCGGAAAGAACCAGAGGTGAGGCTGCGCTGCCTCGAGATGGGAGCCGACGACTTTATGCAGAAGCCGTTTTCCTTCGCCGAACTGCGCGCGCGTTGCCGGGCGCTGCAGCGGCGGAGATCGCCGGGGCTGGTGCTGCGGCATGGCGAAGTGGAAATGAAACGGGTGGAGCGCTCGGTCACCTGTCAGGGCAAGCCGGTGACGCTGACGACGCGGGAGTTCGCGCTGCTGGAATATCTGATGCTGCACCGCGGGCGAGCCGTTTCCCGCGCGACCCTGCTGCGGGAGGTATGGAACATGAGCGAAACGGCGGGGACGAATGTGGTGGACGTCTACATCAACTATCTGCGGCGGAAGCTGGAGAACGGCGCCATGGCGGAGAATGCCGCTGGGGATGGGGGCCGTGGTGCGGACAAGCTGATCC
>CAVPCB010000024.1:0-28250 GCA_963702285.1 uncultured Acidobacteriaceae bacterium | reverse complement strand
CCTTCTTCCGCTACTCGTTCAGTTGCTCGTATTGCTAGTGCAAGGACTGCGGCGACTGCTCGCTGCCCGAAATCGCCTATCTCTGCCCCGAATCGCAGTGCGCCAAGAACCAGCGCAACGGCCCCTGCGGTGGCACTCGCGCCGGACAGTGTGAGGTCGAAGGCTATGGCGACTGCATCTGGCTCCGCGCTTACGAGCGCCTGCAGCACGACGGCCGCGAGCAATCCCTCCTCGACCACGTACCCACCATCCAGAACCAGCGCCTTCGCCGCACCTCCGCCTGGGCCAACAACTGGCTCGGCCGCGACCACACAGCAAAACGCGAACCCGCCGCACCCGACCCCAACCCGGCCCAAACCAAACCCGTCACTCCCAAACCGGAGACCGTCCGCTCATGACCCGCCCTCTCCACATCATCGGCGAGCTGATGAACAACTCCTTCGCCCGCGCCCGCAAGGCCTTCATCGCACGCGATCCGCGGGGCTATCAGCATCTCGCCAAACTCCAGGCCGATGGCGGCGCCACCTGGCTCGACCTCAACATCGACGGCACCCAGCAGCATCCAGGTTCGCCCGCAGGAAATGCTCGACTTCCTCCCTGAAGTCATCGCCGCCATCCAGGAAGCGACGCCCACGCCGCTCTGCTTCGACAATCCCTCGGTCGACTATCAGCGCGTCGCGCTCGAGCACTACGATCGCGGCAAGAGTCCCGCTCCGATCCTCAATTCCATCGCCGCCTCCCGCGAACGCCTCGACGAAATGATCGAGCTGGTCCGCGATCACGATACGATGGTCATCGTGATGGCTTCTGAAACCTTCGCGCCCGGCGGCACCGCGCAGTGCATGAACCCTCACGACTCCCTGCGCGCCGCCAAACAGTTCGTCGAGATCCTCACCACCAAAGCCAACCGCCGCCTCGACCAGATCCTCATCGACCCCGGCCTCGCCCCAGTTGGCGCGGACACCTACGGCCTCGTCAACATCGGCCTCGATGCCATGCGCCTCATCTCCGCGACCCCGATCTGCAGGGCGTCCACATGGTCGTCGGCCTCTCCAACTTTGCCTGGGGCACGCCCAAAGGCGTTCGCGAAGAACTCGAGAAGGCTTACCTCACCCTCGGCACGCAAGCCGGCCTCGACTTCGCCATCGCCAATCCCGACCGGATCCCCGGCCCCCTCCCCGCCGATCATCCCATGGTCGCCAGGCTTCGCGATGCCCTTGACCAGGGCCGCCCCCGCGATGGCGAGTCCATCGACATCTCCGGCTTCCGCCAGATCGAAGCCGTCATGGGCATCTGCGCCGAAGCCCAACCCGTCGACATCTGAGATGAACGCCACCCTCCCCGCTGCCACCGGCGACCGCCCCATCTGGCTCCGCGTCGGTACGCTGCTCGACGGCTTCAGCACCACTCCGCAACGCAACGCCCACATCGTCTACGACAAGTATCAAATCCTTTTCGCCGGCGAACAGTCCCCTCCTCGCGACCTTCTCGACTCCGAACAGCAAGCGCCGGACGCCGAACTCCCCAACCACACGCTCCTCCCCGGCCTCATTGACGCGCACACGCATCTCTTCCTCGAAGGCGGCGAACTCGACCCCGCTAAACGCACCGCCTCTCTCCACCAATCCCCCAACCAACTCCGCGAGCTCGCGCGCGCCCGCCTCGAAAAGCTCATCCACCTCGGCATCGTCGCTTGCCGTGACGCAGGCGACAAAGATGGCGTAGGCCTCGCCCTCAGCCATCTCAGCTCGAGCCCCAGCCATCCTCTGATGCCCTACATCGACAGCCCCGGCGCCGCCATCCACCACCGCGGCCGCTACGGCTCCTTCATGGCCGAGCCTCTCGAGGAGTACGGCTCGCCCGCCGAATGTGTTGAAGCCCGCATCCGCGGCCGGCGCCGACCGCATCAAGCTGATCGCCACCGGCATCATTGACTTCAGTAAAGGCGCAGTCACTGCCGAGCCGCAAATGACGACCGAAGAAATCCACGCCCTGGTCGCCGCCGCGCAATCCTTCGGCAAACAAACCCTCGCCCACGCCTCCGGCGACGCCGGCATCGACCGCACCATCGAAGGCGGCGTCGACACCATCGAGCACGGCTACTTCCTGCGCGACGATCAGCTCGCCCCCATGCGCGATCGCAACATCGCCTGGGTCCCGACCTTCGCGCCGGTCCAGGCGCAGCTCGACAACGCCGATCTCCTGGGCCACGACGCCACCATCGTTTCAAACCTGAAGCGGATTCTCGATCAACACGCCGCCACCCTGCTCAAGGCACACCAACTCGGCGTCACGGTCCTCGCCGGCAGCGATGCCGGCTCCTACGGCGTGCCTCATGGCCTCGGTTTGCTTTACGAAATGTCGCTGATGGAGCGCGCCGGCCTCACGCCGCTCGCGGTCCTGAACGCAGCCACAGGAGTCCCTTCACAACGCCTGGCGTTCAAAGACAGCTTCGGTCAGATCCGCCCCGGTTTCCGCGCCCGCTTCATCCTCACCGAGCACTCGCCTCTGGACTCCGTCATCGAATCTGCAAAAGTCCAGCACCACCATCTGCGACACCGCGATCGTCGATTCCGGCGAAGCGCCAGATACCACCGGCCTCTAAGGCCTTTCGGCTCCCAGCTCCCAGCTCCCGGCTCCCGGCTCCTAGCTCCCAGCTGCGCCCAAACAGTCGAAGGGGCAGGTCCCCTTGCGGGTTCCTGCCCCTTCTTCCGATTTATCGAAGATCTGGCTTCGGCTACCTGATCACGCCCTGTTGTCGCCGGTCTCGCCCGAGCCTGCGAGCTTGCGCCCGCGCTCCCGTTCGCTTCCGTCAACCCATCTGACGTGTGAGCATCTATCGCCGCCGTCCACAGGCCTCCGGTTGCCCGGCCTCCTGCTGGAACCCCCGGTTTCCCGTGAGCCCCCTGAGCTGCGTTGCCGCCTCTCCTGACCGCTTCGTTTTGCTCTCTTCTTCGGGAGGATTGCTCCTCCGTTGAAAGAATCATGCCACAGATTCCTGTTCCCGCAAGTCCTTTATTTCTGTGCAAATCCGGGTATTTATGTGCAAATGCCAGTCAGAAAATGCCGCCTGCACCAGCGCCTGTGCAACCTGAGTCAATGACCCGCGAAGCGACCAGTCGCCAGCCTCGCTAATTTGCATATGTAACCGCCACAGTTACTATTCCCTAATCCCTATTCCCTATTCCCTACAGGCTACCGCCTACAGGCTGGATGATCGTGCCCGGAGCGGGCACGATCATCCTCTACAATGATCCTTCGCAAATCCTTCTCTCGGAACTGAGGCGTATCTCGATGGCAATCGAAACCACCTCCTTTGCAGGACTTCCCAACTGCCTGAAGATTTCCAACGGAACCACTGACCTCATCGTCACCACCAGCGTAGGCCCGCGCATCCTCTTCTACGGTCCCACCGGAGGCCGCAATCACCTCGGCAGCTTCCCCGACAGCTCCGTCAAGACCGCCCTCGGTTCCTGGAAGCCTTACGGTGGCCATCGCCTTTGGGTCTGGCCCGAACTCTTCCCCGCCACCTATGCGCCCGACAACTCACCCATTCAGCACGAAACCCATGGCGATCTCAGTGTGACCCTGCATCAACCCGCTGACGGCGCTGCCATCGAAAAACACATCCGCATCACCCTCGCGCCCTCCGGCTCCAAAGTTCATCTCGATCACACCGTCACCAGCCGCAACCTCTGGCCTATCGACATCGCCATGTGGGCCATCACCATCATGGATTCCGGTATCGGCATCGTTCCTCGCGTCCCTTTTCAGACGCATGACGAGTACCCGCCGATTACGCAGCCTCTCGCACTCTGCGCGTTCACCGATCTGCAGGATCCACGCTTTACCCTCGGCCTCAAATACATCCTGCTGCGAGCCGATCCCGCCCGCAGCAACGCGCAGAAGTTCGGCCTGCGCAACAAAGAAGGCTGGTGCGCCCACCTTCTCGGCGACGAGCTCTTCGTCAAACGCTTCACGCACTTCAACCGCGCCAATTATCCCGACTACCAGGTGAACACCGAAGTCTATGTCGAGGGAGCCTTCCAGGAAGTCGAGCTCATGGGCCCCCGCAGCACCGTTTGGCCAGGCGAATCCCTGCAGCTTTCCGAAGAGTGGCACCTCTTCCCCGGCGTCAAAGTCGCCCCCGGCGCGCCCGATCTCGACGAACTCGACCGCGCCATCACCCCTCTGATTCAGTCCCTGGCATAATTCCCTGGCCCCCATTCCCCGGCTTGCACACCGCTGCAGATCCCGGATCCGACCTGCCATCTTTCCGCATTCCGATGCGGGAGTTCGAGAACTCTCGTCGGGAAAATGCAGAAATAACGCCGCTATCCGCGCAAGGATCATGATTTTATACGTGTAAAATCATAGATTCGGGTTTCCGGCTGCATCCCCTCGAACTCCGATTTCCCCACCAACGCCGGAACCACCGAGGAGGCTTATTTGATTTCCTCTGCGCGAAGCAATCCCCAGCTGCGCCTCGCTCGTTTCTCCTCCCTTGCGTTCTCTTGTCTGTTGATCCCTTTCGTCCTCCCCAATCTCTGCGCTCAAACCACCTCCAGCCTCTCCGGCATCGTCTCCGACCCCTCCGGCGCTGCCGTCGCTGGAGCCACGGTCACCGCAAAGAACCTCAACACCGGATCGCTCCGCACCACCGATACCAACAGCAGCGGCCTCTACCAGCTTCTCTCTCTGCCCATCGGCGATTATCAAATCGTTGCCCACCACGACGGCTTTGCCGACGAGCTCCGCACCGGCATTCATCTCAACGTCGGCCAGGACGCGATGGCCAACCTCCAGCTCCAGATCGGCGATGTTCGCCAGCAGATCACCGTCAGCGCCGATGCCTCGGCCATCAGTCTCACGCCCACCGACATCTCCGGCCTCGTCGGCGAGCGCCAGGTAAAAGACCTGCCGCTCAACGGCCGCAGCTTCGACCTCCTTCTCACCCTCAATCCCGGCGTCGTCAATTTCACGGCGGAGAAAACCGGCGGCATCGGCGTCTCCAATTCCACCGTGGGCAATAACTTCTCCGTCTCCGGCAATCGGCCGCAACAGAATCTCTTCCTCCTGAATGGAGTCGAGTTCACCGGCGCAGCCGAGAACAACATGCAGCCCGGCGGCACCAGCCAGGAACTGCTCGGCGTCGATGCCGTTCGCGAGTTCAACGTCCTCCGCGACTCCTACTCCGCCGAATACGGCAAGCGTCCCGGCGCTCAGGTCCTCATCGTCACCCAGAGCGGCGGCAACCAGCTTCACGGCTCCGCGTTTGAATTCCTCCGCAACAGCGCCCTCGATGCCCGCAACTACTTCAACGGCGATTCCATCCCGTCTTTCCAGCGCAATCAGTTCGGCGGCGCACTCGGCGGTCCTCTGCAGAAAGACAAGACTTTCGCCTTCGGCAATTACGAGGGCTTCCGCCAGCACCTCCACCAGGCCGGCGTCGCGCTCGTGCCTGACGCCAACGCCCGCAACGGTATCTGCCCTGCAAGCTCGTCACCCCCGCGCCCAACCCGTGCCCGCCCTCGGGACTCGCCTACGTCGGCGTTGGTCCCGGCGTCGCACCGCTGCTGAACTTTGGCCCACTCCCGACGCCGGTTCGCCCGACTTCGGTGGCATCGCTGAAGTCTTTAACTCCCCGCTCCAGATCATCCGCGACGACTTCGGCACCCTGCGCCTCGATCGCAATTTCGCCCGACGCGATACGCTGACCGGCGTCTACACCATCGACGACTCAAACGACGTCACCCCCACCGCTGCCAACCTCCTCAGCACCGACCTCGAATCTCTTCGCGAGCAGGTAGCCAGCATCGAAGAAACCCATATCGTCTCGCCCACTCTGCTCAACGTCGCCCGCATCGGCTATTCCCGCGGCGCGTACTTCTACACCGGCGAGCCCACTCCCGGCAGCGCCGGCGACAGCCTTCCCGGCTTCGTCGCAGGCAAGCCGATCGGAACCGTCGTCGTCGGAGGCAGCGCCGCCGCCAATCCAGCCGCCCAGGTTTCGCTCGCCGGCAGCAACACCGGCAACGATCTCCACATCGCCCGCAACCTCTATACGTACGAAGACCGCGTCACCCTCACCCGCGCCCGTCACGACCTTAGCGCCAGCGTATGGTTCCAGCAGCTCCAGGCCAATGAAGATCTCGCTCTCACACAATTTGGCCAGGCGACATTTACCGGACTCCAGCAATTCCTCCAGGGTACCGTCGGCAGCTTTCTCTACGACCCGGCCCCCACTGAAATGAACTGGCGCTCGTTGCTCGGCGCCTGGTATCTCCAGGATGTCTGGCGCGCCATGCCCAAACTCACCCTCTCCCTCGGATTCCGCGACGAGTTCACCACCGGCTGGAACGAAGCCCACAATCGCGCCGCCAATTTCGTCTTCGTGAACAACGTTCTCCAGACTGCCCCCCACATTGGCGGCTCAGCCTTCACCCAGAACAACGCAAAGTTCCTGCCTCAACCTCGCATCGGCCTTGCCTGGAGTCCGTTCTCTTCGCGCACCGTCGTCCGCGCCGGCTTCGGCATGTACAACGATCTGCAGGACGCGCTCGGCTACCGCATGGATCAGAATGCGCCCTTCAACCCTTCTTACTCCATCGCCAATCTCCCCGTTTCCCATTTCCCGTTGCCAAAGTCCCCCGTTCCCTCCAACGCAAAAATCGCTCCCGCCGGCACTCAGCCCGACTTGAAAACCCCAACCCTCCTTTCCTGGTCTCTGCGCCTCGAACAGCAGCTCACTCCCGACACCGCGCTCACCCTCGGTTACATCGGCGCCCACGGCTATCATGAGATCGTCTCACTCGACGACAACGAGCCCACGCCAACCATCTGCCCCGCTTCCCCATGCCCCTCTGCTTATCCCGCCAACTTCCCTTCACCCCTCGCCGGAGCTGCTGTCCCCGCTGGATCCTTCTACATTCCCACTGGCACAACGCTCGCCAACCCGGCACTGGGAGCCGCTTGGGCCTGGTTCTCCCGCGGCGATAGTTCCTGGCACGCCCTTGAACTCGACCTGAATCATCGCCTCAGCCATAACTTCTCCATCCGCGGCACCTATACCTGGTCCAAAGCTCTCGACGATGGCGACTCGCTCAACGCCACCACCGCAGGCAACGCTCCAGGCCTGGTCTCCAATCCATTCGATCTCCGCGCCGACCGCGGCCGCGCCACCTATGACGTTCGCAACATAGGCGTCATCAGCGAGCTCTGGCAGCTTCCCCTCGGCCGCCATCAGCGCTTTTTCTCCAACGCCGATCGCATCACGAATGCCCTCATCGGTGGCTGGACCGCCAACTCCATCGTCACCCTGCAGTCTGGTTTCCCCTTCACCCCACAGCTCAGCTACAACCCGTCGAACAACGGCGACACCAAGAACCCGGTTCGCCCTTTCCGCAATCCTGCGTTCCACGGAAACCCCATCGTTGGCAAAGTCGGCGAATGGTATAACCCCGACGCATTCCTCGCGAGCCCCGCGGGCTCCGGCTTCTACGGCGATCTCGGCCGCAACACACTGACCGGCCCCGGCATTCAGGAATGGGATTACTCCATGTTCAAAGACACCTCTCTCCGCGAACGCCTTCACCTCCAGCTCCGGGCTGAGTTCTTCAACATCCTCAATCACTCCAACTTCAACACCCCCAACCTCGTCGTCTTCACGCCCTCGGGACTCTCGCCCACCGCCGGCCTCGTCACCAGCACCTCCACGACATCCCGCCAGGTCCAGTTCGCCGCCAAATTCCTCTGGTAAGAAGGCGCGCTGGATCCCGACTCAAGCCTCTCCAGGCTTGAGTCGGCCGAGCTCTCCCCAGCACCCAGCACAACCATTGCATCTAATATTCGTTTACTGTATCAATGATTATATGACGCAACCTTACCCTCGTTTCCGTGGCCCCTCCCTCATTCTGCTGGCGACCGTCCACATCCTCATCTTCGTGGCCGGTCTCGCGGCAGCCGCGACGCTCCGTCATGGAGCGCCTTACGTCACCCCCTTCGCCTCCGGCGAGCACATCCGCCTGTTTTTCGCTCAGAACTTCGCCGCACAGCGCATTGGCAGCTTCTTCCTGTTCTCGTCGGCCATCCCCTTTGGGATTTTCGCCGTCACCGCCGTCAGCCGCCTTCGCTTCCTCGGCGTCCGAGCCGCCGGCACCAACATTGCCCTCTTCGGTGGCCTCACAGCCGCTTTCGCTCTGTTCTTCTCCGGCATGATGGGCTGGATCCTCTCCCTCCCGGAAGTCGCCGCTTCGGCCCCGCTCGTGAAAGCCATCTACTTCCTCAGCTTCCTCTCGGGCGGAGTCCTCTACGCAGTCGGGTTCGGCCTCCTCGCCGCCGGCATTTCCGTCACCTCCTGGTTCACGCGCCTCCTTCCGCGCTGGCTGGTGGCCCTCGGCATGTTCGTTGCTGTCGCCGGAGAGCTGTCCTCGCTCAGCCTCATGACTTTCCCCGCGAATTTCTTCATCCCCATCACCCGCTACATTGGCTTTCTCTGGATGATCCTGGCCGCGATCACCCTGGTGCGAGTTCCCCTGCGCATATCGCCCGGCCAGCCCGCGCAGACGAACGCAGCGTAGCGTACCTGGAGAGAGACTGAATGCACAGCTCGCCGGAATTACGTCCGACAGACAACAAACAAGATAAGGAGGCACGCTGATGACAACTCGCGATTGCAGCGGACCCGCTGCCGCGGCCATGCATGAACGGCCCGCGCCCCTCTGGCTCCGTATTGGCTTCTGGATCTGCACCGCGATCGCCGTCGCCGTGGTCATCCGGCGTCTTTTCGTGCTCGCCCACCCCTCCACCTCAGGGCCACCGGAAATGGCCGGGCTCGATCAGGTGTTCGCCTCGCACGCAGCCCTCACGCTCGCGCATATCGTGCCGGCACTCGCCTTTGTCCTTCTCACGCCCTTCGCGCTCTTCCGCCGTTTCGCGACACTCGCCTGGCCGGAGCGGTGGCTCTTCCCCCTCGGAGTCGCCGTCGGAATCACGGCTTATGCCATGAGTGTCGACGCTGTCGGAGGCTGGATCGAGCGCAGCGCCGTCCTGTTCTTCAACAGCCTCTTCCTCTTTTCCCTCGCACGCGCCTGGTTTTACAAGGCCCATGGCCAATCAGCTCTCAAAAAGCAATGGCTCATTCGCGCCGTTGTCGTTCTCCTGGGAATTGCGACAACGCGTCCCGTGATGGGCATCTTCTTCGCCACCAGCCAGCTCACCCACATGACTCCCCATCAGTTCTTCGGGATCGCATTCTGGATTGGCTTCTCCATCAACTGGACGGTTGTGGAGCTTTGGCTGCATCGCAAAGAAAAACCCGCGACAGCCTAACTTCCCCAACGAGAATCCCTCGCTCAGTCCGCCTTCGCCGCGCGTCTCTTCGCTCTGCCGATGTCCCGGTAACCCGGATGAATGCCGGACGCCATGCCCTGACGGTTCGCCACCTTCTGCAACAGCGCCTCCAGATGCTCGCACTCCGCCGACGTGAGGCCGGCGCACATCACACGGTTATGCTCTCGCGCCAGCTCGCCGATAGAACGAAGTGCCTTCAGGCCCCCCGCCGTCAGTCGCAGTGAGTAGAGCCGCCGGTCGGTCGCATGCGCCTCGCGCACCAGCAACCCACCCGTCTCCAGTGCATCGATCAGCGCGACCAGGCGGCTCGGATGCATGTGCAGCGCTTTGGCCAGGTTCTGCTGGCTGATCCCCTCCTGCTGCCGCACAATCCTCAGAATCCCCGCATCGGGAGGCGTCAGTCCCAGCGGTGCCAGCAGCCGCGCGAACTCCTGCGCCGACCGCCCTCCTGCCTGCGAAAGCAGAAACGCAACCTGAGAAGGTCTGGCCCCATGAGATTTATGTGCCATCGACGAGCATGATTCTACAGCACAATCGTTGAGACGATGAACGACATCGAGCCGTCACTCAACTGATTGCTTTCCCCAACCCCCGCCACCAGGAGTCTCGATGCGCAGCACGTCGCCCGCATTCAGATGCACGCTGCACTTCCCCGGCAGCTCGGTCTCCACGCCGTCTCGCGCTCTTTTCGCCGTCGCTCGACCCGCAGCTCCGGCCTCGCCGCCCTCTAAACCCCACGGCCGGAACTTTCTCCGTTCCGCCAGGAGCGTAACCTGCGCCGGACCCAGCAACTCGATCTCCCGCACCAACCCATCCCCGCCCCGGAATCTTCCCTCACCGCCTGATCTGCGGCGATACGCATAGCGCCGCACGCGAAACGGATACGCATACTCGAGCGCCTCAATCGGCGTGTTGAGCGAATTCGTCATATGCGTCTGCACGCCGGAAATGCCGTCGATTCCCGGTCGCGCCCCCATTCCGCCGGCCATCGTCTCGTAGTAAGTGAAGGGCTGCCCACTTCGCGGATCGATCCCGCCAATCGTCAAATTGCTCATCGTTCCCGCGCTCGCCGCCGGAACCCGATCCGGCACAGCCTGCGCCAGCGCTCGCATCAGCACATCCACGATCCGCTGCGAGGTCTCCACGTTCCCGCCCGCCACCGGCGCCGGCGGCCGCGCATCGACAATACTCCCCGCCTCCGTGACCAGGGTTAGAGGTCGCAGGATTCCCGCCGTCGCCGGCGCATCACGCCCCAGCAGGCAGCGCAGCACGTAGAAGCATGCCGACAGCGTGATCGCCCGCACCGCATTCACGCTGCCCGTTACTTGTGCCGACGAGCCGCTGCAATCGACATGCATCGCCGCCGCCTCCGGATCGATCCGCATCCTCACCGCGATCCGGATCGGTCGATCATCCACGCCATCGTCGTCCAGCCAGTCTTCCGCAACAAATTCTCCCGCCGGCATCCGCCGCAGCTCCCCCCGCACTAGCCGCTCTGAATAGTTCAGCAATTCGTCGATCAACGCCCGCAGTCGCGCCGCGCCATACTTCTCCACCAGCTCCAGAATCCGCCGTTCTCCCACCCGGCACGCGCCGATCTGCGCCGCCAGGTCGCCCTCACGCTCGGCCGGCGTCCGCACATTCAGCAGGATCAGGTCCAGCACATCGCGATCCACCATGCCACCGCGTGCAATCCGCACCGGAGGAATTCTTATGCCCTCCTGATAAATCTCCCGCGCCGGTCCCATCGATCCCGGAAACGCCCCACCCACATCGGCATGATGCGCGCGCGCCGACACATAGAACGCTGGCCCTTCCTCGCCCGGCAAAAACACCGGCAACACCATCGTGATGTCCGGCAGGTGCGTCCCGCCCGCGTACGGATCGTTCAGCACCACGATGTCTCCCGGCGCAAACTTCGTCGCCGCCACCGCTGCCTCCACCGACATCGGCATCGATCCCAGATGCACCGGCATGTGATCGCCCATCGCAATCACGCGCGCCTCGCCGTCGAACACCGCGCACGAGTAGTCCCGCCGCTCCTTGATGTTCGGCGACAGCGCCGTTCGCCGCAGCGCCGCTCCCATCTCCTCCGCTACCGAATGCACGGCACTGCGAAAGATCGCCAGCTCGATCGGATCGACGCTCATGCGCCCGCTCCAATCGTGATTACCAGGTTGCCGAACCCGTCCACGGCCGCGCTGCAGTCCGGCGGCAGCACCGTCGCCGACGTGTACTCGGTGATCATCGCCGGCCCGTGAACGACATCGCCCGGAACCAGCCGCTCGCGATGATACAGTCGCGCGGCCACGAACTCCCCATCGAAATAAATCGGCCGCTCTGCGTACGAAGCCGCACTGCCATCCCCCGCAACCATGGCGAGCCGCTGCGGCACATAAGGCTCCGCCGCCGCCGTCATCCGCAAGCGCAGATTCACAATCTGTATCGGCTTTCGCTCATCGCAGAATCCGTACCGCTGCCGATGCAGCTCGTGAAACGCCGCGATGGAATCCGCAGCCGTAGCCCGATTCCAGAGAACATTCAATTCGTATCCCTGGCCCGCGTAGCGCAGATCGAGCGAGTACTCCGCCGAACCCGTGAGCCCCTCCGCCGCCAACTCTTTCCGCGCCCGTTCTTCCAGTTCCCCAAACATCGGCTCCAAACCAGCGATCGCGTCCTCCGCCAGCATCACCGTCCGCGCATGATCCCGCACCACATCCGCCAGCAGAATTCCCAGCGCCGACAGTGCCCCAGGCATCGCGGGAACCAGCACCTTCGGAATCCGCAGCGCCCGCGCCAGCGAGCACGCGTGTACCGGCCCTCCCCCGCCAAAAGCCACCAGCGTGAAATCCCTGGGATCGTATCCCTGCTCCACTGAAATCACGCGGATCGCCTTGTCCATCTCCGTCTCCACCACGCGCACAATGCCGGCGCAAAACTCCTCCACCGACGCCAGCCCTCCTTTCTGTTCGCGCAGCAAAGTCTCCGCTCGCTCCCGATGCAGCGGCACGCTCCCGCCCAGGAAGCTCTCTGCATCCAGCCGCCCCAGCAGCAGATTTGCATCCGTTACCGTGGCCGCTTCCGGAGTCGTCCCGCGCCCAAAGCAAATCGGCCCCGGATCAGCCCCCGCGGATTCCGGACCCACGCGCAGCATCCCGCCTTCGTCGAATCTCGCAATCGATCCACCTCCGGCTCCCACCGTATGAATCTCCAGCATCGGCACGCTCACCGGCACGCCCGCCACCACCGCCTCCCGCGTGCGCCGCACACCGCCGCGCGTCGCGTCGGATAGAAACACATCGGTCGACGTCCCACCCATATCGAGCCCGATGATGCGATCGAATCCCGCCCACGCCGCCACACGGCACGCGCCAATTACACCCCCTGCAGGTCCCGACAGAACCGTGCGCACCGGCTCCTCAGCCGCCAGCCGCGCCGACACGATCCCGCCCGACGACTGCATCACGTCCACACCCGCGCCGCCATGCTCCGCGCGCACGCGCTCCTCCAGATGCAACAGATAATCCCGCATCCGCGGCGCCAGATACGCGTTCACCACCGTCGTCGATGCCCGCTCGTACTCCCGAAACTCCGGCAGAATCCGATGCGAAACAGAAACCGGAATCCCCATACCCTCGAGCGCCGCTTCAATCGCCTCTCCGTCTCCGGATTTGCAAACGAGAACAGCAGAGACACGGCCACCGCCTGCGCTCCGCTCTCCCGAATCGCCTGGACCAGCGCCCGCAACTCGTCATCGCTCGGCGCCAGCAGGATCTTCCCCTCCGCGCTGACCCTCTCGGCCACCCCAAATCGCAACTCACCCGGCACAATGCAGACAGGAACCGGCGCAAACCAGTCGTACAACGCAGCCCGCGTCTGTCGCCCGATTGCAATCGTGTCTTCGCAACCTGCCGTCGTCACGAACGCCACCCGCGCGCCGCGACGCTCCAGCATCGCGTTCGTCCCCAGCGTCGTTCCGTGTCGAACCTCGAACAGCTCCGTCCGATGGAATCTGCGTCAGTGCGTTCAGCACCGCGCGCGCCGGATCCGCCGGCGTTGAAAACACCTTCACAACGCGCAGCTCTCCCTTCTCCAGGAAAACGCAGTCGGTAAACGTGCCACCGGTATCAATCGCCGTGCGCAAAGGGCAGTGCTCTCGTATCGTGGGATGACGGCATGGCGGCTCCGCCTGCCGTACTCCTGAACTCTAAACCAGGAACCAACCTTGAACGGAATCCTCGCCTGGCTCACAGAAGCATCCGCCGAACAGAAGCGAACTCTGCTGGCCGCCTCGCTCGGCTGGATGCTCGACAGCATGGACGTCATGCTCTATGCCCTCGTCCTCGGCCAGGTGCAGCACGAACTGCATCTCTCCGCGGCCATGAGCGGAGCCATGATGTCGATGACCCTGGTCAGCGCCGCCGCCGGCGGCATCGCCTTCGGCTGGTTCGCCGATCGCGCCGGCCGCGTCCGCGCCCTCTCTGCCAGCATCCTCATCTATTCCATCGCGACGTTCCTTTGCGGACTCACGCATACCGCCATGGCGCTGCTGGCCTGCCGCATCGTCCTCGGCCTGGGCATGGGCGGCGAATGGGCCTCCGGCGCCGCGCTCGTCGCCGAAACCTGGCCCGCGCAGCATCGCGGCAAGGCACTCGCCCTCATGCAGAGTTCCTGGGCCATCGGCTACGCGCTCGGCGCTGCTCTGGTCGCCATCATCATGCCGCATTTCGGTTGGCGCGCCGTCTTCTTCGCCGGCACCCTCCCGGCTCTGATCGCGCTCTGGATCCAGTCTCGCCTCCGCGAACCGGAAGCATGGCGCCGGGAATCGACCCATCGTCCCCAATGGAGCCAGCTTTTCCGCGGCCGCCTCGGATTCAGCACGCTCGTCTGCGCCACCATGAACGCCGCGTCGCTCTTCGCCTGGTGGGGCCTCTTCACCTGGGTGCCGCGCTTCCTGTCGATGCCCGCATCCCAGGGCGGTCGCGGCCTCGGCATCGTCATGACCTCCGAGTGGACCATCGTGATGCAGATCGGAACATTCCTTGGCTACGTCAGTTTCGGCTACATCGCCGACCGCTTCAGCCACAAGCACACCTACATCGCGTATCTGCTCATCGCCGCGCTCCTGGTGCCGGTCTTCGCGTTCGTCGGTAACGCCACGGCTCTGCTCCTCATCGGTCCCTTCGTCGGATTCTTCGGCACTGGCTATTTCAGCGGCTTCGCCATCCTAACCAGCGAGCTCTTCCCCACCGCCCTGCGCGCATCGGCTATGGGCTTCGTCTACAACATCGGCCGCGTCCTCAGCGCCGTCTCCCCCTGGCTCATCGGCCGCGTTTCCGAGCGCACCGGACTTGGCGCCGCCCTTACAATCACCTCAGCAGGATTCCTGCTCGCCGCCGTCATCGCAACAGCACTGCGGCCCCCCGACACTGCCACCTCTAAAACCTGACCTGCGCCCTTTCCTCCCGGCCCGCATCCTTACTCTGTACCCTGCAACCTGTACCCTGTACCCAGGCTCCTTATGAAGATCGGAATCACCTGCTATCCCACTTACGGCGGCAGCGGTGTTGTCGCCACCGAGCTCGGTATCGAGCTGGCCGCCGCCGGCCATCAGGTCCACTTCATCGCCTATTCGCAGCCCTTCCGCCTCCGCGGCCGCGAGCAGGACATCGCCTTCCACGAAGTCCCCGTCTCGAATTATCCCCTCTTCGAATACCCACCCTATGACCTCGCCCTCGCCACCCGCATGGCTGAAGTCGCGGCGTACTACGAGCTGGACCTGCTGCACGTCCACTACGCGATTCCGCATTCCATCTCCGCGTATCTCGCGCGCCAGATGCTCCTCCGCCAGGGCCGGCGGCTTCCCTTCATCACTACCCTGCACGGCACCGACATCACCCTCGTCGGCCTGGATCACTCCTACCTGCCCATCACCCGCTTCGGCATCGATGAGAGCGACGGCGTTACGGCCATCTCAAATTATTTGCGTGACAAGACCGTTCAGGAATTTCATCCCGAAAGACCCATTCACGTCATCCCCAATTTCGTGAACTGCGATGTCTACATGCCACTGGAGGAATCCGCGCGCAACGCGGGCCGCGCACGCTACGCCGAGCCTGGCGAAAAGATCCTCGTGCACCTCTCCAACTTCCGCCCCGTCAAACGCACTGCCGACGTCGTCCGCATCTTTGCCCGCGTGGCCCGCGAGCTGCCCGCGCGCCTGCTCATGATTGGCGACGGTCCCGACCGCTCCGCAGCCGAATGGATCGCCCATCGCAAGGGCATTCAGGACCGCGTGCACTTCCTCGGCAAGCAAAGCAGCGTCTCGGAAATCCTGCCTCTGGCCGATCTCCTGCTCATGCCCAGCGAACTGGAATCCTTCGGCCTCGTTGCTCTGGAAGCCATGGCCTGTCGCGTGCCCACCATCGCCACGCAAGTCGGCGGCATACCGGAACTCATCGAAGACGGTGTCACCGGCCGGCTCTTCCCGGTCGGCGATGTCGAAGGCATGGCCGGAGCCGCTGTGGAACTTCTCAGCGACTCCAGCCGCTACCTTGCGATGGCCGAAGCGGCTCGCCGCACCGCCCAGGCCCGCTATTGCGCCTCAAAGATCGTCCCCCTCTACGAAAGCTTTTATCGGGAGATCCTCAGCGGGTCTGCGGCGGCCGCCGGTTAGTGAACCATGTTGATCGTGTCCTGAGAAATGGTGTCGAAGGTCGTGATCGCTTTGGAACTGGCTTGAAATGCCTGCTGCGCCACAATCAGGTTGGCGAACTGCGTGGCGATATCCACGTTCGATCCTTCCAGCGCCTTGTCCTGAATCGTGCCCAGCCCGGCCGACCCGGCCACGCCAATGCTCGCCTCTCCCGACGACAGCGTCGTCTGATAGTTGTTTCCCGCCGCGATCAGCATTCCCTGTGGATTGGTGATGTTCGCCAGCGCCAACTGCCCAATCGCTGTCGTCATCCCGTTGGTGAACTGCGCCGAAACCACTCCGCTGGAATCGATCGTGAACCCGTTCGACTGTCCTCCCGCATATCCGTTCTGGTTCGACCCCGACACCGCGGAAGCCGAAGCCGTCTGGCTGATCAGCGGTTGGCCGTTCGAGCCGTACAAATCCCAGGAGAAGTTCATGGCCGTCGCTCCGTCGGAAAGACCGGTGAAGCTGATCCCACCCACATTCCCCGCCGGTCCTATCAGGTTTCCATTTCCGTCAAAACTCAGCGTCCCGGTTGCGTTGGCTGGAACCGGCTCCTGCACCACGTTTCCCGAGGTCGAGAAATTCGTCCCGACAATCGACAGCGTGTTCGCCGTCGGCGTCACCGCGACTCCGGTGATCCCCGCTGCGGTCAGAGCATTGGTCAGATCCGTCGCATACGTCGCGATGGACTCGCCCGGCGTTACGTTCGGCGCTGTGATCGTCGCCGTCGACCCGCCCGCTGTCAACCCCGAGATGGTCAGACTCGTCGTCGGATCCACCGTCCCCGACGTTCCTCCGCTGAGTGCAAACGTGTACGTGTCCGTCGTTGTTGACACGCCGCCCACGAGGTTGGTTGCCGACGTCATGGGCAGCGTATCCGGCATCGCGATGCTGTAGTTCCACTTCCCTCCGCCCTGGTTCTTGAAGTCAACCGTCGCCACATGCGCCACGCCCAGCGAGTCGTAGACCGTTACCTGCGCCGGAACCGTGGTTCCCGTCGCCGCGGTCGCGTCCAGGTTCGCCGTCATCGACAAGGTCGTCGTCGCCTGCGGCTGTTCCACTGCATTGGTCGGGATCACGATCGGCACCAGCGGCGCGTTCGTGTCCACCACTCCTTTTACCGTCGGGTAGCCCATCACCGTCTGCCCGCTCTGCGTCACCAGATGTCCGTCCGGACTGGTCGTGAAATTCCCTGCCCGCGTGTATTCCTGCGTGTTTCCGTTCTGCACCACGAAGAAACCCGCACCGTTCAAAAACACATCGGCGGCGTTACCCGTTTCCTGGATCCCTCCCTGCGAAAAATCCGTTTCAGTCGAAGACACCTGGGTTCCGGCGCCCACCTGCAGAGGATTGCCCGAGCCGGTAGTCCCGATCTGCTGGTAAAAAAGGTCGCTGAAGGTGGTGCTTTGGCTCTTGAATGCGGTTGTGTTCATGTTCGACAGGTTGTTGGCGATCGTATTGAGCTCGCTCGACGAAGACTTCAAACCGGTCAGCGGAATCGAAAACGAAGACATAAGTGCTCCTTAATGGAATGGCCGCGCGTCTTCACCGCGCCGGGCTGATGGTTGTGGTTGGAGTCGCGTTCACGCGACTGCGCATCGCCGCAGCAACGGCGTCGAACGAATTGCCTGCTGCGGGGATTGCCCCGTTCGCCGCGCCTGCGTTCGTCTGCCCTTTCGCGGTGCCCAGCGCGCTCGCCACCTGCACCGCGGCGCCGTTCCCTGTGTTCCCCGCGCTCAGGTTTCCGTTGGACGCCGAAGGCGTGGCGGCCCCGGCTTTCTCGCTGCTGATTGCGTCGCTGCTCGGCGTGCTGCTGGTTGTGCTGCCGCCGCCCAGATCCTGGTTGATCTGCACCAGCTGCTCCAGGCTGTTCACCTGCACCAGCTGGTTGATGTACTGGGTCGGATCCGTATTCGCCGTCGGATCCTGATTCCGCATCTCCGCGACCAGCAGCTGGAGAAAATCGTTGGCGGTCACCGTCGCTGTATTGGCCGATGACGTGCCGGTGTCGGACGGCGATCCCGTGTCCTGCGCCTGAGCGGTGGCGGGTGCCGCCGCTCCGATCGTCGATGGAAATATCTGCATGTCGCTCTCCTCCTGGTCTCGCCTTCAGACCCGTACGCTGATGTAAGACAATCCTTCCCATTCCATATCCGCGGAAGACGCCTGCGCCGTCCCATCCTGCTCAGGGCCCGGTTCCGGCTGTCTTCTTCCGTTGCTCCCCTGATCGCCGGAAGAACCTCGCTCTCCGTCCGGCGATGCGGAGAATCTCTCCGACGCCAAGTGGTCGATCCGCACCTGCGCACCCGTCAGGAACTCCCGTACTTCGGGCAACTGCGTCGCGATTGCATGGTGCGATTCGGTGGACCCCGATGCAAGCGTGGCCGACACCTGTCCGCCCGTACTGCTGGTGTGAATCTCCACCCATCCCAGACCGGGGCTGTGCACGCCGACCGCCAGCCGATGGGGCGTGCTTTCGATCGTCTGCGGCGCAGGCCCTGTATCCATACGCTCGAAAGTGACGGTGGCTGGGACGTGAACAGAAGCCGAAGGCGCCACGGTCGCGGGTGCTGGTGCCTGCGCCGGCGCTTGTACGCTGGCCGTTCCGACAGCGGCGTGGATCGGCTGGGCGGCCAAAACCGTCCCGAACGGCGTTGCCTCTCCGCCGGCATTTTTCGGCGTGCCTGCCTCAGAAACCGCGGCGGAAGTTCTCGCCGTACCGGTTGCAGACATCGCGCCGGAATTCTGTGCTTCCGCCGTGTTGTGAGTTCCAATGCCTTCCGTAGCCGGGTGCCCCACCGTTGCGCCGGCATGTCCTTTCCGCTCGAGCGAAATCGCCCCGGACTCGGATTCCGGCACGCTTTGCGGATCGCTGGGCCTGGCTGAGAGTGGCTCGCCTAAAGACGCCGCCGCTTTGCCTGCGGTCGAATGTTGCTCCGTCGTTCGATGGCTGCCGGAATTCGTTCCCGCTGTCTTCGTCATCGGGACGGGCGCCGCCAAACTCAGCGGGGATCCCGCGATGAAACTTACACCCGTGTTCACCGGTTTTCCGGCTGCCGCAACGTCAGTGCCTGCGGTCCTCTGCTGTCCAGCCGGAATCGTCTCCGCATGCATGGGCCCGGCTGTCGAGCCCCGCACGGCGATTTCTTTTTCGCGATGATCGACGATGGCTGCTCGCGGCGATTCCATCGGGCTCCGGGGTTTCACGAGGATCGGCGACAGCTTCGGGCTCCCACCAGGAAGTTTGACCGGCAGGATCGGCGACCCTGCATTGCCGAATACCGCCGGTGTGGCCGGTTCTCGTCCGCCCAGCGACGCGGCAATCGGCTCGGGTGCCGGAGAATCCGAAGGCAGCTCGGCACCGTCGGAATTTGGCGACGCACCGGCCGTCCTCTCACGAATCTCGACCCCTCCGTCGCCCTGCAACAGGCCTGGATTGCTTGTTGCTTTCGGCTCCGCCGGCGCAATCTCAGCATTCGCAGCAGTCCGCCCGGCCGCACCAACCTCTGCAATCCGTTTTCCTGGCGTCGCCCTCGCGTCCTTCACAGGAGCCTGTACCTCGGGTCCGATCGGCGGTTTGGTTTTTTCAGTTGCAGGCGCGGGTTGTTCCTCGACGCTCCGGACCGACTGCAGAGCCGTCGTCCCAACCGCCCTTTCCGTCGTGGCCTTTCCCTGCGTTACCGTCGCACTTCCGGCAAACGTCAGCGCCTCCCCGGCGACCGCCAAAGGCCCCTGTACATTCCCCGAAGCCTGCGCGACTTCGCCGCTCTCCGGTGGCACGATCGTCTCGCCGTCCGTGACGGAGGATTCTCGACCGGCGCCGCCGTCCGGCACCATCGCAGGTACCCGGATCGTCCCTGCACTTCCTGGATCTTCACCGGCTGCCCCGGTCGTTCCCTGCGGAAAATCGGCTGAAGCACGCGCCGCAATCCGAGCCGGCAAGCCGCTCTTCCCCTCCGATGTTCCTGAAGATTCCGTCGCACCTGCATTCGCCGTCGCCTCTCGCCGAACTGCGAATGGCACACCCAGGGAAATCGTTCCGCTGTTCTGCATCTGCTGTCGCACCAGCGCGCCAAACAACCCCTGCGCGGCAACATTCGGAGCCGCCCGCCCACCCGGGATCACGCTCTTATTTTCCGCTTGTCCAATCGGTAGCTGAGTTGCGGCAAGATCCAACGTGGCATCCCTCTCGCCTAAGAAAATGCAACCGCCGCGCCACTCCTCCGCAAAGAATCTGAGACCGCCCTTATCTTCGTCCGGTCCGGCTCTTCGGACGGCTCTGAAACCAGTCATCGGTGCGATTCTGGTCCTGACGAACCTGGTGCCGCTCCTCTTCGCGCCTCGCTGCCGCATGCAGGATCTCCGCCTGGCGCAGCTCCCGGCGCTTCTCCACCAGTTCGTCCCGCGCCTGGTCCACCGCCGGCTTCGCCGCCGCTGCCAGTGTCCCCAGTCGCGCCCCCTTCTGCTGGATGACTTCGGCATCGTCGATCTTCATCCTCCACTCCGCCGTCGTCTCCTGCCCGGTCAGATTCTCCACCGCATCGGCTCGTATCCGTCGGGCCAATTGCCGTTGCCCCGTCGCGAATTGTCCCAGCGCCTGCATCGCGGCGCTCTTCCGCTCCAGATCCAGCCTCGCGCGATCCTCCACCAGTTCGCGAATCCGCAGCAGACGGCGCAGCGATCGATTCATGAAGCAACCACCGGCCCGCCGCCCTCGATCGACGCCACCAGCTGCATCAACCGGCTTCGCGCATGGGTCATGCTCCCCGACTCGCGCGCCCTTTGCACCAGGTAGTCCCGTATTGCCGGCCGAAACTGCAGTGCCCGGTCGATGTCCCGGTCCGTCCCCGGCTTATACGCGCCGATCCTCACCAGATCTTCCGAGCGCGCCCAGCTCGCCAGCAGACGCCGGATGACCCCAGCCGCGCGCGCCTGCTCCTCGTCGATCACCACCGGCATCAGGCGGCTGATCGACTCCAGTACATCGATCGGCGGATACCAGCCCTCCGAGGCCAGCGCTCGCGACAGCACCACATGCCCGTCCAGATAGGAGCGCACCGCGTCCACCAGCGGATCCTGCAGATCGTCGCCCTCCATCAGCACCGTGTAGAACGCCGTGATGCTGCCCTTGCGAAATCGCCCCGCCCGCTCCACCAGGCGTGCCAGCCGGCTGAAAACCGAAGGCGTGTAGCCGCGCGTCGTGGGGGGCTCTCCCGCCGCAAGGCCAACCTCCCGAGCCGCCATCGCGAAGCGAGTCAGCGAGTCCAGCACCAGCAGCACATGTTTCCCTGTGCTCGCAAAATGTTCCGCCACGCTGGTTGCCGCCAGCGCCGCCCGCATCCTCAGCAGCGCGGACTGGTCCGACGTCGACACCACCACCACCGCGCGCTTCTTCCCCTCCGGGCCCAGCCCCTCTTCCAGAAACTCCCCCACCTCCCGGCCGCGTTCCCCCACCAGCCCGACCACAATCACATCGGCCTCGCTGTTGCGCGTCATCATTCCGATCAGCGTGCTCTTTCCCACGCCCGATCCGCCGAAGATGCCCACCCTCTGTCCGCGACCCACACTCAGCAACCCATCGATGGCGCGAATCCCCGTACCCAGCGCCTCGCGAATCGGCTCACGATCGAAAGGCGCCGGCGCCGGCCTCTCCAGCGCCACCGTCGTATCCAGAACCGGCCTCCGCCCGCCATCCAGCGGCTGGCCCGTCGCATTCATCACCCGTCCGATCAGGCCCTCTCCCACCTCCACCCGTGCCGTCACGCCCAGGGTCGCAACCCGATCTCCGTAACGAATCCCATCCGCCGGGCCCAGCGTCATCGACAGCACGCTCGTGCCGCGGAAGCCGATCACCTCTGCGGAGTGCACGGACCCTTCCGCATCGCGGATCTCGCAGCATTCCCCCACCGAGCAGGGCGGCCCCTCCGATTCGATCCTGCTGGCCCGTTGCTTCGATCACGCGTCCGCACCACCGGTACGGCGAACGCTGGCGAAGCCGCGCAAAGTACGTTCCCAGCAATTCCACTCATTCCCGCTTTCTGTCCGCCGGTGACCGGATCGGGGACTCCACTCCTTACGTCCGCCCCCGGAGCGTCAAAGAAAGTGCGCTCGATCTCGTTCAGCTGGGACGCTATACCCAGATCCGCCGCGCCTGAGCTGGCTTCGAGAACGGCCTCACACTCCTTCAGTCCCTCGTCCGCTTGTACCTCCGGCCGCAGCGGGAGTCCCGGCATCAGCCGCACGATCTCCGCCCACATCTCTTTCTGCGCCACCGGCACGCGCAGCCGCACTTCGGTCGACTCCGCCAGCTGGCCCAGAGCCACACGCACCGAGCCTGAAAGCAGTAATGGATCCAGCTGCGCCTCCCGGTGCAGAATCCTCTCCGCGATGGCCAACGCCAGCCGCACCACTTCGTGCTCTACCCGCGCGATGTACTGGTCGCGGTCGGCTCGAAACTCCTCGACCGCTGTCTTCAGCTGCGCGACACACTCCTGGCGCCACGCCGCCTGTTCGCCGCCGGCCTGCCGCCAGCCCTGCTCCGTCGCGTCCCGCGTGGAACTCTCCAGCTGACAGGCGAATTGCCGGTCTCTGGCCTCCAGTTGCGCCTCCAGTTCGCGCACACGTTCGGCCAGACTGGCGGGCCGCTCCAGTTCGATGATCGGAGGTCGTCCGCCGCCGAGCGCCGGATACTGCAGAGCCTCGATTGTCCGATTCGTTCTTGCTCACCAACAACACTCCGCACGTCAGGTCAGAAAATCGTCGCCCTGTTCCAGCTTCAGGATCACCTTGCCCTCGGCTTCGAGATTGCGCGCCAGGGCCAGAACTTCACCCTGAGCTCCGGCAACCTCTCGCGCCCGCACCGGGCCCATCACTTCCATGTCCTCCTTCAGCATGTCCGCGGCGCGCGAGGACATCGCTGCAAACACATGCGCGCGCAGATCCTCCGCCGCGCCGCGCAGAGCCAGCGCGAGTTGCCGCTTGTCCGCCGCGGCCACGATTTCCCGTATGCTCGCCGGTGGAATCGTCACCAGATCCTCGAACGTGAACATGAGATTGCGGATGTTCAGCGCCATCGTCGGATCGGCGGCCTCGACCTCGTCCAGAATCTTCTTGGTTTCTTCCGACTCCATCCGGTTCAGCAGATCGGCAACCGCCTTAAATCCCGAATAGGCCTTGCGCCCCGTGTCGCCCATGTTCTCCAGCCTGCGGTGCAGAATCATGGCCACACGCTGCGCCATCTCCGGAGAAAACTGCCGCATCGCGGCCAGCCGCCGAATCGCCTCCACCCGCCGTTCCTCGCTGAGACTGTCGATGACCGTCGAGCCCTTCCTCGCATCCAGATGCGCCAGCACCACCGCGATCGTCTGCGGGTGCTCGCTCTCCAGAAACTTGCCCAGCTGCTGCGGATCGACGCGCTGCAGCACGGTCAGATCGCTCTGGCTGGCTTCCTGGGCTCGCTTCACCAGCGCCAGCAGGTCCTCGGCCCGCTGCTTCCCAAAGGAATCCACCAGCAGCTTCGTGGCATAGTCCAGCCCGCCGTGCATCATGAACTGCTGCGTGTCCAGCATCTCGTGGAATTCTTCCACCACTTCCAGCGAGATTTCCGGCGGAACGCTGCGCAGCTCCGCGATCTCTTCGGTCAGCCGCTGCACATCCGTTTCGCAAAGGTTCTGCAGGATCTTCTTTCCGATTTCATCGCCCAGAGCCACCAGAAAGATCGCCGCTTTGCGCACGCCGCTCAGAGCGTGACCTGCGCCGGGAATCGGACGAGCTGCGGATGCCATGATTTACTCCGACCGGATCCAGCTCTCCAGCAGCCGAGTGCTCTGTGCCGGATCTTTTCTGACGTTTTCCGCGACCTGCTCGAAGACGTTCTGCGCGTGCGCCCTGCGCTGGTCCATCGCCTGCCGCTCCGGGGGCACCGGGAGCGCTGCCGCCTCCGTCGCCGCCTGGACGCGTTGCGGACCAGCCGGGCTCGCTGCAGCCGGACGCGCAGGTGCCGGCGACGTCAATGCGCGAACCACCGGCCGGGCTACCAACTGGAGAAACAGCAATACCACGATCAGCAGGGTCCCGTAGCGCAGCAGAGACTCGCCACGCGCCACGACGATCAGCGCCCTCTGCACCCGCGTGGGCTCCGCCGGAGCCACATCGCCGTCGAAGGCCAGTTCCGCCACCGTCACCTGATCTCCGCGCGAGGAGTTGAATCCGATCGACGACTCCGCCAGGTCATTCAGTTGTTTCATTTCGTCCGGCGTGCGCGGCTGCCAGTGCGTCTGCGCGCCCTCCCCTGTCCGCCGATAATTGATCAGAACCGCCGCCGTCAGCCGCCGTACTCTTCCTGCCGCCTCGGTGCTGTGACGGGTTTTTTTCGAAATGCCGTAGGTCGCGCTTTCCTGCTTCAGATTCTGCGGGTTTCCGTTCTGCGACGGATAGAGCGGCGGCTTCACATTCGGCGCGTTGCTCGCCGTGCCCGGGATCCCCGACGCGACCGGCTGCCCGGAACTCTGTTCGTTGCGCTGCATCGAAAGCGTGGCCGTCTGCGCCGGATCGTAGGTCTCGTCCAGCTCATCGGCGGAGTTCGGATCGTATTCGAGATTGACCGAGGCCCGGACATTTCCCGGTCCCGCGACCGGTTCCAGCGTCTCCACCAGCCTGGCCGCCATCTCCTGCTCGCGCGATTCCTGCGCCGCGTTGGCCCCGCGGTGTCCCAGCAAACCTCCCCCTGCCGCATCCACCAGCACCACGTTCTCCGGACGCAGCCCGTCCACCGCGCTTGCCACCAGGTTGCCCACCGCCTCTGCCTCGTCGCTCGACAGGGTGCGATGCCGCAGCCGCAGCACCACCGAAGCCTTGGCCTCTCTCTGATCGGTCGAGAACAGCGAATCGTGCGGCATCACCAGGTGGACCCGCGCCGACTGCACCGAGGCCAGCGTAGCGATGGTATGCTCCAGCTCTCCTTCCAGCGCCCTCTGGTAATTCACCTTCTCATCGAACTCCGAGCCCATCCAGTTCGGATTGTCGAAAAGCTCAAATCCCATCCGCCCGCTTTTCGGACCGCCTTTGGCCGTCGTCGCCAGTCGTGCCTTGTCCAGGTTCGGTGCCGGCACACGCACGGTCGAGCCGTCCGGGGAAACATCGAACTCGATTGCCGCTGTGGTCAACTGCTGCGAAACCTGGCGCGCGTCGTCCGGATCGAGACCCGCATACAGCGTCCGCCAGTCCGGCCGCGACACGTACCACATCAGCCCGCCAAAGCAGGCCAGCACCATCGCAACGGCCGCCAGCAAGCGGTTCCGCCGGGCTGCATCCAGAGTGCGGAAGCGCGTGGCCGCCTCGACAGCCAGCGCTCCGGCTTTCTGCTGCACCGTCAGAGCGGTCTGCGGTTTCTCAGCTTTGTCAGCCATCCGTTCTCACCCGCCTGTAACTCAAAACTGCATTCCCATGACCTGCTGGTAAGCCGCCACCGCTTTGTTGCGCACCGCTAAGGCCAGTTCGAAGCTCATATCCGCTTTCTGCGTTGCGATCAGGGCATCGTGCACATCGACACCCGTTCCCCGCATCATTCCGTCCACTGCCGCCGAGGCCTGCTCTTCGAGGCCGTCGACTCCGGCAATCGCATTCTTCAGCAGATCGCCGAAGGGGGCCGCCCCGGCCGCTCCTGCCCCGGCCGATCCGGCCGCAGCGGCCGGCCCAATCAGCGCCGGAACAACGTAGGTTCCAATCCCTGCCGCCTGCATTCCCCAACCTCCTGTTTCAGAACGTCCAGTGAAGCCGTCAGCATGCCCTTCTCCGCCGAGCTGCTTACGTAGGTTCCAATCCCTGCCGCTTGCATCCCCCCAACCTCCTATTTCAAAATGTCCAGCGAAGCGGTCAGCATGCCCTTCTCCGCCTGCACCGCCGCGCTGTTCAGCCCGTAGGCCCGCGTCGCTCCCATCAGATCCACCATCTCGGTCAGCGGATTGATATCCGGGTACGACACGTAGCCGTCCTGGTCGGCGTCCGGATGGCCGGGGTCATACCGCCGCAGCGGGCTCCCCTGGTCGGCGACGACCGCCGACACCCGCACCCCGCCAATCTCGGCATCGCTCTGTCCAGGTGTCGCCAGCAGCTGCATCCCGAAGCTCCCCTGGGGCGCCTCCGACGTGAAGACCACATGCTGCCGCCGGTACGGCCCTCCATCGGCCGTGCGCGTCGTTTCTGCGTTGGCCATGTTCGCCGCCACCACCTCGGCTCGCATCCGTTCCGCCTGCAGTGCCGACCCGCTCACCTCCATCACGCCCAGCAGATTCATCGCCTCTCGCCCTTCCGCTACGATCGCCGGCCTTCTCGAAGATCGACTCCGGAAACCAGCCCTCTACCCGACCACCCTCGCCCTTACTTCGGATCCTCGCGAATCGCATCTTCCACGCGCGTGAACTCGTGCTTCAGCAATTCCACACCGGTCCGGAACTGCAGCTGCGCCTCGGCCATCTTCATGCCCTCGCGGTCCATCGACACGTTATTCCCATCCGGCCGCTCCAGCAGTCCGTCGACCAGCCCCGAATGCACCGAAGCCTCCGCCCCGCCCGCCTGCCCTCCTTCATTCAACCCGTCGAGCGAACGCGACATTTCCGCGGCAAAGTCGAACCCCATCGTTCGGTATCCTGGCGTATCCACATTGGCCATGTTCTGCGCCGTGTACTTCAGCTCCTGGGTTGACAGGTCCAGATACCGGTTCAGCGCCTCCGTCATTGGCGTCACTATTTGCATCGCTCGTCCCTGAGGCTCCCCCCACACTCCTGCACCGACTCACCCACCCTGCCCTCTCCATCATGAGAATTTTCTTATCCGGCCTCGTCGAACTCGATCTCGTTCAGATCGATCCGCGGCCGATCCTCGGCAAGAATCCACGCCCGCTCCAGCACATGTTCCAGTTCCCGCACGTTTCCCGGCCACGCATGCTGCACCAACCGCGCCAGCGCCGTTGCCGTAATCTGTTTCGCCGGGCTGCTCTTCCCCAGCCTTGTGAGAAAGTGCCCGATCAGCCCCCTGACATCCTCATCCCGCCCTGCCAGGCCTGGAGTACGAATCAGAAATACCGCCAGCCGGTAATACAGGTCCGCCCGAAACGCTCCCTCCGCCATCAGCTTCGCCAGCGGCCGGTGCGTTGCGGCCACAATCCTCACGTCCACATGGATCGATTCGTTGTTGCCCACCCGCTGCAGTTCCCCCGTCTCGAGGAAGCGCAGCAGCTTGGCCTGCAATCCCAGCGGCATCTCGCCGATCTCGTCCAGAAACAGCGTCCCGCCGTGCGCCGCCTCGATTCGTCCCGTGCGATTCTCCACCGCCCCCGTAAAGGCGCCGCGCGTGTGTCCGAACAACTCCGCTTCCAGCAATCCTTCCGGGATCGCCGCGCAGTTCAGGGCCACCATCTTTTTTGTCGCCCTCGGGCTCAGCCGGTGAAGTGCGCGCGCCACCATCTCCTTGCCGCTCCCCGTCGGTCCCTCGATCAGCACCGGCGTCGCGCGCGGGGCTACCAAACGAATCCTCCGGCTCACCTCCAGCATCGCCGGATGCGACCCCACGAATTCCGGCAGTCCCGTTGCCCACGGAGCACTCGCCGGCAGCTGTTGCGGGAATCTCATCGGCGGCTCGGCCCGTCGCCGGGCGCTTCCCGCCGGGCGTTCCGCAGTTCCCTGCTGTGAACCTGTACGCCCGCCCGATGCGCCGGCCTCGATCCCCCGCGGCGCCGTGTTCCAGATTGCATCGTCGGTGGCCTGAGCCCGCCGCAGCGCCAGCAACACTTCATTGCGGCGCGGGCCTCTCATTTCCGGCGGGTCCGACTCCGACGCATCCGCCATCACCAGATCGACATCCGGATGCACCTTCCGAAACTCCGCCACGAACTCATGGATCTCCAGATCCGGCAGCCACGAGTCCAGCACCACGGCCTCGGCCGGCATAGCCTCCAGCCACGCCAGCGTTTCCGCCCCGCCGGAGGTCTCCCGCACCTGCCATCGCAGTTCGGAAAGCGCCCGCCGCAATCGTTCCCGAAACGCCACATCCGCGCTCACCAGTACCGCTGTCCGTGTCCCACTGCCATCCTCGACTGTGCCGCTGTTCCCATCGTTTCCCCCTCAGGCAAAATCGCTGCCACTGGCGGTCCGGCCTCCCGCCGATCGCATATCCCACACCGCGCACCGTCCGGATCAGTCAA
>CAVPCB010000023.1:0-26420 GCA_963702285.1 uncultured Acidobacteriaceae bacterium | reverse complement strand
CTACAAATAACATCGCGCCACGCCTGGCGATCGCCTACGCTCCCACGGCAAAGACGACGATCCGGATGGGCGCCGGGATTTATTACGACCATTTCGGCGAGGCCCTCGTGAACTTATTCGACCAATCCGGTTCCTATGGGCTGAGCGGACTGGTGACAAACCCCGCCGGGACTTATGGCTATGAAGATGCCCCGCGCTTCACCGGCCGGAGCACCCTTCCTTTTAGCAATGGGACCTTCGCTTCCCCGGTCGCCTACCCTTTCACCCCGCCAACCGGGCCGGATCTGGGCTTCGCCATCACCTGGGGGCTGGATAGCCAGATGAAGACGCCTTACACCGAGGCCTTCAATCTGTCGGTGCAGCACCAGTTCGCCGGAGGCTTCACCCTGGAGGCCGATTATGTCGGCACGATGGGTAGGCACCTCATTCAGAGTCTCGATCTGGCGGAGCCTGTCGACTATGTAGACCCTGCCGGCGGTGGCGATTACTTCGGCGCCGGAGCTCAGCTTTCCCATCAGGTAGATCCTAGCGGCGGGAACTGTAACTGTATCTACGATTCTAACGGTATGTTATCGGGAATACACAGACTATACCCTCCATTAAGTACTTCGAGAATGTCTTTCCCTGGATGGCTAACTTCGACTATCCGGGCGAGAGCGCCACGCAGGCCATCTTCAACAACGAGTGGTGCCCCGTTACCGCTCGCAGTACGGAGCAACCGTCGGCACTGGCCGACCTGGACTTTTACGGTCCGGCATCGTCCGGTTTCGGATTCTACCCGGCGCCGGCGGACTGGAGCCCCACTTCTGGCAGGGCCAGTTCTCCTCGCTCTATGCTTTGTCCTCGATCGGCATGAGCTATTACAACGCGGTCAGCTGATCTGCGTCATCCCTCTGAGTCATGGGCTGCAGCTGGATCTGAGTTACACGCTCTCCCACTCGATCGACTGAGGGATCGGACGCGGAACGCAGCACCGAGTTCAGCAACGTCAGCGACCGCGGGTCCGCCACCTTCAGCGGCATCCTGAATACCTGGAAACCTTGCTCAACCGCGCGTCTCGGACTTCGACACCCGCCAACTGCTGACCGTCGATGGCCGTCTACCAGTTGCCCTTTGGCCGGGGCAGGGCCTTCCTGGGCGAATGCACGACATGATCAATGCTTCCTGGGTGGCTGGCAGCTTATCCGGATTGAACCGCACGACGAGCGCCCTGCCCTTTTCGCTCTTTGAGCCCGGCTGGACCACCGACTGGCAGATCGAGACTATGGCGTTGTCACCGGCCGGTCAAGATGCATCGCCACTTCGATCAGAACGGCGATCCGCAGTTCTTCGACAATGCCGGCGCCATTAACGCCGGGTCGCCAATGGCGGCCGGTTCGCCTGCCCTATCCCGGGGAAGCCGGCGAGCGGAACTACTTCCGTGGCGATGGCTATTTCGATATCGACGGCGGTCTAGACAAGACCTGGACTCTGGGCGAATTCGGGTCGCTGAAGTTCGCATGGGAGACCTTCAACGTCACCAATACGGTGCGCTTCGATCCTGCGTCGATCGGATCGAGCCTCACCAGCGGCAACCTGGGCATCGCAGCCCAGCACCTCTCCCGGCTCACTGGTCGAACCACGCCGCATGGAATTCTCCCTGCGCTACGATTTCTAACTCACCCAACCAGGAGCGCCGGAGACTCGTCTCCGGCGCTTTTTCTTTACCTGGGTTTTGCCTCATCGCACCCTCATGCTGCGATTGCGATTACACTACTCCTTCAATTCCAACCCCAGGCCGCGGCGTGCAGTTTGACGCTCTTCCCTCCGGCTCGGAAAGGCGATTCATGCGCTGGTTTGTGCTCTCCGCTGTCGCAATCTTTGCTGCCACCTTCGCCCTGCAGGCACAGGCGCCCACGCCCGTCTCCGTGCTCGGCCATGCGCCCGGCGACGACTACTATCTCGCGAATTACGAGGAGGAGATCCACTACTTCCACGAGCTGGCCGCGCACTCCGATCGCGTGAAGATGATCGTCGTCGGCAAAACAACCGAGGGCCGCGACATCGAAGTCGCCATTATCTCCTCGCCGCAAAATCTCGCCCGTCTCGATGAGTACAAAGCGGCGGAACAAAAGCTTGCCACCACCCAGGGCCTCACGGACGCGCAGGCGAGGGAACTTGCCCACTCGACAAAAGTCATCGTGCATATCGATGGTGGCCTGCACGCGAGCGAAGTCGCCGGACCCCAGCACTCCATTGCGCTGGCCTACAAGCTGGCTGTCCGCGCAGAACGATCCCGAGATCGACACCATCCTCGACAACGTCATCCTGGTGCTCTGGCCCACGCTCAACCCCGACGGCCAGGACATGGTCGTCTCCTGGTATCGCAAAAATCTCGGCACCCGTTTTGAAGTTAGCCCCTGCCCTGGCTCTTCCAGGAATACGTCGGACACGACAACAACCGCGACGGCTACATGCTCAACATGACCGAGTCGCAGGTCGTCGCGCAGACCGAGATCGACGTGGGCGCCGGTCGATCTTCTACTGCCAGCACCAGAGCGCGCCGTTCCCCGCACGCATCTGGATCCCGCCCTTCTCCGATCCCATCTCGTCAACATCAGCCCCTATGTGCGCAGCTGGTTCAACGTGATCGGCACCAACATGTCCGCGTATCTCGACGAGCACCGGATGCCCGGCGCCATCAGCGAGTCGCGCTTCGATAACTGGTATCCCGGCTTCGTCGACTACACCAGATCGTTTCGCAACGAGATTTCCTTCTTCACTGAAACAGCGCTCTATCGCTACGCCACCCCGCACTTCTATACCGTCGACGATTTCCCCAAAGACATGCAGGACCTCAAGGCCCTCACTATGTACACCACGCCCTGGCAGGGCGGCTGGTGGCATCTGAAGGACGCGGTCGCTACATGGTCGCCGGGTCCATGTCGGTGCTCAACACCAGCGCCAGCTGTCGCGAGCAACTGCTCTTCAACCGCTACCAGGCGGCACGCGACAACATCGAGCGCTTCGAGGATGGGCCGCCCTTCGCCTACGTCATCCCCAGCGTTCAGGCCGATGCGCCCGAGGCCGAGCTGCTGGCGCACATCATCCAGCAGAACGGGTCGAGATTCGCGAATCGGAGACCGGCTTCCACGCGAACAGTCGCGACTATCCGGCCGGCTCCTGGGTCATCCTCATGAACCAGCCCTATTCGGCGATGGCCAAGGAGCTGTTCGAGGTGCAGCGTTATCCCGCCGCACTCTTCACCGAAAGCGAGAAGCCGCTCGACCTGCCTTACGACGTGACAGGCTGGACGCTTCCCATGCAGATGGGTGTGCGCGTCGATCCCGTTACAGATCCCATCGCGCCGGACGAGCTGGCTCATCTGAAACCGGCAACCAACCTCGATCCGCCGCCGGCCGAGTTGCAGGGAACTGGCGGCACTTTCATTCTGAGCCACCAGCCCAATGCGAGCTTCCGCGTGATCAACGATGTGCTCACCGCGGGCGGTTCGGTCAGCTTCGCGCCGGACGAGCTGAAAACCTCCGAAGGCACGGAGAAGGGCGCCTTTGTCATCGGTGGTGTCGCCCGCGCCACCATCGGCGATCTGTCGAAGAAATACGCGGTGTCGCTCCTTGCTGTCGACAAAACGCCCGAGCACCTCATCGCGCTCCACAAGGCTCGTATCGGCCTGTATCGTCCGTGGGATGCATCGATCGACGAAGGCTGGACGCGCTGGATCCTCGAACAATATGGATACGCGCCCATCAGCCTCTACAACGCGGACATGCACTCCGGCGGTCTGCGCGATCGCGTCGATGTCATCATCCTGCCCGACATGCGTCAGCAGCAGTTGATCGAGGGCTACCGCGACGGCATCGTCCCAGGTCAATACTCTGGTGGCCTCGGCGAAGAGGGCATCGACAATCTTCGCGAGTTTGTGCGCCGCGGCGGAACGCTGATTGCTTTCAACCAAACAGCCGCCACGCTCGTCCCGCTGTTGTCGCTCCCCGTCAAAAATGCCCTCGAAGGCCTGAAGAGCGACAAGTTTTTCTGCTCCGGGGCGCTGCTTCGCGTCGAACTTGGCTCCGCCGATCGCCCCGTCACCTGGGGCCTTCCTGGCGAACCAATCGTGATGTTCGAGCAGGGGCCGGCGTTCACCACCCAGCCCGGATTCCACGGCGCCATCCTCGCTCGCTATCCAAAAGACAGCTCCCCGCTCGAAAGCGGCCTCCTGCTGCATCCGGAGGCGATCGAAGACAAAGTTGCCGCGCTGGAATTGCCCTACGGCAGTGGCCGCATCTTCCTCTACGGATTCAAGCCGCAGTGGCGCGCGCAATCGCACGGCACCTACAAGTTCTTCATGAACGCGCTCTACAAATATGATCAGCCGCCCTTTCCGAAACCCGAAGCGCCCGAGTCGAAGGACCAAAACCAGAAGACGGCGGAGTAGCGCTGTCATTTGCTTCGCGTGCGCCCAGCGTTGAGAATGACCTGTTCACGAGGACCGCAATGAGTCAGGACCACACTCCGATTCGCGCGCCGCGCGGCAATGTTCGAACCGCGCGCGGCTGGATTCAGGAAGCCGCGAAGCGGATGCTGATGAACAATCTCGACCCCGAGGTCGCCGAAAAGCCCGCCGAGTTGATTGTTTACGGAGGACGAGGCAAGGCGGCGCGCAACTGGGAGTGCTTCCACAAAATCGTCGAAACGCTGGATCGCCTGGAAAACAACCAGACGCTGCTCATTCAATCCGGCAAACCGGTGGCCGTGCTCGAAACACAACGCCTCGCGCCGCGCGTCCTCATCGCTAATTCCAACCTCGTTCCTCACTGGGCTACGTGGGAGCATTTCGACAAACTCGATCGGGCCGGCCTGATGATGTACGGCCAGATGACCGCCGGCTCGTGGATCTACATCGGCACCCAGGGCATCCTGCAGGGAACCTACGAAACCTTCCAGAGCGCGGCGCAACGCCACTTCAACAACACGCTTGCCGGAACCATCACCGTGACCGCGGGCCTCGGCGGCATGGGGGGCGCGCAGCCGCTGGCCGTGAAGCTCGCCGGCGGCGTTAGCATTTGTGTTGAGGTCGACGCGAGCCGCATCCAGCGCCGGCTCGAAACGCGCTATCTCGACAAAGCCACTAGCTCGCTCGACGAGGCCATCTCCATGGCGCGCGAAGCGAAGACTGCGCGCCAGGCTGTCTCCATCGGACTTCTGGGCAATGCCGCCGAAGTTCTGCCGAAGATGGTCGAGATCGGTTTCACACCGGACCTCGTCACCGACCAGACCAGCGCCCACGACCCACTCTGGGGATACCTGCCCATCGCCCGCGCCGACGAGGATCTGAACCTGGTCCGCGCACAACAGCAGGACATCTATATGGAGCGGGTGCGGGCATCGATCGCCACACATATCCGCGCGATCCTCACCATGCAGCAGCGCGGCGCCGTCGCCTTTGACTACGGCAACAATCTCCGCACTCAGGCGCAACTCGCGGGCATGTCCGACGCGTTTTCCTATCCCGGATTTGTTCCCGCCTTCATCCGTGACTCCTTTTGCGAAGGCCGCGGCCCCTTTCGCTGGGTGGCGCTCTCCGGCGATCCGGCGGACATCGCGAAAACCGACCAGGCGCTGCTCCAGCTTTTCCCCGAAGATCGCGCGTCTGACCAGTGGCTGACCTACGCCGCCGATCAGATCGCCTTCCAGGGACTGCCCGCGCGATCTGCTGGCTTGGCTACGGACAGCGCGACCGCGCAGGCCTGCTCTTCAACCAGATGGTGCGCGATGGCCGTCTGAGCGCGCCCATCGTTATCGGCCGCGACCACCTCGACGCCGGCTCGGTCGCCAGCCCCTTCCGCGAAACCGAAGCGATGCTCGACGGCTCGGACGCCGTGTCCGACTGGCCGCTGCTCAACTTCGCCACCGGCATCGCCAGCGGCGCTTCCTGGATGAGTTTCCACCACGGCGGCGGAGTTGGCATGGGCTACAGCCAGCATGCCGGACTCGTCGCCGTCGCCGACGGCAGTGACGAGGCCGAAGAACGCCTGCGCCTGTGCCTCCGCAACGATCCCGCGCTGGGCGTTGTCCGACACGCCGACGCCGGCTACGAACGTGCGATCGATGTTGCGCGCGAGCGCGGCCTGGATCTGCCGAGTGTGGACATCCCGAGTCTCCGATGAAAGCCGACCTGCTGATTCGCGGAATCTCGCAGCTGGTCACGCCCCAGGGCCCTGGCCCAAAACATGGTCTTGCCATGCGCGATCTGAAGGTCACCGAAGCTGCCGCGCTCGCTGTGTCCGACGGCAAGGTTCTGTGGACCGGTCCCGCAAAAGCCTGGTCGGGCGAGACAGTTGCCACCGTCGATGTCGGACATCGCGCCGTCGTTCCCGGCCTCGTCGATCCTCATACGCACGCCGTTTGGGCTGGCGACCGTTTGGCGGACTTCGAAGCGCGTATCTCCGGTGTCCCCTACGAAAACATCCTCGCCGCGGGAGGCGGCATTTGGAGCACCATCCGCGCCACCGCAGCAGCGTCGAAGGACGAACTCCTCACCCTCGCCCGGCCGCGCATCCAGGCTCTCCTCCATTCAGGTGCCACGGTGATCGAAGTGAAGTCCGGCTACGGGTTCACGTCGGACAAAGAGCTGGCGATGCTCGAGGTAATCCGCTGTTTGTCCGACACGACACCCGCCCGCATTGTGCCCACGCTCCTGATCCACGTGCCGCCAAAAACCCCATCCGACAGGGCGGCCTACGTGTCGGACATTTGTCAGACACTCATTCCCGAAGTCGCGCGCCGGAAGCTGGCGGTCGCCGTCGACGTCTTCGTCGAAAAGGAAGCCTGGAGCGTCGCCGAGGCCGAACGAATCTTCGCCAGTGCGCGGGAACATGGCCTCGCCATCAAGCTCCACACCGAGCAGTTCAACCGCGTCGGCGGCCTCGAACTGGGCCTGCGAATCGGCGCGCTCAGCGTCGATCATCTGGAGGCGTGCAGCGCTGAGCAGATCGCCCAAATGTCAGACACCAGCACCGTCGCCACCATCCTTCCCGGAGTCTCGTTGCACCTGGGTCTGCCGCCGGCGCCGGGCCGCGCTCTCATCGATGCAGGAGCAGCTGTTGCTGTCGGAACTGACCTCAACCCCGGTTCCAGCCCCCTGTTTTCCGCCGCTGCCGCTCTGGCTCTGGCCGTGCGTCTGAACGGTCTGACGGCCCAGGAAGCCCTGACAGCAGGCACCGTCAACGCTGCCGCCGCGCTCGGCGTGTCTGACGCGGGTCGTATCGAAACCGGACTGCCCGCCGACTTTCTCGTCCTGCAAAGCCCTGACTGGCGCGACCTCGTCTATACCCTCGGCAGTAACCCGGTCCGCGAGGTCTGGATTCGCGGAGAGAAGGTTGCCGCGTGACCACTCTTTATCGCCCTGACCTCCTCTTCGTCGATGGTGCCTTCGTTCGCAATCGCGGCCTCCTGGTCGGCCACGATGGCAGGATTCTCAGCATCGCCGCGTCCGACACGCCGTCAGACACGGTCATCGATCTGCCCGGCAAAGCGCTTCTTCCTGGCTTCGTCAACGTCCACTCGCACAGCTTTCAGCGGCTCATTCGAGGCAAGTCGGAATCCCGTGCCGTCGCCGGCAAAGATTTCTGGTCCTGGCGCGGCACCATGTACCACGCCGCCGCCCACCTCGAACCGCAGCAGGTTTACGACGTCGCCTGCATGGCCTTCCTCGAGATGGCGCTCGCCGGCACCACGACAGTCGGCGAGTTCCACTACCTGCACACAGCGCCGAACGGCCGGCCCTACGACGACCCCAACCTCCTCAGCAAGCAGGTGGTCGCCGCCGCGCAGTCAGTCGGGATCCGCATCGTATTGCTCCGCTGCGCCTACCTGCGATCCGGTTTTCAGCTGCCGCGCGATCCCGGCCAGACGCGCTTTTTCGAAACAACCCAGGAGTTCCTCGCCAACATGGATGCGCTGCTGCACGAGGTGCCCGGCTCGGTGTCGGACAATGTCCGACTCGGCGTCGCTCCGCACAGCATCCGCGCCGTCCCCCTCGACGATCTGCGGCACATCGCGGCGTGGGCCCGTGCCAAACGCCTGCCAATCCACATGCACATGGCTGAGCAGATCGCTGAGAACGAAGCCTGCCTGCGCGAATACGGCGCGACCCCCGTCGCGCTCACCGCTGCTGCCGGCCTCCTCGGGCCGGATTGGACTGCGATTCACGCGACTCACATCACCGCCGACGAAACGACGATGCTGGCAGACGCAGGCGCGACCATCGGCGCATGTCCGACAACGGAGCGCAACCTCGGCGACGGCATTCTCGCGGCAGACAAAGTCATGCAGGCCGGAATTCCCATCGCACTCGGGTCCGACAGCCAGGCGCAGATCGATCCCCTCGAAGATGCGCGCGAACTCGACTACCACCTGCGTCTGACCCATCAGCAGCGCGCCATCCTCGATCAGATCGGCGATCAGGGCCTCGCATCCCGCCTGTTCGCCTGCGCCACCGCGAACGGCGCCCGCGCCCTGGCTGTGCCCTCCGGCACCCTCGCCCCCGGTTCCTTCGCCGACTTCTTCACCGTCGATCTGCGCGACATCTCCATCGCCGGCCATTCCCCGGAAAGCCTGCTCTCCCTCATCGTCTTCGGCTTGAATCGCGCGGCGATCCGTGACATCGCCGTCAACGGCAAGCTCATCGTTCGCGACGGTCGCCACCCGCTCCACGACGAAATCGTCACCCGCTACGAAGAGGTGTACGCAAAGGTCTGGCGCGACGGCGCAGGACCAACGCGATGAAAACAGCTGTCGAATTGTTGTCGGACCTCATCCGCATCCCCTCGAACTCCGCCGTCTCCAACCGCGGCATCATCGACTACGCCACCAGCGTTCTCCACCCCGCTGGCTGGTCGGTGTACGAGCTGCCCTACACCGATCCCGCCGGAGTCGAAAAGGTCAACCTCATCGCCGCGCCGCCCGGCCAAAGCCCCGACATCCCCGACGTGGACCTCGTCTTCATGTGCCATACCGACACGGTTCCCTGGGCAGCCGACTGGAGAGATGCTCTCAATCCGATCCTGAACGATGGTCATCTTCATGGCTGCGGCGCCTGCGACGTCAAGGCCGTTCTTGCCTGCCTGCTCGCAATCGTTTCGCGACGGGCTTCACAGCAATGGCCCGACGGTCTCCGCCTCGTCCTCACGGCAGAAGAGGAGATCGGCTGCATCGGAGCCGCTCATCTCCTCACCGCGGGCGCGCTCCGGCCGCGTCGCCTGGTCATTGGCGAACCGACCCAGCTGCATCCCGCTCGCGCGGGCAAGGGTTACTGCCTGGCCGAAGTCACGGTCCACGGAAAAGAAGCGCACAGCGCCCATCCGCAGCAGGGAATCTCGGCGATTTACAACGCCGCCAGGCTGATCGCCGCCATTGAGGACCTGGCCCAACAGCTCTCTGCGCACACCCACCCATTCTTCAATCCCGGCTTTACCACGATCAACATCGGCACCATCGAGGGAGGCACCGCAAAGAACATCGTTCCCGGTGAGTGTCGCTTTCAACTCGAGTGGCGCCCGATCCCCACCGACCCACCCCGTCGCGTTCTCGACTCCGTCGCGCAGATCATCGATCGTCTGCACCGCGAGGACCCCGGTTTCCACGCCGGTATCGAGCCCCAGCGCCAGCAATCCGGATTCGAGACCCCCGCAGACGCGCCGCTGGTCCGCAGCATCGAAAGCTTCACCGCCAAACCCGCTACCTCGATCCCGTTTGGCTCTGAGGCCGGCATCTTTGCGTCCATCGCCGAAGAAATCGTCGTCTTTGGGCCCGGCGATATGCGCACCGCTCACAGCAGCCGCGAATGCGTGCCGATTGCGGAGCTCGAGACAGCCGTGGCATGCCTTGACTCTCTGATGAGTGCCGATTGATGCGCCTGGCAGCGGCCTCGGCTCAATGAGCCGCGTGCCGCCGGCTAATTCTCTTTCTCGATCGCCAGTCCAGGCATGGTGTGGATGCGCGATCCATCCGGTTCGGAGCGCACCTCAAATCTGGCGCAGTTGCGGCCGGAATTCTTGGCAACGTACAGCGCAGTATCCGCGCGGCTAAGCACTTCACGGATCGATGGCGAATCTGCCTCGGGCCGGAAGGTCGCCACTCCGAGGCTGCACGTCAGCCGGATCCTGCAGTCGCCAACCTCGAAGGCCCGCGAGCGAATCGCGTCCAGCAGATCGTCGATACGGCGCGGAGCCAGCGACAGATCCCATCCCGGAAACAGGATCAGGAATTCCTCCCCGCCATAACGGCCCACGATATCGTATCCGCGCATCGCGGTTCGGAATCGCTCCGCCGACTCACGGATGACGTCGTCGCCGCACAGATGCCCGTAGTTGTCGTTCAGGCTCTTGAAGTGGTCCAGGTCCGCGATCAGCACGCCCAGCGGTGTTCGGTCGCGGGTGGCGCGCGCAATTTCGCGCTGCAGGTGTTCCAGCATCGCGGCACGGTTGAAAATTCCGGTCAGCGCATCGTGCGTGGCCTGGATGTGCAGCTCATGGCGGGTTGCTTCCAGCGCCGCCTTTTCCGACTCCAGCTGCGCCGTGCGCTCGGCAACGATGCGCGTGAGTTCTTCCTGGCGGTGCGTGAGGGCCCGCGTGCGGAAGGCAACCACGGCCCATGCCAGCAGCAGTGCCACAAATCCGTAAAGTGCGAAGGCTGCACGCGTGCGTGCCAGCGGCCTGCGCAGCGTAAAGCTCAACGAAGATCCGCTCTCATTCCAGATTCCATCGTTGTTCTCGGCTTGAACCGTAAAGGTGTAGTTCCCCGGCGGCAGGTTGGTGTACCACGCGTTGCGCCGGCTTCCTGAATAAATCCAGTCGGAATCGAAGCCGATCAGCCGGTACCGGAAACGTTCCTGCTGTGGCGACACGAAACTGGGCGCGCTGAACGCAATTTCGAGATTGCCCTTCCCCGGTCCAAGCCGAATACCGTTCTGCCTTGCGATCGTGAGCGAGTCGAACTTCACCCGTTCGATCCACACCGGCGGCACCACGCTGTTGATCGGGATGTGCGCCGGATCGATCACCGCCACTCCGGCAATGGTGCCGAACCACAGCCGCCCGTCATGGCTCTTCCACGCGCACGGCATGCTGCCATACAACGTCTCCCGCGACCGCAGCCCGTCGGCCGTGCCGTAGATCAGCGGATGCACGGCGCCCGGTTTCCCCCCCGTCTGACTCAGCTCCTTCTTCGCGATGCGGAAGATCCCGGTATCTCCGCCGAACCAAAGATTGCCGTTGTTGTCCCCGACGATCGACCCGATCGAGGTGTCCGGCATGTCCTGGTCCGGAGTCCACGTAACCACGCGGCCGTTCCGGATATGGCTGACGCCGCCGCTCTGCGTGCCCGCCCACATGCTGCCGTCCTGGTCGGCGAACAGACTCATCACATGGTCGCTGTGCAGACCATTGGCGGTCGTGTAGCTGGTCGTAACGCCATGGTCCAGACGCTGCAGCCCGTCGCCGTCCAAAGCGATCCACAAAGCCCCATCGGTAGACTGGGTCAGCGCGGCGATCCGGCCGCTGTCGGTGATGTGACGAATCGTTCCGTGATCGAAGCGTGCCAGCCCCTTGCCCTCGAATCCAATCCACAGCGTCCCATCGCCGTCCTCAAGCAGCGCATTGATTGAAAATTCGCTCGCCTCCGGATCGTGGAAGACCGAAACCTGTCCCTGGTGAATGCGCGCCAGAGTGCCGCGCCGGTAGCCGACCCACAGATCGCCGTCGCGGGTTTGGAGCAGGGAATAGACTGCCTGATTCGGTAGTCCCTGTTTGGGTCCCCACACCTCCACCCGGCCGTCCGCCAGCAGATGGTTCAGGCCCTTATCGTCCGCGCCGATCCACATGCTGCCGTCCTGCGCCTGCAGCACATTGCCCGTGTAGTTGCCGGAGAGCCCCTCCGCCGTACCGAACACCGTGAATTTGCCGTCGCGAAGCTGCGCCAGGCCCGCATCCGCAAACCCAATCCACACACTGCCCTCGCCGTCCTCGAACAGCCCGCCAGTACACCGGTCGCTCGGAAGGCCACGCCCCGTGTCGTGCAGGTCCACCTTGCCGTGATACAGGCGCGCAATCCCGTGGCGGTCGAAAGCCACCCAGAGCGCGCCGTCATGATCGACCAGAAGCCCCGCGATTTCGTTCCGCGGGAGCGTTTGCGCGAAAGAAGTGACGCGGCCGGTACGCATCTGCAGCAGGCCATGCGCGCGGGTGCCAATCCACAACGAGCCATCCGGATCCGCGGCCAAAGCCGTGATCGCATCCGGCGCAAACCCATCCTGCGCGCTCAGAGTTTTGAAGTGGCCGTTTTCCAATCGGCAGAGCCCCTTCGCGGTCCCCACCCAAAGCGTTCCGTCCGCATCGATCGCAATCGCGGAAATCGAAACATCGGCCAGTCCGTCGCGCGTCGTCCAGCTTTGAATATGGCCGTCGAAGATTCGGTCCAGTCCCTTGCCCGTACCGACCCACAGCCCGCCTTCACCATCCTCGCGGAGCGCGGTGATGCTGTTGCCGGCCAGTCCATCCCGGGTGGTCAGTGTGGTGAACGCACCGTTCGGCGCTGCGGAGGTCGCCGGCTGGTAGTGGCTCAAACCGCTGTCCGTTCCAATCCAGAGGCTGCCATCGTGGCCTGCTACCAGCGTCTGAATAAAGCTGGAGGCGAGCCCCGGCGCATTGTGCCGCGTGTAGTTGGAGAAGTGGACACCGTCGAATCGCGCCAGGCCTTCCTGGGTGCCGAACCACAAATAGCCGTCCGAGGTCTGCGTCAGCGTCTGCACAGTGTTCTGCGGCAAACCGGACTCGCTCGTCCACGAAGTCTGCATGTACTGCGTGATTGCCTTGCCAGGATTCAGAGCGAACGCTGTGCGTCCCGGCAGTGCGATCGCCGCCAGGATCGAAGCCGCGAAGATCGCCGCCCGCCTCGCTCGCAACTGCGCCCTTACGCGCCGTCGGTTCCCGAGCGGCAGCGGTCGGCTTGCGATTCGGGCACACGCTTCATGGTGAGGTGGGGAGATCGGTTCCATCGGCGTTCAGAGTCCTGCAACTGCCTCCATCTCCCGGAGGGCTTTTGCAGCGTCTCCGTTGCCGGAGAGCAATTCCATCGGATTGGGCGTGGGCCGGCCCAGCAGATACCCCTGCGCTTCGTCCGCGCCCAGCAATCGCATCATCTCCAGCTGCTCCACGGTTTCGATGCCCTCCACGATCACCTTCATGTGCAGGTTGTGGGCCATCAAGAGAATCGACTGAACAAAGGCCCGAGTTTCCGGGCGGGCTGCCAGTTCATTCACAAATGAGCGATCCAGCTTCAGAGCGTCGAACGCCAGCTTCGGCAGATAGCTCAGGCACGAATAGCCGGTTCCGAAGTCGTCCATGGCGATCCCGATGCCTCGGCCCGTGAGCCTTCGCATCAGATCGGCCGCGCGCTCCAGTCCCGTCAGCGTCGCGGACTCGGTCAGCTCCAGCTGCAGCAGGCTCGGCTTGAGCCCGGTGCGGCGCAATACTTCTTCCACCTCTTCCAGAAACGTGTCCCGAGCAAACTGCACGCTGGAGACGTTCACCGCCACCTGAATCGGCCGGTTGGCTTTGCGCTGCCAGGTTGTCGCATCGGCGCACGCGCGTTCCATCACATAAGCTCCCAGCGGCACGATCAGCCCGCTCTCCTCGGCCACCGGAATAAAACTCACCGGCGGAATGCGTCCCAGCTTCGGATGAGTCCACCGCGCCAGCGCTTCGAATCGCGCAATGGTGTTGGTGGAAAGATCGAACTCGGGCTGGTAATAGACATCGATGTCGCCGTTCTCGATCGCCCGCCGCAGTTCGCCTTCCAGAGTCAAGCGCTCGCGCGCCGCGCTGCCCAGTCCATCCCCATAGTGAACGATGCGGTTCTTGCCGTTTCGTTTCGCGGCGAACATTGCGCAATCCGCCTGCTGCAGCAGCTGCCCTCCCTCGCTGCCGTGATCGGGAAACAGGCTGATCCCGATGCTGGCCGTCATCCGGATCACGTGATCCTCAATTTCGAACGGAACCGTCAGCACTTCCAGAACGCCCTGCGCCGCCGTATCCGCATCCGACCAGTTCTGGATCTGGTCCAGGATCAGCAGGAACTCGTCCCCCGCGATCCGCGCCAAAGTATCGGACTGCCGGAAGCGTGCTTTCAGACGATTCGCCACCTGACGCAGCAGCATGTCTCCGATATGAAGCGTCAGGCTGTCGTTCACCAGCTTGAACCCGTCCAGATCGATGTACAGCAGCGCCATTTTCCGGTTTTCGCGCCGCGCCAGCGCCAGACTTTGCGAAAGACGATCGGACAGCAGCCGGCGATTCGGCAGCCCCGTCAGCTCGTCGATGAGCGCCATGTGCTGCAGCCGCGATTCGGCCTCGCGCCGCGCCCGCTCGCGCCGGTGCAATTCGGACAGAATGCTGTTGACTCCAGTAACCAGCTCCGCGATTTCTTCGCCGCCCTGCACCGCAACCGGGCTCGTGAACTCCCGCTGCGCCGTCACCTGGGCCATCGCGCTGGAAATCTCACGCAGCGCCTTGTGCGTCTCTGAGGCCTTTTGCAGCGCCTCCATCTGCCGCCGCACGCGCCGCCGCAGGATGTACACCCACAGCAAAAACACAAACGCAATCAGGAACACGAGTGAGATCGTCGCCGGGATCACCGGCGGTACCCAGACCGGTCCGTGCTGCACCATGGCCAGATCCGCGGGCCAGCGGCGTTCGATCTGCAAAGTTGCCGGGTTCTGCTGCACCACGATGAAACCGTTCTGCGCCACCTCGGCCGAGGTGACCCCGGTCAGCCGAATCACGCTGCCTTCCGCCAAACGCCACGGTCCCAGACCCGCGGTTGGCGGCGGAAAAGCCTTTTCTCCGTAGGCGGCCACCACGGCGGTGACCGTCGTTGGCTCCACCCGAACGTGCTCCAGCGCAAGACTTGCCGTTTTGCCGGCCAGCACCGAAACCGCCATGCCCGCATGAACCGACGACGGTACCGGATTCACCGTGATGGGCATCGCGCCCGTCTCGTCCTGAATCCAGAACAGTCTTCCCGGCGCGTCGACGTACGTAACGACGCCGATAAGATGCACGGCGGAATGCAGAGGCAGAGTCTGCAGCCCTTGAATTGTGTCGCGATGCGTTAAGACGGACCCGTAGCCCAGCGCGGTCGACAGCATTCCCGCGCACAGCACCGGTGTCAGGATCGCGGCTTTCCTGTATCCTGTGACGCCGTTGCGCCTCATTCGTGAATGATCAATTGGCTACGTGCCCCTGGAGCCATACAACTTTGGGTTTTTCTGCCTACCCGAATGGAATTAGAAGACTTAACAAGCCGTCGCAGAGGCAGCGCGAACCCTCAAAAGATAGCTCTTTCCCACAGCAAGAAGTGACTACAGGACCCACTCTTCCCCCGAAATCGGCCGCCGTCACCCCAACATCAAGCCCCCTCGCGTCACACGCCCATGCGAGGCTTATTCTTGCGCACGAAGTCCGTGTCCTGCGTCGGCTCGCCCTCGCATTCGATCGCAATCGTCGTCACCGGAAAATCCGGAGCCTTCATCGGCAAATCCGTGAAGCGTACGCGAAATTCGTCCTGCTTGAATGGCACCGATGCCCCTGTCTTCACCAGCTTCGCCGACTTCACCTTCGTCATCAGTCCGGAGATCGCCACGTATTCTCCCGGCCAGAAATGCACGTGCATGTACAGCGTGTTCCCAATGCGCGTGAAGCTCGCGTAATTCGACCGCCGCACCTGGCATGGATCGGAATCGTAGATGCTGTGCCCGTTCACCGCCATCCACTCCCCAACCTCGCGCAGCACCCGCACCGACGGCTCCGGCACCGATCCATCCGGCTTCGGCCCGATATTCAGCAGATAATTCCCCGAGTCCCGCACGCAGCTGATCAAATTCCGGATCACCGTCTTCGACGATTTCCAGTTGTCGTCCGCCGCCTGATAGCCCCAGCTGTCGTTCAGCGTCATGCACGCTTCCCACGCGCGCCCGCCCGTCTCCGCCGTGATGTGCTGCTCCGGCGTCGAGAAATCTCCCGGCAGCTTGTTGCGGTTGTTCACGATGATCTCCGGCTGCTGCTGGAAAACCATCTCGTTCATCCGCACCGACTCCCACCCTTGAGCGTCCAGCGGCCACGCCACGTCGTACCACAGCACGTCGATCTTCCCGTAGTTCGTCATCAGCTCGTGGATCAACCCATGCGTGTAATCGACGAACCGCTTGCGCGCGTCCTCATCCGTTGCGCAACGCGCGCCATCCGGATGATGCCAGTCCATCAGCGAATAGTAGAAGCCCACGCGCAGACCCTCGGCCCGCGCCGCCTCCACATATTCGCCGATCAGATCCCGTCCCGGTCCCTGTTTCGGCGCGCAGTAATTCGTCAGCTTCGTGTTGAAGTTGCAGAAACCCTCGTGATGCTTGCTCGTCATCACCATGTATTTCATCCCCGCCTGCTTCGCCAGCCTCGCCCACGCGCGTTGCGATCCCGGCGCCGGATGAAACGTCGTCGCATGCGGCGCGTACTCCACCACCGGAATGCCTTCATCCTCCATCACCCACTCGTGCCGCCCGATCGTCGCGTACACGCCGAAGTGGATGAACATCCCGAAGCGCGCCGCCTTCCACCACTGCATGCGCTCTTCGCGATTGTTGTCGCCCGGCAGCGGAGTCGCACCCGCGGCCGTTTCCTGCGCCGCCATCCTCGCCGTCGCGCCTGACATGCCTGCCCCCAGCGCCAGCAGCGATGCGCCCGTCCCTTTCAAAAGGCTCCGCCGAGTTAATTCAGAATTCTTCACGTTTCCTCCACCATCGAATCTCGGAATGTAACCGTTGCCAATACTAAACCGGTCGGGCTTCTCTCCTCATTCCAGCAAACAAATGCTGCGTCGCTCATCACGAATTGCAGCGCCTGTCCCATGTTGCGGTACGCTCTCCCGCCCCTTCCGTTGACACCCCTTGATCGCGGTTTCGAGAATGAACCTCAGCATGTTCTGCGCGGCAGCGACTGCTCCGCGAAGTCATGCCATCCGGAAGACCAATAAACGGGCACGTCCCGATCGACCGCAAAACAACAGAGAAAAGGAGCGGCAAATGAGCAGCAATTTTGGGAGGTCGCAAAGCACTCGCAGCACCCGCGCAGGACTTGGAATCTTCACCGCCGTAGCAGGCGTACTGCTGATGCTGCTGTGGGCTGCATTGCCCGCCCAGGCGCAGCAAATCACCGGCTCCATCGCCGGAACCGTGAAGGATTCCTCCGGCGCCGTGGTCAGCGGAGCCTCCGTCAAAGCCACCAATGACGCCACCGGATTTTCCCGCTCCGTCGTTGCCAATGCATATGGCGATTACCGCGTCGACTATCTGCCCGTTGGCGTTTATACCGTCGAGGTCAAGGCGAAGGGCTTCAAGACATCTCTGCAACCCGCCATCACGCTCACGGTCGACCAGGTGTTGAGAGTAGACGTTGCGCTCACCGTCGGCGCTCAGACCCAGGTGGTCACCGTCACCGCCGCTCCGCCCACTGTGAACACCACCAGCGCCGAGCTGGGCAGAACCATCCAGCCCGTCGAGATCGTCGGCCTCCCCCTCGTCAACCGCAATGCCTACGCTGAGCTCTCGCTCACTCCGGGCGTTCAGGCCAATAGCGCCAGCCCCGCCTCGAATCCCAACGGCACGCCGAACTTCATCATCGGTCTGCCCTCCGCCGACGTGCAGGTCAACGGCTCCATCGACGGCGGCAACCCCGAGGTCAGCTTCTATCTCGATGGCGGCCTCAACATGTCCGGCATCCGCAACTACGGCAACCAGCTGCCGAATCCCGACGCGCTCGAAGAGTTCCGCGTCGAGACCAGCAACTTCGCTGCCCAATATGGCCGCCTCTCCGCAGCAGTGGTCACCGCCGTTACTAAGTCCGGTACGAATACCTTCCACGGCTCCCTCTTCGAGTTCAACCGCAACACCGACTTCAACGCCACTCCCTGGAACTCCACCCTCAACGCCCCCTATCACCGCAACAATTTCGGCGGCGTCATCGGCGGCCCCATTGTCCGCGACAAGGCATTCTTCTTCTTCAGCTATGCCGGACTCCGCCAGGACGTCGGCCAGTTCCTTAGTGGCGGCGTGGTCCCCACAGCAGCCGAGCGCCTCGGCGACTTCACCGCTGACTCCTTCAAGGTCTACGTCCCCGGCACCTACAACGCCACCACCAAAACCGGTACGCAGGTGAACGGGACTAACAATGCGCCCAACTGCCAGGTGGCCAAGCCTAACTGCATCCCTACCAGCCTGCTCGATACCACGGCCTCGAACATCATGAATGCCAAAAAGCTCATCCCGCTGCCTAACAGCGCGGGCAATACGTGGACCGGTTTCTTCACCGGCCCCACCGACGAAAATGAGTATCTCGGCAAATATGATCAGACCATTGGCGAAAAAGATCACGTAACCGCGACTTACTTCTATGTCAAAACCACCCAGAACGCCTTCGGCAACGGTAACTTCGACTGGGACGTCAACCAGTCCTACACCGGCCAGACCAACGCGAACATCAGCGATGTCCACTCCTTCAGTGCTAACACCGCGAACCAGGCCTGGGTCACCTTCGTGCGTGCTGCCGGCGGCCGCGTCAACTTACCCACCACCAATCTAGGTCAGCTGGGCTCCAGCTTCACCATTCAGGGACCCTCCGCCCTGCCGCAGCTCAGCGTCTCCGGCTATTTCGGCGTAGGCGGCGCGCTGGCCGGCCCCGTCACCACCACCGACTTCTACTCTGTCCGCGACATGGTCAGCACCGTAAAAGGCCGCCACACCTTCGATATCGGTGGCGAGTTGGCGCTGGACAAGGGCATGTTCGTCGGCAACCTCTATAACTTCGGCGTCTTCAACTTCCAGAACTCCGCTCCCACCACCACCAGCAACGCGCTGGCCGATTTCGTCACCGGCCAGGTGAATACCATGGAGCAGGACACGCCCTACCACACGCTGGAAAGCGCGTGGCACACCGCTCTGTTCGTCCAGGATAACTACCGCATCTCACCCCGCTTCATCGCGAACCTCGGCCTCCGCTGGGACGTCGACACGCCCCCCGTGGAGTCGAGCAATCTCACCGCCACCTTTATTCCCGGCGTACAGTCCACCGTCGTTCCCACCGCGCCGCTCGGCATGCTCTTCCCCGGAGATAAGGGCATCGAGCGCGGCATCGTCAGCCCGGCGCTGTATCACTTCTCTCCGCGCGTGGGCTTCGCCTGGGATCCCTTCGGTGACGGCAAGACTTCCTTCCGCGCCGGCGCCGGCGTCTTCTACGGCGCCATCAGTGGCAATGAGTGGAACCAGCCCGGCAACGCGCAGCCCTTCGCTATACGCCAGACCTTTAATTCCATCGCATCCTTCAGCAACGTCTACGGAAATCCCGCCTCCTTCCCAACCGGAGATCCATTTCCCTATATCTACAATCCGAAGAACCCGCGCTTCCTGCCCGCCGCCAGCATCGAAACCATCGGAGCCAACTACCGCTGGCCCTACATCTACCAGATCAATACATCCATCCAGCGCGAGCTGCCGCAGCATGTCACGGTAACCACGGCCTATGTCGGAACGCTGTCCCACCGCATCCCGCTCATGATCGATGATAACTATGCGCCCTATGCTCCCGGCGCGAGTACCTCGCAGACCAGCATCAACGCCCGCCGCCCCTATGACCCCGGCGTTCTGGGCCAGAACATTTATCTCGTCTCCAACCAGACCGCGTCCTACCACTCCTTCCAGGTCTCGGCCAACCGTCCTCTCACGCACAACCTCCTGCTCAACGGTTTCTATGTCTGGAGCCATTCCTTCCAGAGTGCCAACGAGTCGGCCATCGGTCTGGCCACGGCGCAGGATTGGGACAACCTGCAGGAGGAGCGCGGTCCAATGGATGACGATCAGCGCCACGTCGCCAGCATCTCCGGCATCTGGCATCTTGACTACTACAACGGTTCGAACTCAGTAGCGAAGCAGATCCTGAACGGCTGGACCATCTCCCCCATCGTCAGCCTCCACAGCGGCGGCCCTGTCGAAATCACCACCGGCAGCAACAAAAACCTCGATAGCCAGAACCACAACCGTCCTAACCTGGTCCCGGGCGTCAAGGCATTCCTCGATCCGAACCGCAGCCGCGACATCTCGCGTCATGCCTGGTTCAACACCGCTGCCTTTACCGCCAACGGGCCAGGACTTCCCGGCGGCATCGGTCCCGGAGGCGCCGACGGCAACACTCCGCGCGACTACCTCCGCGCGCCCGGCTATCGCGACATCGATCTCGGCGTCTTCCGCGACATCCACCTTGAGCGGTTTGTCTTCCAGTTGCGCGGCGAGGCCACCAATGCGTTCAACATGGTCAACCTCAACGCACCCACGGCCAACCTGTCCTCGTCCACCGATGGATGGATTACCTCTGCCTCCAGCCCACGCCTGATCCAGGTGGGTGGGCGGTTCACCTTCTGATCGCGCCAGCCCGAGTGCGGCGCGTCCCTGTCATCATTAGACAGAACGCGCCGCCTCACTCCGCCTCGGGCGCAACGGTCCACACTTCGGTCCTTCCATGAAACGAATCCTGCCTTTCCTCCTGCTCTGTTTTGCCCTGGTCCTGCATCTTCCAGCGCCCGCCCAGAACACACCGCCGCCCACCAATCCGGAGCAAGCAGCGGCAGGCGACCAGCCTGACAATCCCGGTCCCCTCGCCACGAATCTTTCCCCGGCCATGCACCGCGCCGCGATTCTCAAAGCGATGAAGCTCGTCGCCGACTGGCAGCTCCAGCATGCCGAAGGCCGCTACAACATCGACTGGACCTACGCCGCGCTCTATGACGGAATGCTCGCCGCCTCCCGCGCAACCGGCGATCCTCGCTATCACGACCGCGTCCTCCAGATCGCCAACGACAACCACTGGCGTCTCGGACCACGCCTCGAACACGCCGACGATGAGCACATCGGCCTCACGTATCTCACCTTCTACTCCGAAGATCGCAACCCCGATCGTCTCGCGCCCACCAAAGATAATTTCGACACGCTCCTCGCCCGTCCCGATGATCCGCAGAAGAACCTCTGGTGGTGGTGCGATGCCCTCTACATGGCGCCACCCGTCCTCGCGCAGCTTTCCGTCGCAACCGGCGACCGCCGCTACCTCGACTTCATGGATCGCGAGTGGTCGCTTACCCAAAAGGCTCTCTACGATCCGCAGGAGCATCTCTACTTCCGCGACGATCGCTTCCTCACCCAGCACGAGCCCAATGGCCAGAAAATCTTCTGGTCGCGCGGCAACGGCTGGGTCCTCGCCGGCCTCGCTCTCGTGCTCGACCGCATGCCCCAGGACGACCCGCAGCGTGCCAAATATGTAGCCCAGTATCGCGACATGGCAGCCCGCATCGCCGCCCTGCAGCCCGCCGACGGCCTGTGGCGCTCAGGTCTTCTCGATCCCGATGCCTACAAGTCCCCCGAAATCTCCGGCTCCGCCTTCTACACCTTTGCCATGGCCTGGGGCATCCGTCACGGTCTGCTCGACAAGAAGACCTACATGCCCGTCGTCGCCAAAGCCTGGCGCGGCATGCTAACTCACATCTACCAGGACGGCCGCCTCGGATCGATTCAGCCCATCGGTGCGGCGCCCGATAAATTCAAGCCCTCATCGAGTTATGTCTACGGCGTTGGAGCCTTTCTCCTCGCAGGTTCCGAGCTCGCCCAGATGACGAAGTAACTCCCGCTCGTGTCAAGCGTCCTCCCCATGCGTCGTATCGACAGGTGGGACATCAACGGATTTGTACGTCACCCATTGCGTGGTCTACACCTCCATCTCCACATGCGAGACGCGCGGTGCGGATTCGTGACACTTCCGTTGACAATCTAATAACGAGACGAGAAGAATCCATCCAGTTGTTCTGGGCATCGCAGAGGCGGCGAGCCTCAGTGTTGCCGATCGGAGGTCGATGAACGAGGCATTCAGTGGTTGCATCGGCGCAGGCACCGTCAACACCACCCATCCCGAAGACGGACTCACCCGCCAGGTGCTCGCCTTCAATCCTGAAATGATGCTGGTCCGTCATCACATGCAGTCCGGCTGGCGCGGCGCCCGTCACTCCCATCCCCACCAGCAGATGGTCTACGTGGTCCAGGGACACATTCACTTCGTTTGCGGTACGGAAACCTTCGACGCCCGTGCCGGCGACAGCTTCATCGTTCCCGGCGGCGTGGAACACCAGGCCCGTGCCGTCACCGACTCCGAAGTCCTCGACTTCTTCGTCCCGTTTCGTGAGGACTATGCGCGCTAGCCGCACAACCCGCATCCTCGCGCCGCTCATCGCCGCTCTCCCTCTGCTGTTTTCCGCCGCCGCCGGAGCCGCTCTTCTCCGCTCTCCCTGGGACGATCACCCCGTCACCGCCACCGATGCTCCTTACGCCTGCCCGCCCATCGTTCACCTCTCGCCCGATCTCACCACCGACGGCTTCTACTCCGACAGCAAGTCCTCCGTCATCGATCCGGCAAAGTGGAAGGCCTACTCCGAATCCTCCGGTCCCTACAAGAATCTCGGCCAGGTCATTGTCGATGCCGCCGACGCCTGGCGCTCCACCGGCAGCCGCGCCGCCGCGGCCTGCGCTCTCAGCCACATGGAAACCGCCGCCCGCGACCGCGTCTTCGCCGGAAAAATGTCCTCGCATCAGGCTTACTACGTGCAGGGCTGGGTCATCGGAGCCATCGCCATCGGCTGGCTCAAAGTCCGCGACAGCGGCCTCGAGACCCCGCAACTCCACGACCTCATCGTTCCCTGGATTGCCAGCGTCACGCGCCAAACCGTCGACTTCTACGACTCCTCCCATGCTCTCAACAATCACCTCTATTGGGCCAGTGTCGAGGCTGTCGCCGCCGCTGCCGCCGCCAATGACAGCAAGCTGTTCGACTGGGCCGTCGCCGGATACCGCGCCGGCATCGCCCAGATTCAACCTGACGGATCCATGCCGCTGGAAATGGCGCGCGGCCAGCGTGCCCTGCACTACCACCTCTTCGCGCTCTCCCCGCTCGTCTACATCGCGGAATTCGGCCAGGTCAACGGCCTCGACCTCTACGCCGAGCGCGACCACGCACTCGCCCGTCTGGAACGTCTCTGCGTCGATGGCCTGAAGAACAATCAGTTCTTCGAGAAAGCTACCGGCATCCCCCAGGACACGCCCACCAAAGGCGCGCCCGCTGCCGAGCAGATCAGCTGGGGCGTCATCTGGCAGTCGCGCTTTCCCGACCCCGCTCTCGCGTCCATCCTCGCCCAGGCCGGCTCCCTCAGCTACATGTACCTGGGCGGTTTGCCGCCCGGCGCCAATCGCACCACCGCTGCACTCAGAGAAAGGCCATAGCAATGACACCGAAGGTCCCCAGTCGCACCTCCGTGAACCCTTCCCGCGATCCCTACCGCCTGCAGTGCCTCGACCGCGCTCTCGCCGTGCTCGAATACATCGGTGAAAGCGATGTCCCGCTCAGCCTTGCCGACATCTGCCGCAGCATGAACCTGCACAAGAGCACCGCCCATCGCGCTCTCATGGTGCTCGAACGCGGCATGCTCCTCGACCGCACCCCCGACGATCGCTTCCGCCTCGGCCTCAAGCTCTACACCCTCGGCAATCGCGCCGTCGAGCAGGTGGACCTCCGCACCCAGATTCAGCCCTCCCTCCGCTCGCTCTCCCAGCGCCTCGGCGAGACCGTGCACCTCGGCGTCCTGCAGCGGACCTCGGTTGTGTATCTCGACAAAGCAGGACCCGCCACCCGCGTCTGCAAAGGCTCCAAGACCGGCAGCTCCAACCCCGCTTACTGCACGGCCATGGGCAAGGCCATGCTCGCCTGGCTCCCGCAGACCGAAGTCCACGACCTTGTCGATCAGATGACGTTTGTCCGCCTCACCCACAAAACCATCGGCTCCCGCGAAGAACTCATGCTGGCCCTCGAGCGCGTCCGCCGCCGCGGCTACAGCATCGACGACGAAGAGGCCGAGCTCGGCGCTCGCTGCATCGGCGCTCCTATTTTCGATCAGGATCACAACCCCATCGCCGCGCTCAGCGTCTCCTGCGCCTCCTCGCGCATTCAGCCGCACCAGGTCCCGGCCCTTGCCGAACATCTCCGCCGCACCTGCTCGGAAATCTCCGCCTCCCTCCGCGTGCATCGCGATCTGCGCGCCCGCGTCATCGGAAGCCTCGCCCCGGAACGAAACTGATCGCCGAAAAATCAACCGCGGAAGGATGAGTGAGCTCACTCTTCCGCGGTCCGCTTGATTACGACGATTAGTCCGCTACCGGAGTTTGGATCGGCATAGCGCACATTTGCCCGATGAAATGCACGCCGGTGTTGTGGTGCCGCAATGGGTGGCCACTGCGTTGTAGCCAGAATTGGGCAGCGTCACCACGGCATACATGTTCATCCTGCCGTAGCTGTAATCGTCGGCGCTGTACAGAGCGCTGCCTCCATGAGCCAGCACGAAGGACCCACCGTTATTCGGATCGTTTGGTTAATCTCAAGTCGCATCTCGCGTTTCCAACGGCGTCCCCCGCCAGTTTCGTAGATGGCGCCCACATCATCCAGGTTCCCGGCGGCAGATAGTACAGGCCATCGACTTCGACGACGTTCTGCGGGGCCCCACCATCAGAGTTGATCTGGTTGTAGTAGAGTGTGCCGTGGCAGCCGGTCCCGCCGGCCCTGCGGCCCTGTCGGCCCAGTCGGGCCGTTGGCCCCAGTGGACCCATCGGTCCCACCGGCCCAAGTAGCCCCATCGGCCCGATCGGCCCAACCGGTCCCACCGGACCCTGAATTCCCTGCGGTCCCTGGCTCTGCAGCACCAGATTCAGCACCGGCGAATACCCCACCCCATACCCAAGTACGTTCGACACGATATCGAACTGGACATTCGTTCCCACCGCCGCCCCGCTCAGGATGAACCCATTGTTGGCCGTGCCGTTATACCAGCTCTGCACGATCGGCGTGACGTCCACCGGAATAAAAGCCCCATTGGCCAACTGAGCCGCAGTGATCGGTATGTTCGTCGTCGTGCCCGCCACGCAGTTCGGCACGTGCGTTCCTGTAATCGTCGTCGCCGACCACGCCGTCGCCGCCTCGCACAAAGCCACCGTCCCCGGTCCGCCCCCGCTCTCCAGATAAAGACTCAGCGTCGCTTTCTGAACCTGCGCCGGTGTCAGCGCGGGAAAAACGCCCATGTTGAATTGAAGGTATCCATTCCAGCCATGGTTCGTCGCTCCGGTCATGGCATAAATCACCTGAACGTCCCCTGCCCCGCGATTGCCCAGACCATTGCCCACCTGTACGTTGCCGATCTGGGACGGTACCGCCTGTCCGAAGGCAGTCAGCCCCGCGCAGAAGATCAAACTCATCAGCCTGCAAACTTGCTTCATGTCCCTACCTCTTTCCTCAGAATTTATATAGCCGTCGAGATCGTCCAGCAGATCCGGAGGCTCGTCACCAATCCGGCGCTGTGCCGCCGGAAGCGTGCTATCCTACGGATCGTTTTCCCCCGCGATCTCTATAACACTGGGTACATTGCCGCCCCTGGCGCCTCAACGTCCTCAGCCGTCTGCTCAAAATTTCTCAATTCTTCACAAGAGAGCCATATGGCTCATGGTTCCAACAGGTTGTACGAGTTCGGCCCCTGGCAACTGGACCCCCGGAAGTTGCAACTCTCCCGCGCTGGCAGCCCCGTTCCGCTGCCAGCGAAGGCGGCTGAAATCCTGTTGGTCATGCTCGCCCGCGCCGGCGAGACCGTCTCCAAAGATGACCTGATGCGCTCGGTCTGGCCCGACTCGTACGTCGAGGAATCCAACCTCACCCAGAACATCTTCCTGCTCCGCAAAGCCCTCGGAGAAACCGCCCAGCACAGCAGCTACATCATCACCATCCCCGGCAAGGGCTATCGCTTCGTCGCAGAAGTCCGCCACGTCGATCCTGCCGGCCCCAACCCCTCACCCCACGCCGCAGCCGATCCGCCATCCCCTCCGGAACACCTCGCCGCCGAGGCAGTTCCCGCACGTCCCGCCTCCAGAAAACTACTCTGGCTCGGTCTGCTCGTCCCTGGCCTTGTCCTGATCGCACTCGTGGCCGCAGTTCTGTGGCGCAGGCATCAATCCCGCCCTCAGTCCCCGCCCCAGCGCGTGATGCTCGCCGTCCTTCCCTTTGAGAATCTCACCGGCGACGCCAGCCAGGAGTACTTCAGCGACGGCATGACCGAAGAGATGATTGCCCAGCTGGGCGACCTCGATCCCCAGCATCTGGGCGTCATCGCGCGCACCTCCGTCATGCACTACAAAAACGGCAAAGCCCCTCTGGACCAGATCGGCCGCGAGCTCGGTGTGCAGTATGTTCTCGAGG
>CAVPCB010000022.1:0-8387 GCA_963702285.1 uncultured Acidobacteriaceae bacterium | reverse complement strand
CTTGAGGACCGATCGACGTGATCTGGTGCTGCATACGAATCTGACGGCGGGGCATGGCGGGGCTTCAGGACGGTATGACTATTTGAAGGAGATTGCGCTGGACTACGTGTTTTTGATGAGGGAGATTGGAGTGGTTGCGTAAGTCAGAGTTTTCGGTGGAGGCGGTTTCCCAAAATGGAATGCTTTCCCGGATTGGTCGGGGTGACAGTACGTCCGGATTGAACCAGAGCATAGGAACCTTGCAAACCGCATCGCGAAGGAGTCTTCTGCTTGCTGTGGGGTGAACCTGGCCTGGGACAAGTTTGTCGGGCTGGGGTTTTGCGCGAGGCTGGGGTTCGCGCGGGGCTGGTTGGTGGGGCTTGGTGGGCGGGGGAGGACTGGCTTCGCAAATCAGCCGGTCCTGGGAAAACCGCTGGCTTTGAGTGGAGGGGTTTTTCCCAAAATGGAATGCTTTCCCGGATTGGTCGGGGTGACAGTACGTTCGGATTGAACCGAAGTACGAGAAACCTTGCAAACCGCATCGCGAAGGAGTCTTCTGCTTGCTGTGGGGTGAACCTGGCCTGGGACAAGTTCGTCGGGAGGGGATTTCCCAAAATGGAATGCTTTCCCGGATTGGTCGGGTGACAGTACGTTCGGATTGAACCGAAGCATAGGAACCTTGCAAACCGCGTCGCGAAGGAGTCTTCTGCTTGCTGTGGGGTGAACCTGGCCGCCGGCCTGTGGGTCAGGCTGGGGATTTTTTGCGTGGGGCTGGTGGGCCTGGGAAAACGGTGTGCTTTCGCAAATCGGACGGTTTTGGGCAAACCGCGTCTTTTGGCGGAGGTATTTTCCAAAGGATGGCACACTTTCCCGGATTGGTTCCGGAACAGTACTTGGGTTTGGACCGGAGCGGAAGGATTCTTGCAAAGGCGAACGCGAAGGAGTCTTCTGCTTGCTGTGGGGTGAACCTGGCCGCCAGCAAGGTCGTTCGGCTGGTTTTTCCGCGGGGCTGGTGGGTTGGAAAAAGGGGTGCTTCACGATAATTGTTGCGCTGGCACCACTTGTTAAGCGGCCGAAAAAATACGCTGGCGATGTTTGTAACCGGCTGGGGAAAGGGTGCTTCGCGATAGTTGTTGCACTGGCGCCACTTGTTAAGCGGCCGAAAAGATGCGCTGGCGATGTTTGTAACCGGCTGGGGAAAAGTGCTTCGCGCTACTTGCTAAGCGGCTTAGGATGTCGGCTCCGGGGCGAAGGTGTCGGAAGGTGCAGCTTGTTCGCGATGGATGAGGTGCGCGAGCACCAGGAAACTGGCGGCAGCGAGCGCTCCATCGGTGAGGAGGCTGGCTGCGGCGGCTCCCTGCCAGGACCAGCGTGGAATCAGTAACAAATTCAGGCACAAATTGAGAGCGGCGGCTCCGAATTGGGTGGCGGTGCGGTTCCACTGCGAGGCGGAGGCGGTGATCGCCGATCCCCAGGCGTAGTGGAGCGCGCGCAACACGGGGAGCAGGCAGAGCCAGCGGAGGGCGGCGACCGATTCTCGAAACGACGGGCCGAAGAGAAGAGGCAGCAGGGGCGCGGCGAGCGCGAGAGATGCAGCCGCCACGAGGGAATAGGGCAGCGTGCGGGCGAGGGTTCTGCGCGAGAAGTCGCGGGCGCGATGAACTCCGAGCGCGCCTTCGCGGAAGAAGCGTGGAGCGGCGGCGGCGTAGACAGCGTAGATCGGCGCGCTGGCGGCATCGACCACGCGGTAGGCGGCGGAGTAGATACCGGCTGCCGATGTTTGTCCGAGACTGACGAGGAAGGTCTTGTCGATGTCGTTGTAGACGGAGATAGAGGAACTGGAGAGGGAGAAGCTGAGACCTTCGCCGAGATCGCTGCGATGGATGCGGCTGAAACGGGGAAGGCCGAGGCGGAAAGTGATGACCGCAAGAGCGAAGAGTGCGATCGGGAGTGTGGAGAGCCAATAGACGTGGGTCCAGAGCACCGCAGTGGCGCTGATTCCGTGTGCGTGGGTCCACGCGAGGACGAGGGCAGCCATGGCGGCGCGAGCGATGGTGGCGAGCGCGGTGAGGCGAGCGGTCCATGCGAGGGAGGCTGCGCCCTGAAAGGCGCGGGCAGCGAGCTGAATGAGTTTTCCGAGGAGGCCGTCGGCGAGGGCGATCCAGGGAACGAGAACGCGGAGCTCGGGACGCAGCGCAAAGTGCGCGTAGAGCGTGGCCGCGAAGAAGAGCAGAAGAAATCCAGCCACCGTGATCGCCAGCGCATGACCCCAGGTGTGCGCGAAGCAAGCGGGGTTGCGGCTGACGTTGCGGACGAGGATCATCTCCATGCCGAGGGAGCTGAACTGGCTGAGGGCTCCGATCAGGGCCGCGACGCCGACAAACGCGCCGTATTCGTGGCTGCCCAGGGCGCGTCCGATGAGGACGAAGTAGATCGCCTGAGCGATCATGGCGATGCCCTGCCCGGAGATCATCCAGAGAGAGCTCTTGCGGAGAGATTCTTCGGGCATGGCGCGGCCGCTACTACTGAAGCGCTTCGGTGTAGAGGTCTTCGAGAAGGGCAGTTTGTTTTTCGAGGCTGAAGCATTGCTCGGCGCGCTGTCGTCCGGCGGCAGCCAGGCGCGCGGCAAGGCAGGGATCGCCGAGGATGCAGGAGATGGCCTCGGCGAGAGCGCCGTCGTCACCGGAGGAGACGAGCAGGGCGGTTTCATTGGCGACGACCGCTTCGGAGACCCCGGGTCCGTCGAAGGCGGCAATGGGCAGGCCGATGGCCTGAGCTTCGCAGAGGTTAATGGGCAGGCCTTCGGTGTCGCCGTTGGCCGCCACGATGCTGGGGACGGCAAGGACGCTGGCGCGATACATCAGATCGCGGACAACGCTGGGGGGCTGCGATCCGAGAAAGGTGCAGCGGCGCAGCCGGGCGCGGGCCTGGGCGCGAAGCGGGTCGAGCAACGGACCATCGCCGACGATGAGGAGCTTCGCGGTGGGATGGCGCGCCTCAACCTGCGACATGGCGCGGATGAGATGGGTGCAGCCTTTCTTTTCGACCAGCCGGCCGACGAAGAGAACGATGGGGTCGAGATCGCGCGAGCGGAGCGGGTCCGGCGCGAAGTAGGCAAGGTCGACGCCGATGGAGAGGGTGCGCAGCTTGTGCTCCGGGACGCCGCGCTCGAGGGCCTGGCGGCGAATGTGTTCCGACACGCAGATGAAGAAGCGGGCATGCTCGCGGAGCTCGGCTCTGCGGCGCAGGTAGGTGCGGCCGGCGGCATAGCGGCGAAGGTCCTCGTCCGCCATGGTTGCGTCGTAGCCATGCAGCGTGACCAGCAGAGGGATGTGAAGGTCTTTCTGGAGGGGAAGAGCGGTGGCCGCATCGATGGCGAAGTGAGCGTGCAGGAGAACGGGCTGGCGGCGCCGGAGAGCACGAACGAACTGCGGCGCGATACCGGTCGCGAGGAAGAGGCGGCGGCGAATCTTGTCCGCGAACTTGTCCGTTTGGGTGAGAAGCTCCGTGTCGCAGGGATCGATGAGGAGGCTGGTCGGGATGGGGTGGAGTCCGGCAAAGCAGGGCGTGTAGCGGCGGAGGGCATGGGCCTGGGCGGCGACAAAGGTTTCTGAGGCGGGCAGAAGGTCGGAGCGGTAGATCAGGACGGTAGGCTTCACGAAGGTTCCTGGACGGGCGCGGAGAAGGGCGGCGCGCTGGATTCAAGGATTTCACGGGAGGGGTGGGGAGCTAAGTGATGGCGGTCACCCATTCGACGCGCACCTCGCTGCACTCGGAGCTTGCTCAGGGCAGGCTCTCTTGCCCGTTCGATGTTGACCAGAGCAGAGACGTAGAGGATCCAAAAGAGGCCGTTGTAGATGAGGAGGGTGTTTTCGTCGAGGTCGTAGAGGACGATGAGGATCAGGACAGCGAGCGGCCAGGCGATGCGGTGGATGGAACCGCGTAGCCAGAGCGGCCAGAGGGCGAGACATCCGCGAAACCAGCTGAGGACAAAGAGAACGAAGCCGCGGCGCCGAGTTCGAGAGCGATCTCGAGGAAGCCATTGTGGGCGTGGGCGACGACAAAGTGGACGGCGGCAGCGATCTGGAAGGATGGTCCCTGCATGCCGCGCCAGAAGGCGTCGTAGCCGTAACCGAACCAGGGACGCTGCCGAGAGGAAGCCGATGACCTGGGACCAGATGGCGGTGCGTCCGGTGAGGGTGGGGTCGCGGCCGAGCAGCGGAGCGAGGTGCGGGAAGTCGAGGATGGCAACGGTACCGATAGCAATCGCAGCGATGGGAATGGCTGCGCGCCAGGACCAGGCGGAGGCGCTGACCGGAGCGGCGGGCGATGGCGAGCAGGATGAAAGAGAACCAGCACCGCAGCTTCGATCATCCATGCGCCGCGGGAGCCGCTCATGAGGAGCACAAAGAAGAAGAGGCCCAGAGCTGCGAGGCGGGAAGGGCGGAGCAGCTGCGCGCCGGGGAGCAGAGGAGGGTGACGGTGGCAAGGACCATCATGCGTCCGCAGGCATTTTTCTGCGTGAAGATGCCCTGCCAGTCGCCGGCGTGGCCAGGGGAGTGGTCGAGGCCGAGGGCGGGATCGACAAGAGCAATCGCGATGGTGGCGATGGTGAGGGCGAGCATCGCGAAGCGAACGATGGCGAGCTGGCGGGGGAGAGAGTAGCGCGTGGCAAACCAGAATCCGAAGAGTCCGGCAAGGGCGAAGGGCAGAGAACGGCGCAGGGTGAGGAGGGGATCGAGAGACCAGGCGGCGGAGGCAAGGGCGAGGACGGCAAGCAGCGCGGGCAGAAGGAGCCAGGGCAGCCTTGCGATTCGGTGAAGGAGGAGACGTGGCCGGCGCAGCAGAAGGATGAGGATCAGCAGGTTGACAAGGACCTGGGAGGCGATACCGCCCACGGTGGTGAGGGTGCTGGGCGCGGAGCCGGTCATCTCGAGCGATTGGGCGGGGGCGATGAAGGGGATGGCGCCCTGCATGGCGAAGAACGCGAAGAGAATGACGCAGGCGAGGTCTTCGAGAGAAGGGTAGCGGATTCGCGAAGATGCCGAGCGTGGCGGAGGGACAGCATTATTTGGCGGCGTAGATGAGGGCGGAGCTGGCCGCGGCGGTGATGTTGGCGATGCCGAGGGACAGATTCTTTGCCAGGCTGAAGGGCACGTAAAGGATGTCGTTGGCGCAGAGAGAGACGTCGGGGGCGCGGCCGCGTTCCATATCGCGCAAGGGCAGATCGACGGAGTGGCTGAGGCCATCGATGTTGCGGACGAGACGCACGCGCTTTTCGCTGGCTGTTTTGGAGGCGCCGGCGGCGAGAGCAATGGCCTGGAGGACGGTGAGTTTCGAGTCGTTCTGCATGACGTAGCCGCCGGGGTGGGCGACGTCGCCGAGGACGTAGACGATGCCGGCTTTGGGAACGAGGATGGTGTCGCCGGGGCGGACGAGAATGTCGGCGTTGAGGGCGTCTTCGGCGCGATTGGACAGGAAAGTGCGGATGCGCTCGCCATCTTTGCCGCCACGTTCGACGACGATGTGACGGTCGGCGTCGGGGGTGAGTCCGCCGGCGAGGGAGAGGACGTCGATGAGGGTGCGGGGCGCGGTGAGACGCACGGAGCCAGGATGGGCGACCTGGCCGAGGATGGTCACGGTTTGGGTGGCGTACTCCTCGACGAAGACGGAGACTTCGGGGTGGAGGAGGAAATTGCCGTCGCGATATTGGGTGGCGATGCGCGCGGCGGCCTGGGCGGGGATGAGCCCCTGGACGGAAACTTTGCCGGCCAGGGTGAGGACAATTTCGCCCGAATCGAGAACGCGGAGGTGCTGGTCGAGTTCCGGTTCGCGCAGAACAGAGATGCGGAGAAGGTCGCCGGGTCCGATCAGCAGCGATTCGGTTGCTGCGGGGGGCTGGCTTTCGGTGGTTGGCGTTGGCGGGATGGCGGGTGCGGCGACAGGGCGCGGTTGGTCGGAGACGAGGATGGCCGGGGGCGGAGCGGAGGACGCGGGTTGCTGGGCGGCGATCCGCAACGGTACGCCGAGGAGGATGAGGCCGACGAAGCAAAACGGGATGAAGTCAGACGTGCGCATACGCGGACCCTGGGTTGGCCTGTTGAAGAACGAGGCCGAGCACGGCGTGGTTGGGAATCTGGCGACTGAGCGTCTCGAAGGAGGGGAGGATTTCATCGCGCCTGGTTTTGCCCGCCTGGGCAGCGAGCAGCACTGCGTCGGAGAGCTGGGCAAGAACGAGAGCGTCGGCATGGAAGGCCGCGGGACCCCGGATCACGATGAAACGGAATTCATCGCGCCACGCGGCCAGCATGCTGGTCATTCGCGAGGAGGCGATCAGCTCCGCGGGGCAGGGCGGGCGGGCGCCGGCATGCACGACCGAGAGCAGGGGCAGGTCGGCGATGGAATGGACAAGCGGAAGTACTGCCTGGCTGGAAAGCATTTCGCTGAGGCCGGGATCGGTGGAAGTATTCACGTCGGGAGCGGAACGAAGGTCGGCATCGATGAAGAGCACGGATGAGCCCTGCTGAGCGAGGACGGTCGCAAGGCTCAGAGCCAGAGAGGGCGGCATGTCGTGAGGGCGGGGGCGATGTCCGTTGGCGGGGCCGTGGCTGGAAGCGGTGATGGTGATGATCTGCGGAGCGCCGTCGCTGTGCGAAAGCAGAAGAGAGGCACGCAGCCGGTGCAGAGCTTCGAGGAAGGGGGTTTCGCGGGTTGGCGTCTCGAACCCGAATTCGGCAGCGGCCTGCAGGGTGATGGTGGAGCTGGCGGGAAGAGGGAGCAGACGGCGATACCAGGGATCGTCGAGACGATAGGGAGGGACGGTGGCGAAGACCGGCGTGTCGAGCAACGCTTCGAGTTCGGCTGCGGTGTGAAGGGTGTTATCGGTGAGCTCGCGGGCGATGGCCAGGCCGCATCCGAGGGTCATTCCGAATGCGAGGGCGAGGGCGGCGAGCAGGGGGAGGCTGGGACTGGCGGGGTGGTCCGGTGGGGGTATCAGAGCAGGGCTGACCACGGCAAAGTTGGCGGAGTGCAGTCCTTCAAGGATGCCGGTTTGCTGGAGACGGCCGAGGAGGCTGCTGTAGAGGACGCGGCTCTCGCCGGCTTCCTGGCGAGCGAGGCGCAGGGCGACAGCGTTGCCGGTGAGCTGCGAGGCGAGATTTTTCTGCTGCGTGAAGGCGTCGCGAGCTGCGTTCTCCGCCTGCAGGGAGACGACGTAGTCGGTATGGGCGCGATCGCCGAGGCGTCGAATTTCTTCCTGAATGGAATTCTGGATGCTGTCGAGATGCGCGTGCTGTTCAGCAAAGACGGGCCAGTTCTCTCCGTAACGGTTGGCGGATTCGGCGATCTGGCTTTTGAGAGAGGATTCCTGGGCGCGCAGGGACTGGAGGAGGGCGAGGGAGTTCTGAGTGTTGGGGCCGGCATCGGGATTGCCGGCGAGCCCGGAGATGGATTCGGGATCGCCACTCTGGACGGTGCGCCAGATGGCTTCGCGAACGATGCGGCTGGATTCGGCGGCGAGAGAGGGCGGAGTTGAGAGAGTCGGAGGCGGCGCGAGCGCGGGGTTGTGCGACGCCGTCGTCGCCATAATCGCCTGAGGCGCGATCGAGGGCGGCGGCACGCGCGTCGAGAATGTCGGTTTGGTGTTTGAGGGTGTCCAGTTGACCGGAGAGCCAGGAAGCCGATTGCGCCGCGGCTAAGGATCGAGACTGAAAGCTGTAGTCAGAAAGCGCCTGACGGGGGTGTTGACAACGGCGGCCGCGCGTTCCGGGCTCGGGTCGGGATCGCTGATAGCGATGAGGCGGGTACCGGGTTGCGGAGCGATTTTGCGGTGGGCCGCGAAGATTCTCAACGCGGCAAAGCGGCGATCCGGCGCTTCGGCGAGAGGCCTTGAAAGCGGCTCCAGTGGTCGGCGCAAAAAGAGGACGTTGTGGAGGGCAGGGGAGGGCGCGGGGCGTGGCGCGAAGTAGTCGGGCGTGGGTTCGAGCTGGAGACGCGAATGACGCCGAGGGTCAGCGCATCGGACTGCAGGATGCCGACTTCGGTTTGGAGAGTGAGGTTGTCGTCGAAGGAGTCGCTGACCTCGGTGGAGGGACGATCGGCGGTTGTGTTGTCGAGCCCGAAGGCGCCGCGCGAGTCCTTTGGATTTCGATGACGGCGGTGGCACGGTAGCGCGGCGTGGCACATATCCAGTAAAGAATGGCGGCACCACAACAGAGGGCGAGGGAGGCCCGGATCCAGGCGCCGGCGGCGCACGAACACGGTGAAGAGATCGACGAGGGTCCACTCGACCGGAGGCTGACGGAGCGCTTGATGAGGCAGCAGCGCGGTGCGCGTCATGGTTGTGGATCCCGAAACTGGAGTGACGTTAGCCATTGCGGAGCAGCACCACCGAGCAGTCGAAGTCGAAG
>CAVPCB010000021.1:0-9653 GCA_963702285.1 uncultured Acidobacteriaceae bacterium | reverse complement strand
GCGGGCGGCGGATGTGTGCCTGAAGGAGCGGCGGCCGCTGGTGCTGTGTCTGCGCGAGACGCCGTTCAACAAGATTCACATCCGGAATATGGGCCTTGCAGCGGACGCGGGGGCGACGATCTTTCCGGTGATTCCCGCGTTCTACAACCGGCCGGTGGATTCGGATGAGATGGCGCGCCAGTTTGTGATGCGGGTGTTGGCGCACGTGGGGCTGCCGCAGCCTGGCGCGTACGTCTGGAAGGCTGAGGACCTTCCGGACGCTGGTGGACGCTGACGCCTTCCCACATCTGCCAAAAGCGGGCAGATATGGGGCACCAGGGCGGGTAATCCGTAAGGGCTTGTTTTGTCCGCCAACGGGAGTAGGATGGCGGGCAGAAAATCCTTCCTGCAAGTTGCCCGGCTCGGCGTTCCTGTTGCTCGGATGGTGTTGGCTCCGATGCGCGCTGGAATCTGAGGAAATTGGAGCTGCGCGCGACGGACCTGGCTACCTGGGGATTCTCCGCGAGGCGGAGGGAGGTAGCACATTGTTGCAACGCATTTTTATTTTGACGATTGTGGTGGGGGCTGGTATCGGCTCCGCTTTTGGTGAGACATATAAGACCCCCTTTTCGGTGGCCTGCGGCGAGGTCTGGCCGGCGGTGAAGGCGACGCTGGCGGATCAGGACCATTACGCCAAGGTGATCATCAACGACGAGGCGATGAACGCCGACTACCAGCCGAAGCACACGGTGCATGTGGACATCAGCGGCACGCTGCTGCAGCGGATGAACCATGTGAAGCTGGTTGCGAAAGATGCCGGATGCGAGATGCAGGTGGTGTCGAACTACAGCGGCTGGGGACACAACGATGAGGGAGACTTCAGGAAGCGCGTGGCGGACAACATGACGAAGGCGAAGACGCTGGGTGCGCAGCCTGCGGCGGCTCCGGCAGCCGGGTCAGCGAAGCCGGGGACGGAGGCAGAGGCACAGAAGCCGCAGTAAGGCAGCCGATAGCCAGTAGCCAGAAGAACCAGGCTTCGCTGGAGAAGCGTGAGCGCGGGCACGAGAGGTGTGCGATCCGACCGCTATAATCCGAGGCGATGAACAACGATCTGGTGGAAGAGCTGGAACGGCGAAATCGGCTGGCGGAAGAGGGCGGCGGGGAAGAACGGCGGAAGAAGCAGCACAGCGAAGGCAAGCTGGGGGCGCGGGAACGCATCGATCTGCTGCTGGACGATGGGACATTCGTGGAGACGGACCGGTTCGTCACGCATCGCGCGTCGGATTTCGGGATGGCGGACAAGCGCTTCCCGGGCGATGGGATCGTGACCGGATACGGGAAGATCGACGGGCGCACGGTGTTCGTGTTTGCGCAGGACTTTACGGTGTTCGGCGGATCGCTGTCGGAGGCCAACGCGGCGAAGATCGTGAAGTTGATGGACATGGCGATGAAGGTGGGCGCGCCGGTGATCGGGCTGAACGATTCGGGCGGGGCGCGGATTCAGGAAGGCGTGGTTTCGCTGGCCGGGTACGCGGATATTTTTCTGCGCAACACGATGGCGAGCGGGGTGATCCCGCAGATTTCGGCGATTCTGGGGCCGTGCGCGGGTGGGGCAGTCTATTCGCCGGCCATCACGGACTTCATCCTGATGGTCGACAAGACATCGTACATGTTCGTGACCGGGCCGGACGTGATCAGGACGGTCACGCATGAAGAAGTGACGAAGGAAGCGCTGGGCGGGGCGGCGACGCACAACGAGATTTCCGGAGTGGCGCACTTTGAGGCGCACGACGACGCCGAGTGCCTGACGATGGTGCGGGAGCTGCTGAGCTTTCTGCCGTCGAACAACCTGGACGATCCGCCGCGGCGGCCGTGCACGATCCGCTGGACCGGGCGGATCGCGAGCTGGACACGCTGGTGCCCGTGGATTCGACGCAACCCTACGACATCAAGAAGGCGATCGCGCACATCGTGGACGATGGGTATTTTTTTGAGGTTCATGAGCACTTCGCGACGAACATCGTGGTGGGATTTGCGCGGATGGGCGGGCGGCCGGTGGGAATCCTGGCGAATCAGCCGGCGATGCTGGCGGGCGTGCTGGACATCAACGCCAGCGTAAAGGGCGGCGCGGTTCGTGCGTTTCTGCGACGCGTTCAATATTCCGCTGATCACGCTGGAGGATGTTCCGGGGTTTATGCCGGGGACGCAGCAGGAGTATGGCGGGATTATTCGGCATGGGGCGAAGCTGCTGTTTGCGTTTGCGGAGGCGACGGTGCCGAAGATGCTGGTGATCACGCGCAAGGCGTACGGAGGCGCGTACTGCGTGATGAGCTCGAAACATCTGCGAACGGATGTGAACCTGGCGTGGCCGACGGCGGAGATTGCGGTGATGGGGCCGGAGGGAGCGGTGAACATCGTGTACGGGCGCGAGCTGGCGCACACGGTGAAGCTGGCGGAGAAGAGCGAGGGGCCGCTGAGCGAGGAGCGGCGGGCGGAGGTGCTGGCAGCGGCGCAGCACAACGCGGGTGCATGAGTTCCGGGAGCAATTTGCGAATCCGTATGTGGCGGCAGAGCGCGGGTATGTGGATGCGGTGATTCTGCCGCACGAGACGCGGGCGCGGCTGTGCTCGGCGCTGGAGATGCTGGACGGGAAGCGGGAGAAGATGCCGCCGAAGAAGCATGGGAACATTCCGTTGTAGAGCGAGGCGCCACGACGTTCAGTGATCAGCGTTCAGAAAAAGCGCTGCAACGGCAGCATGTAGCTGTAGCTGGTAGCTGTCAATCAGGAGCGGGACTTTGGATTATCCGGTGAGTGTGGAGACGGCGGAGCATTATACCTGGGGCGAGGTGTGCGACGGGTGGCATCTGGTGCTGAGCGAGGGGCTGAGCGTGATCGAGGAGCGGATGCCGCCGGGAGCGGCGGAGGAGCGGCATTCTCACGCGAGAGCGAGGCAGTTCTTCTATGTGCTGGAAGGGGAGCTGACGATGGAGGTCGAGGGACGGCTGCACGGTCTTGGCGCGAGGCAGGGGCTGGAGGTTGGCCCGGGGGAGAAGCATCAGGCGAGCAACGCGTCGGGCAGGGATGTGCGGTTTCTCGTGATCTCGACGCCGCCGGCCCAGGGGGACAGGCAAATACAGGGAACAGGGAACAGGGAATAGGGAACAGGAGCCGGAGGCAGCCTGGGTTTCGGATTTTGCGGTAGGATGGCGGAACATTGTGGAGGTAAGCCATGAGTTCCCCCGCTCAGAAGCGTGTTGTTCTGCCCCGCTCCGAACGCGCCGCTCCCGGCGATGCAAAGCACCTCGGACCGACCGACGCGAAGCAGAGTCTCAGCGTTTCAGTCATTGTAAAAAGGAAGAACCCGCTGGACCTGCACGCGCTGGCGGGGCAAAGAGTCTCGCGCGAGGACTTCGATGCGCAGTTCGCCGCGGATCCGGCCAGCTTTGAGGCGCTGCGAACCTTTGCGCACGAGCATGGCCTGACGGTGGACGAGGCCGCTTCCAGTCTGGCGCGGCGGACAGTGGTGATGCGCGGGCCGGCGCAGGCGATGCAGCAGGCGTTCGGCGTCGAGCTGCACGACTACAAAGATGCGAAGACGAAGAAGCGGTTCCATTGCTTCACCGGCCAGGTGTCGCTGCCCGAGGTGTCTGCGCCGCTGGTGGAGGCGGTTCTGGGGCTCGATGCGCGGCCCATTGCGAAGCCGCACTTTCGCTATCTGAAGGATCTGAAGAAAAAGAAGAAGCCGAAGGCCACCGCGCAGCCGGCGCCGTTCAACCCGCCGCAGGTGGCGGCTCTGTATAGCTTCCCGACGGGAGTGAACGGGGCGGGGCAGGCGATTGGGATCATCGAACTGGGCGGCGGATATACGACGAGCGACATCACGACCTACTTCGGAGGACTCGGGATTAAGCCACCGACGGTGGTGGCGGTGTCGGTCGATGGAGGGACGAACGCGCCGGGGGATCCGAACGGGGCGGATGGCGAGGTGGCGCTGGACATTCAGATAGCGGGATCGATTGCGCCGGGCGCGAGGATCGCCGTGTATTTTGCGCCGAATACGGATCAGGGATTCATCGACGCGATCACGACGGCGGTTCATGACACGGCGAACCGGCCGTCGGTGATTTCGATCAGCTGGGGCGGGCCGGAGTCGAGCTGGGCGCAGTCGTCGGTGACGGCGCTGGACGATGCGTGCCAGAGCGCGGCGGCGCTGGGAGTGACGATCACGGTGGCGTCGGGCGACAACGGATCGTCGGACGGGGTGAGCGGCGGCGGGAATCACGTGGACTTCCCGGCATCGAGTCCGCATGTGCTGGCGTGCGGCGGGACGGAGCTGATCGGGTCGGGAGCGACGATCGGTGCGGAGACGGTGTGGAACGATGGCACGCAGGGAGGGGCGACGGGCGGCGGGTTCAGCACGCTGTTTCCGCCGCCGGCGTGGCAGACGAGCGCGGGGATTGCGGGGAGTGGGCGGGGCGTGCCGGATGTGGCCGGCGATGCGGCCCCGGAGAGCGGATACAACATCCTGGTGGACGGCCAGCAGGAGGTGGTGGGCGGGACGAGCGCGGCGGCTCCGCTGTGGGCGGCGCTGGCGGCGCTGATCAACCAGAAGAAGGGGACACCGGTGGGGTTTGTGAATCCGACGCTCTATGCCGACGCGCAGGACTTTCACGACATCACGCAGGGGGACAACGGGGCGTATAAGGCGGCGAAGGGGTGGGATGCGTGCACGGGGCTGGGGTCGCCGAACGGGCAGGCGATCGCGACGGCGCTGGGGTAGAGCGCGGGGCCTGGGCACGGCAAATCAGAGGGGTCAACTGGCCCGCCTGGCCATTACGCATAATTGCGTTACGCAGAAATGCATAATTGGGGTTTGATGGTTACGCTGAAGTGAGTTACGCTAAATAGCGTAATATGGCCGATCCGGAAAACCCGTTCATCTTCGGAGAGATTATCGAGGAGCCGAACTTCGTGGACCGCACGAGCGAGCTGCATCAGCTGGTTCGCGATCTGGGAGATGGGCAGAAGGTGTTTCTGCTTTCCCCGCGGCGTTTCGGGAAGAGCTCGCTGGTGGCTTTGGCGATGCTCAAGCTGAGAAAGCGCCACGTCCGCACCGTGAGCCTGACGGTGAGCAGCTATGCGAGCTATGCGCAGTTTCTGGAGAAGTTTGCCGAGAAGGTGCTGCGGGCTGCCGGTCCGTGGGACCGGGTGAAGGACTGCGTGACGCGGTTCGGACGAAACGTGAAACCGGACATCAGCTACAACATGACCTCGGGCGAAGTCAGCGTGTCGCTGGGGCGGGGACCGAGGTACGATCCGACGCCGATCGCGCCCGATGTTTTTGCCATGCCCGGAGAATTGTCCCGCAATGCCGGCTTTCGCATGGCCATCTGCCTGGACGAGTTCCAGCAGGTGGCCCAGTTCGACAGCGGCACAGTGGAGAACGTCATCCGCAATCAGGCGCAGAAGCAGAGAGAGGTGGGCTACGTATTTGCCGGTTCCCAGCCTTCGCTCATGAAGGAGATGCTGTCGGTGCGGCGGCCGTTTCATAAGGCAGGGCCCCTGATGTATCTGGACAAGATTCCGGCGAGCGAATGGAACGTTTTCATCCGGCGTCAGTTTGCACGGCGTGGGCGCACGGTGGACGACGATGCGCTGGAGGAGATTGTGGCGACGGCCGATCTGATCCCTTACGATGTGCAGCGGATCGCGCATGAGCTGTGGGATTACGCAGAGCTGAGCGACAGAAGCCGTCTGACCCAGCGGGATGTTCGGCTGGTGACGGACAGGCTGGTGGCGGGCCAGTCGACGTACTACGAGCTTTTATGGCAGCAACTGGCCGCAGGGCAGCGCTCGGTTCTGCAGGCGATGGCGCAACGCGGGGCCGCCGATATTTATGCGGAAGGAGTGCGCTGCGAGTTCCGGCTGGGTGCAGCCTCCAGCGTGCAGCGAGCGCTGCAGGCGCTGGATACGAAGGACGTCCTCGATCGTTATCAGGACCGATATTTCTTTTTGGATCCGCTGTTTGCCTGCTGGATTCGCAAGCGGGCACTTTAGCCGGTTACGCGGGATGGCGTTACGCAGAAATGCGTAAAGAGGCGGAAGGTTAAACAACACAGGATCGCAGGCGCCGGCGATCGCGGTCTGCGTGGCGGCCGTTGCCGGCTCAATAGACTTCGCGGTGGAAGAGGTCGTCCTTTTCTTCGCAGGGCGAAGCGTGACAGCCGACTGCGCAGCCCACCAGGGCGGCTACGCCGAGGGTGATGAGAACGGCCGGCAGATAACTGCTCAAATCCGACAGATGGGCGACAAGTTCATGCATAGGCAGGAGGCGCATTCCACCTCTCACGGATTGGGACACCTGAATCCGTTTTCAGGTTTTCTTTCATGCGGGAGAAGTGGCAGTCATATTCGCAGACTTTGCGGAGGATGAAAATAACATTTTAGGTATGTAACCAGAGATTCGGAGCGTATTTTCCACATTTGGGAAGAGTTGCGGCGATGCGGGGCGGCCCGAACCGGGCTCTGCGCGCGTTTCTTCTTCTCGATGTAATTGAAAGCAGAAGATTTGTCAGGACTTGCGGCGGACAGCTGCATGAGCTTCCGAAGCGGTTGTTGAAAGAATGAAAAGCCTACCAGTAGCAGGGCAGTAGGTTACCGTTGGTTGCCGGCGATGCGCGAGTAGGGCGGCAATCGCCGAACCCTCAGGCCTCCGACAGAGCGAAGAGGCGGTTGCGCACGACCCGCAGAAGTCCGCGAAGCAGGATGGCGAGGCGAGATCTGAGAGGGACGCGGACGCGCTCGGAGAAGACGTCGTAGCCACGGCGCTCAATGCGGCCCAGGAGGCAGTGATAGATCGTGACCAGGACCCAGAGGGCGGGACGGGAGTCGGCATCGATGAGGGGAAGGAGAGCGAAGCCGGATTTGTAATAGTCCTCGGCACGTTTTGCGAGGGATTCGAGGAGCTCGCGCTGGTTGAGGGTCATGTGGGCGCCGTCACGGAGCGCAGCGAGGTTCTCGATGCGAACGCCGAAGCGGTCGAGGGAATCGAGGGGGAGATAGATGCGGCCGCGCTCAGCATCTTCGCGAACGTCGCGGAGGATGTTGGTGAGCTGGAAGGCGACGCCAGTGTCTTCGGCGAGGGATTCGGCGCGAGGATCGGAGTATCCGAAGATGCGGATGCAGACGAGGCCCACAACGGAAGCGACGTAGTAGCAGTAGCGGCGCAGGTCTTCAAAGGTGGCGAAGGTGGTGTAGTCGTTGTAGGGAAGAGGCTCCGCGGCGCCGTTGGCGGCGGCCGCTTCAGGAATGGGCACGAGATCCATGGCGGTGCCCTGGACGAGCTGATCGAGAAGTTCGAGCGGAATCTGGAAACTCGCCTGGGTGTCGGCAAGGGCCATGAAGACCGGATCGCCGGTGGGGTCGCCGGAGGCGGCGCTGCGCCAGTCGGCGAGCCAGGCGGGCCAGGTCTGCACGGCGCTCCTCGCGCGAGCGCGATTCATCGTCGGAGAGGTCGTCGGCGTGGCGCATGAAGGCGTAGACGGCGCAGATGGCATTCCGCTTGTGTTTGGGAAGAGCGAGGAAGGCGTAGTAGAAATTCTTCGCCTCGCGGCGGGCGATCTCGGTGCATTTTTCGTAAGCCGCGTCGAGTTTGAGGTCGGTAAGGCGACGGCCGGGCGTCAAGCTGGGCTCCGGGAATTGCCGCTCAAGGTTCAGCAGCTTTCTAGGGAATGATAGCCGTCTTGATGTCGCCGGCGCGGTTCATGAGGCGGCGAAAGACGCGGTTCAGTTCGGAAAGCGGGGCGCGGCTGGTGATGGTGTCGCTGGAGCGGAACTGGCCGCTGACGATGAGGTCGAACGCCTTGCGGGCGGCGGCCGGGGTGTGGTGAAAGCTGGAGCGGAGGGTGATGTTGTTGTAGTGGAGGCGATTCGTGTCCAGCTCGACTTTGGTTCCTGTAGCAGGCCCGCCGAAGAAATTCACGGTGCCACCTTTGCGGACCATATCCACGGCCCACTGCCAGGCAATGGGTTTGGCGACGGCTTCAATCGCGAGGTCGACCCCGCGGCGCTGGTGCGTAAGAGCGCGGACGGCGGCGACAGGATCGATATTGGGATTGATCTGGATCACTTCAGAAGCGCCGAAGCGTTTGGCAGCGGAGACCTGCTCGTCGCGTTTGACGACGGCGATGACTTTCAGGCCGCTCAGTTCGGACAGGTGCATAAACATGAGGCCGATGGGGCCGGCGCCGATGATGGCGACGGTGTCGCCGGAGCGGGGCTGGCACTCGTCCAGGCCGTGGACCACGCAGGCCAGAGCCTCGGTGAGGGCGGCGTGCTCAAAAGAAATTCCGGTGGGAATGCGGAGGGTGTTCTTCGCGACGATGCGGGAAGGGATGAGGAGATATTCCGCGTAGGCGCCATTGTTGAACATGAGGCGGTCGCAGAGGTTCTCCTGCTGGTGGCGGCAGTAGTAGCAGTCCCCGCAGGGGGCGGAGTTGAGGGCAACGACGCGGTCGCCGGCGCGGAAGGCGGCGACGCCGCGGCCAACCTGATGAACGGTGCCGGCCAGCTCGTGGCCAAAGGGGATGGGAGGCTTGAGCATGCGCGCGTGGTAACCGCGGCGGTAGACCTTAAGATCGGTACCGCAGGTGAGCGCCGCATGGACGCGGACCACAATTTCGCCCGCTCCCGCCTTCGGCATGGGAACCTGCTCGATGCGCAGGTCTTCCCGGCCGTGGAGGACGGCGGCTGTCATATGCGCTGCCATCCCTCTATTGTCTCAAAGTTAGGGCGCTTCTGGTTGGACGAAGACTTTCATGGAGGCTGCTGAGGGATTCGAAGCGACACGGATGGCTTCCACGGCGTCTTCCAGCGCGAAGCGGTGGGAAATGAGGCGAGTCAGGTCGAAATCGCTGCGGCAGCCGCCGAAGACGATCTCCTCCACCTCGGGCTGGAGGTCGAAGGAGGAGCTGTAGGAGCCCATGAGGGTCTTTTCGTCCATGCAAACGACGGCGGGATCGAAGGTGGCCTCGCAGTGCTGGGTGGCGGCGAAGAGCAGAACGCGGCCGCCGGGGCGTGCGGCATCCATGGCGGTTTTGATGAGGGCGTTGCCGCCGACGGCGAGGATGACGGCGTCGGCGCCGCGGCCTTCGCTCTCGCGATGGGCGACGGCGACCACGTCTTCTTTGCTGGCGTCGATAGGGTGGTTGAGGCCGTACTGCGCTGCGATTTGGTGGCGTTCGGGATAGAGGTCGGAGGTGAGGACTTTGGCGCCGGTGCGGGCGGCGAGGGCGGCGTGGACGATACCAATCGGGCCCTGGCCGATGACGAGAACGGTTTCGTCGGGTTCGAGCGCAAGATTCCGAATGGCTTTGTAGACGGTATTGACGGGTTCGACGAAGGCGGCTTGCTCGAACGAGACGTGGTCGGGCAAACGGATGAGGCCGCGGCCGACGATCCAGGGCATGACGCGGACGTATTCGGCGAAACCGCCGCCGGAGGGCTCAAATCCAGCCGTGACGCCGACGCGCTTGTAATCGTTGCACTGGGAGGGGGTCTTGTGGCGGCAGTAATAGCACTTGCCGCAGGGCGTGTGGTGGAAGACCATGACGCGGTCGCCAACGCTAAATCCCTGGACATCGACGCCGGTGGCAGCGATGACGCCGGAGATTTC
>CAVPCB010000020.1:0-12309 GCA_963702285.1 uncultured Acidobacteriaceae bacterium | reverse complement strand
AAGGCTCTGACCAACTGAGCTACGTCCCCTCTGCAATTTCAATCGCTTAGCGCAAATCGCAGATTTTACTGTCTTTTCTTACTGTCCATTCCTTCGCTTGTTTCCATATTTTCCACCGGATATAACCGAATTCCGGGAGAAATGGACAGTATGGACAGTAAGCTGAAGCCTCAAATCTCCTGTCCACAGTCCAAGCCGAAGCGAACCGCGAAGTTGTCACCACTCCGTTGTTTAAATTGTACCAAACAAAACTGGCTCGGAAGGACAGCAACCCCAAAGGTTCGTGAACTTCGCACCAAGGTGGAGACACTCTGTTCGGGGCTTGCCTCAGGAGTCGAAATGATCGAACCGAGTACACACCCAGAGCCAATTTTTGTCAGATCGATCGGCCGCCAGTACTGCCTCAGAGGCTTGAACTCGGTTCCTTTGCCCGTTTTGTTTCTGACAGGGCGACTCGAAATCGACGGAGGCGCTAACTCCATCCTGGGGTGGCGGCTGCCGGCGGTGCGCCGCCAACCAAACCGTTCCCGCCACCAGCACAACTCCGGCGGCCCCCGCCACCCAAATCCAGCGCCGCCGCCACCAGGCTGGCGCCGCTATCTCCGTCGGAGCTTCCGCAGGCTGCGCCTCCGGCTCCCGCACCGTGCTCACAAAGCTCGGCACGTACTGCCCCACCGGAATCACGATTTGCAGCTTGTGCGACGCTCCCTCGCCGGCGTAGTAGTCCGCCAGCCGCTTGCGCAGCCGGTTCACTTCCACCCGCACAATCGAGTCCGTTTCCTGGTCGAACGAGTCCCCGCGGCGGAACATCTCCACCCCGATCGAATACTCCTTGATCTGGGAGCTCTCGCCCGCAAAGAGCTTTTCGCAGAGATAACGCAGCAGGTGCGACAGGGTCGGAGCCTGGCGAAAACTGCGCGACTCCAGGACGCTGCGCAGCTCCTCTCGCCACGCTTCCACGTCCATCGGCCCCGCGTGTCCGACTGCCGCCATCGTCGTAGTCGCCTGACCCTCGCTCTTGACGCCTTCTTTATACGCTTGTAACCTGGCCACCCGCGCCTCTTAACCGTCACACCCGGCCGACGGGTGACGATGTAACGGGATTTAACCCCCCATGGCCGCCACCCGCGTCCAGGGAAATCCGCCTTTCACCTCAGATTAAGTCTCGTCGATTCTGCAACCGCGCGCCATGACCAGTTGCGTAACCCCCGGTTCTCCCTAAGGTAGCCGGTATAGCGTTGTGCCGGACCACCCAGCCGGAGTGTACTCACACTCGAAGCGGAAGAAGTTCCCCACGAACTGCCCACACAGCCTTCCGCGGGAGGTAGTTTCATGAAAGCCATCGTCCTTATCCTTGCCGCCGCGTCCACCCTGAGCGTCCCGGCCATGGCAGCCCGCGCGGAAGCCGCGCAGTCTCTGCTGGGGGCCAACACCGTTACTGCGGAAACTCGCCAGCAAATCGCCAGGAACTACGAAATGAAAGGCGACATCGCCCGCGCCCGCAATGAGTACGGCTCGGCCGTCAATTGGTATACGCTCGCCCTTCGCTACGACAACCTGGATATCTCGCTCTATAACAAGCTTGGCATCGCGCAGATGAAGGTCGGCGAGTTCGATCAGGCTCGGCACAGCTTCGGCGTGGCCGTTAAGGTCGATCCCACCAACGTCGACGCTCTCAACAACCTCGGCGCCGTCGACTGCCTCCAGCGCAAATACAAGCCGGCCATCCGCTACCTCAAGCAGGCCCTGGCTCTGGATGAATCCAAAGCCGTCACCCACCTGAACCTCGCCGAGGCGTGGATGGGCCAGAAGCAGCTCGACCGCGCCATGACCGAGTATGCCCGCGCCCTCGAGCTCGACGCCGACATCCTCACCAGCTCCGATAACGAAGGCGTCTTCGCGCAGGTCCAGACTCCCGAACAGCGCGCCATGGTGGACTTCATGATCGCCAAGGCCTACATCAAGCGCGGCAATATCGATGGCGCCCTCGACTACCTGCGTCGCGCCAAACAGGGGAACTTCAAGAATCTCGCCACCGTGTGGGATGATCCCGCCTTCGCCCCGCTGTGGAAGGACGCACGCCTGGCCGAGATCGTGAAGCCGCCAAAGATATCGTGAGCCAGGCTCGACGCGAGGGAACGAGCCGAACCAGCGCGTGCTCTCGCGGTCGGGAATCCCGGCGAGCCTCCCATCGCACCCCAGTCGTGGGATGAGGGTGCAGGCGGTTCGCCGGGATTCACAAGTGTTGCAGCCTCATTTCGCCGGGAAGCGGTCTTCGTTGAACTCCTGAGGATCGCTTCCCCCCTTTTTTCCCGCGCCCATTCCTGCTTTGAGCTGACCTTCTAGCTCGCGGGCCTGTAGTTCTCGTAGTGAACCTCAAACAGCGTCCGCCGGGTCGCGATGCGCTGGCCCGAGTCTCCCGCCGGGACGACCGTGGTGAGCACATAACTCGCCTTCGGCAGCAGCATCGGCTTGCCATCCACCGCGGACGGCGCGTAGTCGATGCGCGTGTCTTCCTGCTGGACAAAGTCCGACCGCTTCAAATCCGCCTGCATGATGAAACGGAGCACGTCTCCGGTCGCCGGATCGATGAAGAACTCCCCGTGGTAGCCGACCTTCGAGTGAAAAGGATCGAAGGTCGTCAGCGTGGCGTAGCTGCTCGGTGCCTCCTCCACCCCCTCCGCCTCCGCCTGGGCTGAGCGAGGACCCCGAAGGCCCGCCCAGATGGCTGCCCGTGTTCTCGGTCTTCGGAAAGCAGCAATAGTTCACTTCGTAGTGCGACTGCTTTTTCGGAACCTCGTAGGAGAAGACCGCCAGCGGTTTGCCGTCCACCGTCTCCCAGCGAGCGAACTGCAGCTTGCCTCTCGCTGCCTCTTCAAACGCGACCCCCAGCACCGGTCCCGGCCTCCTTGGGAAATCTGCCCGTTCTGCGTTCGAAGGATCGCCTGCCTTCAGCTTCGCCGGCCGCAGCTCCACACCGCCCATCATTTCGACCGCCACCGTGTGCTGCCCCAGCGTCCGCAGATACGGATTGTCCGGCGAAAACTGCTGGCCGATATCGGCCTGCGAACCTCAGGCTGCCTACCGCCATCGGACGAGAAGACATAATCCGGGCCATCCTGGTAGCGCACCGTGGTCTTATCGGCGTTGAGCCTGGGCAGATGGGTGAAGTCGGCAAGATTAATTGATCGAGCTGTCGAGAATCGCCTTTTGCGCAGCGGCTCGGGCGCAGCCGTCGAGGGCAATTCGGTCCCGGGGGGCGGCAGCAGCGCGCTTTCAACCGCAAGAATCCGTATCTGCTCCAGCGACAACGGACCGAGATTCATGCCGCGGAGCTGATCGATCGCACCCGGCGTGAGTTCCTCCGTAAGATCGATATCCTTCAGTTTGTCCGCGATGGCTTGTCGGATTTGCTTTGCTGCTGCATATCGGCAATCAGCGCGTTCAGTTCTTTAACGGATAAGGTCTTGGCAGCAAGGGCGGGAAGAGTTCAAGGCTGCCATCAGAGCAGTCAGAAGTGCAAACCGCATTTTCATAAAACCCTCGAATTCGAAGCACTGTCGACAACGTCAGCCCGATGATTCAGGCGGCAGAATTATTTCACCTTCGGGACCGAGAAAATAGCTACAAAATCGTTACACCTGCTTTTTCGATTCAGCGCACGTCGCACCGGCGCTACACGCTACCGGCTTACCGCCTACCGGCTTCGTCCAGGAACTCGATCAGGCTCTCAATCCCGCGATGAAAGTTCGCGATGTGGAACTTCTCGTTCGGCGCATGCAGTCCGTCATCCGGCAGCCCGAACCCCATCATCACCGACGGAATCTTCAAGAACCGCTCGAAGTCGCCCACGATCGGAATCGACCCACCCGAGCGGATGAACACCGTCTCCTTGCCCCACACTTTTTTCAGCGCCTTCGTCGCCGCCTTCACATAAGGATTGTCCGTGCCGATCACAATCGGCTCGCCCGAGTGGATCAGCCGCACCTCCACCGTCACGCCCTCCGGATTGATCTTCTCGACATATTCCCGTAAAGCCTGAACGCCTTCTCCGGCGTCATGTCCGGCACCAGCCGCATCGACACCTTCGCCGTCGCCTTCGCCGGAATCACCGTCTTCGCTCCCGCGCCGATAAATCCGCCCACGATGCCATGTACGTCCAGCGTCGGCCGCGCCCACGTCCGCTCAATCGCCGAGTAGCCCTTCTCTCCAACCAGCGCAATCGCGCCCACTTCCTTCTCGCGATACTCCTCCTCGTCAAACGGCAGCGCCTTCCACGCCTTCAGCTCATCGGCGCTCGGCTTCGCCACATCGTCGTAAAAACCAGGAATCAGAATCTTCCCCTCGCGATCCTTCAGCCCCGCGATGATCTGCGCCAGCGCCACAAACGGATTCGGCGCCGCCCCGCCATACATCCCCGAGTGCAGATCGGTCTTCGCGCCCCGCACTTCCAGCTCCGTGTAGATCATCCCCCGCAGCCCGACGCACAGCGTGGGCAGCTCCGGCGCAAACATCTCCGTGTCCGAAATCAGCGCGAAATCCGCCTTTAACCGCTCAGGATGCTCGCGCACGAACGCCGCGATCCGCTCCCCGCCGACCTCTTCCTCGCCCTCATAGATCACCCGCACGTTGATGGGCAGCTTCCCATCGCTTCTTCATCAGCGACTTCCAGCGCCTTCAGCTGCGACACCAGCTGCCCCTTGTCATCCACCGCACCGCGCGCGTAGAGATTCCCGTTCCGCTCCGTCGGCTCAAACGGCGGCGACACCCACTCCTCCAGCGGATCGGGCGGCTGCACATCGTAGTGCGCATAGCAAAGCACCGTCGGCTTGCCCGCCGCATGCAGCCAGTCCGCATACACCAGCGGATGCCCTTCACTCGCCGCGGATCACCTCGACATTTTCCATCCCGATGCGCTTCAGATCCGCCGCCACCCATTGCGCGGCCTTCTCCACATCGCCCTTATGCTCCGGCGTCGTCGATACCGACGGAATCCGCAGCAGCGTCTTCAGCTCCTCCAGAAACCGGCCCGCATTCTCCTTCGCATACCCAACCGCAGCAGCACTCATCGCTTCACCTCGCATCAGCAAACATCCGAGTATACGGCGACCAACCTGGGTGCCCCATTCTGATCATGCCGCTTTTGGCGTGATCAGGGTGGGCATCGCGCAAAGCGCGATTCAGAGGCCTCACACCTTCCGCCTGATCCTCCCGCAATACCCCCGCCGAAAACACCCCTCCGCGTGATCGTTCACGATCCCCGCCGCCTGCATCCACGCATAAACAATCACCGGCCCCACAAACTTGAAGCCGCGCTTCTTCAGCTCCTTCGAAAACGTCTCCGCCAGGGGCGTGCTCGCGACAAGCGGCCCCGTGTTCTGAATCGGCTGCCCACCCGACCTCTCCCAAACCCACTGCGAAAACTCCACCCCGGCATCCTCCATAGCAAGAAACGCCTTCGCCCCGCCAATCGTCGCCTCAATCTTCGCCCGCGACCGGATGATCTTAGGGTTCTGGAGCATCTTCTCCACATCCTTCTCGCCCAACCGCGCTACCTTCTTCGGATCGAACCCGCGAAAAGCCTTCCGAAAAGCCTCCCGCTTGCGCAGCACAATAATCCACGCCAGCCCCGCCTGAAATCCTTCCAGCATCAGCGTCTCCCACAACGCCCGGCTGTCGAACTCCGGCACCCCCCACTCCTCATCGTGATACTGCCGCAGCAGCGGATCGCTCTCCGCCCACTTGCAACGCTGTTTTTCTCCGCGCGCTCCCATGGCCTCTCCTGTCACAATCGTGTCAACCGGCTTCAGCATCGAAAATAGCAGCCATGCCCGCTCTCGACTCTCAAATCGCCCTCGTCACCGGCGCCGCCCGCGGCGTTGGAGAAGCCGTCGCCCTCCGCCTCGCCTCTCTCGGCGCGCACGTCCTCCTCATCGCTCGCGACACCGAACGCCTCAACCAGGTCCGCGACCAAATCCAAAGCAACAAAGGCCAGGCCACCGTCCTGCCCTGCGACCTCACCGACCCCGACGCCATCGCGCGCCTCGCCGAGCAGGTCGCCCGCGACCCAAGCGCCTCGACATCCTCGTCAACAATGCGGCCATCGGAGGCACCGGCCAGCCTCTCCACCAGGTCAGTCCTGAGGACTGGGACCGCCTCATCGACACCAACCTCCGCGCGCCCTACCTGCTCATCCGCGCCTTCGCGCCCATGATGATCGCCGCGCGCTCCGGCCACATCGTCAACATCTCCTCGCTCGCCGGCCACGTGCCGCTGCCGAATAACGCCGCTTACGCCGCCTCCAAGTGGGGACTCAACGGCCTTACCTACTCCGTCGCCGAAGAGCTCCGCCCGCACAAAATCCGCGTCAGCGTCATCGCCCCCGGCTCCATCGATACCCACTTCGGCGGCGGCCACAGCAGCAGCAAAGATCCTGCAAAGATGCTCCAGCCCGACGACGTAGCCGCGGTCGTCGCCACCCTCGTCACCCAGGCGCCGCAGTCCTTCATCAGCGAAGTCCTGCTGCGCCCCACCCAAAAGCCGTGACGGGACGGCGTCGGAAAAATGAGTTCACTCGCCGGCAGGCCAGTTTTCTATACTGACCTTGCATGAAACCTTCTGAGGCGCTCCGTCGGCATCGCGAAGACATTCTCCGGGTCGTCTCCGAGAACCGAAGCACCAATCCTCGTGTCTTTGGTTCGGTCCTGCGCGGCGATGATTCGGAAGGAAGCGACCTCGATCTTCTGGTCAACCCAGCTTCTGATACCAGCCTGATGGACATCGCAAGGATTCAGGGACGCCTTGAACAACTCCTTGGAATCTCCGTCAACGTGCTGACGCCTCTGTCCCTCCCTGAGTCGTATCGTGGACGGGTGGTCTCTGAGGCACAGCCGGTATGAAGGCGGATCCGGCTCGCGTAGAAGAATTTCTGCGGCACATTCTGCAGCGATTGCCCGAATTTCCAGCTACACATCAAACTTGAGTGAGCAGGAATTCATTGCAAATCTGATGGTGCAGGATGCCGTCATCAGGAACATCGAAATCATGGGTGAAGCCGCAAGAAATATCGAAGTGGCCGACCCCGATTTTGCGGAAAAGAATCCGCACCTCTCTCTTCACGACGTCTACCTCATGCGCAACCGCCTCGCGCACGGCTACTTCTCCATCGATCTCGCTCTGGTTTGGAACGTAGTTAAGAAAGAAATTCCGCCACTGCAGTTGGAGATCGAAGCAATTCTCAATCGTCCCTGACTCTACTTCTTCTTTCCTGCCTCCGCCACCCGAGCCCGCACCAGCTTCTTCACCAGCGCTGCCGGCAGCGGTTCATCCAACGAAAACTGCACCGTCCCCTTCGACACCTTGAACCCTTCAGCTCTTCTTTGAGTCGCCCCAGCCACCGACGCGGTCGGAAACAAGCTGCAGTGTTGTGCGAACGCGGCATACCAAACCAGCACCTTCTCCGTCCGCAGCGCCACAATCCCGTAGCTGATCACTTCCTGCGCATCCTTCGGCGCCGCCTGCCACACCGCTGCGCGCAGCGCGTCGAACGTTTTCCGGCTGCTCTCCGGAATCCCGGCGATATATTCCTCCACTCCGCTCGCATCCCTTGAAGCGGCCCTTCCGGCCTGCTTTTCCGCAGGCGCTTTTACCGCTCGCTTCCTTGCGCTTTTCTTCGCCGCGCGCATCGCCTTTTTCCCGTCATATGCCGATCCTAACTGCCAGACCGCCGCCAAAATCCACGACGCCTGATCGCCGGCTGCATCGCTTATTCTCTCCCCATGCAGTTCACCCAGCGTCTGCGCGAAGGCGTCCGCACCGGCCAGATCACCTGCTCGGTTCGCATCTGGACCCGTCCCCACGTCCGCGTCGGCGGCCGCTATCGCATGGAAGCGGGCGAAATCGAGATCGACTCCATCGAGCCCATCGGCCTGCCCGACATCACCCCGCGTTCGCGCGCGCCTCCGGATTCCTCGGCGTCCTCGACCTCCTCAAAATCGCCAAACACGGCCAGGGCCAAAACATCTACCTCATCCGCTTCCACTACATCCCGCCGAAGACTGAACGCTGAACGCCGAACGCTGAACGCTGGGTTCCGTCACATTCCCGGAACCATCCCCCGCCCGCCTCCGTACCCCTCTCATGTCCTACGATCTGCGTTTCGCGCTCCGCATGATCCTCGCCCATCGGTGGTTTTCCCTCGCCGTGGTCGTCACCCTCGCGCTCGGCATCGGCCTCAACACCATGGTGTTCACCATCATCAATGCCGCGCTCTTCAAGCCGGTGCCCGTGCCCGGCGGAGCCCGCCTCGTCTCCATCGCCACGCACATGCCCGACGGCCGCGACGCCCGCATGTCGTACCCCGCCCTGCTCGACTACCGCGCCCAGGCCCATTCCTTTGAAGCCCTCGAAGGCGGAGCCAATCAGGAAGGCGTCCTCGGCGAGCCCGGCATTCCGCCTCAGTCCTACCACCTCCAGCGCGCCACCGCCGGCATCTTTTCCATGCTCCACATGCACCCGGTCCTCGGCCGCGACTTCTCCCCCTCCGACGCCAATCCCGGCGCCGCGCCCGTCCTCATGATCGGCTACGCCGTCTGGCAGGAACGCTACGCCGGCTCGCTCTCCGTCATCGGCCGAGCAGGTCCGCATCAACGAGAAGCCCGCCACCATCATCGGTGTCATGCCCAAAGGCTTCGGCTTCCCCACCACCATCGACCTCGGATGCCCCTCGTCCCCACGCCCAACGACCTCAAGCGCGACAACCGCCAGGTCGAGGTCTTCGGCATTCTTCCAGCCGCGGCGTCACCATCCAGGCCGCCCAAACCGAAATCACCGGCATCTCCCGCCGCCTTGCCGCGCAGTACTCCGACACCGATAAGGACACCCACCGCCAACGTCATGACCTTTCATGAGCGCTACAACGGCGGCAACATCAAAATGGTGTTCATCCTCATGCTGGCCTCCGTCGGATTCGTGCTCCTCATCGCCTGCGCCAACGTCGCCAACATGATGCTCAGCCGCGCCATTGGCCGCCAACGTGAGATGTCCATCCGCGCCGCACTCGGCGCTTCCCGCTGGCGCGTCGTCCGCCAGCTCCTCATCGAAAGCGTCGCGCTCAGCATTCTCGGCGGCGCCCTTGGCCTCGTGCTCGGCGTGCTCGGCGTTCGCTGGTTCAATCTCGCCACGGCCAACGTCGGCAAACCCTACTGGGTGCAGTTCACCATGGACTACACCGTGTTCGGCTACTTCGCCGCGCTCTGCATCCTCAGCGGCCTGGCCTTTGGCATCGCCCCAGCAATCCGCGCCTCCCGCCCCGACCTCAACCGCGTCCTGCAGGATGGCGCGCGCACCATCGGCCGTCATCGTGGAGGATTTCTCGCCGCCGCCCTCGTCGTCTTCCAGTTCGCGCTCACCGTCGTGCTGCTCACCGGAGCCGGCGTCTTCGTCCACAGTCTCCTCAAAGCCCTCGAAATCAACCGCTCCGTTCCCACCAGCCAGCTCATGGTTGCGCGTCTTTATCTTCCCGACGAGCGCTATAAGGATACCGACGCCCGTCAGCGCTTCTACGACCAGCTTCTCCCCCGCCTCGCAGCCATCCCCGGCGTCACGCACGCCACCATCGTCTCCAACCCGCCCGGCCTCGGCTCTGCCGACAGGCACATCGAGATCGAGCACGGACCGGTCCTCGACGCCGCCCACCGCCCGCCTGTCTCCTTTGTCGTCTCCTCGCCCGGCTATCTCGACATCATCCACCTGCCCCTGCTGCGCGGCCGCGACTTTACCAACCTCGATGGCACCGCCGGCCATCTTTCCGCCATCGTCACCCGCGAAACCGCCGCAGCGCTTCTGGCCTGGACGCTCTCCCCTCGGCCGCCGCTTCCGCCTCTACGACGACCCCAACAAGCCCGGCGACTGGATCACCGTCATCGGCGTCTCCGCCAACATCGTTCAGGGCATCAACTCGCCGATCCAATCCGCTCCTCTTCCAGCCCTTCCGCCAGGTCGGCTGGGGCGGCATGTCCCTCGTTGTCGAGTCCTCCAGCGATCCCACCAACGCCGTCAGCGCGGCCGTCGAAAGCCTCGATCGGGATCTTCCCCTCCGCGACACCTGGATTTTCTCCGGCGCCATCGAGCACCAGCAGTGGTATCTCCACCTCTTCAGCAAAGTCTTTATGGGATTCGCCCTCATCGCTCTGCTGATGGCCGCGGTCGGCATCTATGCCGTGCTCGCGCAAGCCACCAGCCGCCGCACCCAGGAAATCGGCGTGCGCATGGCTCTCGGCGCCAGCATTCGCAATATCATGCTGCTGGTCATGCGCCGCGGCCTCTGGCAAATCCTCGCCAGACTCGCCCTCGGACTCGCCGCCGCCTTTCAGCGGGCGCGCCTCATGGCGAGCCTCCCATCGGCGTCTCACCCACGGATCCCGTCGTCTCCATCGCCGTCGCCGCAGCCCTCGCCACCGTGCTCGTCGCCTGCTGGCTCCCGCCCGCCGTGCCTCCCGCCTCCATCCCGTCCAAGCCATCCGCTACGAATAACGAATGATAATGTCATCCTGACCAAACAAAAATGTCATCCTCGGTTTCGCCTGGCCAAGCACGGGGGGTTCCAGGGGGGTCAGCGTTCCCGGCCAGCAGCGTGGCTGCAGATCGCCACCTCGCCCATTGTCAACGTGCACGTGGTCTACGACCGGCGGGTGACCAGGCTGCCGTTCGCAGCGGCGGTGGACTCCGCCGGTGCAGTGGGTGTTCGACCGGACCGGGCCATCGGGCCTGCGCGAAGGCCAGTACCTGGCGATCTCGCTGTCGGCGGCGGACGCCTACGCCGACGTCCCGGCCGCCCGGCTGCGCGAGCAGTTCCTGCCCGCGCTGGCCGGGTTGTTCCCCGCGGCGGAGCAGGCGCGGGTCGTCGATTGCTTCGTCACCAGGGAGCGCAGGGCCACGATGCGTCAGGTCCCTCCGACGATGCCGGCCGCGCCCAGGGCGGCGAGGCCCGGGGCGAGCACCGTCATGTACTGCGAGTGCGGGATGGTGCCCGCGCTGAACGCGAGCGCCGTGATGCCGAGGGTGCCAGCACATCAGGTAGCCCGCGCGCACGCCGTCGGCCCGCCCGGCGCCGCGCGCCTTGATCAGCCCGAAGACCAGCGCGATCAGGGCCAGCGGATAGAGCCAGCCGATCTGCGAGCCGAAGCTCGCGCCGAACAGCTTGCCCCAGTCGCTGCCGCCGCCGAAGCTGCCGCCGCTCGTGGTGCCGGTGACCGAGCCGAAACGGGAGGTGAAGTTGTAGTCGAACACCATCGTGAAGATGTTGTTCGTGCCGTTCGAGCCGTCGATGAACGGACGGTCCGACGCCGGTCAGCTGCACGATGACCATCAGCCAGAGCGAGGCGACGACCGTGACCGCGCCGAAGGCCAGCGTGTGCTTGATCCGCCTGAGCAGCGGGTGCGGCGCGCAGATCAGGTAGACCAGGCCGAAGACCGGCACGACCGTCCAGGCCTGCACCATCTTCGTCTGGAAGGCCATGCCGATCCAGAACCCGGACAGCGCGAGCGCCCGGAGCCTGCCCTCGTTCACCGCGCGCTGGAACGCGTCGGTGGCCAGGATCAGACACATCGTCAGGGCGTTGTCCTCGAGACCGGAGTGGCCGAAGGTGGCCGCCACGATCGGGGTGAGGGTGAACAGCCCCGCCGACAGCAGCGCGACGTCGCTGCGTCCGGTCCACCGCCGGGTCAGCCGGTAGAGAACCAGGACGCTGATGACGCCCTCGATCGCCTCCGGCAGCGCCAGCGCCCAGGCGTGATAGCCGAAGATCTTGATCGAGATCGCCTGCGGCCAGAGGAAGCCCCAGAGCTTGTCGATGGTGACGGACCCCGCCGGGTCGAAGGAGCCGTAGAGGAAGTTCTTCCAGCTCATCGACATGCTGCGGGCGTCGGCCGCGTAGAAGTTGTTGGTGGCCGTGTGGAACGCGCCCCAGGTGAAGATGAGCGCGGCCAGCGCGGCCACCGCGAGCAGGCCCGGTCTGGCCCAGCCTGGTTGGTCCGAGGGGAACAACCGGCACGGAGCGGACCGGGATGAGTACCCGGCGGCTCGCCCGCCGAGGTCGTGGTGTTTTCCGTTGCCGTGATCGCCATGCAGACCAGGCTGTCGGCGCCAGATTAGACAATCATGAGGGCGTAGTTAATCGGCCGTCCGAATGGGGATTGAATGTTTTCAAAATGTGAGTCGAGGTAAATATCGACCCATCAGAATTGCGTGTCTTCTTCAGCGTTGAGTAGCGCGCGCTGGCTGGAGTCCGCGGCGTGCAACGTCACGAC
>CAVPCB010000019.1:0-17737 GCA_963702285.1 uncultured Acidobacteriaceae bacterium | reverse complement strand
CGCTGTGGCGGGGACGTCTCGAAGTGAGCCGCATCAGTCTGGACGAAGCCAACCTCAACATCGTGCGCAATGCCGCCGGCCAGTGGAGTATCGGGTCAGTCCTGCTGCGCGCCTCGCAAATTACGAATGCGCCCACCGGCCAGCGCCGGCTCAGCTCGCGTCCGCGCTTCCCCTACATTGAAGCCACCAACGCGCGCATCGACTTCAAGGACGGCGCGGAGAAGAAGCCGTTTTCGCTGATGAACGCCGAGTTCTCGATGTGGCAGGCGGGCACCGACCAGTGGCGGCTGCGGATGCGCGCGCAGCCGGTCCGCACCGACCTGCAGCTTCATCTCTCCGATACGGGCGAGCTCAACGTGGAAGGCTCGCTTCGGCGTGCTGCTGCGCTCGATGCTATGCCCGTGGAGCTGCGCGCCGAATGGAGCGGCGCCCAGCTGGGCCAGGTCACTCGCCTGCTTGCCGGCACGGACAGCGGATGGCGTGGCGACCTCGACCTCACCACTACGCTGAGCGGCAACCTTGGCGATCTGCAGCTGCAGTCGCGCCTTCAGGTCGCCGATCTTCGCCGCCAGGAATTCCAGCCACCCGCCACCGTCGATATCGACGCCACCTGCCGCAGCCAGTACCACCACCTGCTGCATACGCTCGACAACATCACCTGCTTCTGGCCCGTGTCGGACGGACATCTTCTGCTCACCGGCAGCGTTCGTGGCCTGGAGGCTCCTCAGGCCGATTTGCAACTTGAAATCAATCGCATTCCCGCTGCTTTTCCCGTCCGCTTCCTTCAGCTCGTCCGGCCCGGCGCGCAGAACGTGACCGTCGGCGGCATCGTGAATGGCAGTTTTCACCTCGTCACCGCGGAACGTCCGCTGCTGACGGGCACCGCCGATGCCACCGGCGTCTCGCTGCGCTACTCGGGAGGCACGCTGAACCTTCCCGCGATGCACTTTGTGGCTCCGCCTGCGCAGGCTGCTCCTCCGCGTCATGCCCGGCGCCCGCAGCCGCTGCCGCCTCCAGCCCAGAACGCGATTCAGCTTCTGCCTATCTCTATTGCTATGGGTGAGCCGCAGCCTCTTGTTGCGGATAGCCGGTTCACCAGCGCCGGATTCGAACTGCATCTTGCCGGTCCGGCCTCACTCGCGCGTCTACTGCCCGCGGTGGCCAGCTTCGGCGTGCTGCAGAACGCCACCAGCCTCGTGGCTCCGCGCGGCCGCGCCACACTCAACCTCACCGCGAGCGGGCGGTGGATGCGGCCCTCCGCGGACACCAACGCAGGAAACGGCATCGCCACCAGCGGATCGATTGTTCTGGACTCCGCGCAGCTGCGCCCGCGTTCCTGCCTGCGCCGGTTGACGTGCAGTCCGCCGACATCGGCCTCGCGCCCGGGCAGATCTCCTGGCAGAACGTCGCACTGACGTACCAGAAGATGCCGATGCATGGCTCGCTGCAGTTTCCCGTCGTGTGCAGCGATCCGGCAGGCTGTCCTGCGACGTTCACCCTTGGCATAGGAGCGACCAGCGCCGTCGCCATCGAAACCGCGCTCGGGGTCAATCCCGACAGCGGCTTCTTGGCAAGCTGCTCAGTCTCGGCGAGAATCACCCCGCGCTGGCCCATGATGCAGGGGCAGCTCGAGTGCGAGCAGCTCGACCTCGGCCCGCTTCCGCTGCGCAACGTCGCCGCATCGCTCAGCGTCGCCGGCAACACGCTCAGTTTCTCCTCCTTTGATGCTGCGGCGCTCGGCGGAACGCTCCACTGGAGCGGAGAGATGCGCATCGAAAACGGAACGCCGCGCTGGAAGCTGAAGACTCGCGTTGTCGGCGCCAGCTCGGCGGCCGCCGCTGAACTGTTCGGGGAGAAGTGGGGGCCAGGGCAGATCAACGCCGACGCCGCGCTCACCCTGACCGGCTATCGTGCCGCCGATCTTGTCAGCTCCGCCACGCGGCGACTTTTCCTTCACCTGGCAGAATGGCGTGTTCCCCGGCAGTCCGCCCGCCAAAGCCACCGCCGTGAGCACGCCGCCGGCTGTGCCGTTCGAACGCTGGACGGGGAAGGGAATCATCGCTTCGCGCACCTTGAAGATCGCCAGCGGCGGTGTGGCGCGCGCGGGCAGGACCAGCGCCCTGCATGGGACCATCACGTTCGATCGCGACCTCGATCTCACGCTCGAAACGCGGCGCGGCGACGAAAAGATCGGCGGCACACTCGCCGAGCCGGTCGTCAGTGTGGCTTCGCAGCCGTGATGATGCGCTCGTGAACGCTGTCGCGCACCTCGGGCACCGTACCGTCGTTCACGTCCACCTCAACGGGATCTTCGGAGAACGTCATGCGATGCGTGATGCGCCCGTGGGCCGGAACCAGCACCCGCCGGGTCACCATCCCGCTCATTCCCTTCAGCGTCACCGGCACCTCGGCTGCCGCATAGCCGTCGTTCCGAATCTCCACCGCCACCAGCACCTGCTGCGCCGACTCGCGGCTCGGATACACGCCGCCAATCGATAAGTCCGGCAGCCCGCGGTCCCGATAGACCCAGTCGTCGAAGAACCACTTCAGGTCTTTGCCGCTCGCCTTCTCTAGCAGCCGCTCGAAGTACTCAGGCGTCGTATCCTGCGCGGGATCATAGCCCTGCAGAGCGCTCTGGAGCGCCTTGTCCCCCGCCACGTCGCGCAGCATCCAGAGCACGTACTCCGCTTTCGTCCGGTAGTAGACCGCGCTCGTCGCGTGCAGCAGATCTTCGCCCACTCCCTCGCCTGGCGATGCCGGCTCTGCCAGCGCCAGCGCAGGACGGCCAGCGTTCAGGTTCTCCAGCGCCGCCTGCCGTCCCGTCACTCTGCTCGATCCACAACGATCCCAGAAATGCCGCCACGCCCTCATTCAGCCATGGCCGCGGCGACTGGAACGCTCCATGCGCCAGCGCGTGGACCGCGACCGGCGCCAGATGCTCCGCGTCGTCGGCTGGAAAGCGGCGTCGCCAGCAGCGTGCCCGTCTCTGCCGGAGCATCGTCCGCCTCCGGCAGATCGAGAATCGTGAAGGTCGGTCTTCGGCTTTCCCCAGCCACGTCGTGACGAGGGGTTCCGCCAACTCCGCCGCGGCAATGTACCGCTGTGCGCTGCCCGCATCCGCCTCCGTCGCCAGCACGCGCAGGCCGTGTCCTTCGACCACGCTGCGCCGCGCCACGAAAAACGACGGCGTCTCGAAACCCAGGCGCGTCGCCGGAAGCACCGCGGTCATGACTCCGGGAAACGACGCGGTGGGCATCGCCACCGGCTGCACGCCGTCCATCAAATGGCCGTTCAGCAGCACCGCATTCGGAACCGGGGAGACAAACTCATCCGTCACGCGCAGGCTCACGGTCGCGTCCTCATCCATTTGCTTTTGGCGGCCGATCTCCGCGAAGAGCTTCGCTCCGTCCTTCAGAGACACCGGCACCGAACTCACCGGATACCACACCACGTTGCCGAAGCCTCGCACGCCGATGAAATTCTCCGTGATCCGATCCCAGTCCGACGCCTCGGCCGTCGCCTGCGGAGCGCCGATCGCCGTCAGCCGCTCCGCCGTCAGCGGCACTGTGCCGCCGTAGTCCACATCGAGGGTCATCGCCGCGCCGGGCGCAAGAGGCTCCGCCAGCGGAATCACCGCCTCGTCAAGTTTGCCGGTGTGATCCGCGTCGCTTGCGAGCGAATGCTGCGTGAACGCCAGCTTCTTGCTGTGCAGCCCGACCACTTCGAAATGCAGCGTCGAGGAAAGCTGCAGCGCGATTCTGCTGAGCGGCGTGGCGCCTGCATTCCGCAGCGTCACGCGGGTGTGCACCTCCATCGCCTGCTCGCGCGGGCTCAGATGCACGTCGAGATTCCAGGCTGCGATCGCTACCGACTTGCGCTCCGCATCGGTGACCGGGGTTGCTGTCGCGGTCGCGGCAGATTTGTCTCCCTGGGTCGGCTGCCCGGAGAACAACACCTGACCCTGACTCGAGGGCTGCGGGGCGGACGGATCGTTTTGCTGAGCGAACCCCAAAGAAGCGCCGAGCATGGCGGCGCAGCAAATCCAAAACTTCATGAACCCAGACCTTTTTGTGGTTTTGACGCGCGAGCCGTGGCTTCCGAAGCCGACAATGCCCGCCGCTGCCGCGCCGCCTCAAACAGCACCACTGCGCCCGCCGCCGCCACGTTCAACGAATCCACCTTCCCCGCCATCGGAATCCGCAGCAGATGATCGCAGGTCTTCCGCACCAGCTCGTGCAATCCGGCTCCTTCGCGTCCCAGCACAATTACCGTGTTGGACCGGAAATCGTAGCGGTCGTAATCCATGGTGCCGCGCTCGTCGAGGCCGACGCACCACAGGTTGCGCGTCTTGAGCGTCTCCAGCGCCCGCACCAGATTCACCACCCGGGCCAGGCGCAGATGCTCCGCCGCCCCCGCTGATGCCTTCACCGCCACCGCGCTCAGCGGCGCCGCCCGCCGCTCCGTCAGCAACACGCCATCCACCCCGGCCGCTTCCGCCGAGCGCAGCAGCGCGCCCAGGTTCTGCGGATCCTCCACGCCGTCCAGCGCAAGCACCAGGCGCGGATCGGAATTTCCCTCCAGGCCCTCGAGCAGATCTTCTACGCCGAGAAACGACCGCTCGCCGACCACCGCCACCACGCCCTGGTGCGCCGCCGTACCGGCCAGCCGGGTCAGCGCCTCCCTGGGTTCGGTTCGTACAGGAACGCCGGCCGCTCGCGCCAGAGCGGTCACCTCTGCGAGCCTGCGGTCGTGCCGTTCCCGGGCGACGCAAATGTGATCGAAGCGCCGCGACCCCGACCGCAGCGCCTCTTCGACCGGATGCAATCCAAAAAGTACATCCATCCCCTCAAGTCTATCGTTGCAGACCGGCCAAATCCGACTGATAATGGTAGAGTTACCTAAACATAGCCTGCCGGGAGCTTGCGTCCCTCAGAAAGGCAAGGGATGGACCTGACGCGAAAGGTCGAGAAACTCGTAACCGGAAGCGTCTTTCGTGCTCCGTCTACCGTCTCTGCAGTTGACATGAGTACGGCAGCGCTCCAACTTGCTGAGGTCGTCCGGTCAGAGAATGCCCGGGTCGTGGAAGGCCTGCGCAGCCACGATCCTGAGCTGCTCGACGAACTGATTCTGCAGTACCAGCATCGGCTGCTGCGCTATCTGCTGTATCTCACCGGCAATCGTGAGATGGCCGAGGACCTTTTCCAGGAAACCTGGATGCGGGTGCTGATGCGGGGCGCGCAGTTCAATGGCAATTCACGCTTCGATACATGGCTGTTTACGATCGCGCGCAATCTGGTGATCGATCTGCGGCGCCGGCGCTCGATGGCGAGCCTTGAAGAAATGTGCGAGGGCGGCGACGAAGATCGGCCGTTCGAAGTTGCCAGCCTGGACAAAACCCCCTTCGACCACCTCGCCACTCTGGAGCGCGGGCAGCTGGTTGCCGGCGCGCTGCTGACTCTGGACCCGCTCCATCGCGAGGTCCTGTTGCTGCGCTTCCACGAGGAAATGTCGCTGGAAGAGATCGCGCGCATGACGCGCGCTCCGCTCTCCACCGTCAAGTCGCGTCTCTATCGCGGACTGGCCGCGCTGAAACCTCACGTCGAATCGGCAACCCGACCGGTTGCCGCTCCTTCCGATCGGATGGAGGCGCGATGAGCAGCGAAGTCCTCGGTCCGCGCAGAAACGGCCACCCGGTCCCCGAAGTCGTGCTCCGTACACGTCGTTCCGTGATGGAAGCAGCGATCGAACTTCAGGCACAGCGGACGCGCAAGCGCCGCCACGCCGGCATCGCTCTGCTGGCCATGGGTGCGCTCGTGCTTCTGGTTGCGCCCCTGCTCTGGAGCGCCGTCACCGATCTCAGTACAGGCGAGCACTTCTTCGACCTGCCTGTGCTGGTGCTGACGCTGTTCCTGGTCTTCCTTGCCTCCGCCTTCGCCATCCTGCTGGTGACGTGGGGAGACCGAGGCACCCGCGCAGAACGATAGCCCGTCGGGACCGATGCGATGAACAACGATCTTCGTCAACGCGCAGAGTTGCATGCGGAAGGCTTCTCCGGGGAGATGAGCCTCATCCCTCTTTGGTCGGTTGTGGGCGCTGTCGTCGTTTTCGGACTGATGCAGTACCTGATGTGGGTCGTGGTTCCGGCGCACCGGCATCATCCGCCGAACCTGCCCTTCTGGTTTCGCTTCTACATCGACATCAGCATCGGTCTGCTGGCCGGCCTGTATGTGCTGATGATTGGCTACATCACGCGCGATTCCCCGCGGCGCGGCATGAGCGTGCCTCTGTGGATGGTGGTCTGCGTCGTCATCCCCAGCGGCATCGGAGCCGTGCTGTACTTTCTGCTGCGTCTGCCGGTGCTGTCGGTCTGCCCGGCCTGCAACGCGCGCATCGAAGCGGACTACCACTTCTGTCCTCAATGCTCTTACCAGGTTGCGGCTTGCTGTGGGAATTGCCACCGCACGGCGCGAATCACGGATCTCTACTGCGTCTACTGCGGGCATCACCTGGCCGCGGACAATCCGCCTGCGCGGCTGCACGCTTTCGCCGAGTAGCTGCGATCATCAGCTGGTTTTCGCTCACGGATGTTTAGCTGACCGGGCTTTGGCCGGCCGGTTCACCGCTAACCGGTCATTCGCTCATCCCTGAGTCGCCCCTTTATACTCAAGCTGCATGTCCATGACCGCGCTCATCGTCGATGACGAACAGCTCTCGCGCGAAGAGCTCAAGTATCTGCTCGACACGGCGGGCGACGTCGATGTGCTGGCTGAGGGTAAGAATGGGGTGGAAGCGGTCAACCTGATCCGCACCCACCACCCCGATGTTGTGTTCCTCGACGTGCAGATGCCCGGCCTCGATGGCTTCGCGGTTCTGAAGAAGCTGCTCGAACTGGGCAAGGGCGAACAGCTTCCGCAGATCATCTTCGCTACCGCCTTCGATCAGTACGCGGTGCGCGCCTTCGATGTCAATGCCATCGATTATCTGCTGAAACCCTTCGACCGCGACCGGGTTCTGCAGGCGGTGGAGCGGGCGCGACTCCGGCTCCAGGAAGCAGGGGGGGATTCGCGTCCGGCGCAGGGGGATCTCCGCGTCGACACCCTGCTCAAGCTCATCGAGCAGCACCAGGCGCCGAAACCCCACAGCGGCAAGATCGTCCTCCAGGCCGGCAGCCGGCTGCTGCTCGTCGATCAGAAGGACATCTGCTACGCCTCCATCGACGAAGGCGTCATCTCGGTCGTTACGCCCACCATCGAAGGCCAGTCGAAGTGCCGGACGCTGGAAGAGCTGTTCGACCTGCTCGACCCGGCCAACTTCTGGCGCGCGCACCGTTCGTTCCTCGTCAACATCAACCACATTCGCGAAGTCGTTCCGTGGTTCAAGTCCAGCTACCAGCTGCGCATGGACGACAAGAAGCAAACCGAGGTCCCGGTGAGCCGCGCGCAAACCCGCCGGCTGCGGGAGCTGTTCAATCTCTAGCGCCGTGCACACGGCCGCTGCTCTGCTCGCCTTCACCGCAACGCAGACTCTCTGCCCGCTGCCCCCCGCTAAACTCGCCCAGGCGATCGCCCTCAGCCACTGGCGGACCGCGCTCTACTTCGGTGGAACGGCCTGGATCGTCTTCGCTCTGTGGATTCTCGTCCGCCTGCGCACTGGGGGTGCGATTGCACGCCTTGCGGAACGCCTCTCTCCGCGCCCCTGGCTCCAGGGATTCATCGTCATCCCGCTGTGGATCCTGCTGTACAGCGCCATCATCCTGCCCACTTCGATCCTCAGTCACAAGGTCAGCATCCACTTCGGAATCTCCATCGAGCACTGGGTCTCGTGGTGGATCGACTGGCTCAAGGCCACCGGCATCCTGCTGCTCGTTGCTGTCATCGTCGTCGGCATTCTGTACGCGATCATGCGCCGCTCGCCGCGCCGGTGGTGGATTTGGTTCTGGGCCATCACGATCCCTCTTGAAGTGCTCGCGACCTGGGCCGCGCCGCTTTTCCTCGATCCGCTCTTCAACCGGTTCACGCCGCTCGCCGACACTCACCCGGCCCTGGTCGATCAACTGGAGCGGGTAGCTGTCCGGGGCGGGCTCAACATTCCGCGCGACCGCATCTTTCTGATGGACGCGAGCACGCGCGTCACCGGGGCCAACGCGTACGTGACCGGACTAGCGGGGAGCGAACGCATCGTGGTGTGGGACACGACCCTGCGCATCGAGACTCCCAACGAGATTCTGTTCACCTACGGCCACGAGCAGGGACACTACGTCCTGCATCACGTGGCCCAGGGGATTGCCTGGTCCGTGCTGGTGATCTTCGTCTTCTACTGGTTCGCGTTCCGGCTCATGCGCTGGCTGGTGCACCGCTACGGCGCGACGTTGCGCATCACTGCGGTCGAACACTGGTCGTCTCTGGGGCTCTTCCTGCTGGTGGCGTACTCGCTCAACTTCGTTGCGCAGCCCATTGCCAATACCATCAGCCGGCACATCGAGCATGCGGCGGACGTTTACGGCCAAGAAGTGATCCACGGCCTGGTGCCCGATGCGCAGGCGACGGTCGTCAGCTCCTTCTGCAGCGATGCTCTGGTCTGGCTCGACGATCCCGATCCGAATTCGTTCGTCGAGTTCTGGACCTACAACCACCCTTCCACAGAAGAGCGTGCCCGGTTTGCCGCGCACTACGATCCCTGGCTCCCCGGTCACACGCCGAGATATCTCTCGAAGTAGAAACGTGCCCGGTGCATGGTGTTCCGAGCCCTGTCCTACGGCCCGCCATTCTCGATTGCCACCCGGTTCACGATCCGCTGCAGGAACACCACCTTCAGATTGATGCGCCGCGCCACGTCGGGGAAGAACTCCGTGACATAGTTGCCCACCGGCGCGCTCGCCCAGCCCACCGCGATCCGGGCCGCGCCCGGTCCCCAGCCCTGCTCTCTGATAGGGCACGTAGCTCACATCCACCGCCTCTTCCACCATCGATCCCACGAACGTGGAGTAGTTGATCATTCCCTTGCCTGTGTCGCTGTCGTCCAGAACGGCTGATAGGCGCAGTGCAGGATCCTGCGCGTCATCGATGCATTCGGCATGCGGTGGTAGTGGGGATCCTGGTGGTCGATCGAGGGGATTAAAAATGTGCCCACGAACTCGCTGGTCATGTCCTCGGTCAGCGTGACGCCGCTCAGCTTCGCCCAGCCCTTCGCGCCGGGACCATAGGCGGAGTGTGCATCCGTCGCCACCGAGATCAGCGAGGTCGCACCGATGGTGAGCAGGTTGAATGGATCGATCACGCCGCGGACCGCGATCCGTCCCAGCTGACGCGGTGTGTAGATGTGGATCGCGTACTGGCGCAGATAGTCGTTGAATGGATCGTCGCTCGCCTGGCAGCAGCTGCGCAGGGGCGCGACGGTGCTGCACGCGTGTGCGATGCACCACCTGGGCGTGGGCACATAGGTGGGTTGCAGCCCCGGCATGCTCAGCCCCAGGCGCGGCTGCGCTTCCGGGGGAAACGCCTGCTGCACTGCAGCGGGGTCCAGTGCGGTCGCTCTCGAGTGGCGGCCCTCCAACTTCGCTGAGGAGGAAGTCGGCGTGCGGCGCGGGCGCATCGGGCAGTTCGCGTTTGCGCATGGCCGAGCCAGCGGGCATCAGCGCCAGCATCACACGACAACTCCAGCGCACGACCCGGAGGTGACGCTGCCACCGCCCCCCTGGGGCTTTGAGGTCGTGCTGTCCAGCCCGCGACTGACGCGGCGTGCCTGAGAGCATTCCCGCTGGATGTCCTCCATGTGCGGCGCCTGATCCGCGCTGCTGGCCAGTTAGACGGCTCATCGCGTTCCCGACGAATGCTGGTGCCGCTTGTGCCTCCGCAACGCGTTGAAGGCGTCCGGCACAAATTCCAGAAAGAGATTGTTGCCCGCCGACCCGGCAATCGATGTCGCCCAGGTCTCCATTACAACACCCGCGTTCGCGCTCGGAGCGGGATAGTAGATCGGCGTCAGCGCCGATGCGGCAAGGTGGCCGAAGATGTTGGAGTAGTTGAACCCGTGGCTGCCGTCGTCGTTCTGCGTCACGAAGGCGCGCTCCGCCGCCCATGCGGCACGGCCGCCGTAGCCGCCGGAGGCTTTGCGGTAGTAGCGCGGATCCTCGTGCGTGACCATGGGAAAGAAACTGCTGCAGAGGAAGCGCATGGTCGCCTGGCGGACCACCGCGGCGCCCAGGCGATCGCCAAAGGCGCCGCTGTCGCTGCCGTAAGCAGGTGCGCCGGTGAGCTGTCCGAAGCCAGCCGAAATAAAGGCGGGTCCCAGCGAGTACCAGGTGGTTTCCTCGTGCAGCCAGAACGCCAACTTGTCATTGGGATACAAGGGCACGATGCGTTCGCCGGGATCGACAAACTGCGCCCACTTGCGCTTCTCCCTGGGGGCATGCTCGATGGGGCTGGCCGAGTTTGGATCGGCGTGCGCTGGCGGCGCCATCGGATCGGGTTTCTGCGGCGGGTTTTGCCTGCCATGCGCTCATCGTGCTGTCGCTGTTCTCCGCGAGCATGGTGGGTTGCGGTGCATCGGGAAGGGAAGCGAGCGTCCTGCGCCCGCATGGCATGCGGGCTGAACAGGAGAAGAAGTGCGAGCGGCAGAACAATGCAGATTGGATGCAAGACGGCAGAGGGCTCCCGGGGTTCACAGCGGGTTGGAAGAGACTTTCGTCTCCAGGGATGTATTGCCGCGGTTTCAGGACGCCGTTATGCTTGCGGCCCAGGCGCCGCACGATTGACCGGCGCATCGCGGGTCGCAATACTAGAGGCAGCCGGACTGGCAGCCATAACCTGGCAGGGAGCATCCCATGGCGGAAACATCCAGCAGTCGTTTTGAAAACATTGGGCGCAAGATGGACGAGCACTTTGGCACATGCAGCGACCGCGTCGAAGACGATGTGAAGCGGGTCATCACGTATCTGAACGACAAGGTCGTGCCCGAGGTGCGCGATCACTCCACGAAGGCTCTGCGTATTGCTGCCGAACAGTTGTCGCGCCTGGCCGATCATCTTGAGCACACGCGGCGAGCCTGAAGTTTGACGATGGCGAAGACACTCCCCCTGCATCGCAGCCTGATTTCGGCGCAGAGTTTGCGTCTTGCGCTCATGCTCGGCGCCAGCCTCGCGGTGCTGGCCGGCTGTTCGCATAAGAAAGAAGTCGTCTACACGCCGCCTCCGCCACCGGCGGCGGCGCCGGAGCCGCAGCGCATCCACCGTGGCGCCTGCTCCGGTTCCCGCGCCGCTTCCCTCGCTCAGCGCCGACGAGCAGTTTGTCGACACGCACACGCCTATCTCGTCGGAAACCGGCGTTGCGAGCTGGTATGGGCCGCCGTATCACAACCGCGTGGGCGCGAACGGACAGGTGTTCGACGAGAACGGCATTTCGGCGGCGCATCGCACGCTGCCCATGGGCTCGCTGATTCGCGTGGTCAATTTGAAAACCGGCCAGTCCGCTGTGATGCGCGTGACGGATCGCGGTCCGTTTGTCGCGGGCCGCATTCTGGACCTTTCGATTGGGGCCGCGAAGGCGGTGGGCATCTGGCGCGCGGGCCTGGGCGATGTTCGCATCGACGTCTTCAGCACGCCGAAGCCGATGGACGAAGGCGGGCGGTGGTGTGTGCAGATTGGGGCGTTCTCTAGCATCAGAATTCCGCTCTTCAGCTCCAGGCGCGACTCGAGCGCGAATACCGCACGGCTAACGTGATCGAGTTCCAGGGGCCGACGGGGTACTGGGTCAGGATTCGCCCGGCGAATGATGACCGGACCGTCGCCACAGCCATTGCGCAGTCGCTGCGGCCAGCGGAGGGGGAGGCCTGGTTGGTCCGTATGGATTGAAAAACAGGGAGTAGGGAATAGCGATCAGGAAATAGGGCTGCTGTACCCTGATTACGTATGCTCGATTTGGGTTTTGTCCGTAGCAATCTTGAACTGGTAGAGAAGAAAATCCGCGACCGGGGGCAGGATCCGGCGGCGCTGCTGGGGGATTTTCGCCGGCTGGACCAGGTGCGCCGCGAGCGCATCACCGAGACCGAACAGCTGAAGGCGCAGCGCAACAAGCTCAGTGAAGAGGTCGCGCGGCTGAAGAAGTCCGGCCAGGACGCCACGGCCATCATGGAGGAAACGCGCACGCTGAAGGCGCGGATCGAGGAGCTGGAAGCCGGCTGCGAATGAATCGGAGGAGCAGATGCGCGCGATCCTCACGCGCATTCCGAATCTGACGCGCGATGAAGTTCCTGTCGGACCCGATGAGCGCAGCAATGTTGAAGTGAAGAAGTGGGGCGAGCTGCCGCGGTTCGAGTTTCCAGCCGAAGCCGCACTGGGAACTCGGGGCGCAGCTCGGCATCCTCGACCTCGAACGCGCGGCAAAGATTTCCGGCGCGCGCTTTGCCGTTTACTGGGGCGACGGCGCGAAGCTGGAGCGGGCGCTGATCAGCTTCATGCTCGATCTGCATACGCGCGAGCACGGCTATACCGAAGTGCTGCCGCCGTTCATGGTCAACAGCAAGTCGCTCTTCGGCACCGGGCAGCTGCCGAAATTTGCCGAGGACCTGTTCCGCTGCGCGGATGACGAAGGCTTCACCGCCGGCGAGTATCGCGACAACGATCACTGGCTCATCCCGACGGCCGAAGTGCCGGTGACGAATCTGTATCGCGACGAGATCGTCGACGAGGCGAAGCTGCCCATCTCGCTGACGGCGTACACGCCCTGCTTTCGGTCCGAGGCCGGCTCCTATGGCAAGGATGTGCGCGGCATCATTCGGCAGCATCAGTTCCAGAAGGTGGAGCTGGTGAAGTTCGCGCGCCCCGAAGAGAGCGACGCGGAGCATGAGAAGCTCACGCGCGATGCCGAGGAGATCCTTGAGCGGCTGGAGCTGCCGTATCGGCGCATGTTGCTGTGCACGGGCGACACCGGCTTCAGCTCCGCGAAAACCTTCGACCTGGAAGTGTGGCTGCCGGGGCAGAACCTCTACCGCGAAATCTCCTCCTGCTCGAACTTCGACGCGTTTCAGGCGCGGCGCGCGAATATCCGCTACAAGCCGAAGGGGCAGGGAAAGACCGCGTTCGTCCACACCCTCAACGGCAGCGGGCTGGCGGTGGGCCGCACCTGGCTCGCGATCCTTGAGAACTACCAGCAGGCCGACGGAACGGTCCGCGTCCCCGACGCCCTGGTATCCTATATGGGCGGGCAGCGGACGATCGGGCCGCGCCCGGGAGCATAGACCTTGAGCCTCGGACAGCACGCTGAAAAGCTACATCTGGTGGACCTACGAGCGGGGCAGCGTCCCCTACGATGTGATGGTTACGCTCATCCTGGCGTTCATTTTTATTACTCCGCACTACTTCAATTACGGCGACCGTCCCAAGCCGGACTTTCCGGCCGGGGTGATTCGCGCCTCGGTCGATCCCGGCGGGCGGCATGATCTATGAGGTTCCGCTGGAGATGGTCCAGACCGACGGCGCCGAGCCTACCGACCAGGACTTTGCGAATGCCATCGCACCTACCGCGGGCCCTATCGTTGTCGACCGCTATGAGCCGATCAAAGAGATCGGCGGCAGCGTGGTTGCCTGGCGCGTCTGGGCCATCGGTGAGGCGAGCGGTCAGCGGTCAGCGGTCGGCTGAAAAGCGGTCAGCGGTGCGCCTTCCGGCCCAATCCAGGTCGGCAATTTGCATCTATTCCTTCAGGTCTATCTTTGAGGGTTAGGAAGGAAGGCACCTGATCTCATGAAATCCATCCAACGGATCGCAGTTTTTGCCGCTTTGCTTTTCGCGGCTGCATTCCCTGGCCACGCGCAGGACGCGAACCTGCAGAAGGTCTACGCGCAGATGGATGCGTCCGCGGCAAAGTTCCAGGACGTGCAGGCCGACATCAGCGTCGATAACTACACGGCTGTCGTTCAGGACCACCAGATGCAGAAGGGAAGCACCGCTTTCCGGCGCGCCGGGTCGTCGATCGAGATGGCGATGACGCTGGACAAGGGCCAGGCGGGGGAGCGCGACATCCTGTACAAGAACGGCCAGCTGGAGTATTACCAGCCGGGCGCGAAGCAGGAGACGATCTTTTCGGCAGGCGCCAATCGCGCGGAATACGACAGCCTGCTGGCCACCGGTTTCGGCGCCACGAGTAAAGACCTGAACGCCGGCTGGGAGGTGACTTACCAGGGGATGGAGGCCATCGACGGCACGCAGACTGCGAAGCTGGACCTGGTGCCGAGGCTGGCGAACATCCGCAGCAACATCTCGAAGCTGACGATCTGGGTTGACCTGGCGCGCGACATTTCGCTGAAGCAGGTGATGATGCAGCCGGATGGCGATTCGCGGACTGTGACCTACTCGAACATCCGCTACAACACGCACCTGCCGAGCAGCCTGTTTACTCTGAAGGTGGCCAGTGGACACGCAGGTGCAGCAGCGGTAGCTGAAGTTCCGGGCCAGTCGCGAGATCTCGATTGCTAAACGCCGAAAGAAAGGGGCTCCGCCCGTGCCGAGCCTCTTCGCATACGCTGAGTCATCCTCTCCTCAGCTTCCGACTGAGTGCATGATGGCGATTTTTGTCTTGCCGTCGTTGTCCTCGTTGCTGATCGTGACCATCACGCTGGTTTTCTTCGCGTCGTCGGCCAGGGTCAGCACCGCGCTCTTGTCGCTCTGGAAGACGGAGGCGCCGGAGCCGAGCTTGTCTTTGTAATACGACAGCACCTTGTCCAGCGAATCGCCCGTTTCAAAGACCGCGGTTACCGTCGACCCTTTCGGGGTGCTGATGCGGACCGCGCCCTTCTGCTGGTTCGCACCCGGATAGAGGTCGACGCCGAGATCGGAGGCCGACACGGCCGTATCGCCGGCGCTGAAGGTGCCGCCCGGCGTGGTGAGCTCGACGGCGTTGCCGTTGTTGCTCACGTGGACGACTTTCGAGACGCGATAAATGCCGAACATGATGCCGGCACACCGACAGGATCCCGAGCCCCACAAACACCGCGACGATGATCAGGATGATTTTGAGCGCGCTGCTGCCGCTCTTTTGCGGTGGGGCGCCGGCGCCTGCGTAAGCCGGCGGTGGTGTGTACGCCGAAGCGGATGGCGTGTAGCCGTATGCCTGGAGCATTGGAAGCTGGCGGAGTGTACGCCGGCGGAGTGTAAGCCGGGGTGGGTATCGAGGCCGGAGGTATGAAAGGCGCCGGTGACGGCGCCGCCTCAGTCAGCGCCTGCGGGTGCGCCGCATTTCGTGCAGAACGCCATGCCCTCGTTCATGGGTGCGCCACACTTTGTGCAGAAGCCTGCCATAGTGTCTCTCGCTTTCTTCCGGTTTGCAAGACTTCGGTGGTGCCTCTGGCGTCCGGCCAATGCGCGGCGCTGCTCGCAGTCCGTCGCTCCGGCCGCGGGCGCGGGGCTGAGTCTTCGGGTTTCCTGCGATGCTTTTCGCGATGCCCGCCGCGATCGGCACCTCAAACCACTTGCCCTGGTAGGCCATGACCATCAGGAGGATCCATGCCACGAAGAAGGCCAGGGTCACCAGCAGGGAGATCATGGACCAAAGCCACCACATGCCGAAACCGGATCCGCCGATTAAGAAGAAGGTCAGGCAGATTCTGAGGATGGTCAGGGCTCCGAAGACCACGATGGATTGGGCGGCATGGAAGCGCACAAAGGGCCGCTTATCGATCAGCAGGAAGATGAGTCCCGTGAGCCAGCCCAGCACATAGCACAGGAGTCCGGCAACGTTCTCCGCTATCCCGCTGCCGGCCGGAGTGACCATGGGCCCGGATACCGGAGCGGAGGTTGCATACCGGTGACCACCGGACCGGCCGGCGCCCACATTTGGGGCAGAAGGCCACCCGTCCGCCATCGACGTTCCGCACTTCCCACAGAAAGCCATGCGTCACCATCCCTTTCATTGTTTTTTCAACCTCAACCGCGGGGAGTAAGCAGCCGGAATCAGGAAGGGGAGCAACGGGTCCGGCATTTTGGCACCCCCACTATACCCTCATGGCTCCCTGACCCGGAAGATTTTCGGAGCGGCGGACCCGTACCCGAAGTGGCAAGACCCGCGGCGTCACCGAAACCTGTCCGGTGCACGAACTAGTGAATCGAGGACTTCGGCGTTTCAGGGGACGCTGGGAACTGCGCGCGCAGGCTAGGCGGGTGGCAGCTCGAGCGATGGGCCGGGCGTCGCGCTGCGAGATGTATCAGAAGGCGACACTTCGCCTTCGTTCGCTGGGCTCCACCAGGGCGTCGAACAGCATGGTGTAAGACCCTGGCGCCCGGTGAGCGCTGCCGCCGCTCGCGCAGGAATCCGAAGCGGAACGGCGAGAACACCTCGGCCTCGGCGAGGAACTGTGGCGAGAAGTGCTCATGCGACGCGGCCACCGCCATCAGGATCAGTGACCGCCAGCTCATGCGCAGCAGGTCTTTCAGCATCGGAGAACCGCTTTGCATCTCTTCCATTTCCTGCCCACATGCTCGGCAAAGGTCAGCAACTGGATCACACGCTCGTCGAGCGCTTCGCCGCGCATCGCTGGTTGAGAAAACAGCGTCATCGAGCCCCGTTCGAGGTCCTCGCGCACGTCCTGCACGTCGTCGCCGAGCTGCAGCAGCACGCCCCAGTCGAAGGCGAACGGGCTCTCCTGCCCGGTTAGCCAGCCACGCGCGAGGCAGGCATCGGCCAGCACGGAGGTGCCGCCCTTGGCGCAACTCAGCGCAGCATTTCGGCGGGGAGGCGTCGGCTGCGCAGCTGGGCGAGGCTGTGCTCCTGCGCGCGATGGATCGCCAGCATGCAATCGAAGACGCCGGGAAGCGGGCCCGGGGATACTGTCCCTCGACCAGCCCGACCAGTGCCCAGAGCGCTGTCTCCAGCTGGTTCTCGGCGAGATGGCGCTCACCGCGAGCCGTTCACGGAAGCGCCGGCTCGTAGTGATGCTTGGCGTGGCGGCGGAGATGTCGGCCTGGTCGAGGAAGTTGTCGGTGTAGGGGTAGAGCATGCTGTAGCCGAGGATGGAGGGCGTGAGGTCGACGGGTTGGCCCAGCAGGGGCTGGAGGCCGCAGGCGGTCCACGCATTGCGGCAGGCCTGGATGATGTCGGGCATGGTGAGGGCGGGATCGAAATGGCGCGCCCAGCGCGCGAGGCGGGTGCCTACGGGCAGGAAGTCGTGGGTGAGGAGTTCGATGGCGTCTCGCAGGTCGAGAGCCTCGGCGGAGAAGCGCGCGAAGGCCGCCGTGATGCGCTTCTGTGTTTCACGCCGTGCTGCCTGGGTGCGGTGGGCGCGAGGCTGACGGAGCTCGCGCTCGACGGCGTCGGCTGCGTCATCCCAGGCTCGTTCGCGCTGCTGCTGCTCGTCGGCGGTGAAGCGCCGGCTCTCGGGGATGCGCTGGCCGGCGCACGATTCCACACCGCGCTGGTTTCGGCGACGCGCTGCTCAACCCAGGTCCAGCTGTAGTGGCCGTCCATCCTGGTTGAGTCTACGAAATTGCGGTGGGGGAAGGTTCCGGAAAGGCAGGGACCAGGGACCAGGAAGGAGGGAATGGAAAAAAAAGGAGAGAACGGGCGAACCGTTCTCTCCAGGGAGGCTTCATGAACAGGCTGTCACGGACCCGGGAGGGTCCGCGCGGCCGGCTCTAGAAGAACGCTTTCAGGGCGAGCTGAACGATGCGGTAATCCGCGTTTGTGCCCACCGTGCCGCGGACGCTGCCGAAAGCGCCGTAGCAATACGTAGCTTGTTTAGCGGCTACATAGC
>CAVPCB010000018.1:0-31990 GCA_963702285.1 uncultured Acidobacteriaceae bacterium | reverse complement strand
CTGTTTCGTGCGACCATGTTCGAACCATGCCCCAGCAGGATGCGCAGGGTCCGAGTCCGGCCGCAAGCTGCACCGCGCCCTTGGCCTCGGCGACCTCGTGCTCGCCCAGATCCTGCTTCGTCGTCGGCACGTCCTGGGTTGGCATCGCCGGCGGACTCGGGCGGGCACAATCGCTCACCTGGGTCGCCGCCATGCTGGCCTTCTATGTGCCCATGGCGGCTTCGGTGATCTGCCTGAACCGCGCCATGCCGCTCGAAGGCGGCCTGTACGTCTGGGCGCGCGAAGCGTTTGGCGATCTCGGCGGCTTTCTCACGGCGTGGAATCTTTGGGTCTACGGCATCGCCGTCGTGGCGACGATCCTCTACGCCATGCCGACGGAAATCTCTTACCTGATCGGGCCGGCTGCCGCGTGGCTCCCGGAGAACCGCCTCATCTCGCTCGCTATTGTCGTCGTGATGCTCGGCGGCATCACTCTGGCTGCGCTGCGAGGCCTCGAACTCGGCAAGTGGATCCACATTTTCGGCGGCATCGCCATCCTCATCGTCTTCGCCGCGCTCATTCTGCTTCCCGCTGGTCGCGTATGCGCGCCACCAGCCGATTCACTACTCGCCGTTCACCCTGGCCGCGCCGCCGCACGACCTGCGCATGCTCGCGCTCTTCGGGCAAATGCTCTTCGGCGCGCTGTGTGGTCTGGAGTACATCGCCATCCTGGCCGGCGAAAGCCGCGACCCGGCTCGCACCATCGGGCGCTCGGTCGTGCTCTCTTCGCCGGTCATCTGCGCGATGTTTATTCTGGGGACGGCGAGCATTGTTGCGCTGGTCCGCGCGCCCGCATCGACTTCATCGCGCCGATACCGCAGGCGATGCGGATGACCCTGGGCAACTCGGGCATCGCCAATATTGCGGCCATCGTCGCCATCCTGCTGCTCCAGTTCCGGCTTCTGGGAGCTACCAGCTATCTCTTCACCGGCGTCACGCGCCTGCCCATGGCCGCCGGCTGGAACCACCTCGTCCCGGAGTCGTTCACGCGCCTGCACCCGCGCCGCGCTACGCCCACGAACTCCATCCTGTGCACGACCGCCATTGCGTTGGCGCTGGTGTTGCTCGCCAGCACCGGCGTTCACGCACAGGAGGCCTACCAGCTGCTCACCAACGCCAGCCTGACTCACTACGAGGTCGCCTACCTCGCGATGTTCGCGATCCCGCTGGTCGGAGCCGCTGCTCTTCGCCGCTCGCTGCCGCGGTGGCTGAAGTGGACGTCCGCAGCGGGTTTTCTATCGACGCTGTTCAGCCTGCTGATCTCGGCGTATCCGTTTGTCAGCGTGGTCAACGCGCGCGTTTACGCGGCGAAGATCCTTTCGACGATCCTGCTCAGCAATCTCGTCGCCTTCATCTTCTACCGGCTGCGTACGCGCACGGCAGCTAAGGAGAGGGGAGCGCTCTCGCGCGCTCCTGCATGAATTCCGGCACAGTCACAGTGTTAAAATTGCTCGTGTGCCGGGTCCTGCGCGACGCAATCCCGCCAACCCCGCCAGGTCCGGAAGGAAGCAACGGTAACGGGCCAGTGCGTGCGCAGCAGGTCACCCGGTGCACTAAGATTTAATCCCGCCTCGCGCAGCTTCAGCCAATCGCTCACCCGGCCACAGCACTCCGCTAGAATGGTCCTTTGCCAGGAGTCTTCATTTGAATCTTTCTCTTCGTCCGCGTGTGCCCGTTCGTGCCAAGATCAGCGCCCTCGGAACCTGGACGCCGCCGCGCCTGCTCACCAACGCCGATCTGGAGAAGATGGTCGAGACCTCGGATGAGTGGATCACGAGCCGCGTCGGCATCCGGGAACGGCACATCGTCGAGCCCGGCATGGCCACCAGCCACATGGCCGTCGAGGCGGCGAAGCTCTGTCTCGCGGAGCGCGGCATCGATCCCACCGACGTCGAGGTCATCATCGTCGGCACCGTGACTCCGGACATGCTCTTCCCCGCCACCGCCTGCCTGGTGCAGGACAAGCTGGGCGCGAAGGGCGCGTGGGGATTCGACCTTTCCGCCGCGTGCTCAGGCTTTGTCTATGCGCTGCAGGTGGGCTGCAAGCTGGTCGAGTCCGGTGCGCACAAGAAAGCCCTCGTGGTTGGAGCCGACACCATGTCGTCAATCATCGACTACACCGACCGCGCTACGTGTGTTCTTTTTGGTGACGGCGCCGGCGCTGTCCTCATCGAGCCCGCCGCCGAGGGCGAAGTCGGCATGATCGACTTCCACCACGAAATCGATGGCTCAGGAGCCTGTGCGCTCTACATGCCCGGCGGCGGCAGCCTGCATCCGTCCACCCACGACACGGTCGACAACAAGATGCACTTCGTTCATCAGGACGGGCAGGCGGTCTACAAGTTCGCCGTGCGCAAGATGGTGGAAGCCACCACCACGGTGCTCGAGAAGAACGGCGTGACCGGAGCCGATCTCGGCTGCTTCATCGCCCACCAGGCGAACAAGCGCATCATTCTCGGAACCTCGGAGCGGCTGGGCCTGCCGGAAGAGAAGGTCATCATCAACATCGACCGCTTCGGCAACACCACGTGCGGCACGATTCCGCTGGCGATGGAAACCGCTCGCCAGGAATGCAAGCTGAAGAAGGGCGACCTGGTCCTGATCGCCAGTGTTGGCGCCGGCTTTACCGTCGGTGCGGCTCTGCTGCGCTGGGAATGCTGACGCGGCGGTCAGCGGTCGGCGGTTAGCGGTCGGCCTCGGTTGTTCTGTGCGCTGAGCGCGGGCTAGCCTGCCTTACTCCTGGCTCCTACGATGACCAGCCCAATGCCGCCCACCAGCGCTACGGTGCTCAGGATCGGTGAGATCGGCACGGTCTTCGTCTGCTTGTGCTGGACCTGGAGCGGTCCCATGTCGATGTCCTTCTTCTCGTGCGTGAAGCTGAAGCCCCCCGCCACAAATCCGATGATGCCAAGGATAATCAGGAGCACTCCGACAATCGTTGCTGCTTTCAATGCATTCCTCCCGTGATGGGGCCGTGACTGTAGAAACCTGTCCGGCCGCCTCGGGGTGAGATGCGTCTGTACGACATCGCGCAACGCCAAATTCTGCTGAGCGACCGGCCTGATGGGTGAATGCTTTAGCCAACCGCCTGTTGACCGCGCGCATCGCACCGCTGTCATCCTGCGGGACGCCGGGGGCTGGTTCGGCTCTCCTGGCACACGGTGTCGACTTCGTCACATTCAGGAGCACAACCCCGCCTGGCTGCGTCTCTATGGATGCCGCTATGATGTCGGACGCGCGCGGCGGTACGATAATCCCAGCAGAGGTGAGAATGCCTTCCTGGAAGTGTCGGCTCCTTCGCATCGGTTTGTGTACGTCGGCAACAGCGCTTCTTGCTCTTGCGGGGTGCGGCCAGTTCTTTCCGCCTCTGGGCAGTGGCGGAGGAGGAGGCGGTGGCGGCACATCCACCGGCGACTACCTCTACGTCGGCAACATCAGCGCGAACCCGCTCAGCATCGCGGGCTTCTCAATCGGCACCACCTCGATCAGCGCCATCTCCGGCTCCAACTGGCAGGTCGAGCTCGAACCAACAGCCCTGGCCATCACGCCCACCAACAGCTATCTCTACCTGGGCAGCGCTGCCGGCGGCATCTACGTGTACACGATCGGCTCCAACGGAGCCATCACGATCGCGAACGGCGGAGCGCCTGTCGCCACCGGAGTCTCCCCCTCCGTGCTGCGAGTGGATTCCACCGGCAAATGGCTGCTGGGGGCTTCGGCCTTCGCGGGCCAGGCGTATGTCTACGAGATTGGCAGCGGGGGCTCGCTCACGGCCATCAGCGCCTCGGTCGTGACGCTGAACGCGAACACTCCGGCGACCGACCTTGAGATCGCGCCGGGCGGCAACTACGTCTTCGTCTCATGCGGCACGGCAGGCATTTACGAGATGAGCTTCAGCACGGGCAGCGGCGCGCTGGCCCAGATCAACGGCGTCCTCAATCCGAAGAACAACGGGGGCGCGGATATGGGCCTCGCGGTCTCGCCCTCGGGCAACTACCTGTTCGCTGCGGAGACGGTGACCGGTGGCGTGCGGGTCTTCTCGATTGGGACCAACGGCGTCCTGACAGAGGTCAGCGGCTCGCCCTATCCGACGAACTCCGGCGCCTGGTCGGTTCTGGTCGACTCCACCGGGAGCTACGTCTACGTGGCCAACCGCACCTCGGGCACGGTGAGCGCCTTCCTGCTGACGAACACCGGTGCGCTGACTGCGGTGTCGGGCTCGCCGTTCGCGACTGGGACGCTGCCCGTCGCCCTGGTGGAGGACAAGACGAACGCCTACATCGCTGTGATCTGCTCGGGCGGGAACCCGGACCTGCAGGTGTTCAGCATCAGCAGCACCACCCCAGGGGCGCTAACCTCGTTCGCGACGGCGAAGACCGGGACGGACCCGACAGGGGCCGCGAGCCTGGCGGGGACACGCTGAATGGGTTCCTGGCGCCGAGGGGGTCGAGCCCCTACGTTAACGAAATGGTTACCAGGGTACAACCAAGGTGCGAGGGCTCACGAACTTCTGCCTATTGCAGTGAACGCAAGACCTGGAGTAAAGAAGAGACAAGGCCCCCAGGACGTTAGTCGCACTTGCCATGCAAACCACTCTGCACGAGCATATCCTGCACCTGAAGGACAGGATTCAGGCTCTGAGCAACCAGCTCACGAGCAATCGCAGCCGCGCGGAGCACGAGCGCATTGAATCCGAGCTGCGAACGGCGGAATCTGCGCTGGACCTTTATCTGAAGGCATTCGAGACGGAGCAGCAATTGCCCCTGAATCGGATTTGACCCGACTCGGTCGTCCCAGCCGCTATCTCCCGCGCCCTGTCGCCTGATAATCTGTCTCGTCTCCCTTGCAGCTTTTCCCAGATGACCAATCCAACCGATAGCAAAACGTCTGCGCCGACCAAACTCCAAACGCAGCTCGCCTCCAAATTTGACTCTGCCACGCCTCGGGCTCGGAGCAATGCCGAGAAGATGGCCGCGCTGCTCGAGCAGATCCGCCAGCAGGAGGGAGAGATCCGCCAGGGCGGGGGCGCGAAACCCATCGAAGCGCAACATGCAAAGCAGCGGCTGACCGCGCGCGAGCGTCTGGACCTGCTGCTCGACCCCGGCACGCCCTTTTTCGAGCTGGGACTGTTTGCCGCCTTTGGCATGTATGAAGAATGGGGCGGCGCACCCTCGGCGGGCACCGTGACCGGGCTGGGCACGGTTGCGGGGCGGCTCTGCATGATTGTCGCGAACGACGCCACGGTGAAGGCCGGCGCGTTCTTCCCCATGACCGCGAAAAAGGTTCTGCGGGCGCAGCACATCGCGATGGAGAACCGCATCCCGACGCTCTATCTGGTGGATTCAGCCGGCATTTTTCTTCCGCTGCAGGAAGACGTTTTTCCGGATCAGGACGACTTCGGGCGGATCTTCCGCAACAACGCGGTGATGTCGGCGGCCGGGATTCCGCAGATCACGGCCATCATGGGCATGTGCGTTGCAGGCGGCGCGTATCTGCCGGTGATGACCGACCAGGTGCTGATGACCGAAGGCAGCGGTTTGTTTCTGGCCGGGCCTGCGCTGGTGCAGGCGGCGATTGGGCAGAAGTATTCCGCCGAAGAGCTGGGTGGCGCGGCCATGCACGCAGAAATCTCGGGGACAGTCGATTTCAAGGAGCCGAACGATCATCTGTGCATCGCGCGTCTGCGCTCGCTGGTCTCGAAGTGGGGTCATGCGCCGCGTGCGCCCTTCGATCGCTCCGCCTACGATCCCGCCAACGACGCGCCTCGCTATCCGGCGTCGGATCTGTACGCGCTGCTCGACTCCGATCCTGCGAAAGCGGCGGTGAACAGCTACGACATGCACGACCTGATCGCGCGCATCGTGGATCGCAGCGAGTTCGACGAGTACCGGCCGGGCTACGGGCGCACGCTGCTTTGCGGGTATGCGCGCATTGGCGGATACGCCGTAGGCATCGTGGCCAACCAGAAGCTGTCGCAACCGCAGACCAGCCACACCGGCGAAAAGCGTATGGAGTTCGGTGGCGTGATCTACGCCGAAAGCGCCGACAAGGCCGCGCGCTTCATCATGGACTGCAATCAGAACCTGATCCCGCTGATCTTTCTGCACGATGTGAACGGGTTCATGGTGGGCCGCGATGCGGAGTGGAGCGGGATCATTCGCTCCGGCGCAAAGATGGTGACCGCAGTGTCGAACTCGGTGGTGCCGAAGATTTCGGTGATTGTGGGGGGATCGTTTGGCGCGGGCAATTATGCGATGTGCGGCAAGGCCTACGATCCGCGGTTCATCTTTGCGTGGCCGACGGCGCGCTACGCGGTCATGAGCGGCGACTCCGCTGCGAACACGCTGGTGGAGATTCGCATCCGGCAACTGGAGCGCGGCGGCCGGCAGCTGAGCGCCGAGGAAAAGCAGGAGCTGATCGCGTCCATCAAAGCCACCTACGAGGCGCAGACCGATTGCCGGTACGCGGCGGCACGGCTTTGGGTGGACGCCATTATCGATCCGGCGCAAACCCGCGAGGCGCTGCTGACGGCGCTGGAGGCGGTGGCGCTGAATCCCGAGGTGGCGAAGTTTAATCCGGGCATACTCCAAACGTAACTGGCTAACGTAACCATTTCGCCATGGTTTTCTCTCGGTTTTTCCGGGACATGCAGGGTATTCTCAGAGCATGCCTTCAGCCTCAGCTGGAAGACCGCGCAAAAAGCGCGGACCTCGGAATGCTCTCGCCAGCGGCTGGTGGAAGGCGCTGTGGCCGGTGCTGATCGGCATCGTCATTACGCCCTTCACGGTGCGTCTGGCCGGCGTTTTGGCGCTGGAAGGGCCGAAGGCGTTCGCGCTTCTTTATCCCTGGTTCGACGTGCTGCGCAGCCGCGTGCTGCATTCGCCGGCCGATCTGGTCGGCCACGCGTATGAGTACATGCTGTATCTGCAGTTCCCGTTTTACGGGCTGCTGATGACGTTTACGTTTCGCCAGGGCCGCCATTTGCGGGCGCTGATCATTGGGCTTCTCGCGCACTTCACCGGTCTGATGCTGGTGGTGGTGCTGGCCTGGCTGGGACAGCTGCCGCAGTGATCTGTGTGCTGTTGAACCCGCGGGAGTTGTGCATCCAACCAATCGAACACAATGTCTGAGGCCTGATACCCTACGGCTGATTGCTGTGTGCGGACTTCACCCTGAGGTGAGCCAGGGCGCTGGTTGCTATGACTTCGCCGGTCAAGATTATCGAGTGTCCTCGCGACGCCTGGCAGGCCCTGGCGAAGCCGATCCCTGTGGAGATCAAGGCCGACTACCTGCGCACCCTGGTGGCTGCCGGATTCACGCACATCGACGCCGTCTCCTTTGTTTCGCCCAAGGCCGTGCCGCAGATGGCCGACTCCGAGCAGACGATTGCGCTGCTCGATCCGCCGGATGACGTGGAGATCATCGGGATTGTCGTGAACGCGAAGGGGGCCGAGCGGGCCATTGCGACGGACGCTGTCTCGACGCTGGGTTTTCCGTACTCCATCTCGCCGGAGTTTCTGCGCCGAAACCAGAACCAGACGCCGGAGGAATCGATCGAGGCGCTGGAAGCGGTGGGTCAGGCGGCTTTCCAGGCAGGGCTCGCGGTTGTGGTCTACATCTCGATGGCGTTTGGCAATCCTTACGACGATCCGTGGAGTCTGGACGAGGTGATAGCAGCCTGCGACCTGCTGACGGACTCCGGGTTCACGCAGATTTCGCTGGCCGATACGGTGGGGATCGCGACGCCGCAGCAGGTTTCGCGCCTGGTGGCGGCGGTGCTCGATTCGGTGGATGAGCGCATCGAGATCGGGGTGCATCTGCACGCGAGGCCCGAGGATGCTCCGGCGAAAATTGCCGCCGCGTACAACGCCGGGTGCCGGCGCTTCGACATGGCTCTGGGTGGCTTCGGCGGGTGCCCGTTTGCACAGGATGCGCTGGTGGGCAACATTGCGACGGAGATTGCGCTGGCGGAACTGCAGCGGCTGGGCGCGGAGCTGCCTCGACTGCAGCCGCTCGACGGTTTGCGCGCCGCGGCCGCGGAGATTGAAAAGCGCTATTCGCCCGCAGTGCAGTAAGTCTCGGCCCGGAGCGGGGCGAAAGCGGCGCGGAGGCTGTTAGTCGCAGGGGTACTACAGACTGGTTCAGCCTGTTTTAATGCGGTCTTGACCGCATCCGGTGGGGTAAAATCACAGCCGGGTGTCAGGTACCCCGAATATGTTGAGCGTTCCCATTCTCGTCGTTATTGTTGTTGTCGTCCTCTACCTGCTGAATTCGATCAAGATTCTGCGTGAGTACGAGCGCGGCGTGATTTTCCGCCTTGGTCGTGCGCTGCCGCAACCCAAGGGTCCTGGAATTATCCTGGTGTTCCGCCCCATCGATCAGATGGTTCGCGTCTCCCTGCGACAGGAAGTGATGGAAGTTCCGCCGCAGGATGTAATCACGCGCGATAACGTGACGATCAAGGTGAATGCGGTGATCACCATGCGTGTGCTTGATCCGGCGAGGGCGGTGATCGAGGTATCGAATTACGTTTATCAGACCTCGCAGTTCGCGCAGACCACACTGCGCTCGGTGCTCGGCGAAGTAGAACTGGATGGCCTGCTGTCGCACCGCGACGCGCTGAACCAGCGGATCCAGACCATCATCGATCAACGGACCGAGCCGTGGGGCGTGAAGGTGGTGAGCGTGGAAGTGAAGCAGGTGGACCTGCCCGACACCATGCTTCGTGCTATGGCTCGCCAGGCCGAGGCCGAGCGCGAGAAGCGGTCGAAGATCATCAATGCGGAAGGCGAGTTTATGGCCGCGCAGAAACTGGTCGAGGCCGCCAATCTGCTGGCCGAGCAGCCGGTCACCCTGCAGCTGAAATATTTGCAGACGCTCACCGATATCGGGGTGGAGAAGAACACGACCATTGTGTTCCCGCTCCCGATGGAATTGATTTCGCTGTTGGGGCACGGCGGCATTGCAAAGCTGACGCCAGCGCCACCGGAAACAAAATAACGGGTTCTCATCCCCCAGAGGTCCCTTTATGCCTTTACGGTACGACACGGAAGAAGAACTGGAAGAGCTGAGAAGCCGGCGCTCGAGGACCGGGGCGGGACGCGCCGCGGGCTCGGACACGGAAATTGCTCTGGGAACCCGCTCTCTGCTGGCCATCTTTTTTGGACTGGTGCTGGTCTGCGCAATTTTCTTTGGCCTGGGCTACTCGGTGGGCCGCGGCACCACGACACGCGCCGCCGATCAGCCGGCCACGCAGCCGGCCAGCACGCCGGCGGACAGCCATTTGTCGAAGCCTTCGCCGGATCAGACGCTGACTCCGGTCGAAACGCCCGCGAGCGAGGCGAGTGACAGCAGCACGCCGAATGCGGAGAGCCCTTCTGCACCTCAGCCCGGCAGTGCGGAGGCTCCTGCAACAGCGCGGGCAGCGACTCCGCCGGCTGCAACGCCGGTGCCGGCCGCGACTGTGCCGGCCGCGAAGTCTGCCACGCTGCAGCCTGCGGTCGCGACCACTGCGGCGAACTTCATGGTGCAGGTGGCCGCCGTCCGCGTTCCCCAGGATGCGCAAATCCTGGTGGAAGCGCTGAAGAAACACGGATACGCCGCCGTGGTGCGAAACGAGCCGCAGGATCAGCTGTTGCACATCCAGCTGGGGCCCTACGCGTCGCGCCCCGAGGCCATGGCCATGCGGACGAAGCTGCTGGGGGATGGTTACAACGCGGTGGTGAAGTAAGACAGCGTTTAGGGATTGGAGTTTAGTTGCTGAGGGAGCGGGCTAAACGCCCGCTCTCTTTATTTTGCAGCACTACGCTCGCATCCACTCCGGCAGTCCCGACGCAACGATGGCGTGGATGGCTTCCATCAGGTCTTCTCGATTTGCATAGTCCTGGGGCCGCACCGGCGCATGAAAAATGACGTGCGCGGTTGCGGGAAAGATCTTCATGCTGCCCTTCTTCATCATGCTTTCCGTGCCGTAGATGGAGATGGGCACGATGGGCGCTCCCGATTCTTCAGCCATGTAAAACGGGCCTTTCTTGAAGGGCTGCAGGCGTCCATCGCGGGAGCGGGTGCCTTCGGGAAACGACAGGATGTGGACACCGGAGGCGAGGGTTCGCTTGGCGATCTCCGCGCTCTCCACCGCGCTTTCGACACGGCCGTCGCGATCGACCGGGATGTAGCGGGCCAGGCGCATCGCCCATCCGAGAATGGGAATCTTCATGAGCGAGCGCTTGAGGACGACAGCGATGGGCAGCGGCAGCAGCGGAAGCAGGATGGGCGGATCGAGGTTCGAGACGTGATTGGAAAGGAAGATGTAGCGGAGAGATGGATCGAGGCGCTCCTGCCAGACAGGTTCAACGCGAATCCCCGCGCAGCGAACTCCGGCGCGAACCACCACCATCGCCGCACGGTACATGGGAAGGATGTCGCCGCTCAGCATCGTCCACGGCAGCCCCACGATGGCGGCCGGGACACCGAGCAGGATCCAGACGCCGAGAAGGACGATGGTAGCGAACATGGGTTAGTGGGGAGCGTGTTGGTGGAGCGATGCCGGCAGCTTCTCATAGATGCCGTCGAATCCGCCATTGGAAAGGATGGCGACAACATCGCCGGGCTCGAGCGTGGCGGTCAGATTTGTAACAATGGCGTCGACATTTTCAAAAAGACTCGCGTCGCGGCCCATTTCGCGGAGGGCGGAGACGACGTTTTCTGGGTGCAGGCGATCGGGCGCCGGAATTTTTTCGGAGTGAAAGACCGCGGCGAGAACGATGCGGTCGGCGAGGGACAGGCTCTCGACCAGCTCGCGTTCGAAAACATTGCGCCGCAGCGTGTTGGAGCGCGGTTCCAGCACCGCCCAGAGACGGCGGCCAGGATACGCAGAACGAAGAGCCCGCAACGTCTCGCGAATCGCGGTGGGGTGATGGGCGAAGTCATCGATGATGGTGATGCCGGCGATCTCCGCGCGGACTTCGAGACGCCGGCGCACGCTGCGAAAGGTGGCGAGGGCTTCGGCGATGGGCTCGGCGGCAATTCCCTGCCCTGCAGCCAGCGCCGCGGCGGCGGTCGCATTGAGGGCGTTGTGCTCACCCGCCATGGGCAGCGTGAGTTCGGCCCAGAGTTTGCCGGAGCGGAGGACGCGCCAGTGGCTGGCTCCGTTTTCGAAATGCAGATCGCTCAGGCGCCAGGTGGAGTCGGCGTTGAATCCGTAACGTTCGATGTTACAAAAAGCGTGGCTCACACATTCGGTGACGTTCTGGATCCGTCAAAGGCAACGATGCGGCCGCGACGCGGAACGAGGTTCACGAGACGCTTGAAAGCCGTCTTTACCGCTTCGAGATCCGCGTAGATGTCGGCGTGATCGAATTCGACATGGGTAAGGATCAGCGCATCGGGGAAGTAGTGCATGAACTTCGGACCCTTGTCGAAGAAGGCAGTGTCGTACTCGTCGCCCTCGATGATGAAGGGCCGGCCGGTGCCGAGGCGGAAGCTGGTTGCCGAAGTTTTCGGCGACGCCGCCGATGAGGAAGGACGGGGCGAGTTTCGGCTGGCGACGGGCGGCGACTTCGTAGATCCAGGCTAGCATGCTGGTGGTGGTGGTCTTGCCGTGAGTGCCGGCGACGACCAGCGACTCGTGATCGCGAATGAATTCGTCGTGGATCATGCGCGCCAGCGAGGTGAAGGGGATGTGCTGGTCGAGCATGAACTCGACTTCAGGATTGCCGCGCGAAATGGCGTTGCCCACGACAATAAGATCGGGTGGTGGTTGCAAATTGGCTGCAGAGAACGGCTCGGCGATGGGGATGCCGAGCTGCCGGAGCAGATCGGACATAGGCGGATACGCCGCCTGATCCGAGCCGGTGACGCGGTGACCCTGCAGCTGCAGCAGTCCGGCGAGAGAGGCCATGGCGGTGCCGCAGATTCCGATGAGGTGGATGTGCTTCTTATCGGGCATTTCGAGGAACGGTGACGGCGCGATCGAGAAAATGTAACAGTGGCTGATCGCCTTCCAGCAGCAGCTCGGCTTCGGTTCCAAAAGGCAGCGTGACATTGCCGCCGGAGACGTGGCCGGAGCGCAGGCCGATGGCGATGGGGACGTTGAAGGGCTCGAGGAGGCGCAAAATGACCTGCTGGAGCAGATCGGGATCGGCGCCGCGCGAGCCGCATTCCATCATTTCGCCGAAGATGAAGCCGCGAACGCCCTCGAACTTGCCGGCGACGATCATCTGTCGAAGCATGCGATCGATCTGGTAGGGCTTGGCTCCCACGTCTTCAAGGAAAAGCAGCTTGCCCTCGGTGCTGGGCGCGTACGGGGTCGCCAGCGCGGCGGTGAGCAGGCTGAGACAGCCGCCGTAGAAAATGCCGCGCGCGGTGCCGGGGCGCAGGACGCGGAGGCCCTCCGCTGTCCCGACACGAACGAGGCCGCCACCGATGGCGGCGCGGAAACTTTCGAGGTGGACGCCGGCCTTGTCGAGGGAGAAATCCGCAGCGGCCATGGGTCCGTGAAACGCGACCATGCGGGTCTGGTCGAGCAGCCAGGTCTGGATGGCGGTCATATCGCTGTAGGCGAAGAGCGGCTTGGGATGCGCGCGGATCAGGTCAAGATCGAGGCCATCGAGGAGGTAGTTGGATCCGTAACCGCCACGGCTACAAATGATGGCGGCGACGGCGGGATCCGCAAAAGCGGTGTGGAGGTCGGCGAGACGGTCCTCAACGGAAGCGGAAAAGTAGGGCGGATATTTGCCGAAGGCGTGCTCGGTGGCGACGACGTCGTAGCCGAGCGAGCGCAGAAAATCCATGCCGCGTGTGATGCGGTCGGGGCGGGCACTGCTGGCCAGCGAAATGACGGCGATGCGGGCGCCGGGCGCCACGGCGGGGGGTTTCAAAATGCGATCAGGCAAGAAGCACCTCTCCTGCGGCGACCAATGCCGCCGGACCGATCAGGATCATCTCTGCAGCCGGCGCTGTCCATTCCACCTTCTGGGAACCGCCGGGCGCATGCACGGTCATGGGCGATTTTCCGCCGCAATGGGCGATGCACGGCCGCCGCGCTGGCACAGGTTCCGGTGCCGGAAGAAGTGGTGGGGCCGACGCCACGCTCGAAGATGCGAATCTCGATCTCGTCGGCGCGGATCATGCGGACGAAATTCGACGTTGGTCTGCTGGGGGAAATGCGGGTGAAAGCAAATCTCGCGGCCGAGTTCCTGCCAGCCCCGCGAGTGAGCGCGGAAATTCTCGTCGTGCACAACGATGACGAAGTGCGGGTTGCCCATGGAGACCTGAATGCCGTAGACGACCGTCTTGTCGGCCAGAGTCACCTGGGTCTGGTGGACCTCGGGGATTCCCATGCCGGCGGCGATCTCGTATTCGTTCGGTTTCGCGCTGACGATGGTGCAGGCGCGAGGGCCGGCGTCAGTGTCGATCGTGATCACGCTGCCTGGTTCGGCGTTGGTCTCGCGCGCGATCCAGGCGGCGACGCAGCGCGTGCCGTTGCCGGAGATTTCCGCGATGGAGCCGTCGGCGTTGACGAGACGAATGCGGCCGCTGAGCGTGCCGGTGGACTCGAGGAATTCGACGCCGTCGGCGCCGATGCCGGTATGGCGTTCGCAAAGACGCTTCGCCAGGTGAGGATCGCAGGGGCCCTCGACGATAAGGAAGTCGTTGCCGCAGGCCTGCGCTTTCGCGAAGCGCATCACTCATCCTCCGGATCGCGGAAGGCGCGCGCCTCGGCGATGGACGGCGAAGTCTTCAGTTCTTCGAAGAGACGATGGTGGAGGCGGCGATTCGCAGAGACGTCAAAGGAGAGGCGCTGGATGCCGGCAACGGGCTGATTGACGCATTCGCTCCATGCGGCGGTTGAGGCCATCCATGGCGCCGAGGACGGCCATGGAAAGCTGGTCGGCATCGGGACCGCGGACTTCATAGGTGACGGAATAGAACTTGATGTTGGCGCGGTATTCGAGCAGGCGTATCAGTTCGAGGACGACGATCACGACGACGGTGGCGAAGATCGCGGGAAAGTAGAGGCCCGCACCGCACGCCATGCCGATGGAGGCGACGGCCCAGACGGTGGCGGCGCTGGTGAGGCCGCTGACGCGATCGCGGTTGTGCAGGATGAGGCCCGCGCCGAGAAAGCCGATGCCCTGAACGATATTCGACGCGATCTGCCCGCGGTTGGGGCTGTTGTCGCCGGCGATGATGGCGGAGAGGAACGTGAACATCGCGGCGCCAAAACAGATGAGGACGTTGGTGCGAACGCCCGAGGGACGGTGGTGATATTCGCGGTCGATGCCGATGGCGCACCCGAGCACAGCTGCAAGCAAAAGCCGGCCGACGGCGCCGCCGGTGAGCAGCACCTGCTCGATGCGCGAGAAGGCCATCATGTGGCCGTTGCTGTCGGTTGACAGGATCACCTGGGGCTGATCCTATCACCGGGCGCGGCGAGGTTTGAACGGTAGAAACGGATGCAGGGCTGACCGGTAGAACACACGATATTGAGGAGCGTGAGTCCTTCAGGATGCGCCGCGACGGCCTGGGCCACGGCGTCGCGATCGGCAGCGACGACAAAGGCGGCCGATTGCGCCGGATGTTCCAGGGCGGGCTTCCACTGGTAGTAGTCGGTTTCGTTGATGGTGCGGCGGAGAGGAATTCCGGCGCGCTCGAAGGCGCCGATGTGGTCGGAGGTCCAGACCAGGATTGTGCCGTTGGGCGGGAGTTGCTCCAGAGCGCGGGCGTAGGCCTGCTCGAAGGGAATGCGAGTGCGGGAGTTCTCGATGGCCTCGCGGAGCACGAGCGGCGTGGAGCGGATGAGCGCGGAGCAGTTGAGGATGATCAGGACGATGCCGGCGAGCAGGATCAGCGGCGCGTAGCGGGGCCAGCGCTTTTCGGTCATGCTCATCAGGCACGCGACGAGGAAGCCGAGCGAGAGGGCGAAGATGGGCAGCATTTCCATGCCGTAGCGGGTGTTGTAGAAGGAGTGCGGCCACCAGAGGGGGATAAAGATGGGGACCGATCCATATGCGACGGAGTACGCGTAGAACGGCAGGGGCAGCCACAGCAACAGGAAGGGAGCGAGGCACTTTTTTCGCCACTTCCAGAGTGCGGCTGCGGTTCCGGCGAGGACGAGGAAGAGGAGCCGATTGCCGCGCCAAACGGGAACAGCGCCCATCTCGGCGGACTTGAGGTAGTAGAGCGCCGCGACGCGCATGCTGTGCCAGCCGGGATAATGCGGCGCACCGGGAGTGGAGGTGCGGGCGTCGATGGCTTTGGCGGAGTAGGGGCCGCGCATGAAGTCGAGCCAATCGCCGTACTGGCGTGCGTTCCAGGCGAACCAGAGAGTGGGCGCGGTGAGGAGCATCGCGGTAAACAGCAAGAAGGCGCCGCCGGCACGGCTGGCGAAGGCGCGATGGCGAAACATGGCGCGCGCAGCGATGAGCCAGGCGAGGGAGGCGAAGATCCACGCCGTCGTAGCGGGTGTAGATGGCGGTGACGAGGACGAGGCCGCAGGCCATGATGGCGCGGCCCGCGAGGCGCTGATTTCCAGCACCGAGGGCGCGAAGGAAGGCGACGAGGAAGAGCGTGGCCCAGATCACCTGGCAGAGAAACAGGGGCTCGCCCATCGCGGTGGTCTGCATGTAGAGCAGGCCAGGATTGAGCGCGAAGAAGAGCGCCGCGATGACGGCTCCCGCGGGACGCACCCAGTAGCGCGCCAGACGCCAGAGGCCAGCGACGCTAAGGATGTAGCTGGCCATGGAGGGGATGGCGCCGGCGACGCCGTTCTGCCACCAGGCCATGCGGGCGGCGAAGGGCATCATGAGCAGGTGCGGAAACGGCAACCACACCGAGCCGATCTGGCGAATGCCGGGGTTCAGCGAGTCGAGGATGCGGCGGGCGATATGCAGGTGCGCGACGGCGTCTCCGTATAGCAGAAGCATGCCGCGGGGAAAGCAATACGCAAACGCCAGCACGGAGAGCAGCGCGGCGACCATGCCGGCGAAGGTGGCTTCGTGACGCAGGGAGCGGGCGATGTCTTCCGGTCCGGCGGGCGCGGAAACGGGTTCCGGCACGCGAGGCCGCTTAGTCGAGATGCGAGAGCTGGCGGAAGAGCGCAAAGCGTTCCTCGATCTCCCGGGGTTAAGGTTCTGCAGGCGCTCGGTACCGAAGCGCTCGACCGCGAAGGAGCCCATCACGCCGCCATAGAACATGGCGCGGCGAAAGACGGCAGGCGTGAGCGTGGGCTGCGATGCGATGTAGCCGAAGAATCCGCCAGCGAAGGAGTCGCCGGCCCCGGTGGGATCGACGACTTCAGCCAGCGGCAGCGCGGGCGCGCGGAAGGGGACGGTGACGGCGTCTCCGCCGGCAGAAAAGGAGCGATCGCCGAAGAAGGCAGTCGCGCCGTATTCGCCGTGCTTGACGACGAGAGCCTTCGGCCCCATGTCGAGAACCTTGTGCGCCGCGGACAGAAGGTTGTTATCTTTCGCGAGCATCTTCACTTCACCGTCATTGATCAGCAGAACGTCGAGGCCCTTCAGCACGCGGGCGAGGTTCTCGGCGTGATCCTTGATCCAGTAATTCATCGTGTCGCCGCAGACCATCTTCACCTTCGGCATCTTGCGGCGGACGTCTTCCTGGAGGACGGGGTCGATGTTAGCAAGGAAGAGAAACTCGCTGTCCTGATATTCGGGCGGAATTTTGGGAGAGAAGCTCTGGAAGACGTTGAGCTCGGTGTTGAGCGTCTGCGCCTCGTTGAGATTCTTCATGTAAGAGCCGCTCCAGAAGAAGCTCTTGCCGGGAACGTGCTCGATGCCGCGCGTGTCGATGTTGTGGCGGGTGAGGACGCTTTCTTCCTCTGGGCCGAAATCCTCGCCGACCACGCCGATGATGCGGACGGAAGTGAAGTAACTGGCGGCGAGGGCGAAATGCGTGGCGGCGCCGCCTACGCAGCGTTCCCGGCGGCCGGAAGGAGTTTCAATTGAATCGAACGCGACACTGCCTACGACAAGAATGGCCATGGGTGTTGGATTGTTCCTCGTGGTTTCTCAGTTCTTCTTCAGATACTTTCCGATCAGCAGGTCCAGTTTGTCGCGCGTGGCCTGGGGAATGGCATCGGGACTGGTGAGCATGGCGAACTGCAATGCCGAACTGCAGGCGCATTTGCGGTCGCGCGGCATTGCGGCTACGGCCGTCTTCACCACGCGGCTGGCGTTGGCTGAGTTCTGGTTCATGACTTTGACGATCTGGTCGATGGTGACGGCGTCGTGGCTCTCGTGCCAGCAATCGTAATCGGTCACCATGGCCAGGGTTGCGTAGCAGATCTCTGCTTCGCGCGCGAGCTTGGCTTCCTGCAGGTTGGTCATGCCGATGACGTTGGCGCCCCAGCTGCGGTAGAGGTTGGACTCGGCGCGGGTGGAAAACTGCGGGCCCTCCATACAGACGTAGGTGCCTCTTGCTGTGGCCTCGACGCCCTCGCTTTTGCAGGCGTCGTAGATGGCCTTCGCAACCGTCGCGCAGACCGGATCGCCAAATCCCACGTGGGCCACGATGCCGTCACCAAAAAAGGTGGAGATGCGAAGGAAGGTGCGGTCGATGAACTGATCCGGAACGACGAAGTCGCCGGGCTTGTGCTCTTCTTTCAGCGATCCGACCGCGGAGACGGAAACGATGCGCTCCACGCCGAGTTTCTTCATCCCGTAAATGTTGGCGCGGAAGTTCAGTTCCGATGGAAGGATGCGATGACCGCGACCGTGGCGCGCGAGGAAGGCGACCTTACGGCCCTCCAGATCGCCGAGCACAAAAGGGTCGCTGGGATCGCCGAAGGGCGTTGTGACGCGCTCCTCATGAACGTTGGTGAGGCCGGGCATGGCGTAAAGCCCGCTGCCCCCGATGATGCCAATTTCCGCTTGTTGCAATCGGTCTCCCCGAGAGGCACGCTGCGTCGTCGCCGGGTTTGGGTGAGCGGAACCCGGGATGAGCTGCGCGCTGGATCAGCGCAAGGGATCAGTATAAATGGTGTGGCAGCGCGGCCTTCATCATGCCGCAGTGCGCCATCAGGCGCACCATGCTGCCGGTCAGGTCGGAGGTGGGAACGGAGGCCGCAGCGTGGGGCAAAGCGGGAACAAGATTCAGCGCCATGTTCTGCCCACCGGCCTGCTGCGCTCCGAACATCAGGAACTGCAGTTTACGCGCCGTGTTCAGGTCGAAGCTCTCGCTCACGAAGACGTCCTTGCCGCTGGTCACGATGAGCACAGGACCCTCGTTGGTGTCGTAGACCTGCTCGGTGGCGCTGGTTTCCTCCGCAGGGTTGCGCGATGCGTGGGTGTACTTCCGGCCCAGTTCGTCCGCGTACATCTTTACAAACGCAGCGGCGGACTCTTCTGACTTCCACTGCGAAAGATAGAGGAGCGCGACCGAGGCGGTCGAATCCTTGTCGGGCGCGTCCTTCTTCTGCGCGGCGTAGTAGATTCCTCCGTCCCAGGCCGGCGTCAGCTCCGCGGCGAGTTCTTTTCCGCCGAAGAGTTCCGACAGGATGCGCACGTCGAGCTCGCCCATCACGCCGATGTCGTAGGGGTTGTACTGCGCGTCGATCACCGGATGAATGTCGGGCATGTTCAGAAGAACGACTTTTGCCTGGTCTTCATAGGCGTGCGGGTTCATGATTTCGTAGCTGCTGGCCGGCGGCCGATCGAGAACATCGGCATAAGCAGCGGCCGGATTCTTTGAGTCGGAAACCAGAGCGGCTTCGAACTTCAGCCCGTCCTTGTAGGGAAACAGCAGCGATTCCTGAAGGAGCAGCGGCGCGCGAGAGAGCACGGGCGAATCGCCATCGTCCGTCATGGTGTCGAGCAGATTGTCGATGATGCCGGGCGAATTGCGCAGGCTGCGGTGCGCAGGCGCCAGGCTGTAGTTGACGAAGACAGCCATGGCCTGGCCTTCGAGGACGGCTTCGCGGGCGGTGTCGTCCTCATCGGTGGCGATGTGTTTGCGGTCTTCGGCGTAGCTGCGGGAAAGGTCGTCGCTGGTTTGGCTCTGCCACCTGTCCAGATTCACACGCTGATCCTGCAGAGCGTGGGTCAGCTCATGCGCCAGGACCGGCTTCTGCGTCTCCGGCGCAATCCAGTCCAGCAGGTTCACCGTTTTCGTCTTGCTGTCGTAGTACGCGGCGATCTGTTCGTCGAGCAGCTTCACGAGAAACGACTGCAGGTGGAAATCCGCATCGATGAGGCCAAACTTTTTCAGGACGATCTCGGAGCGCTCCATGCGCTTCGCGTCCTTGTCGTCCTTCATTTTCTCGAGGAGATACTTATCCACTTCGGCGCGCGTGGTCAGGTGTGGCTTCACCTGGTGGCGGATGGGCAGCTTGGTGTCCTCGGAGGCGAACTGCAGGATGGGTGGAATGGAAGCGAACAAGTCCTTCGCCTGCTCCGGGGTGATATGCGTTTCCGGCGCCGGCGTTTTTGCCTGCCCCGGCTCCTGGCTGGTCGCGCCACCCTGCGGCGGAGGCTGCACCGGCGTGTTGGGGGTGGTTTGTGCGCCGGTGGAAATGGCGAGGAGCAGCGCCAGCACCGCGCAGCCGAGATTGATTGTTCGTTGCATTCCTTTTCCTACGCCGCCTCTGCGGACTTCTCCGCTATGTGCAGACTATAATTTTTTTTGAGAGCCTTGTATGACCCAGACATACCAGATTCCAGATGCCGGTGTCTCCGCCACCCCGGAAAGCACGAAAGAGCTTGCTGTGGAAACGCCTCTGGCCGGCCGTCTGAGCGCTTCTGAAGTGAAGATGCACCGCGGGGCCCTGACGCCGCTCCGGTTCAGCTCGCCCGCTGCCGAATTGCAGGCGCTGCTCGACGGAGCCGGCATTTTCGACCTCGGATACCGCGCCTGGCTGCGCGCCACCGGAAAAGACCGGGTTCGCTGGCTGAACGGCATGATCACGCAGGCGGTGAAGAGCATGACGCCGGGCCAAACCGGCTACACCCTGGTTCTGAATGCCCAGGGCCGTATCCAGGGCGATGGCGATGTTTCGTGTTTTGAGGATTCGCTGCTCCTCGAGACGGACCGTTCTCAGGCTGAACGCCTCCTCACCCATCTGCGCCGCTTCATCATCATGGATGACGTAAAGCTCGAAGTGTTAGACGCAGCAGAGACGGCAATCGGCATCGCCGGACCGCGGGCGGCGGCGATTCTGCAGAAGCTGGGCGGCAGCGTGCCGGAGCCGGATACGTTTCGCGCGGCGCAGCTGGCCGGCATCGACGTGACGCTGGTCCGCGTCTGGAGTCCTGTGGTCACGAAAGTGGAGATCCGGGTGGCCAGCGAGCGGGTTTTGGAGCTTTGGAACGCGCTCGCGACGGCCGGGGCGACTCCCTGTGGCACGGCGGCGCTGGAGGATTTGCGAATCCTCGAAGGAACGCCGCAGTTCGATGTGGATTTCAGCGACAAGAACCTGCCCCAGGAGACGAATCTGTAGCGCGCCCTGAACTTCACCAAGGGCTGCTATATCGGGCAGGAGATTGTCGAGCGCATCCGCGCCCGCGCAACCGTTCACCGGTCGCTGCGGCAGTTTGAGCTGAACGGAGAAGCGCCGGCCCTCGGTGCTGGAGAGAAGATCGAGCTGCGCGCTGGCGAGACCGCCGTGGGCGAGCTGACCAGCGTGGCTCGCATCGAGCTGCCCGAGTTGAAGAAGACGCTGGCGCTGGGCGTGGCGCGTGTTGAGGCCCTGGAGAAGAGTGAAACCGAACCGATCCGCTACCCAGGAGGAACAGCGGTGCCGCTGGCCGTGCCGCCTGTTCCCCTGGCGTAGCGGTTGAATTCCACGGAGAGAATCGTTGTCTATGGATGAGAAACAGCCGAGCTTCACCGTAACTGACAAGCGCAAGTTCACCCTGGAGGGCGAGCTGCGCGACGAAGGCTCCGCCGAGCCCGTCGAACAGCCCGTTACCCCGGCCGAATCGACGAACGTTGTGACGATGCCGGCGCCGGAGGAGCGCGAGACAGCGCCGGAGGCAGTTGCGGAGGACAGCGAGGTGCCGCAGTTTTCCGCGCAGGAGACGGCGGAGCAGGACGCCGCCTACAAAGAATCGTCGCGGCAGATCGACGACATGCTGCGCGAGGCGAATCCTGGAGCAGGTGCGACTGGGGTGGTCAGCTTCGCGCACATCATCCAGTCGTTTTACGTCTCGGCGATGATTGCGATGGGCGCGGGCACCGAGCCGGGGCAGAAGGCGCGCATCGATATCCTGGGCGCGCGGCAAAGCATCGACATGCTGGCGTTGCTGCAGGAGAAGACCAAAGGGAATCTGACGCCGAAGGAAGAAGCGACGCTGCAGAATGTGCTCTTTGAGCTGCGGATGATGTTCCTGGAAATCACGAATGCCATCGCGCAGCAGGCCCAGAAGGCCGTCGACGCGAAGAAGTCGTAAGCGCCTGTCACCTAACCAGCCTCATGAAGCCAGCCGCATGAAAGCGGAAATCATCGTTCTGGGCAGCGGAACCTCGATGGGGGTGCCGACGCTGGGGTGCCGCTGCGCGGTCTGCACCTCGACGAACCCGCGCAACCGCCGGACCCGGCCCTCGATTGCTGTCACCTGGAGCAGCGGCGCAACGCATCTGGTGGTGATCGATACGGGCCCGGACTTCCGCGAGCAGGCGCTGCGCGAAGGAATCCAGCACGTCGACGCGGTGTTCTACACCCATGCCCACGCCGACCACATTCTGGGGCTGGACGATCTGCGCCCGCTGAGCTTCGCACACAAGCCGCAGAGGCTACCGCTCTATGCGGATCGGGAAACATCGGAGATCCTGCAACGGATCTTCGATTACACGTTCTCGGCGAATTCGACGTACCCCAACAAGGCTCGCGTGGAACTGCGCAGTCTTGAAGGCGAGCAGACGGCCAGTGTGGATGGCGCGCGGTTTCAGCGGGTGCCGCTGCTCCACGGGAATCTGGAGGTGGCAGGATTTCGTTTCGGATCGGCCGCCTATCTCACCGACATGAGCGCGATTCCGGAGTCGAGCCTGCCCCTGCTCGAGGGGCTGGACGTGATGATTATCGATGCGCTGCGTCCGCAGCCGCATCCCAGCCATGCGAACATCGCGGAGTCTCTGCGCTGGGTGGAGCGCGTGCGGCCGCGCCAGGCGTGGTTCACGCACATGTCGCACGAAGTGGATCACGAGGAAGCGGAAAAGGCGTTTCCCCCCAACGTGCGCCTGGCCTTTGACGGCCTGCGCATCCCGTTTGAGCTATAGCGATGCACGTTTATCGATCCATCCCGGAGCTGCCGCAGCCGATGCCTCGCACGGTGGCGGCCATTGGCAACTTCGACGGCGTGCATCGCGGGCACCAGGAGATTATCGGGCGGGTTCTGGACCGAGCACGCACGATGGGAGCGCAGTCCATCGCCGTGACCTTCGATCCGCATCCGCTGGCGCTGCTGCGGCCGGATCAGGCGCCGAAGCTGATTACGCCCATCCCGCAGCGCCTGCAGTTGCTGGCGAAAACCGGCATCGATGCCACGCTGGTGATCCCCTTCACGCGAGAATTTTCTCTGCTGACGGCACGGGAATTTGCGGAGCGGGTTTTATGTGGAGCGCTGCATGTTGTCGAAGTCCACGAGGGCGACACGTTTCGCTTCGGGCACGACGCGTCGGCGGGCATCGGGGAGCTCCGCGAGCTGGGCAACGAGCTGCACTTTAACGTGGCGTCGCACGGCTCGCTGCAGGTGCGCGGTATTACGGTTTCGAGCAGCGAGGTGCGGCGGCGGATCGCAGCGGGCCAGCTGGGCGTGGCGCGCGCTTTGCTGGGACGCCCGTTTTCGATCCTGTCGACTCCGGTACACGGACGCGGGGTCGGCGCAAAGCTGACGACGCCGACGATCAATCTTGCGCCGTATCAGGAGCTGCTGCCGCCCGATGGCGTTTACGTCACGCGCGTGCGCATCGGGGAAGGACAAAACGCACCGTGGCTCAACGCGGTGACGAATGCCGGTTCGCGCCCGACGTTCGATGGCGCGGGATTTGCGGTGGAGTCGCACCTGCTGGACGGGCCGCCTGCGGTGGAGCTAACGGAATCCACGCCCATCGAGGTGTGTTTCCTGATGCGCCTGCGCGGGGAGCGGCGCTTCCCTTCTCCGGATGCGCTGAGGGCGCAGATTCTCCAGGATGTGGCGCGGGCCCAGAGGTATTTTCGCCGGGCGCGGGGACTGGAAGCACCCAGCGGCAACTGACACGGCGGCGACGGCATCCATCGCAGGATGTTCAAACTGGGCAGGCCGGAGACGGCGGGGCAGTGGATGGTGCATGTTGTGCTGGGGATCATCGCGCTGGCGCTGATCGGGTGGATGGTTCGCGTGTTCTTGCTGTGAGGGCGCTCGTCCGGCGGAACCGCGGCAGCCGCTAATGCCCCAGCGAGGCGGTCTGTTGCACCGGTGGATGCGCCGGCGCGGGACCATCGCCCGGGAAGTGCTCATTGGGCGTGGCGGCAATGGCGGTCTTCATGAAATCGGTCCACAGCGGCAGCGCCACGGCGGCGCCGGTTTGCTTGTCGCCCAGCGACTGGCGGTCGTCATAGCCGACCCAGACGCCGCAGGTGATCGAGGGTGAGAAGCCGATAAACCACGCGTCGGTAAAGTCGTTGGTGGTGCCGGTTTTTCCCCCGAGCGGATGATTCAACGCCGCCGTTTTCGCCGCGGTTCCTTCGCTGGTGACGCCGCGAAGAAAGACCATCATGGTGCGAGCGGTCTTCTGGCTGATCACATCGCTGATGTCCTGGCCCTCTTCCGGCAGGGTGATGCCGTCGGCGCTGGCGACGCGTTTCACCAGACGCGGTGTGACGCGGATGCCGTCGTTGGGAAAGACGGAATAGGCGTCCACCTGCTGCTGCAGGGTCACTTCAGCCGAGCCGAGCGCGACGGGCAGGTACGGAGGAATGTTGGTGGTGACGCCGAAGCGATGCGCGACGGCGATGACCTTGCGGATGCCGATGCGATCGGCGAGCTCGAGGGCGGGAATGTTCCGCGAGTCGGCAAAGGCCTCCAGCAGCGAGATGCGGCCCTTGAACTTGCCATCGTAATTGTGCGGGACGTAGGTCCCGAACGAAACCGGGCGATCGAGGATGGTCTCCGCCGGCGTGGCGCCGTCCTCGACCGCCGCGGTATAGACGTACGGCTTGAACGAGGAGCCGGTCTGGCGCTCGGCCTGGGTGGCGCGATCGAACTGGGAGAGGTTGAAGTCGCGTCCTCCAACCAGGGCCAGCACGTCGCCGGTGGCGTTGTCGATGGCCATCAGTGAGCCCTGCACGCCGCTGTCCTGCTCCAGAGTGACGTGGAGGATGCCACCCTCCGCGCCCGTGATTTTCACGTAGACGATATCGCCGGGCCGGAGGAACTGATCCGCGGTGTGGAACCGGGTCCACGCCCAGTCTTCGGGGGTGAGGATGAACTGCCGATCGCCGATGCGGCCGGTCACCTGATAAGGCAGCAGCCCGGTCACCAGAGCGTGGATGTAGGTTCCGGGTGTGGGTGGAATGGACCAGTCGGGATGCTTGAACGTATCGAGGTTCAGCCCGGCCGCGAGCACATTGAGCAGAGAGCCATGCCAGCCGCGGCTGCGCTCCCACGCGCTCAGACCGCCGACCACCGCCGCGTTCGCGGCATTCTGCAGATCGAGATCGAGCGTGGTGTAGACCTTCAGCCCGGCTGCGTGCACCTCTTCGGTGCCGAAGCGGCGCTCCAGCTCTCTCCGGACTTCTTCGACGAACCACGGCGCAACGCTGTTGGGAGGCGGCTCGAGATGCAGACCCAGCGGAGAAGAGCGCGCCGTTTCAGCCTGGGCGGCGGTGATCTTGCCGTCCTCAAGCATGGAGTCGATCACGACGTTGCGGCGGCGAAAGGCCCGGTCCGGATTATTGATGGGCGAGAACTCCGAGGGCCCTTTGGGAAGGCCGGCGAGCAGCGCTGCTTCAGGCAGAGTTAGCTGGGTGGCGTGCTTCGAGAAGTAGTACTCCGCGCCGGCCTCAAAGCCGTAGACGCCGCTGCCGAGGTAAATCTGATTGCCGTAGAGGGTGAAGATCTGCTCTTTCGTGAAGGAGTGCTCGATCTGGAGCGTGAGAAAGACCTCCTGGATCTTGCGCGAGGCCGTGCGATCGTTGGAGAGGAACAGATTGCGCGCCAGCTGCATAGTGAGCGTGGAGGCGCCCTGGGCGCGGCCTTTGGAGAACAGGTCGTGCCACACCGCTCCAGCGACGCGAAACAGATTGATGCCCCAGTGGCTCTCGAAGTCGCGATCTTCGGTGGAGATGACCGCCTGGCGCAGGATGGGCGCGAAGTCGTTGTAGTTGACCGCCACGCGGCGCTGCAGGGCAAAGGATCCGAAGATGCGCCCGTGCGTATCGTAGAGTTCTGTGGTGGTGCTGGGGCGGTAGTGTTCCAGCTCGTCGATTTGCGGCAGATCGACGGAGTAGACCAGGGTCAGCCCGGTCAGGCATCCGGCGGCGGCGGCAATCACCACCAGAAAGGCAAGGGCCAGACTGCCTGCGATTTTGCGATGGCCGGCGGGAGGGTGGAAATCGGAATCGCGGCGGCGCGGCTGACGGCGCGGAGGGGCCGGATCCTCATCCCAATCCGATGGCGTAATGAGATTCAACGTGCCATCCGCTCTTGTTGCTCTGGCACCATTCGCGAAAATCCCGCGCGCTGCCGGTTCAGGCGTTCTTTTGCTTCAGAATCTGCAGCGCCCTGTTGAGCTGATCGTCCGTACGCGGCTCCTGCGGATTGGTCTCGTTCTCCGAAGGAGCTTCCTCGATGCTCTGGCTCACGGCAACGTTGGGTGTGACCGCTACGTCTTCGATTTTCTTGCCGGAGGGGGATTGGTACTTGGCCACCGTCAGCAGCAGAGCCGATCCATCGGGCAGGTTGAAGGTCTTCTGCTGTCCGCCTTCGCCGAAGGTGCGGTCGCCGACCACGTCGCCGCGCTTGTCGTCGAGGATCGCAGCCGCGACGATCTCAGCCGCGCCCGCCGTGCCGTGATTCACGAGCACCGCCAGGGGAGCTGAGGTTACGAATTTCGTAGCTTCGGCACTGAAAGTCTGCACGGGCACGGTTTGCCCCTGGAGAGAGGCGATGGTCCCGGACTGCAGGAAGGCATTAGCGAGTCGGATTCCCTGCTGCGGATCGCCCTCGGCAACGTCACGCAGGTCGAGCAGCACTTTGCGATTGCCATCCTTCGGCATCTCATGCAGGCGCGTGACGATCTCGTCGACGCGCTCTTTGGTCAGGACAACCGGCTTCAGATAAAGGATGCTGGAGTTCTCATACTGCTGCTGGAAGAGGGCCGGCGGCGTGACGTTGGCGCGAGTCAGCGTGAGCTCGTCGGGTTCCGGCTTCAGGTGACGGACCAGCTCAAAGGAAACGGTAGTGCCAGGCTTGCCTTCGAGCAGCAGACGAATCATGGCCACGGACATTTCGCGCGTGGAGTGGCCGCCGATCGCCTCAATCAGATCGCCATCCTCGATGTGCGCCTTGTCGGCGGGGCTGCCGGGAATCACCGAGATGACGCTGCCGTATCCATAGCGCTTGGAGACGTCCATGCCCACCTGAGCCACGCCTTCGTGTTCGTGCTGAAGATAATTGGCGTATTCGGGCGGAGCCAGATAGCTGGAGTCCGGATCCAGAGATTCGAGCAACCCGTGTAGAGCGCCGGTCGTGACGTTCTGGAGGTTCGGATCGGTGACGTAGTCGGTTTGAATCTTGTGGAGCACTTCCTCGTAAACGCCCATCTGCCGGTAGGCGCCGTCACTCTGGCTGGCGCTGACGCCAGCCGGGCCAAGCCCGCCGAAGAGGACAACAAGGATGATGGCAACAGAGACGCCGAGGAGGGTGTGGTTGAAGCTTTTGGACATAGGGGTACTGGGGGCGGTGGCGCCCGCTCATCATACCTTAGCTGGGACCGGGAGCAAGGAGCCGGGAGCGGGAGCCGGGAGCGAGAGCCTATTCGCTCCGATGGAGTTTCGCTAACAACCCATGAATCATGCGTGAGATTCCCGCCGCCTCGGCCATGATCGCGGCAGCTTGCTCCTTGCCGCAAATCCCAGCTCACCCGCCAGCTCCATCTGGGTCTCCAGCTCGTAAAGCGAGCCTCGTGCCTGGCTGAGAAACAGGGCGAAGCTCTTCTCGGTCGTCCGTCCGCGCCCTTCGGCAATATTGCTCGGGATCGACACCGCCGCACGACGGATCTGGCTCGTCAGCCCGAAGACTTCGCGTTTCGGAAAGGCTTCCGTCAGCGCATACACGTTGCGCGCCAGAGCCATGGACTGCTGCCAGACCTGCAAGTCGCGAAAATGACGATTCTCCATGTCAGACTTCTATGGGACGACGGCGCGAGCGCGAGCGCAAGATGACGAAAGCGTCGCAGCGCACTTTGGTCACGAGTAGCGCCCGCTCCTGGCTTCAAGCTCCCGGCTCCAGGCTCCCAGCTCCAGGCTCCCAGCTCCCGGCTCCAAGCTCCCAGCTCCCAGCCGTCACTCGTACCGCAGCGCTTCAATCGGATCCAGCGTCGCCGCCTTCCACGCCGGATAAATCCCGAACACCAGGCCGATCACGCCCGACACAACAAAGCCGGTGACCACCCAGAACGTCGACAGGCTGGCCGGGAACGAAATGCCGTAGCGAATGGCGAGCGTCAGCAGGGTACCGAGAAAAATACCAAGGAGGCCTCCCAGCGCGCACAGGGTCATCGCTTCAAAGGTGAACTGGATCAGAACATTGCGCTTCGTCGCTCCGATGGCCTTGCGGACGCCGATCTCCCGCGTGCGTTCGGTCACCGACACCAGCATGATGTTCATCACGCCCACGCCGCCCACCAGCAGACCGACGCTCGACACAGCAAACATGAAGATGACCAGGCCGGCCGTGATCTGCTTCCAGAAGTCGAGGATGGAGTCCGGGCTGAAGATGGCGAAGTCGTCGTCGTGCTCCACGCGGACGCGGCGCCGCTCGCGCAGCAGGGTGCGTACTTCTTCGGTGACGATGGACTGGTTGACAGCGTCGTCGTATTTCACGGCCACCCAGGTGTCGAGAACCTCAGGGTGGATTTTCTTGAAGGTCGTCAGCGGAAACGTAACTTTGTTGTCGTTGGGATTGCTGCCGCTGCCGAAGGCCTGCTTGTATTTGTCGAGCACGCCGATGACGGTGAAGACATCGCCATTGACCTCGATGTCTTTGCCGATCGGATCCTCGCTGCCAAAGAGCTTCTCGGCGGTGTCATGTCCGATGTCGGTCACGTTGGCGGCGCGGAATTCCTCGTCGTCGGTAAACGGACGCCCCTCGGCGAACTGGACGTCATCCACTTCCGCGAAGGAAGGCTGTTGCCCTTCGAGAATGGTGTTCTGAATTTTCTTGTCTTTGTATTTGACGGCCACATAGCCGACGCCGAGCTGCCAGTTGGAATATTGCCGGCCGCAACTCACGGCCACCACATGCGGCAGCGTCCCCAGGGCATTGCAATCGTCGTTGGTGAAGTACTTGCGCGCCAGCATTTCCGCGGTGGGGCGAACGCCGATGGGATTCCAGCGGTAGAGCCACAGCACATTCGTGCCGAAAGACTTGGCCATGTCGCGGACGCGGTTGTTGACCCCGTTGATCAGCGAGGAAATGGTGATCACGGTGGCTACGCCGATCACCACGCCGAGGATGGTGAGGCCGGAGCGCAGCTTGTTGCTGCGCAGGGTATCCATCGCCATCCGAACCGATTCACGGGAATCACTGAGTGCCATGGTTGATAACTCCGCCTATAGTTCCGCGCGCAGGGCGACGATCGGATCCAGTTGAGCCGCTTTATGAGCCGGGTAAACGCCAAAGAAAATGCCGACGCTGATGGCCACCAGCAGGCCCAGCAGCACCGACCACAACGCAATGGCCGATGGAAAGCCCACCAGGTGGGTGACAGTCTCGGCGACACTAACACCAAGAATGACGCCGAACAACCCGCCGAGCAGAGCCATGGCCGCCGATTCGATGAGGAACTGCAGCATCACATCCTGCCGCTTGGCCCCCAGTGCCTTGCGGATGCCGATCTCACGGGTGCGCTCGGTGACCGACACCAGCATGATGTTCATAATCACCACACCGCCGACCACCAGAGAGATAGCCGCGATGCCAACCACGACCGTGGCGAACGTCTGGCTGATCTGCTTCCACAGGCTGATGAAGGTGTCGTTGGTGGAAATGGTGAAGGTGTCGTCGTCGCCGGGCCGGTCGTGGCGGCGGGACCGCATGAGCGCGCGCACCTGATCGATAGCCGCATCCAGCGCTCCCGGAACCATGCCCGCTTTGGCCGAGACGGTGATGCTGTGGTTCTGGCCGTGGGTATGCAGATAGGTGCTCAGAGGCATGTTGACGAAATTGTCCTGGCTCTGGCCGAACATCGAGCCCTGGCGTTCCGCGACGCCGACGACGGTGTAGATTTCGCCATCGACGCGCAGTTCCTGCCCGATCGGATCGCCCGGCGGCAGAACATTATCGACAACATCCGCGCCGACCACGATGTCATGGGTTCCCAGGTCATCGTCGGTAGGCGTGAGCGGACGGCCGAGCACGACGTTCTGGTCGCTGATCTCCGCCATGTTCGAGGTCCAGCCGTTGATGGTCGTGTTGTCGCTGGACTGCTTTCCGCTGACAATTTTGCCGCTCGATCCCAGCTGCGCCGCGAGCACAAGACACCGGCTGCACGTCCGCTGCAGATACAGAAAGTCGTCGTAGTCGATGTTCTTGCGCTTGTTGACCTTGAGGTATTCCTCGCCGGTGAAGATGACAGGAGGCAGTCGGGTAATGGTCAGAGTGTCGGATCCCTTGCGGGCGACCTTCTTCACCACGAACAGGTTCGCGCCATTCACCAGGGTGATGACGGCGATGACCGAAGCGACGCCGATGATCACCCCAAGGATGGTCAGGATGGTGCGCATCTTGTTGGCCCAGAGGGACTGGAGCGCGACTCGGATGGCTTCGCCAAATTGCATAATTCGTGTCTTCCCTCCCCGGGGACCGGGCGCCAACAACTAGCGAGGGACTCTTCGCCTAGTCTACGCAGAATCGGGGCGGAACGTTCCGCAAATGTGACCTTTAGACCGCTGCTGAGGAGTACTTTTCCCTGTACCAGGCCACGGTGCGGCGAAGACCCTCTTCAAACCCGACCTTAGGTGCATACCCGAAGGCCTCGCGGGCCGCGGAGATATCCGCCAGAGAATTCTGGATGTCTCCGGCGCGCGTCGGCCCATAGATGGGCGGCTCTTTGAAGTCGAGCAGCTGCGCCAGGATGCGGAAGGTTTCGTTGATGGTGTGCCGCTCGCCGCAGGCGACGTTGAAGACGCGGCCGGCCACCTTCTCCGCGGGCGCTTCAAGGGCCAGCAGGTTGGCCGAGACAGCGTTATCGATATAGGTAAAGTCGCGGCCCTGCTCGCCGTCGCCGTTGATGGTGGGCCGCTCGCCGCGCATCATCTGCAGCGTCAGCTTGGCCATGACGCCGCTGTACGGGGAATCCGGCACCTGGCGCGGCCCAAAAATGTTGAAGTAGCGCAGGCACACGGTTTCGATCCCGTAGACCTGCCAGTAGCTCTTCATGTAGAACTCGCCCGCCAGTTTCTGCACCGGATAAGGCGCAATGGGCATGGGATACATCGTCTCGACACGCGGAAAGCCGGGCTGATTGCCGTAGGCAGAAGAAGACGCCGCGTAGACGATCCGCTTCACCCCCGCAGCGCGCGCGCCTTCGAGCAGATTGAAGGTGCCGTCGAGATTCGCCGTATGGCTGGTGCGCGGATCCTTCACCGAACGCGGGACCGAAGGCAGCGCCCCCTGATGCAGGATGTACTGAACGCCTTCGCAGGCACGCGCCACCGCGTCGGCGTCGCGCAAATCGCACTCCACAAACTCAAATCGGCCTGCGAGGTGGGCGAGGTTGTCGCGTTCGCCGGTCTCAAAGTTGTCGAGGCCGCGCACCGTCTCTCCGCGCTCGATGAGAGTCTGCGTGATCCAGGAGCCGATAAAGCCCGCACAGCCAGTCACAAGGTAACGATTCATCGTTCTTCATCCTACCGGAAGCCGCTGGCAACCTTATTTCACTCAGGCATACTAAGAGATCGTGACCACTCTGCCGCCATTCCGCATGGCACCTTTCTTCCGCACGCGCCCCTGGAGGTTCCAGGATCTGGATCCCTGGTACGACTACAAAACCAGTGGTGAGCCGATCGGCGAAGTCTGGCTGACCGGCGAGATGTGCCTGGCGGACACGGGGCCACTCAAGGGCGCAAGCCTGGCTGAGATCACGAAGCAGCATCGGGACCCGCTCCTGGGCCCGGCTCTGACCGGCTCCGATTTTCCGCTGCTGGTCAAGCTGCTCTTCCCCAAAGACAAGCTCAGCGTGCAGGTGCATCCGGACGATGCGCTGGCGCAGCACTACGGCGAGCCGCGCGGCAAGACCGAATGTTGGTATGCGCTGGACGCCAAACCCCGGCCGCCGTGGCGCTGGGCATCCGGCCCGGCGTGACGGTGGAGCAGGTGAAAGCTGCGTCGATGACGCATCGCTGGAGTCGCTGCTCGAAATGGTCCCGGTCACCAGGGGCGACATCATCCTCGTCGATGCGGGCACGGTCCACGCGATGGGGCCCGGCGTGGTGATTCTGGAGACGCAGCAGACCAGCGACCTGACCTACCGCATGTACGACTACGGAAGCGCGCGCGAGCTGCATCTGGAGAAGTCATTGCGGCGATGGGGCTGAAGCGCGGGCGGGGAAAGTGCCGCCCCGGCCGGTCAACGGGCATTTCCTGCTCATCCACGAGCGCTACTTCAGTATCGAACGCTGGCCGTTGCGCGGCGCAGCAGATGCGCTGACCGCTCCGCCCTCGCTGAGCGCCTTGGCGTTCGATTCCTCCCACTCGAGCTGCGAGACGATCTCGCCGGGGAGCGAGTGAGTGTC
>CAVPCB010000017.1:0-16975 GCA_963702285.1 uncultured Acidobacteriaceae bacterium | reverse complement strand
TCACGGCTCCCTCATGCTTGCTTCCTCTCCCTGGTCCGTGCGGAAGCACACAAAAAGATCGGTGCTCCCGTAAGTGAAATGTAGTCTCTCTTAACATCGCGCCCGCACGCGACTGGACTCGGGCATCTCTCAACCCCCAGGACCAAGCGATATCGCGAGGTTGCTCTTCTCTGGAGGGTTGTCGGACGCCACCCTCTTCAGCTCGCTACGCTTCCCAGATATTGCTGCGTATGCCTGGCATCGTTCCATTCTCCGATCCTGCTTGGCAACGGGAAGTCTCCACCCATCCGGAGACTTGGAAGGAATAAGCTTGTACATTCCTGCAGGCAATCTGCAGGCTTTCCATCCACACTGAATTTGTGCTGTAGAACGTAGCGGCGGCGTGCTGCGAGTCCTTCACGATGTCAGAGGTTCCGTCAAGAAGGTCGCTTTCCCATCACGTCGCGCACGCCCTTGAAGAACGCGTCCACGTGAACCCGGTCGCGGTGCCGCATCAACGTCCCATCGATGTCGAAGAGGTAAGCCCGCTGCTCGTCCCAGCGGAACCCTTCCTCCACGTAGACGCGCGCCTCCGGCGTTGTGCTCATGCTTACAGGGTATAAGGCGGAGCCGATTCACGTCACACGGCCGGAGCCGGGGCAGGGAACAGGCTCCCGGGGGCCTGCGTGCTTTTGTCTCGGATCGCGACTTCCACAGCTTGTAGGGAAAAGCTGCTGTGAAGGCCACAGCTCCACAGCTTGCGGAAAAACGCCGTGATTCGTGGTTCTTGTGTCATGGCACCAAACACAAATAGAGATTCAATCCACGTAAGTTCTTGATTCCCTGGTTGTCTCAGATGTCAAAGAATGCCAGCATTCTCAAAGCCGTGACGCAAACTGCCGCAAAACTTCATGCCTCCCGCATCCGTTCTACTTGGTCGTTTCCTTTTCGTGCGCTTGGCTCGCTTCATCAAAGTATCTGTCCGGCGACTTCCGGATTTTGTCCCACCGGGCCACGTATTTCGGACCGAGCCTTTTGTCATTTCTGAATGTGTGGTCTTCATTTTGCACGTTGTCGTACCCGTCTGAGTAACACAAAGCCAAGCTCAACGATGTTCGGTCGCCATAGAGTTGGTTGGCAGCTATTACATACTGTTTATGCTGCTGATCATTCAAATCCCTGAACACCGTTAACACCGCTGTGTCTGCTCCCATCTGATGCCGTTGCGCGGCATCCCTTTCATCCTGAGACTGACAGCCCGAGGCCGCGAGCGCGACCCCGAGGGTGAGGCGGAGCAGGACTTGATTTTTCATGGTGGCTAGCTTGCTTACTCATTAGGCGCCCCAATACAGAATGTCAAACCGCAAAATTGCCGCAAGATTTGCGGCGCCGTACGGAGGTACCGGACATTGGCAGGTTTGCGAGACGGGGATTTGTCAGGGCACGAGCCTGGTTCCTCCCTGGTTCCCATTTTGGGAAGCCCACGCCCCCAGCCCAAACCCCACTACTGCGCAGGCCAGGTTCACCCCACAGCAAGCAGCGGAAACCTTTCCGAGCCGCTTTTCAATCAAATTCCCACCGCGCCCCAATCGAAAGTACTCCCTTGCCCTCTTCCTCAGGCCCATTTGGGAACGCGCCTCGTTCAGCTCAACCCCACGCCGGCCCTGAGCATAGCGAGGTGAGCGTCGGACATGTCCCCGTCTGATATGTGAAACAAGTCCGCGTGGACAACCGTTTAAATGGATGTTGGGCCTGAGCGAAAGCGCGATGAGGCCGCTCGACACCTCAGCTGCCAGGGCCCGCGAACCCAACAAACACCCACGCCTCGACGTGGACTCGGTCCCGAAGGGGAAATCGCTCAGCCTCTCCTCAGGCGACGCTGCGCATCTCGTGTACCGGTACCGCCTGGCTCTCGACGCGGCGAATCGACGAGGCTCCGCCGATGGCGCCGAGCCAGCCCAGGAAGAGCGCCGCGAAGCCGAACCAGCCGACCGCCGCGAATACGCTCACGATGAAGGGTGCCGCCGCAGCTGTGCCGTTACTGCCGGCCACTCCGCTCAACATAACGATGAGCAGCGTCGTCATGATGGCGAGACCGAACATGGTCATGCCGCAGATAATGCCGTCGCCGCGATTCGTGACGCCCGCCAGATGGCCCGTCACCCGGCCGCCAACATACATCGCGATCATGGTCAGGAGGACGCTCCAGATGCCCATCCCAACGCCGATTCCGGTGGATCCAGCGGTCATTTGTCCCGCCGGGGCCGCGGTCGAGAAGATGGCGGCGCCGAGCAATCCGAAAACCGACCAGATCGCCACGAACGAAAACACGCCCGCCCAAATGGCTCCCCAGGGCGTTGCATGGCGCACAACGGAACCACCCGGCATACGGTATGCGAGATCTGCCATATCGAATATCCCTCCTGTGAGTGGGATGCCGGCGCTGGAGGATATCGATGCTGTTGGGTTGTTTACGCTGTCAAACAGGAGGAGCCGATTCGCGCAGAGGTTGCCTGCGCGCAGGATCTTCTGGACCCGCATTTGACCGCTCCGGGTGGCAGTCGATCCATCCGGACGCGGACTCGCACGCGATGCCTGCCCACCCTCAACCCCTGGCGCACCATCGCACGAGAGCATCCCATTTTGGAACGCGCCTCCGTCCAGCCCCAAAACCCCGACGACTGCGCAGGCCAGGTTCACCCCACAGCAAGCAGCGGAAGCCTGCGCCGGTCGCTTTTCAAGCTAATTCGCACAGTGAGCCCATCCGAAAGTACTGCGACCCGCACTTCTCGTTCCCACTTTGGGAAGACCAGCCCCAAACCACACGACTGCGCAGGCCAGGTTCACCCCACAGCAAGCGGAAGAAGCCTATACCGGCCACTTTTCAAGCTAATTCGGACGTGGGCCCATCCGACAGTACTCCTGCCCTCTCCCCAGGCCCATTTCGGAACGCGCCTCCCGACCCCCAGCCCAAACCCGACGACTACGCAGGCCAGGTTCACCCCACAGCAAGCAGCTGAAGCCTTTTCGCGTCTTTTTTCAACCAAATTCCCACCGCGCCCCAATCAAAAGTACCCCCGTTCTCTCCCCACGTCCCACTTTGGAACGCGCCTCCGTCCAGCTCCAAACCCCGACGACTGCGCAGGTTAGGTTCACCCCACGGCAAGCAGCAGAAGCCTGCCCCGGCCACTTTTCAAGCCAATTCACACAGTGAGCTCATCCGAAAGTACCGCGATCCGCCCTTACAGTTCCCACTTTGGAAAAGCCCAGCCCCCAGCCCCAAACCCCGACGACTCCGCAGCCCAGGTTCACCCCACAGCAAGCAGCGAACGCCTTCGCCGCTCAGAAATCAACCCCCTTCCTCGCGCAACCCAAGCGAAAGTAACGCTACCCCGCCATTCCTGTGCCATTTCGGGAAATCCTCATCCCCCTCCAAGAGCCCATCCCTCGTCCCAACCCGCTGCTTGCTGTGGGTGAACCTGGCCCGCGCAGTGCGAGCTGGGTTGTGGCGGCGGTGGGCTTTTCCAAAATGGGAACGGGGAGAGCGGGTCGCAGTACTTTCGGATGGGCTCACGTGAGAATCAGCTTGAAAAGTGGTCGGCAGAGGCTTCCGCTACTTGCTATAGGGTGAACCTGGCCGTCCAGTACGGGGTCGGGGGGTGGTTCGGGGCTTCCGCTACTTGCTGTGGGGTGAACCTGGCTGTAAGGTGCGGGCCGAGAGTTAATGGCTCGGGGCTTCTGCTGCTTGCTATGGGTGAACCTGGGGAAACGAAGTTCCACGACGCGGAGAAGCGCTTTTACCCGATTGGCACGGCGACCGGGCTCCTGACTCCCGGCCTGTCCTACGCCCTCTCTCCGCGTTTGCCCGCCTCGAAGGGTGCGCGCTGCGGCGGCCGCCGCTGTGCCGTGCGCACCAGGCCGGGATCGATTTTCAGATCGGTGAGAATGCGGCTCAGCGTGTTGCGATGCACGCCCAGTTCCTTTGCCGCCTTGCACTGGTTGCCCCTGTGGCTGGAGAGAACCTCGAGGATGAACCGCTTTTTGAATTCGCGCACCGCTTCGTCATACGTGATACCGCCCGCATGCATTTGGGTGACAAGGTTGTCCAGCTCGCGTTTCACAGGAACCTCTTTCCCGGTTCTCGTCCGGTCATTCTCTCAAATCCCATTTCTCAGCCCAACTACGCCGCCGGCCTCATCCACTCCGGCTGCGCCTTCCGCAGGACGTCCACACCGCTCCTGATCCGATCTCCCAGTTCGGCAGGAGCCACTGCAGCGGCAGCGTGCGCCATGCTCAGAAACTGCGGAGCAAAACGCGACTGCCGGAACCACGTCGCGTTGGGCCAGAACGCGGCAATCACCATCACCGCCACCGTCACCAGCGCGCATCCTTTTACCAGACCGAAGGCGGCGCCCGCCAGTCGATCCATCCAGCCCAGCCCTACCGATTTCACCGACCAGCGCACGATCCTGCCCGCGAGGCCGGCCACAATCATCACGCCCAGCGCGATGGCGATGAACGACAGCGTTTCGTTCACCGACTTCGTATGGATCCACTGACCCATCCACGGCGTCAGCTTCTCGTAATCCCAGCTTGCCACCAGCAATCCCAGAATCAGCCCCGCCAGCGTACAGACCTCCAGCACCAGCCCCGCCTTCGCCGCCGATACTACGGAGAGAATCACCACGATCAGGATCACCCAGTCGACGATTGCCATAACCGAACTCATTAAACCGCCAGAGGCCTGCCCGACAACAAACGATACGCATCCAGATACTTCTGCTGGGTGCGGTTCACCACATTTTCGGGGAGGGATGGTGCAGGAGCCAGTTTATTCCAGTGAATGCTCTCCAGATAGTCACGAACGTACTGCTTGTCGAACGAAGGCTGCGATCGGCCCGGCGAATACAATTCCTTGACCCAGAACCGCGATGAGTCAGGCGTGAGCGCCTCATCGGCCAGCACCACCCCCATCGACGTAGACCCAAACTCGAATTTCGTGTCCGCCAGCAGAATACCGCGAGATTCGGCGTGCGCAGCAGCTTTGTTATAAAGCGCCAGACTCAGGTCGCGCAGCTTCTCCGCCGCCTCGCCGCCAATCAGCGCCACCATCTGCTCGAAGGTGATGTTCTCGTCGTGCGTTCCGCGGAAGCTCTTCGTGGCCGGCGTGAAGATGGGACGGCTCAGCCGGTCGCCCTCGCGCAATCCCGGTTCGATCTTGATGCCGCACACCGTGCCCGTCGCAACGTAATCTTTCCAGCCCGACCCCGCCAGGTAGCCGCGCACCACGCACTCCACCGGATACATCTGCGCTCGCGTCACCAGCATCGATCGGTCCTTCAGCTCCTTGCGGTACTTCCAGACTTCCTCTGGAAATTCCTTTACGTTGGACGCGACCAGATGGTTCGGCACAACGTCCTTCATAAACTCGAACCAGAACAGCGACAGCTGCGTGAGGATCATGCCCTTGCCTGGGATCCCTGTCGCCAGCACGTGATCGAATGCCGAGATGCGGTCCGTCGCCACCATCAGCAGATACTCGCCCAGCGCATAAATGTCGCGTACTTTGCCGCGCGCCACCAGGGTCAGGTTGCGGAAATCGGTTTCGAGCAGCGCTTTCAAATCGACAGACCCTTCCCGCGGCTTCAGATCGAATCGTGAGCCGTTGACTGCTTTCGCGTGCGCCATCGTCGAGGCCGTTGCCGGAGGGAGCGCGTGGGTCGGAACGATCTGTCCCGGATCCCCGGCACGTCTGCCTTTTGACGCGATCGGTGGAGGCCCGGAGGAGACGATGGAATCAAGCTGAAATCCGATTGTGCGATTGACCCTGCTCTTTGTCAACGCTGCGTGAAGCCGCACTTTACGCTTTGCGCACGCGGCTTAACTCCGCTCTCCGCGCATGTCAAGGGGAAACTCTTCACCACGGCAAATGCGTTTCACTCTGCGGAACAAAATGCTGTTCGCTCTTTGCTGACCGCTGACGGCCGACCGCTCCCAGCTCCCAACTCCAGGCTTCGTTACTGCCGATACGCGCTCGGCTTGCTCGCCGAGATGCGCACGCCCATGCCGTTCAGCCGGCTCCGCGCCTGCGAGGCCTCCGGCGTCTGCGGATAGCGCGCAATCAGCGCGCGCAGATCGCGAATCCCGTTCTCGCGCTGATCCAGCGACAGCTCCGCCTCGCCCTTGCGCAGCGCGGCCGCCGGCGCCTTCGGATTGCCTGCGAATTGCTGCAGCACAACGTTGTACGCCTTCACCGCGTCGGAATACTTTCCCTGCCGGTAAGCAATCTCGCCCAGATAGAACTGCGCGTTGCCCGCGAGGTCGTCGTTCGGGTAGTACTTCAGCACATCGCCGAACTCGCCGGCCGCCAGATCGTAGCGCGCCGAGTTGTAGTCGCGCACCGCGCCCTGATACAGCTCGGCCACCGGCGGCGCCTGCGGCTGCTGTTGCTGCTGCGGCTGATTCGGCTGCCCGTTCTGATCGCTTCCCGCCTGGCCAGGCTGGCCGCCCTGCTGCTGCACCGCCGCCTGCGTCGTGATATTCGACAACTGCTGCTGCACCGCCTGCACCTCGGCGCTCATCTTGTCGATTCGCGTCCGCAGCGCGTCGATGGAGTCGTTGATCCCCTGCATCTGCCCGGAAACCTGCTCGATCTTGCCCCCGCCCGATTCGTTCTGCGCCTGCACCTGGGACTGCAGCGTCGTCACCGTCGCGCTGATCTTGCCCACGCTGTCGTTCATCTGCTGGATCACATGCTGCAGCACGCTCAGCTGCTGGTCCTGCGTCTCCTGCAGGTGCTGCACCGCATCCTGCAACTGCTGCACCTGCGTTTGCAGCTGCACCATTTCCTTGTTCACGGCATGGGCCGGGGGAGCCGCGCTCAACAGTACGAAAAGGAAAACGGTCGAAAGCGAAATCACAATCTTGCGCATAAAACTATTCCCCGCAGAGCGCAGGAAGCGCTCCTCTTCATTATTAATTAGTTGCCGTAAATGGGGCGAACCGCACCGAGCTGGGAGCCCGGAGCTGGGAGCTGGGAGCCTGGAACGCCATGGCGAAGGCCAGGTCCTGGATCGCAGCCCACCGCCGCGATCCAGGACCTGTGACCTGTATCTGTGACCTGTACCGCTTGCTCTTACTGGTCCAGCGTGAACTGCGCCCGCCGGTTCTGCTGCCAGCATGCTTCGGTCTGATCGGTGCAGAACTGCTTCTCTTTGCCGTAGCTCACCGTGCGCAGCCGGTCCGGACTCACGCCCGCGCTCACCAGCGCCTGCTTGGCCGCGTTCGCGCGATTCTCGCCCAGCGCCAGGTTGTATTCCGTCGACCCGCGCTGATCGCAGTATCCGCCGATCACCACCTTCAGGTTCGGATGCTGGTTCAGGAAGTTCGCGTCCGCCGAAACGATCGATTGCGCATCCGGACGTACGTCGTAGCTGTCGTAGTCGAAGAACACCGGCTTCACGTTCTGCTCGAAGGCGGTTTCGTCGATGCCCGTCTCCGTGATCGGCGGCGGAGGTGGAGGAGCCGAGGTCACCGTCACCGTCGCCGTCGCGTCGGCCGTGCCGCCGTCGCCCTGCGCGATCAGGTGATAGCTGGTGGTCTGCGTCGGCGTCACCGTCTGCGTGCCCGCCGTGGCTACTGTGCCCAGCCCTTCGATCGACACGTTCGTTGCGTCCGTGGTCTTCCATGTCAGCGTGGCGGTCCCGCCCGGCGTAACGCTGCTCGGTTCCGCCGTGATGGTCGCCATCGGCGCCGGAGCCGTAGCCGGCGGTGGGGGTGGCGGCGGAGGCGCCGCCTTCTTCTTGTGGCATCCTGCCACCGTCAGCATCGCGGCCAAACTCGCGGCCATCACCAGGGACGTGCGATTCGAATATTTCACGTGTCTCTCCTCCTTCAGGGAGCGTCTTGGGATTTCTGTTACCAGGGCAAATACAAACTTCAGCTTTCTGCTACCCGCTACCCGCTACCGCCTACGGGCTTCACTCATTTCCAGCTCCAGTTTGGCATCGTGTTGCTCCCGCCACCGTGGGTTAACTGCTGCTGGTCCGTGCCATCGGCCAGCATCATCCAGATCTCGGTGTGCCCATTCTGTTCGCGCTGAAACACAATGTGCCGGCTGTCCGGCGACCATGACGGAAAATCGTTCGCGCCGGAATCGTGCGTCAGCTGCGTCCAGCGCTTGCTGGCAATATCCATCACGTAGATGTCGTACCCGCCCGGCGCGCCCGGCCCGTACTTCCGGTCCCACGCAAAGGTCAGAAACTGCCCGCTGGGCGACCACGACGGCGAGATCGCGTACCCGCCATCGGTCATCCGCGTGATGTTCGCACCGTCCGAATCCATGATGTAAATCTGCGGCAACTGCGTCCGCCCGCTCACCCACGCAATCTGCGCATTGGTCTTCGGATTCCACACCGGCGACACATCCGGCCCGCGAAACGCCGTCAGCCGCCGCGCTCCGTTGCCCGAAGCATCGCTCACATAAATGTCCGGATCGCCCTCCCGCGAGGACGAATACGCCAGCTTCGTCCCATCGCTCGACCACGCCGGCGACAGCGTTGTTCCGCCCGCGGCCGGAAACGCCATCAGCCGCCCCAGATCGATCGAGTACATGCGGATCGACCAGCCGTTCTTTCCCAGCGAGCTGAACGCCACCCGCGAATTATCCGGCGAGACATGCGGCGACAACGACACCGTGCCCAGATGGGTCAGCTGCCGCTCGTTCATCCCGTCGTAGTCCATCACCCAGATCTCTTTGTTGCCCGAGCGATTCGAAACGTAATAGATCTTCGTCTCCGCGATGCCCGGAATGCCGCCCAGTTGCTGGATGATCTCGTCGGCGAAACGGTGCGCGATCTGCCGCGACGAATCCGCCGTCGCCTCGCCCGCGTACTGCTTGCCCAGCACCTGCGGATTCTGCTGTCCCTGCGCCGTGTTGTAAAGGAAGCCCTGCACCGTCAGGTGGCCGCCGCCAACATTCAGCGCGCCAAATGCCACGTAAGCTGCGCTCGACGGCGCGCCCGACCACTCCGCCATGTTGATTTCCTGCGGCGAGCCCGGCGTCGTTGTCGGAATCATGCTCTTGGAAACCACGTCGAAAATGCCGGCATAACGCAGATCGTTGTACAGCGTCTGGTCGAACGCCGACTTCAGCCCGGCGGCCTGCGGATCGGCCGACGCCGCTTTGAAATCCGCCGCGGCAATGCGAATCTTCGAAACTCCAAGATTGGTTCCGGTGCGCACCCAGTCCTGCGCCCGGGCTGCGGAGAAGGGAAGCGCGATCAGTGCAAGACAAAGGACAGTGCGGACAACGACACATTTCCGGGGGGAGAGATCGATCATGCTTCTTCCGTTTCCAGTGGATTGATGACGGCCTGCCGGCTCCGCTTCGAGGGCCTCCGCCTTCGTCCCATGGGAAGCGGAATCGCCCGGGAAGGATGGCGCTGCCGGGATGGGAAATCGGTAATTCGGCACATCCGAGGACGACCCGCGCGCCTCACTTCGACGGCTGATCGTAGGTAAAAGTGTACTCTACCGATACGCTTTTGCCTGTGTACTGATCAGGTAACGGTCCGAAATTGCCGACCCTCTGCACCGCTTCGCGCGCGGTCTTGTTCAGCGACGGCGACGGGCTCGGCTGCGGCAGATTGATGCTGCTGAAATCCACGCTCCCATCTCGCCGGATGGTGAAGGTGATCGACACCTGGCTTCCGTATCGGGTGCTCGAGTCGATCTGATACGTATACCAGTTCTGGCTCACCATGCGCGTGATCTTGTCCACGTACCACGGGAACCGCGCCGCGAAATCGCCACCTTGCACCTGCACCGGCGCGTTGCTGCGAGCCTCGGCTGTTCATGGCATGCGCCATGTTCGTCGCGCCCGCCTCGCCATACCTTGCCCGGTTCGTTTCGGTCGTCGGCTGCGCATGGGTCGGTGACGCCTCGTGCGGCTTCTCCGCCGGCTTTAGTTTCGGCTTGTGCGCCGCCAGCGGAATCGCATCCGGCGGCGTGATCGGGATCGTCTCCTTCATCGGCGGAGCCGGCGCCGGGCTCGGCGTCTGCGTGGCCAGCACATTGGGCGACGGCGGCGTGATGGCCGGCAGCGGGATCGACGGCGCCGAGTTCACCAGATTCGCCTGGATCGACCCCTGCGGCCCATTCACGCCCCACTCGTTTCCGTGGAACTTCGTGTTGGCGAAGATCAGCAGCGCCATCAGCCCTACAAATCCCAGGTGCAGGAACACAGACCCGGCCGCAGGCCCCCCAAAGGGCTCCTTCTGCTCCGCCACCGACATGATCGAATCCCGCATGCTTGATTGCTACTCCCTGCGCCCTGTCGTTCCGGCTCCCAGCTCCAGGCTCCAAGCCCCCAGCTACAGGCTACCGCCTACCGCCTACAGCCTGCCCTTCCAGTTTGACTCTCCTCTGCCCCTGACGACAACCCCGCGCCGCCGGTAGGAACCCGCGCACACACCCTTTGGTTGTCTGCATGCAGATTTCCCCCCCCTTGCCCCCGTCCCGAAAATCCGCGCACGGCCAGGTTCACCCCACAGCAAGCAGCAGAAGCCTTTCCGGGCCGCTTTTCAATCGAATTCCCACCGAACCTCGTCCCGGAGTACTGCGACCCGTCCCCCCTGGTTCCCGTTTTGGGAAGCCCACCCCCAGCCCAAACCCCACCCCCCCTTACTGCGCAGGCCAGGTTCACCCCACAGCAAGCAGAAGACTCCTCCATGGCGCGAATTTCAATGAAGTTTGCCTTTGCGTTTGATCCAAAGTTACCAATCCATCCCATAACGGGACTTTCCGCTTGTTCCATCCCTCTGGCGCGCTCCGATTTCCTTTTTGCGTCACATCAAACGACATTGTTCCGGTCATAGTCGCCGACCCGACAAAAGCTAACCCGAAAACCCGGGAATAGCGCCAGGTCCACCCCACAGCAAGCAGAAGACTCCTTTTATCGACGCATCGTCCAGCAAGTTCTGTTCCGCGCCCTATCCTAAGTAATCGACGGTTCCCTTTTTGAAACCAGGTCGGCTCGCCTGTGCCCTGAATCACTGACCCGCTCGGCACCCTCCCGCTATCCTGGCTGCAAATCGTGAACAGAGCCCTGCTTGCAGCCCTTCTCGCTATCGCCGCAGTGTGTGCGCCCGTCCGGCCGGCTCATGCGCAGGAGACCTTCTGGGACCGGTTCAGCAATAACAACACCACCATGGCCGCCCTGCAGCCCGCGTGGATCGCCCCGCTGATCGAGTCCGACCCGCGCCTGGTGCAGGGAGCGCGCCTCTCCGTCGCGCGGGCCAGCGCTCCCGGGGCGGAAATTTTCAGCTATGGCAACGACCACGGCTTCGGCCTGATCGCCGGAACGCGCCTGCAGTTCGATTTCAATCCACCATCGTTGTTCCGCAATCACTGCGCCGAGCTCCCCGACGGCTGGGGCAACGCCTCGACGCAGGTCAAGTTCCGCATCGCGTCGGGCAATGCGGACCACGGTAACTTCGCTGTCGCGGCCAGCCTCACCCACGGGTTTGCGCCGGGCGCGCAGCAAAACGGCGCCCTGACCGGCTATGACATGCCCAGGCTCGCCGCCGGCAAAGCCTTCGGCCGCTTCGATGTGCAATCCACGCTGAACGGCGTCCTGCCCACCGGCAAAATCGATCGCCAGGGCCGAGCCATCGAATGGAATGTCGCCGCTCAGGTCCACGCCGCGTCCCGCGCCTGGTTCGACATCGAGAACAACGCCTGGTTCAACCTCGGCGGTCCCAACGACGGCCGCACGCAGAACTTCGTCACCCCGGCGGCCTTCCTGCTCGTGAAGAAGAACGCCTGGTTCAAACACTCCGCGGCGGTCCTCGACGGAGGCATGCAGATCGCCACGTCGCGGTTCCATTGCTACAACCACAACCTGATCGTCGACCTGCGCATCCTCTTCTGACCCGCCGGCTCCCCGCGCCCGGCTCCCAGCTCCCGGCTCGCCTGTACGCTGTGCCCTGCCGTTGACTCCACCCCCAAATTCTCGTATCCTGAAGACCTTGCGCAGTGTGCGTCTCCGCGTCTGTGCGTTTGCGCCGCAGACCGGGGATGGTCGATCCGGAAACCTTGCAGTCACCGGCTACCGGGGCCTCAAATTCTGCGCTAACTCACGCGTACAGCATCCGTAAGCCGCGGAAGAGTTTCTCAATCCGCGGATCGGCGTTGCGTTGCGTGGACAATTTTTGGGTTTCACGGCTCAGCCGGGAGAAGAGAACGAGAGATGTCGACTTATATTCCAAGCGGGCTCGCAATCGACCGTAAGTGGTTCGTGGTCGATGCCAGCGGCAAAACCCTCGGCCGCCTTGCCACCGAAGCCGCCAGCGTGCTGAGCGGCAAGCGCAATCCGAAGTACACGCCCTTCCTCGATATGGGCGACCACGTCATCGTCATCAACGCCGCCAAGGTTCGCCTCACCGGCCTCAAGGCGCAGTCCAAGACCTACCGCCGCTATACCGGCTTCCCCGGCGGCCTGCGCGAAGAGTCGTTCATCCGCCTGATCGCGCGCCGTCCTGAGAAGGTCGTCGAAGAGGCCATCAAGGGCATGCTGCCCAAGACCAAGCTCGGCCGCAAGATGGCCACCAAGCTCAACGTTTATCGCGACGAGAAGCACCCGCACGCGGCTCAGAAGCCTCAGCCGCTGGAAGTCAAAGCATAGGTTTTTGTAAAGGTTCCGAAGGTTCAAAGGTTTTTGTAACAGGGCAAGAGTTCTGAAGGTTCGAGAGTTTTTGTAACAGGGCACGACTTGAGTCGTGCCGAACAGGCACCAAAAATTCCGGGGCTTTAGCCCCTGAGGGAAGCCGGAACAAGATCGAAGGGTTTGAACAGGTTCTGAAGGTTCGAAGGTTTTTGTAACAGGGCACGACTTGAGTCGTGCCGAATACGGCACCAAAAAACGGGGGCTTTAGCCCCTGAGGGAAGCCGGAACAAGATCGAAGGGTTTGAACAGGTTCTGAAGGTTCGAAGGTTTTTGTAACAGGGCACGACTTGAGTCGTGCCGAACAGGCACCAAAAATTCCGGGGCTTTAGCCCCTGCGGCGCACGAAAGAAGATTAAGGAAACAGCATGGCAGATCTGGTTCAGTACTACGGCACGGGACGGCGCAAGTCGGCCATCGCGCGCGTCTATCTTCGCCCCGGCACCGGCGAGTTCAAGGTCAACGGCAAAGCCTTCGACGTCTACTTCGTCACCGAGCAGCAGCGCGTCGCCGCGAAGAAGTCCCTCGTCGTCAGCGATACCGCCGCGACCTTCGACGTCGTCACCACCGTCTCCGGCGGCGGAGTTGCCGCCCAGGCCGACGCGGTCAAGATGGGCATCGCCCGCGCCCTGCTCCAGTTCAATGCCGAGCTGCGCAAAACCCTCAAAGCCGAAGGCCTGCTCACCCGCGACGCCCGCGTGAAGGAACGCAAGAAGTACGGCCAGAAGGGTGCAAGCAAGAGATTCCAGTTCAGCAAGCGTTAATCGCTGTTGGCTGACAACGGTTCAGGTTAGTCGTGCAACGGTTTTGCAAGACGCTATCCGCTAAACGCTAACCGCTGAGTTTGCAGTTCAATCTGCTCGCCCCGCGAGCATCAATTCCGGCCCGGCATCACCGCCCGGAATGCAGTCCAATAAGGAGGCTGTTTGGCCACGATCACTATGAAGGAGCTGCTCGAAGCGGGAGTCCACTTCGGGCATCAGACCAAGCGCTGGGATCCACGCATGAAGGAGTACATCTTCGGCGAGCGCAACGGTATCTACATCATCGATCTGCAGAAGACCCTCAAGATGTTCAAGGAGGCGTCGAAGTTCGTCACCGAACTCGCCGCCCAGGGCAAAGTCATCATGTTCGTCGGCACCAAGCGCCAGGCGCAGGATGCCATCGCCGAAGAAGCCACCCGCTGCGGGATGTTCTACATCAACCAGCGCTGGCTCGGCGGACTGCTTACGAACTGGGTGACCGTGCAGAAGTCGGTGAAGCGCCTTCAGGAAATCGATGAGATGGCCAACGACGGCCGCTACAACCTCCTCACCAAGAAGGAAGTCATCCGCCTCGAGCGCGAGCGCAAGCACCTGCAGGCCAATCTGGCAGGCATCAAGAATATGCGCCGCCTGCCCGACGCCATCTTCGTAGTCGACTCGTCGAACGAAGCCATCGCCGTCAAGGAAGCGCGCAAGCTCGGCATTCCCGTGGTCGCCGTCGTCGACACCAACTGCGACCCCACCGTCGTCGACTACGTTATCCCCGGCAACGACGACGCCCTCCGCGCCATCCGGCTCTTCACTTCGAAGATCGCCGACTCGGTGGCCGAAGGCGCTGCCGCCGCGACCGACAAGCAGTTCGTAACAGAAATGGCCGGCGTTGCCAGCGATGTTCAGGCGGTGGCCGAAGGCGAGCCCGCAGTCGAAGCCGCGCCGGAACCGGAACCCGAAGGCACTGAGGTCGTCGACCTTGAAGCCGCGCTCGGTGGAGGCATCCGCAAGGCGCCGGCGATCGTGGCCGCGCTCGACGAAGCCGAGGCCGCCGAAAGCGGTTATTAAGGTTTAGGCAGTTCTGCGTTTTTCAGAAAGCGTGGCTGCCGTCAGCAGGAGCCACGCTTTTTGTGTGTGTAAGTCGATCCGCCCACGTTGACCTGCGTGGAACTCGGATCATGAAAAGCTGAAAGAATGGAGTCAAAGGATGTCCACGGTGACTGAAAAGATCGACGCAAAACTCGTCAAAGAACTTCGCGAAAAATCCGGCGCCCCCATGGGCGACTGCCTCAAGGCGCTCCAGGAATCGAAAGGCGCCATGGAAGAGGCCTTCGTCATCCTGCGCAAGCGCGGCATGGCTTCGGCCGCCAAGAAAGCCTCCCGCTCCACCAACGAGGGCCAGGTCGGCCAGTATATCCACGCCGGCGGCAAAATCGGCGTTATCGTCGAGGTCAACTGCGAGTCCGACTTCGTCGCCCGCACCGACGATTTCCAGGAGCTCCTCAAGGACATCGCCATGCACATCGCCGCCACCGACCCGCGCTACATCCGCAAAGAAGACGTGACGCAGGAAGACCTGGAGCGCGAGAAAGAAATCTACCGCGCCCAGACCGCCGCCATGGGCAAGCCCGCGAACGTGGTCGACAAGATCGTCGAGGGCAAGATGGGCAAGTTCTACGAAGAGGTCTGCCTGCTCGAGCAGCCCTTCATCAAGGAACAAAGCCAGTCCATCAAGGACCTGATCGCAACGAAGGTAGCCAAGCTGGGCGAGAATATTACGGTAAGGAGATTCGCCCGGTTTAAAGTCGGCGACCCTAGCTGGACCGTCGCGCAGACGAAGCAGGCGGACGAAACCCCCTCCGCGGAATAGCTTCGAGTAGTCCGAAACCGGTGCCCCATCCTGGCGCTTTCAGGATGGGGTTTTCCTTTGCCGCAGGGGTTAAAAAGTCCACCTCAAGCTTTATAGATAAACTATATTGACATTACGTGATAGTTTATGCGATGCTTTGGACGTTGCAGGAGGGGAACGATGATGGAATGCGTGGTTGTATTCACATTCAGGGGCGTCGAAAGGATCGTCCGCGAGGAAGGCACCTCAGCGTGGCGCCTTGATCCCATTCGCGCAGGTCATTGCGCCTATGCAGTCTGCACTCGAAACAAATATTCGCCGTATCCGGTCGAAGGGGACGAAGAGCACGGCTCGGCATTTCTGATTGGCAAAGTGAGAGATGTGGTTCTGGCGCGCGATCCGAAGGAAGCTGCTGCAGGCAGGTTCTTAATCCGCTTTCGTGAATATGCGTCTATCAACGTTCCTCATGCCTGGAAAGGTGATCGCAACCCGGTAAAGTACGGAACACTGAAGGAATTGGGCATCAACCCCGCAGGGCTGGACTGGAAGCCGATGCCGTCCGCAGGATTCCCGCAACGAGCCGCCCAGCATCCTCCTGACGCAGGCGATGTTGTTCGACCTCTAACGATGCTGGCGGCAAAACAGGGTTTGGCCCTTACGTTCAATGTCCCTCCAGAGGCTATCGAAATAATAGTCAGAGGCTGACGTAGGCCCTAAGCCGCATGGTGTTTGTCAGAGATTATGATCATCCCGGAGGGATTAAGGACTTATGGCGCTCAGTGAAGAAGCAAAGCGATCTTTGGCTGGTCTCTGGGGCGGCTATGACTTTTACTTGATCCGCGATCGTCACTTTGCGACCGCCTCGGATATGGTCGAGCGCTTTTTGGAAAAGTACGAGACACGGTGGAAAGGATCGGACCAGCCAATCTATGTGGGATTTGCGAAAAACCCGAACGAAGTGCGGCAGTTGCTCGAGGAGTGGGCGGAGAAAAGGATAGCTCTCGCGACGAATAACGACTCGGTTGCAACTATCTACGCCAACATTATGTTTAAGCGGTTATACTTCGACGATTCTTCGCTCAACTTCGGATCAGTCGGAAATGGCTGGAAGAAAAAGACCGAGATCGCAGAAGAACTTGATAGATACAAACCGTGGTCAGTGGCCCACGCTGTCGCATCAATCGGGGGGAGCAAGGAACTCCGGCATGAGATGAGGCACATAATAACAACCCACGGGTCTTCAGCAGAATTAGTGTTTTTTGAAGGGTGGTGGAAATTAACCAAGACGAAGACCGCCCAATGCTTTTTCCCCAAGTATGGGGCAACACCTCAGGCAAGATCTGGCGAGTTATCGGGGAGCGAGCCTTTCCCGAGTTCTTCAGCTTTGGACTTGTTAATGTTCGGAGCAGAACCAAGATCGCTATTCAGGTTGAACCAGAACAGTCGGCTCTCGGCGCCGCGACCAGGAAGAAGCTAGCCGCCAAACGGAATCTGGCATCGAAAGAGGACTGGTTGACGTTCCAATTCACGCATAATGATGTAACGAATCATCTGCCTCAAGTCCTTGATTCCCTTAAGGAGTACATGGACTACTAGTCCTCAGTGGCTTTGACACAGGTTCTCAACAAATGGAATGGGTGGCCCATTCAAGCCCGATTTTGGCTTGAG
>CAVPCB010000016.1:0-12757 GCA_963702285.1 uncultured Acidobacteriaceae bacterium | reverse complement strand
GGATTCGAACCCACGTTAGAGTTTCCCCTAAACACGCTTTCCAAGCGTGCGCCTTCAGCCACTCGGCCATCTCTCCGCGTCGTCGGCGCCGTCCAGGACCGCGCCGGTTGCGCTTTGCACGCTGTCTTTAATCTATCACTCGGATTACAGGGCACAGGGTACAGGGAGCACGTCTCAGCACACGGGCCTCAGCGCCCAGGTTCCGGGTGTGCCACATCTACAATAGGCAAGCCGCTGTCTGCATCTCCCCCATGTCCGCCGAAGGCCAAATCGAGGATCCGGAAAGCCGGACGAGCGACGGCGCCTCGCCTGAGGTCGCGGTCTTCGAGCGGCTTGTCGAGCGGCCGCAGATCGGCGACAGAGTTTCGCGCGTTGCTGTCGCTGGCGATTCCCGTGGTTCTCTCCGAACTCGGATGGATGACGATGACCATCGTCGACCTGATCATGGTCGGCCGGCTGGGACCGGACGCGATCGGCGCGGTCGGGCTCGGCAACGCCATCTACTACGCGCCTTCGCTGTTCGGCATCGGCGTGTTGCTCGGCCTCGACACGCTGGTCTCGCAGTCGTGGGGCGCGGGACGGTTCGACGACTGCCACCGGTCGCTGGCGCAGGCGATCTATATTGCTATGGCGTTCACGCCGGTGCTGATGCTGGGGATGCTGGCGGGGGAGCGCATCTTTACCGGGCGCGGCGTCGATCCGACGGTGGCGGGGCTGACGCGGTCGTATGTGTCGATCCTGAACTGGGGGACGTTTCCGCTGCTGGTCTATGGCGGATTCCGGCGCTACCTGCAGGGCGTGGCGCAGGTGCGACCGGTGACGTTTGCGCTGGTGAGCGCGAACCTGGTGAACCTGGCGTTCAACTGGATTTTCATCTACGGCCACTTCGGCTTCCCTGCCCTCGGGGTCAGCGGGTCGGCACTGTCGACGGTGTTGGCGCGCATCTACATGGCCGGCGTGCTGGTATACGCGGCGTGGGCGCACGAAAACGGGCGTGGGCATCCGCTGTTCGCGCACTGGCCGAGGCCGGACTGGGCGCGCATTCGCGCGTTGCTGTGGCTGGGGCTGCCGGCGGCCTCGCAGGTGGTGCTGGAAGTGGCGGCATTCGGCGCGGCCACGGTGATGGCCTCGCACCTGTCGCCGATTGCACTGGCCACGCACGAAATCGTGCTGAGCTGCGCGGCGTATACGTATATGGTTCCGCTGGGAATCTCGGCGGCGGCGGCGGTTGCGGTGGGCCATGCCATTGGGGCGGGCCATGCTGCGCGCGCGCGGCGTGCGGGGCTGCTGGCCATCGGCCTGGGCGCGGGTTTCATGGCGTTGATGGCGGTGCTGTTCCTGGTGGTTCCGCGACCGATCATTCATATCTGGACGCGCGACCCCAACGTCGTCGCCCTGGGCGCGCACATCCTGGCGATTGTGGCAGGATTTCAGATCTTCGACGGCATCCAGACGGTGTCGACGGGGGCGCTGCGCGGGCTGGGCGAGACGCGCTTCCCGATGCTGATGAATTTCGCGGGCTACTGGATTCTGGGACTGCCTTTCGGCGCCTTGCTGTGTTTCCGGTTCGGGTGGGGACTGTCGGGGTTGTGGAGCGGGCTGACGGTGTCGCTGATATTGATTGCTGTGGTGCTGAGTGCGCGGTGGGTGGCGGATTCAGGGAAGCTGGTGGCCGGATAGGCTGCGGGACGAAGTTGAGTTGCCGATCCGGCTCTACTTCTTGCTCTTCTTCGCGGCCTTCTTGGCCAGGTCGTTGAGCGTGGTCTTTTCCAGCTGGTCGCGCATCGCGGTTTCGGCGCTCTCGAAGACTTTTTTCAAGGCTCCGCCGACCTTCGCGGTCTGCCCCGACAGCGATGCGGCGTGAAACAGCTCGCCGCCATCCAGCGCCTTGTAGACGTCGGCCAGCGTGATTGCCTTGGGTGAGCGCGCCAGCTTCGATCCGCCGTGCGGACCCTTCTGGCTCTGCAGCAAACCGGCGCGATGCAGGAGCGAAAACACGCGTCGAATGACGACGGGATTGATGCTCAGCTTGCCGGCTACGTCTTCCGAGGTCTGCAGTCCATCCGGTTCAGCAGCGAGCAGGACCAGCGCATGAACGCCAGTCGCGAATCGGGTATTTGCGGCCATGCATCCCAACCTACCACAGCTTCTCCGGCGCAACATGAAATCTGTAACAACGCGTACGTCTGTCCGTCCGCGAAGACATCCGCTATACTGTTCACTCGCACCCAGCGCATCGAGACCTCCCGAGCGTCCAATGCTCTGTACCCTGCTCCCGGCACCCTGTACCCTGTAGCTCATGCGCATCCTCTTCGTCGGCGATGTGTTCGGCAGCGCCGGCCGTCGCATCGTACGGGAACACATCGGTCACGTCATCGCCAGCCACAGCGTCGATCTCGTGATTATCAACGCGGAAAACGCCGCCGGTGGATTCGGTCTGACACCCGCCATCTCCGACGAGCTGTTCGATCTCGGCGCGCACGTTCTCACCACCGGCAACCATGTGTGGGACAAGAAGGAGATCATCGACTACCTGAAGTCCGCTGCGCCCGACAGCCACGATCGCGCCCGCCGCATCCTGCGCCCCGCCAACTACGCGCCGAACACGCCTGGCTATGGCGTTTATCAGGGAACGCTCCCTTCGGGCCAGACCTATGCTGTTGTGTCGCTCCAGGGGCGCGTTTTCATGGCGAACAACGAAGACCCCTTCCGCACTGCCGACAGGCTGCTCTCCGCAATCTCCGCGAAAGTCATCGTGGTCGACTTCCACGCCGAAGCCACATCGGAGAAAGTGCGCGATGGGCTGGTATCTCGACGGCCGCGTCACTGCGGTCATCGGCACGCATACGCATATCCCCACTGCCGACAATCGCGTTCTCACCGGCGGCACCGCCTATCAAACCGACGTGGGCATGAGCGGTCCCTACGACTCCATCATCGGCGTTGAAAAAGAGATGGTGCTGGAGCGCTTCCTTACGTCGATGCCGTCGAAGTTCGAAGCCGCCAAGGGCGATCCGCGCATGGCGGCGCTGGTCATCGACTGCGACGCGGAGACGGGACGTGCCCTCTCGGCCGAACGGCTGCTGCTGGGCGAATAGTTGTGTAGTTATGAAATTGTAGTTACAATGAGGACGCAGCTGTAACCCTGTTCGAATGGGATCCGGTGAAGGCGCAGTACAACCGGCGTAAACATGGTGTGACTTTTGAGAATGCCATGCGTGTTTTCGGCGATCCCGGTTCCATCTCTGAACCGGATCGCATCGTCGATGGCGAGCTCCGCTGGCAGACGATCGGGATATTCGACGGTGGGACCGTATTGACGGTCGCGCATACCGTTTACGAGGAAGGGCAGAAGGAAGTGATCCGGATCATCTCAGCCCGCAGAGCCAACCGACTGGAGCGAATCCGCTATGAGGAAATTCGTTCGAAAGACGCTTGAGGAATCGAAGCCGACAACTCGTGAGATTAAGCGGCTCGCGGCCCTGGCCGCACGTCCCGACAGTGAGATCGATTACTCCGACATTCCTCCGCTGAACGAGAAATTCTGGCGCAATGCCAGGCCCAACCTCTTCTACCGTCCGTTGAAAAAGCAGCTCACCGTCCGTCTCGACGCCGACGTCATCGTGTGGCTGCGCAAGCAGGGCAAAGGCTACCAGACCCGACTCAACGGACTTCTGCGCGAGGCCATGTTGCGAGACGCGACCCCCAAACGCCGGCGTGCAGGCGGATCCGCGGGATGAACCTGAGAAAATAGAAGGGAGAGGAAGTTCCATTGTCCATCCACACGCCCGAAGAATTTGCCGCCATGCGTGAATCCGGCCGCATCGTCCGCCTCATGCTCGAAGTCATGAAAGCCGCCGCCCACTCCGGCGTCACCACCGGCGATCTGGACGAAATCGGCGGCGAGGTCATGCGCCGGAACGGCGCCGTCTCCGGACCCACCACCGTCTACCAGTTCCCCGGCGTCAGCTGCATCAGCGTGAACGACGAGATCGTCCACGGCATCCCCTCGGACCGCCGCCTGCGCAGCGGCGACCTGCTGAAGCTCGACGTCACCATCTCGAAGGATGGATTTATGGCCGACGCGGCGGAGACCGTCATCGTGGGACCGCCCACCACGGAATCCTCCATCGGCAACCGGCTCGCGGTCTGCGCCCAGCGCGCCTTCCACGAAGCCATGCAGGTTGCCCGCGCCGGACATCGCGTGCGCGACATCGGCCGGGTCGTCGAAAAAGAAGTCAACGCGTCCGGCTTCCACGTCATCCGCGATCTCTGCGGGCATGGCATCGGCCGCACCATCCATGAAAAGCCCAGCGTGCCCAACTGGCCCGACCCTTCGGCCTCCGACATTCTTACGGAAGGCCTCGTGATCACAGTCGAGCCCATCATCGCCAGCCGCTCAGGAAAGTCGGTGCTCGCCAGAGACGGCTGGACCGTCCGCACCGCCGACCGCGGCCTCGCAGCCCACTACGAGCACACCATCGTCATCACCAAAAACGAGCCCGTGCTGCTCACGGCGGCCTGAGTCGCTTCCAGGAAGGGAAGAAGAACCCGTGGTCGATCCAATCGACAGCGATTCCAGATTGAGCAGCGCTGTCATTCCCTCGCTACGCTCGCATCCCCACAAGCCACAACCAGACATGCCCCTAAAGGGCATGCGCCACAGTGGCGGCCGCACGGCCGTCGTTTTGCTCTGCTGCGGCGCCCTCTTCTTCGCGACCTTGTGCAAGATTCTGGCCTTACCGTATGTCGACTTCATTGCCATCTGGTCCGGGGGACGCCTTTTCCTCGCTCACCTGAATCCTTATTCGGCGGGTGCCATCCTGACGATCGAGCGCGCTCAGGGATGGCCCGGTGCGGTGGCCCAGCCGATGCATTACCCGCCGTGGTCCCTGTTCATCACGGGCCTCATTGCGCTTCTGCCCTTTCGTGCGGCTCAGGCGATGTGGATGCTGCTCTCGCTCGCTCTCAGCGGTTTCTCCGCCATCGGTCTTTGGTCCTTCTTCGGCGGCGACCGGCGGCGGGCCTGGATCGCCGTCCTCGTCTTCCTCACCTTTTTCCCCTTCGGAACCGCGATTCAACTCGGACAGGCCACGCCTGTCATGCTCGGGTCTCTCACCGCTGTCCTGCTGCTTTTGCGCTCAAAGCGCTGGCTGTTCGCAGGATTTGCAACGATAGGTCTGGGTATAAAACCACAGCTACTTTGGCTTGTCGTCGTGGCCATCGTTCTCTGGGCGCTCCGCGAACGGAGATTCCGTTTTCTTTCTGCCGCGGCTCTCACCTGCCTGGTGTGCTGGGCCGGTGCTCTGGCCTATGACCCGGCGGCATTTCACTACCTCCGCGACGGTGTCGATCAAGCACTCGGGATCGGCTGCGGCATCGGAGGGCTGCTGCGCCTGATCTGTGGCGCACAGCATGTTTGGCTCCAGTGGCTGCCCTGCGTTGCGGGCGCCGCGTGGTTTCTCGTCGACTGGAAAAAGCACGGTCGCAGCTGGGACTGGCCCCAATATCTGCCTCTGCTGCTCCTGGTTTCGCTGGTTAGTTCACCCTACCTCTGGTTTCATGACTTCACGCTCGCCCTCCCGGCTTTCATTGCACTCGCCGCCCGCGGCGCCTGGCGTTCAACAGCGGTCGTTGCCGGCTGGCTCGCCGTGCAACTCATCGTCATTGTGCCGGAATTCCTGCCCTTCCCGCAGGGCCGCCTCCTGGAGCCCGCCCTCAGCGCGCTATGGATCCCCTTCTGGCTCCTGGCCTCCCGCGTCACAGCCGCGCTGCCCACCCATGACGGCGATCCATGGCCAGACCGGGCCGAAGAACCAGCCTGAGCACTCCTTTCAATTGCAGCTCGTCAACGCTGAAATTATGCAACCGCCAGGTTGCATTTCCACAGCCCCCGGCGTAATCTGCAACCGGGAGGTTGCCTATGCCCACCGCTGTCCACACTCAGAACCAAACCGCCGATCGCATCGAGAAATCCATCGAACTGAACGCTCCCCTGCACCGCGTCTGGCGTGCTCTTACCGACCACAACGAGTTTGGGGCCTGGTTCCGCGTCCAGCTCGACGCCCCCTTTAAGGCCGGCGAGGTTGCAACCGGTAAAGTCCTCTATCCTGGCCACGAACATCTCACATGGCGCGCGACCATCCAGGCCATCGACCCCGAGCAGTACTTCGCCTTCACCTGGCATCCCTACGCTGTCGACCCCGCGGTCGACTACTCCAGTGAAACGCCCACGCTGGTCGAGTTCCACCTGGAGAAATCCGCCGCCGGCACCCTGCTCAAAGTCACCGAGTCCGGCTTCAGCGACATCCCCGACGAGCGCCGCAACGAAGCCTTCCTGCGCAACAGCGAAGGCTGGGCCATCCAGATGACGAACATCGAGGAGTATGTCACCCAGCACGCCTGAATCCCGGCCACGCCGTCGGACCGCTCGCCGCGGGACACCCACATCCCGCGGCCGCACCTCGAACCGTGCCGCATCGCATCAGTCGTCCGCCCGTACGGCGAGTACCTTTGCCGCGCTGGGCGACGCTACCCGGCTGTCCCTGCTCGCCCGGCTCAGCCATGACGGCCCCTGGTCCATCTCGCAGCTCACGCATGGCTCGCATCTAACACGCCAGGCCATCACCAAGCACCTGCGCGTGCTCGAGCGTGCCAGAATCGTCCGCTGCGTTCGCTCCGGCCGCCACAGCTTATTTGAACTGGACCCGGAGCCTGTGCACCAGGTGCGCGACTATATCGACCGTATCTCCGCGGAGTGGGATCGGGCGCTCGCTCGCCTTCAATCCTTCGTCGAAGACTGAACCGGCGGCCTACTTCGAATCCGAACACGCATCGTCGACCGCATCCGCAAATTTGCGGAACAGCGGCATATTCGGCTCCTTCAAACCATCCTTGAGGGAGTGCTTCCAAAGCGGCGCGCTCGTGTTCTGGTCGCCGAACGACGTATAGACCGCCAGCTGATCGTCGACGGGAAAAACTCCACCGATGCCCGGTCCGCCGCCATGGCTGACTCCCACGTCGCCTGGGCCGTCATCCACTCCGGGGCCCTGTCCGGGCCTCTGCGGCTGGCCCGGTTGTCCCGGATTCTGCCCCGGCCCTCCGTCCCGAGCCTGGTTCGCGCGGGCCGCCCATCGGCGGCATCTCGGTCGGCTGGCCCGGAAGCCGGTTCCCCGTCTTCCGTTCCTTCCACACTACGAAAATCAAATCCACCGACTGAGCGTCGGGTGAGTACACCATGTGGTATCGGCCCCAGTGCTCGATCCGGTTCTGAACGCCGATGGCCGCATCGTAGTCCGACGGATATTGGCGCGCGAGACAGGCGTCGGGATCTCCCTCGTAGGTCTGCACCGTGAAACATATTGCGCGTTGCAGAACAGCTTCGGGATCACTGCCTCTTTCTTCGTTTTGGCCGGAGCCGTCGCCGCCATCCCACCCAACACCATCCCGGCCAACAGAACACCCTTCCTCATGCGCGCTTCCCTTCCGGCAGCCTGCCAGCCACTCCTGCCCTTACGGCACCCGATTGTATCGTTGACGGAGCGCCCGCCGCGCAGGACCCCCAGGACCACCACTCCATGGACGGCCGGCACAGGATTGCATTACCGTGTTCCGCCCCCCGCGCTCCGACCAAAAAGAAGGAGCCCAAACAAACCGCTGCGCTATACTTTCCCCTGTTTCGAGGAGGGCTCCCGATCATGTTCCGAGCCGTTGCGATGCTCGTCGGTATTTCCACTCTCGCTGCACCCGCGCTCTTCGCCCAGAACCCGCTCGTCTGCGTCTTCCAGCAGAAGCAAGGTCATTCTGCCGATGTGGATGCCGGGGGCGACGCCAGCACCATTGCTAAGGAACTCGCCACGCGTGCGCACGACCTTGACGTTGTCCCCATCTCCGGATTTCCAGCAAAGGAAATCGAAGCCGAAGCGCAGCGCCGCAACTGCACGTGGGTGGCGACCCTGTGGAGAGAAGAACTGGGTCCGGACAGCCCTAACTTCGCCGGCACCCTGGGCGGAACCCAGACCAGTGCGAGCCAGGGCGTCAGCGTCATGGTGAAGGGCACGAAAATCGGCGCCAATACGTTGGTTGAATACTCGCTGCGCAAAGCGGACAGCCATAAGCCTGTCGCTCACGGCGAAGGCTCCGACGACTCCGCTTATGGCAAATTCGCGGATGCCATGGTGAAGAAGATCCAGAAGGAGAAGTAGCTAGCTTCCCCTGGCTTCCCGCTTCTCTTCCTCGGTCATGGGGGCGTTGATCTCCAGCAGACCCTCGGGCAGCCGCATTTCCAGGCCGCCGGTTGTCCGCATCGAGCCGCACCAGAAATTCCCTCACGAACGGAATCAGAACTTCCTCGCCCGCCCTGCGCTCTGCCGGGCGCACCACCAGAAGCTCGGTATTGGACGACTCGCGATCCACCGCCACCACCGTGCCCACTTCCACCGCCGCCGCGATTCAGATCGATGATCCGGCACCCGGTCAGGTCGCTCACGTAGACCGAGCCGGCCTCCAGAGGGGCGCGCTCCGCTAAGGGAATGGCAACCGCGAATCCGCGCAGCGACTCGGCCTCGTTGATGGAATCGACTCCGCGGAATTTCATCACAATCCGGCTGCGCAGGAACCAGAAATTCTCCAGCTCCATTTCGCGCGGACGTGAAGCGATGCGCTCCGGCGGAATCAAAACCAGCCGCGGCCGGTCGTGGAATCGCTCCGGAAAATCCGTCAGGATTTCGGCAACCAGTTCGCCCCGTCGCCCGTGCGGCCGCACCAACCTCGCCACCAAAACCCATTTCGGATCTGCGCGGTCTGCCACAGTACCCCACTGCCCTCCCGCTGATTCGGCCGCGTCGATGCCCTTAACCGCGGCCATGCGTTCCGTTCCGCCTCTCCGCAACAGCACATTCTCCGCGGATCGCATGCGATGGATGGGGAGCACCGGCCGACACCGGCGCTGCTACTGGCCGTCTTCCGCTGCCTCGCCGTCTTCTTCGAGGATGTCGAGGGTGTACCGGTGCTGGTGCTTCATGCTCACCGCACCGAGAATCGTCCGCATGGAGCGCGCCGTACGGCCTTGCTTCCCGATCACCTTGCCAACGTCGGTGGGATCAACGCGGAGCCGCAACACCGTGCTTTCCTCTCGTTCCACTGCTTCAACGATCACTGCCTCGGGAAGATCCACCAACGCTCGCGCAATCTGGGTTACCAATTCCTGCATGTTGTCGTGTTTATCTGTCGTCTTCATCCCTGCCCCCCATTGGGAAGACACACGTCGTTCATCTTCCGGGGTTATCGCGGATACTACCGTAAAGGCTGCAGCGGTCCAAAGAACAATCCGCAGACTTTCTCACCCCGGATATGCAAAAGTAACTTTTTGGGAGGTATCTGGAGCAGGCGAGCGGTCGACCCCTCCGTAACGAAGCCGATCTAGGCCGCCGTCGAGGCGTCCGTACTCTCTTCCGCACCCTTCTTTGGCGCAGGAGCCTGACCAGCCGACGAAGAACCCAAACGCAGCAGCTTCGCCCTCGGTCCGACGGCTGGGCTCCCTTGCCCTTCCAGTACAGTCACGCTGATCAAGTTTCCATCGTGGTCGTAGGCATCTGTGAGTGACGTCCAACGCATCGGTCGTCGTAGAGAGCTGGCCGATGTCGCTGTAGGTGTGCGTGGTGACGGGGGACGTGAGCGGGGCGCTGCCGTCCGGGATTCGGCGCGGTAGTGGTGGACACTGCCCCGTGGCGTTATAGGTGTAGCCAGTGACATTGCCAGGGGCATCGGTTTCCGATGTGACTTCATTCATGGATTTCTCGGCGTAGTGGCCGGAGCGTCCTATGCCTATAATTCGATCAACGAAGTAGCCGTGGAAACCAATGCCCTGGGCAATGTCACTGGCTGCGCCCTAACGCCACGGGGCGAGTGCTCTGAGATCACCGCGCAACCCGGACGGCAGCATCACGCTCACGTCCCCCGTCACCACGCACACCTACAGCGACATCGGCCAGCTCCTCACGACGACGATGCATTAGGGCAATGTCACGACAGATGTACGAGCCACGATGGAAACTTGATCAGCGTGACTGTACTGGAAGGGCGAGGGAGCCCAGCCGTCGGACCGAGTGGCTTCCTGCGTTGAGTTCTCGTCGGCTGGTCAGGCTCTGCGCGAAGAGGGTCCCAAAAGGATACGGAACAGACAGCAGCATCAGGGCACCGTTACAGGAGTCAACCACTCTGCTCCAGATACCTCCCAAACTTCTTTTTTGGTCCTCCGGTGAGAAAGTCTGCGGATTGTTCTTGGAGCCGCTGCACCTTTACGGTATGTCACAATAACCCGGAAAATAAAACGACGTGTGTCTTCCCAATGGGGGGCAGGGAATGAAGACGACAGATAAAACACGACAACATGTGGGATTGGTAACTCATAAAGCATTAGTGATCTTCCCAAGGGCAGTAACCCGAAGCATTGGAACAAAGGAAGGCGCGTGTTGCGGCTCGCGTTCATCCAGCCGACGTTGGGCAAGGTAATCGGAAAGCAGACGACCAGTACGGCGCGCCTCCGTGTGCGGACGATCCTCGGTGCGGTGGAGCATGAAGCGCACACGTGTACGCCCCTCGGACATTCCTGGAAGACAGGCCAGTGGGCAGCACAGGTGTTGGCCCCAGTGCTCCCAGTCCATCACATCAATGCACAAAAGAGATGTTGCTGCTCGGAGAAGCTGGAACAGAAGCACGTGGCCGCGGTTGAGGGCATCAACACAGCCCGACCGGGAGGGCATGGGGTCCTGTGGCAGACCGCGCAGATCCCAAAAATGGGTTTTCGTGTGGGCAAAGTTGGTGCGGCCGCACACAACTAACAAATTGGTTCCGAAATCCTTCATTCCGGAGCAATTGCCCCGACCCACAGCAGTTGTTTTGATTCCGCCGGACGCTCCACGCCTCCACGGAAATTCGAGAATTTTCTGGTTCCTGCGCAGCCGGATTGTAATGAAGATTCCGCGGAGTCGAATTTAGTCAACGAGCCGAGTCGCTGCGCCGATTCGCGGTTGCCCAGATTCCCTTAGCGGAGCGCGCCCCTCTGGAGGCCGGCTACGTCTGCACATTCCAACGACGACCTGACCGGGTGCCGGATCATCAATCACGAGCCGCGGGTGGAGGTGAGCAGCAGGAGCGATGGAGTGTGCGCGAGTCGTCCAAATACCGAGCTTCTGGTGGTGCACCCGGCGGGCGGGGAAGTTCTGGTTCCCGAGGAAACCTGGTGCGGCTCCGATGCGGAGGAACCGGCCGCTGAATCCAGCAGGCTGCCGAGGGTCTGCTGAATAGAACACCATCAACCAAGGAAGAGAAGCGGGAAGGCCAAGGGGAACACTACTTCTCCTTATCAATATTATTAGCCATCACATCACAAGATTCCATGAGCGAAAGTGCATCCGGAGCCTTCGCCGTGAGCAACCTAACCTTATGGCTGTCCGCTTTGCGCACGACGTATTCAACCAGCGTATTGGCCCCGATTTTCGTGCCCTTCACCATGAGGCTGACGCCCTATCAGCACTGGTCTGGGTTCCGCCCAGAGTGCCGGCGAAGTTGGGGCTGTCCGAGACCAGCTCTTCCTCCACAGGGTCGCCACCCACGTGCAGTTGCGGCGCTGCGCTTCGGCTTCGATTTCCTTTGCTGGAAACCCGGAGACGGGAACCACGTCAAGGCCGGGCATGCGCGTGCTGAGTTCCTTAGCAATGGTACTGGCGTCGCCCCACCGCATGCGGCAGAATGACCTTGCTTAACGCAGACGACAGCACGGTGCGGCGAAAATCAACCAACGAGCATCGCAACGGCTCGGAAGATAATCGGGACCCTCCTGGAAACGGGGAGGGGGCGGAGCGGAGTTTGTTTGGGCTCCTTCTTGGTGCGAGCGCGGGGGGCGGACGCGTAATGCGATCCCTCTGTGCCGGCCAGTGCCCATGGAGTGGTGCTGCCTGTGGGTGCTCCGCGCGGCGGCTCCGGTCAACGATACAATCGGGTGCCGTAAGGGCAGGAGTGACTGGGCAGACTGCAGAGGGAAGCGCACCGCATGAGGAATGGTGTTCTGTTGGCCGGGATGGTGTTGGGTGCGGGATGGCGGCGACAGCTCCCGCGCCAAAACGAAGAAAAGAAGAAGAAGTGATCCCAAAGCTTTAGTAACCCTCTGCAACGCGCAATATGTTTCGTGCAACCTCTACGAGGGCGATCCCAACACCTGCCTCCTTAGCAGCACCAACCTGAATTTCAGAGCTACGATGCGGCCATCAGCAGGTTGAGAAACCGGATCGAGCACTCGGGGCCGATACCACATGGTGTACTCACCCGACACTTGGATCAGGTGGATTTGATTTTCAGGTGAGTGTGGAGGGACCCGGGGAACCGGCTTCCAGCAGCCAACCGAGATGCCGCCGATGGGCCGGCTCACCGGAGAACCCGGCTCGGGGACGGGAGGGCCGGGGCAGAATCCGGGACAACCAGGCCAGCCGCAGAAGTTGGACAGGGCCCCGGAGTGGATGACACCCAGGCACCATGGCGGCGGACCGGGCGATTCGGTAAAATTTCCGTCGATGGTGCTCAGCTGGCGGTCTATACGTACCGTTCGGCGACGATGCACGAGAGCCGCACCGTTTTGGAACGCTACCTCAAGGATGGTCTGAAGGAGCCGAAGATGGTGCTCCACTGTTCACAAATTAGGGATGCAGTCGACGATCGTGTTGATTGGAAGTTGGGCCCGCCAAGTTGTTAGAGTCTTTCA
>CAVPCB010000015.1:0-10640 GCA_963702285.1 uncultured Acidobacteriaceae bacterium | reverse complement strand
GAGACGGGCACGACGCCGGACGTGGCCGATGCGCGGCCGGTGGCGGAAGAGGAGCTGCTGAAGGACGAGCGGATGCAGGCCATCCGCAAACATGTGATGGCGCTGCCGGAGCGGCAGCGGACAGCCGTGCTGATGCACAAGTATCAGGGGCTGGATTACAAGGAGATTGGCGCCGTGCTGCGGTTGAGCGAGTCGGCGACGAAGTCGCTGCTGTTCCGGGCGTATCAGACGCTGCGGGAGCGGCTGAAGGAATTCGTGGAGCAGGGCTGAATTTTGGGAGTGGGGGATTGTATGGTCTGCCGTGAAGTGAAAGCGAGTTTGCCGGATCTGCTTCTTGCCCCGAAGCAGGCGCCGGTTGAGGTACGGGCGCATGTGGAGAGCTGCGCCGAGTGCGGCAAGGAGCTGAGGGAGCTCGAAGCAACGATGGCGCTGATGGACGCGTGGGAAGCTCCTGAGGTTTCGCCGTACTTCGATACGCGGATGGCGGTGCTGCTGCGCGAGGAGCAGCAGGCTGCGCCAGCCGGATGGCTGGATCGGATGCGGGCACGGTTGATGTTTGGGAACCGGGTGAACATGCGGCCGCTGATGGCGGGTGCGATGGCGCTGGTGGTGGCGGCGGGGGTGGGAACGTATGCCGGGTTTGGCGGGTTCTCGCCGGCGAAGGCGCCGGTGGTGCAGGCCTCGCCGGTGATTAAGGATCTGCAGTCGATGGATGACAATGCGCAGATGTATCAGCAGCTGAACTCGCTGGATCAGCAGGACGCTGACGGCAGCATGTAGCTGGGAGCCAGGAGCCGGGAGCTGGGAGCCGGAAGAAGGGCGAGGCGATGAGCAGGCACCAACAGAGCCGGCCCGGTGGAATTGGCAATCGGATTTGCGGTACTGACCTTGGGAAAGTAAGGCGATGACCTCGGGAATTAGCAACAGCACGCAGGGCGCGGCGCCCGGTCGCAGGATTGCGTTCAGGGGGGCGGCGTGTGTGGCGGTGTTGTGCCTGGTATTTCTGGCGGCGCCGGCATCGTACGCGGGACCTCGGGTGTGGGCGGGGGGTCAGCGGGCACAAACGCGACCTGCAGCCCCGGCGCGGCAGGCTCCGGCGCGGCCACCCGCAGGACGGGCGGGGGAACCGGAGCGGGGAAACAATGGGGGCCGGGCAGTGGGAGGTCCTGGAGAGCCCAGGGGCGGCGGCAACGTCCCGGTGATGCGGCCGGGCGTGAACGGCAATCCGGCCCTGAATGGGGCGGATCGGCCGGGGCATCTGGGGCAATGGCTGATGAACCATCAGAATCTGTCGCCACAGCAGCAGGAAGAGCAGCTGCGGCGGGAGCCGGGGTTCAATCGGCTGTCGCCGGATCAGCAGCAGCGGGTGCTGGGCCGGTTGCGCTCGCTGGACGAGCGTCCGCCCGAGCAGCGGCAGCGGATGATCGCGCGGAACGAGATGTTCGAGCGGCTGACGCCGGAGCAGAAGCTGGGCGTGCGCGGGGCGTTCCAGTCGTGGAGCCAGATGGCGCCGGACCGGCACCGGATGGTGGGGCGGGCGTTCGCGGACCTGCGGCAGATTCCGCCGGATCAGCGGTCGGCGATTCTGAACTCGGCGCGGTTTTCGCAGGAGTTTTCACCGGAAGAGCGGCGGGTGCTGGGGAATCTGTTGTCGATTGAGCCCTACGAGCCGAGGTGAGGGCGAGCGGTCAGCGGTCAGCGGTCAGCGTTCGGCGTTCGGCGTTCGGCGTTCAGCGTTCGGCGTTCAGCGTTCGGCGTTCGGCGTTCAGAAAAGCGGGCGGTCGGGCGTTTAGCAGAAGACGTTCAGGAACAGCTTCGGCTAACGGCCGCTTGCTCACTGTTTCCTGCTTAGCTGGGGAAGAAGTTCGGATGGTCCGCGGAAAGCGGAGCCGTTCGATGGGTGCGTGAAGACGAGCGGTTAGCGTTCGGCGTTCAGCGTTCAGAAAAGCGGGCAGTCGGGCGTTTGGCAGAAGGCGTTTAGGCGAAAGGTTTGGCTAACGGCCGTTTGCTCACTGCTTCCTGCTTAGCTGGGGAAGAAGTTCGGATGGTCCGCGGAAAGCGGAGCCGTTCGATGGGTGCGTTGGCGATTTTGCGTCAATCCAGTCGATCCGTGCTGAGATGCGCGCTTCACGGTATCTGGTGATTTACGATGCGTCATGCGATTTTTCTACCTGGCGCTGGTGTTTAGCGTTTGCGCAACGTTTTGTCATGCACAAGCAGCAACCGATGATGCGACGTTCCTGAAGCAAGCCCGGGCGAAATATGATGCTCCCTTTGGGAGGAATCTCCAATCCTTCAGATGCGCTGTAGAGTTCGATTGGAAGCAGCACTTTACCGAGGCCGTACGCCTCGGCGACGAAGGCACGGACGAGGAGATCGCCAAACTCATTCAGCCGATTCGCACTCGCGTCACGGTCAGCCGCCAGAACGCTGAAGTGTCTTCCGGGATGACCGACGATGAAGAAAGGCGGCTTCCACATGGTGGCATGGCTGAAGGTCTCCTTAAACACGCTGTGCAATTCAGCTTGAATAGCTGGTTAGTCGCCAGTAATAACGCATTGCTTCCGTCGGACGGCACGCCCGTTCACGTCGAACCGTCCGCGTCAGGTTACAAGCTGGAATTCAAGATCCAAACCTTCGATGTTGAGATGTCGCTCGCGCGCGACATGAGTCTCCAGAGCGAAGGGGAAAAGGGATCTGCCTCTGAGCGTCGGGAAACAGACTTTCGTCCTGGCCCCCAGGGCTTCCTCTTGACCTCCTATAGGCTGGGCGAGGATGGCGATTTCAGGCAGGGCAATCGAATCATCCTCACCTACACCTATCAAAACGTTGACGGTTTTCAATTACCTGAGCAAGTTGCGATCAACCGGGAGAGCCATCAGGAAGTCTGGCACTACAAATTAACCGACTGTACCGTGCAAGCGACTAAGTAAGGGCACATCGGCAAAGACCCGGGATGGGATTACTTCGAGCCCGGAGGCACGACGCCGTTCATGCGCAGATACTCGACCATCTGTCCATAGTGGTCGTATCCATGAGCGGAAATGAAAGATGCGACGACCGACCGCGTGTGCAGACCGTCGACACCTTCAATGGCAGTGTAGGCATTCTCGGCTGTAATCGTCGCGAGCGCCTTGTGGGCATAGGCGAAAGAATCCGCAGCGGCCTTCAGGAGTTCCTCTTTGGTCGTCAGACTCGCGATGCTTTTGGGGTCAACCGGCATCTTCTCCCCGAGAATCTTCGAAGCAAAGTAGTAGTTCGCGGTCGTGACATGCGATATTTCCTGCGCGAAGGTGCGAACCCCGTCATACTTCGCGCCTTGCGAGGGGGCGAAGGTTGCTGCAGTGGGCGCAAAGCCGTATTTGTCCGCAGGCATTGCCTGCGCGACTCCCATAAACTCCTGCTGAAAGAGGTTGAGCAACTCCTCCTGCGCCTGGACCGGTGACATTTGGCTGCCAGCGGCTACCTTCGCTGTGGTTGAGCCCGTTTGCGCAGAGCCCGCCAGGGCACAGCCTCCCAGAATCAAAGCGGTGCAAACATACCGGAGACGCATCAGATCACCTCACTGGCAAAATTCGTCAACAGTCCAGCAGACGCCTGCCTTCGTTATGTTAGCAGTCATTGGGGGACTTCAGGCCGATGCGCTCCTTGCGGTGTGGGATCTTACTTGCGGAAGAAGTTGCGGGCGAGGAAGAGGACGTTGGCGGGGCGTTCGGCTAAACGGCGCATGAAGTAGGGGTACCACTGGTCGCCGAAGGGGACGTAGACGCGGACGCGGTAGCCATCCTGGACGAGGGAGCGCTGCAGGTCGCGGCGGATTCCATAGAGCATCTGAAACTCGAAGGTTTTGGGGTCGATGCGCTCGGCGCGGGCGAAGTCGCGGGTAGCGGCGATCATGGCGGGGTCGTGGGTGGCGATGCCGTGGAAGACGCCACTTTTCAACAGGACTTTGGTGAGAGCGACAAAGCTGGCGTCGACGTCTTTCTTATCAGGGAAGGCGAGATCGGGCGGCTCCTGGTAGGCGCCTTTGCAGAGGCGGATGCGGATGCCGTCGCGCAGGAGTGTGGCGATGTCGTCGGCGCTGCGGCGGAGGTAGGCCTGGATAACGATGCCGACGTGGCCGCGGTTTTCGGGTTTGGCATGGAGTTGGCGGACGAGATCGATGGTGGCCTGGGTGTAGGGGGTGCCTTCCATGTCGACGCGGACGAACGTGTGGGCCTGAACGGCGTGGTCGACGAGGGAGGAGACGATTGCGGTGGCGTGGTCGAGGCCGAGGTCCATGCCCATCTGGGTGAGCTTGAGGCTGACGTTGGCGTCGCTTTTGGACTGAGCGAGGGCGTCGAGGAGCCAGTGGTAGACCTGGGCGGACTGGCGGGCCTGGCCGGGGGTGGTGACGTTCTCGCCGAGGCTGTCGAGGGTGACCGAGAGGCCCTGGCCGTTGAGGTTGGTGGCGGCGTTGAGGGCGTCCTCGATGCGGAAGCCGGCGACGAAGCGGGAGGACATCCGGCGCCCGACGGTGGACTGCTCGGCAAAACGGCGAAGGGTGGAATTGCGCGAGAGGCCGATGAAAGTGGACCGCAGAAAGGGCATTTTCGTTTTCAAATGAGCAAACGATCATTCTTGCACAGGAGCGCAAGTTGGCGTTCGGAATTCACCGAAAATTTCTGTTGCGGAAGAAGCGGCCGTGCCAAAATAGAACTAGTTAGCCGTCGATGTTCGCGCCTTTGTGACCCTGGTGATCCGACGGCTAATCCCTGCGGAAGACAGAACGCCGGTTTTTCCGCATCCTATTTGCAAGTCATCAGAGTATATGGGTTGTGCGCGGGATGTTCGAGCGCGGATCCCGCGGAGAATTCTCTTTTCAACAGCAGCAGCGCACAGGATCGCGCAAGGCAGCGAGACTGGAAGTTCGCCTGAAACAGGCAGCGCAGAGTGGAGATGGTTATGGTGAATCATCGCGCAAATCCCAGGTGCTCGAAGCCCCTGCATTATTTGCGAGAGGGACGGATTTTCGTTTTCGATGTGGCATCGGGCGACGCGGACAAGACAGGAAAGCGCACGCGGCGGATGGAACATTACTGGTTGTGCGGGGAGTGTTCGCAGACCCTGGCGATGGAGGAATCGCGGGACGGCGTGCGGGTTGTGCCTCGGGCTCGGGGCTTCGTGCAGGAGCTGCCGTTGGCGCGATCGGCGATGGCGTCGTAAGAATTTGAGCGGCTAGAAGGAAAGACGAAGGCAGGTTAGAAACGGATCGATGCAGAGAGCGCCCTGGATGGGCGCTTTTTGTTTTTGCGGTCTTTTGGGGTTTTTGCGGGATCGGGGGGGTGCACCGTTGGTGGGGCAGGGGTTTTCTAAAATGGAGCGGAAAATTCCGCAGAGAGTACTTTTGGCTTTGGCGCGGGATGAAATTGCTTGACGAGTCGCACTGCGGGGTATGAGCTGCTTGCTGTGGGGTGAACCTGGCTGCTCCTGTTGTTTTTTCCTGGTTTGGGAGTGAGGGTACCCCTGGCTTTCCCGGCTCCGAAGTGGGGCTGGCGAGCTCCTGTTTTCCCGGCTTCGAAGTTGAGGCGGCCCTAAGTCTTCACCCGGCTGCGAGTGTGGCTGGGGGAATCCCTGGTTCCTCCTTCGATGGAATCCGATCGATGCGGAGAGCGCCCTGGATGGGCGCTTTTTGTTTTTGCGGTTTTTGGGGATTCGGGTGGGGGTTGCACCTTCGGTGGGGCAGGGGCGTTCCCAAAACGGATCGAAAGGTTCTGCAGACAGTACTGTTGGCTTAAGCGCCGGATGAAATTGCTTGACGATCGCACTGTCGGGGGTATGAGCTTCTTGCTGTGGGGTGAACCTGGCGCTTTCTCGGGCTTTTTTTCCGGGTTTGGGAATGAAGCTGCCCCTGTTTTTTTCCGCTCCGAAGTGGAGCTGTCCCTGGATTTCTGGTTTTTCCCGGCTTTGAAATTAGGCTGTCGGGCCGCTGGTTTTTCCCGGCTTCGACGTGAAGTTGGCGGGACCCTGGCATTCCCGGCTTTGAAGTTGGGCTGTCGGGCCACTGATTTGCCCGGTTTGGGAGGGAAGCTGCCCACAGTATCCCATCTTCGAAGCTGTGTCAGGGGGCGATGGAGGGCCAGTTGTTGGACCAGGTGAGGTTCTTGATCCACATATACATGGCGCCGTTCTCGGGCAGATGGAGGGCATGGAAGACAAGGAGACTCTCGCCCGAATCGGGGTCGATGTAGGCGGTGCCGCCGCCAGTGCCACTCCATTCGGTGTTGCTCTGGAGCAGGACGGTACCTCCACCGCTCATCATGGAAGTGCCGGCCTCGTCGGTAAAGGGGCCGTGGGCGCTGGTGGAGCGGCCGACGGCTTCCTTGTAGTTATCGGTGGCGACGTCCTGGTTGCAGCAGAAATCGACAGAGACAAACAGGTAGTAGTAGCTGCCGTGGCGGATGAGGGAGGCGCCCTCGATGGGGTTCGCGTAGACGCCGGGGCGGGTGGCAAGGTTGTAGCGGGTGGCGTTGCCCAGAAACAGCTTGCCGGTGGCAGGATCGATCTGGCGCTGCTTGATGCCGGTCCAGTAGCTGCCGTAGGTGAGCCAGACCGAGTTGTCGGCATCGATGAAGATGTTGGGATCGATGGCGTTAAAGTCGTCGCCGTGGCGGGAGGCGATCACCTCGCCCTGGTCGACCCATTTGTAAGCAGGGTCGGTGGAATCGAGGGTGGTGTTGGTGACCAGACCGATGACGGAGACATGGGAGCCGAGGGTGGATCCGGCATAGTAGACGTGATAGAGGCCGTTGAACCAGGAAACGTCGGGCGCCCAGAGGCCGATGATGCCGGGGACCCTGGCGACGACCCAGGCGGGCATGGCATTGGGGAAAATGCTGCCGCAGGCGGTCCAGTCGATTTTGTCCTGGGAGCAGCGGATGGGCAGGTAATTGCCGGCAGGAAGGCCGATGACGTCGGTGGTGAAGGCGTACCAGGTGGAACCCTGGCGGATGAGGCTGGGATCGTGGATGGGCTGGATGTTGCCGGTGAGGGAGTCAGTGGTGAGGGAATCAGAGCCACCAGCCGGCCAGGAGAGATTGCCATCGGAGGGATCGGGCCCGTTTGTGCCGGCACCGAGGGATGACGGGACGACGGATTTGCCGCAGGCACAAAGGCAGAGCAGACACACGGATAACAGGGACAGGCCCCGGATCCGCCTGACGCAGACCATAAAAAGCGAACAACCTTTCGGGTAAGCTGCCCGGACCATACCCGATGTTTACCGGAAAGGCAATAACTTTTTGAGGAGCTGGGAGCTGGGAGCGCGATGCCTGCTGTCAGGAGCGGCGGAAGCGGCGCCATCCGGTGGCAATTCCGGCGGCGGCGATGACTTTGAGGATGTCACCGGGCAGGAAGGGAAGGATGGAGAGGGCGAGGATCGCCGCGAAGGAATGCGGCTGGAGGACCGCAAACCACGCAGCTCCGGTGAGAAGGATAAGAGCATCGCCAGTGGCGGCAGCGAGGAGGGCGGAGACAAACGCGCCCGAGGTGAAGCGGCGGCGCAGCCATGACGTCAGCGCAGCGGCGAATGGGTAGGAGAGAAGATAACCGCCGGTGAGCCCGAGAAGCTGGAGCATTCCGCCGGGACCGTGAGGCGTGAACACGGGCAGGCCGAGGGCGCCTTCGGCGAGATAGAGAACGAGAGCGCCGGCCGCGACCCCGGGTGAGAGGAGCAATCCGAGGAGCAGCACGGCGAAGGGTTGCAGCGTGAGGGGTACCGGAGTGAACCACAGAGGGACAGACAGGTGAGCGCAGATCGCGACGAAGAGCGAGCCGAGGACGAGGGCCAGGGTGTTGCGGAGAAGAGCGGACTGCGTGCGGGCAAGAGCGGGCGTCGCGGCGGAGGCGTTCATAGGGACAGGGTACCAGGAAACCGGGATAGGGTACAGGGTGCAGGAAGCTGGAGCTGGGAGCCGGAGCTGCGATTGCTAGAGGTTTTCGTCGTGGCGTTCAGGTTGCGAGCGCGCCGCCTCGCGCTGCCGGCGGATGTGCCGGACAACGGCCAGAGCGGCCCAGATCAGCGCCATCGTACTGAGGAGGAGGACGCCGTACAGAACTTGCACGGGGAGAGGATAACAAACCGAAGCCGGGGGCGGGGCGGGAAAGGGCCAGCGAGGCGGTGTGCTGTCTCTGCCGCGATTATTGAACCATGCAACGCAGCGACGTGCTCGAAGGACGGCCTCAGGGGCTGAGGTCCATGCGCCGAAGGCGCGGATTCATTTTGGGAATGCGCGACTGGTGCAGTTTCAGAACGGGATCGGGCCAGGCTGACGGACAGTACTTTGGAGTGACGGACCGGTCGGTTTGTCTTGATTTTTGGGAGCAGGAGCGTTCGCTGCTTGCCGTGGGGTGAACCTGGCGCCCCGCAGCGGGCGAGTTTTTGGTTTTTTTGGAAATTTTTGGGTGTGGGCTGGGTCACTGCCGAACCTTCTCACTCACGCCAACCTCCTCACCGCGAACCTGTGAAGTTTCAGAATGGGATCGGGCCAGGCTGACGGACAGTACTTTGGAGTGACGGATCGGTCGGTTTGTGTTGATTTTTGGGGAGCAGGAGCGTTCGCTGCTTGCTGTGGGGTGAACCTGGCGCCCCGCAGCGGGCGAGTTTTTGGGTTTTTGGAAATTTTTGGGTGTGGGGTGGGTCACTCCCCAACCTTCTCACCCACGCCAACCTCCTCACCCCGAACCTGTGCAGTTTCAGAATGGGATCGGGCCAGGCAGACGGACAGTACTTTGGAGTGAAGGGCCGGTCGGTTTGTCTTGATTTTTTAGAGGTGATGGTGTTCGCTACTTGCTGTGGGGTGAACCTGACGCCGCCAAGCGGGTGGGTTTTTGGGCTTTTGGAATTTTTGGGTGTGGGCTGGTCACTGCCGAACCTTCTCACCCACGCCACCTCCTCACCCCACCCCCGAGCCTGTGCAGTTCCAGAATGGGATCGGGCCAGGCAGACGGACAGTACTTTGGAGTGAAGGGCCGGTCGGTTTGTCTTGATTTTTGAGAGGTGATGGTGTTCGCTGCTTGCTGTGGGGTGAACCTGGCGCCGCCAAGCGGGTGGGTTTTTGGGCTTTTGGAAATTTTTGGGTGTGGGGTGGTGACTCCCTAACCTTCTCACCCACCCACCTCCTCACCCTACACCGAACCTGCGCAGTTCCAGAATGGGATTGGGCCGGCAGCCGGACAGTACTTTGGAGTGAAGGACCGGTCGGTTTGTCTTGATTTTTGAGAGGTGATGGTGTTCGCTGCTTGCTGTGGGGTGAACCTGGCGTCCCGCAGCAGGTGGGGTTTTGTTTTTTTGAATTTTTGGGTGTGGGCTGGGTGAGGAGGTTCGTGGGGGGTGAGGAGGTTCGGGGGTGAGGGAGGTTGGGGCTGGGGGGTGAGGAGGCTGGGAGTGGGGAGAAGGTTGGGTTTGAAGTTGTGGCCCCGATTCAGGATCAGGGGAACGATTTTTGAACGACCTCCAGAGACAAGCTTCAGAGACAGGAGGAGCGGCCAGGAGAGCAAGGGCAAGGGACGGGCGAGGAGATGACCGAGAAAGGACAGGCTCATCCACGCCGGCGAAGGGCTCAGGGATTCGCCGAGGGCGGCGATGGGGATGGCGACGAAGGTCCAGACGATGAGGGCGTGAGAGATGCGCCAGAGGATTGAGGAGAGCCCGGAGCTGTTCGGGCGTGCTGCGGCGAACAGCAGGAAGCAGCCAGGGATGAGCATGACCTGGTCGTAGATCATCGCCCAGATGACGGGGGCGAGGCAGAGGGTGGCGGCGAGGACCAGGGCGATGGCCTTGCTGAATTCGACGGATTCGGGCGAGCAACGGCGCAGCCTCCAAAGACGCACGAGCGCGGCGATGAGGATGGCGATGGTGGCCAGGGTTCCGATCCAGCGGCCGGCGTAGAGGTCGAGAGGCGGGACATTGCCGAGGGACCAGTACTGATGCAGGGTGGCCAGCCATTGCGGGAACCAGCCGGGGAGGAGCCATTGGCCGCAGAGGAGGAAAAGCAGTTCAGTGGCGGCGAAGGCCAGGGGGAAGGTTCAGCGGCGGCGGAGCGTGCTCCAGAAGAGCAGCCAGAGGGCCAGCGGCAGGACGAGCTGGGGAGGGATTTCGCGATTGCGGCTGAGGAGCCAGCAGGCGGGGAGAACGAGAACGGCGACCAGCAGCGTGGGCTGAAGCATCCGCAGACCGAGGATCACGGGCCAGCTGCAGAGACAGAGCAGGGCGACGGCGATGGCGCGATCGCGGTTCAGGCGCAGGTGCTCCCGAAGAGAGCGGGGATGAGAACGAGGAGGAACCCGAGGCGCAGTGTCGTCCAGGGCAGGTTGGCCAACGGGGCGAGCAGGACGGCGAGGAGGATGGGGTAGTCAAAACCCTGGCTGGGATCGTGGCCGGCGACGGCCTGGATCTGGCGCTTCATTTCCGGGGTATACGGGCTGGCGCCGCGGAGTGCGGCGCGCGTGGCGAACTGAGGGCCGATGAGGTCGTTGTGGATCGGAGTGTGCTGCTGATTGAAGAAGTGGAGGTACGCGAGGGTGGAGGCGGCGAGGAGGAGGAGCGCTGTGGGCGACGACAGGCCAGCGCATGAGGGATGGCGGGTTGCGCGGGATTCCAG
>CAVPCB010000014.1:0-13844 GCA_963702285.1 uncultured Acidobacteriaceae bacterium | reverse complement strand
CTTTTGTCCGCGGGCACGTCACTGACTGGTGGTCGTGGCCGATCACGCGCAAACGATGGGTTGCGGCCTCCACAGCGCCGATCCGGCACGGCGTTGACGATGCGCGACGCTCTCGAGCGCGTGTGGATTCACCTGGCAGGAAATGATGTAATCGGGGCGATGGATAATCGTTCGATTGCGCAGTTGCTGGCGGACACGGCCGATCTGCTGGAGATCAGTGCGGGCGATCCGTTTCGCATCCGCTCGTATCGACGGGCGGCGGAGGCGGTGGAGCAGTCGACGATCCAGCTCAGCACGATTGCGAGCGACGCGAAGAAGCTGCAGGAGATTCCCGGCATCGGGAAGGGGATGGCGGCGAACATCCAGGAGATTGAGAAGGCGGGAACGCTGCCGCTGCGCGAAGAGCTGCTGGTGAAGTATCGGCCGACGATGCTGGAGCTGCTGCGGCTGCCGGGGATGGGTCCGAAGACGGTGGCGCTGCTGTGGGAGGCGCTGCAGGTGGGCTCGGTGGAGGACCTGGAGAAGGCGATTGCGGAGGGGCGGCTCAGCGGGGCTGCCGCGGTTCGGCGAGAAGCTGATCGAGAAGCTGCGCAAGGGCATTGAGGATTACAAGCAGCGCAGCGGGCGGTTCCTGATCGACGACGCGGAAGAGGCGGCGGAGAAGCTGATCGCGTATCTCCGGAAATTTGAAGGGATCACGACGATCCTGCCGGCGGGGTCGCTGCGTCGCGGGCGCGACACGGTGGGGGATCTCGACATTCTGGCGACGGGGCCGGCGTGCGCGGAGGATTGCGTGGGCGCGGCGGTGGAGTATGTCGCGAATTATCCGGCGGCAAACACGATGCTGGCGAAGGGTCAGAACAAGGTCAGTTTTCGGCTTGCGGTCGGGGCTGCAGGTGGATGTGCGGCTGCTGCCGGTGGGGTCGTATGGAGCGGCGCTGCAGTACTTCACCGGATCGAAGATGCACAACGTGTCGGTTCGGCAGCGGGCGCTGAAGCGCGGCTACACGCTGAGCGAGTATGCGCTGGCGAAGATCGAGGACGGGTCGTTTGTGGCGGGCGCGACGGAGGAGGAGATTTACGCGGCGCTGGGGATGGACTGGATTCCGCCGGAGCTGCGCGAGAACAACGGGGAGATCGAGGCGGCGGAGGAGCATCGGCTGCCGGTGCTGGTTGAGGAGCGCGACATTCGCGGCGATGTGCACATGCACACGGTGGAGACGGACGGGAAGAACACGATCCGCGAGATGGCCGATGCCGGCGTGGCGCGTGGCTATGAGTACATCGCGATCACGGATCACTCGAAGAATCTGGCGATGACGATGGGGCTCGACGACAAGCGGGCGCTGGAGCACATTGCGCGGATTCGCGCCGTCGACAAGGAGATGGAGGGGAAGATTCGGGTGTTCGCGGGGATCGAGGTGGACATTCTGGCGGATGGGTCGCTGGATTTGTCGGACGAAGTGCTGGCGCAGATGGATGTGGTGATCGCGAGCGTGCACTCGCTGTTCAACATGCCGGTGGAGCAGATGACGGAGCGGATGCTGCGGGCGATCGAGAATCCCTATGTGAAGATTTTGGGGCATCCGACCGGGCGGCTGTTGTTGCGGCGCGAGGGGTACGCGGTGGATGTGGATGCTCTGCTGAAGAAGGCTGCGGCGGTGGGTTGCGCGGTCGAGCACAATGCGTATCCGGACCGGCTGGATTTGTGCGATCGCGATTTGCGGCGCGCGAAGGAGCTGGGTTGCAGGATTGTGGTGAACACGGATTCGCATCACACGAGTCATCTGGCGAAAATGCATTACGGTGTGGAGCAGCTGCGGCGGGCGTGGCTGACGAAGGCGGATGTGCTGAACACGCGGGGGCCGGGGGAGTTTCTGGCGGGATTGCGGCAACCCGTATAGGACGCAGCTCGATCCGGGCTGCATTTGTCGCCTCGCGTTTGCCAGGCCAAAATTGACTATGCGCGCTCCGATTTTCCAGGTCGATGCCTTCACCAACCGCCGCTTTGCCGGGAACCCGGCGGCGGTGATTCCGCTGCCCAGCTTTCTGCCCGATGCGACGCTGCAGGCCATCGCTGCAGGAGAACAATCTTGCCGAGACGGCGTATCTGGTGCGGTCCGACGGGGACTATCAGCTGCGGTGGTTCACGCCGGGGACCGAAGTTCCCTTATGCGGTCACGCAACGCTGGCCAGCGCCGCGGTGGTGATGGAACGGCTGGAACCGGCGCGAAACCAGGTGGTGTTTCATTCGGCCAGCGGACCGCTGACGGTGACGAAGAACGGAGCCGGCTATGTGATGAACTTTCCGACACGGCCTTCGCAGGTGATCAGCACGCCGGCCGAACTTGCCGAGGCGATGGGGGTGGCGCCGGTTGAGGTTACCGAGAATGACTTCAATTACCTGGCGCTGCTGAAGGATGACAAAACCGTCCGAGCGACGGAGCCGGATATGGCGGCGCTGATTCGGATCGGCAAGGGGGGACTGATCGTCACAGCGAGGAGCGACGACCCGCAATACGACTTTGTGAGCCGGTACTTCGCGCCGGTGAAGGGGATTCCCGAGGATCCGGTGACGGGTTCGGCGCACTGCATGCTGGCGCCGTACTGGGCGAAGCGGCTGGGCAAGACGGAATTTACCGCGTTCCAGGCTTCGCCACGAGGCGGAAAAGTGCTGTGCCGGTTGCGCGGCGATCGCACGGAGCTGGAAGGGGAATGCGTCTTTTATCTCGAAGGCGAAGTCGAAATCTGAGCGTCTGTCCCCTGCGGCGGATACTCCAGTAGAATCGGGAGCAATATGTCGGAGAGAGACGGGACAGGCTTTCATCCTTTGCTGGTGGTGCTGGCGGCGATCGTGATCGTCGTGGGCGTCATCGCGACGTACGTGTGGGTCACCTGGACCGGCCCGGTGCATGCGGGGCAGGTGGTGTCGGTATCGGCGTACCCGATTCACCGCGAGCTTTCGACAGGCGGAGGGCTGGGGGGGCTGAAAGGCCAGCCGAATGTCTACGACGAAGTGATCGTGATCGTCGATGTGAAGATCAAAAGCACGACCAAGCTGCCGCTGTTTCTCCACGACATGTGGGGCGAAGTGACGCTGCCGAATGGAGACGTGCTGCAGAGCCTGGCCGCGAGCGGCGAGGACTACAAGAAGGTGTTCATCGCGTACCCCGATCTGGAAGTGCAGAAGAAGACGCCCATGCCGCGCGGGATCACGATGACCCCGGGGCAGGAGATCGAAGGCCAGCTGATCTTTCATTACCCGATCGCGCAGAAGGACTGGGAGGGGCGAAAGCAGTTTGACGTGGTGATCGGGTTCGTGAACCAGAAGGACCTGGTGCTGCACACGATGCCTGGAGGCCAGTAGGGAATAGGGAATAGAGCGTAGGGAGTGGGGAGCAGGGAACAGACATTGTTTGCGAAGGCGCAGCGGGTTCACTTTATCGGAATCGGCGGGATCGGGATGAGCGGGATCGCGGAGATCCTGCTGAACCTGCATTACCCGGTGAGCGGCTCGGACCTGCGGCGGTCGGCGGTGACGGAGCGGCTAACGACCCTGGGCGCGACGGTGTTCGAGGGGCACGCGGCGGCGAATGTGGTGGGCGCGAGCGTGGTGGTGATCAGCTCCGCTGTCCACGAAAACAATCCTGAGGTGGTGGAAGCGCGGGCGCGGAAGATTCCGGTGATCCAGCGCGCGGAGATGCTGGCCGAGCTGATGCGGCTGAAGTACGGCATCGCCATCGCGGGCATGCACGGGAAGACGACGACCACCTCGATGGTGGCGTCGGTGCTGACCGCGGGCGGCCTCGATCCGACGGTCGTGGTAGGCGGCCGTGTGGACGCGATGGGATCGAACGCGCGGCTGGGGCAGAGCCAGTATCTGGTGGCGGAAGCCGATGAGAGCGACCGCTCGTTCTTAAGGCTGTCCCCGATTTTGTCGGTGGTGACGAATCTGGATCGCGAGCACTGGACTGCTATCGCGACATGGCCGATGTCGAAGGCGCGTTCGTGGAGTTCATGGAGCGGGTGCCGTTTTACGGGGCGTGCGTGGCGTGCGCGGACAACGCGCTGCTGGCGGGGATTCTGCCGAGGGTACAGCGGCGGGTGTTCACGTATGGGATGTCGCCGCATGCGGATTTTGTGCTGCGGTTGCTGCCTGCGGGGCCGAGCGATGGGGCGCGGGCTCGGGGCCGCGGATTTGCCGGACACGGTTTGAAGTAGCGGCGGATGGCGAGGTGTACGGGCCGCTGGAGTTGCAGGTGCCGGGGGTTCACAACGTCTAAATGCAACAGCGGCGGTTGCCATTGGAACGCAGCTGGAGATTGCGCCGGAGGCGATTGCCGCAGGGCTGAAGTCGTTTCGCGGAGTGGATCGGCGGTTCCAGGTGAAGGGTGCGTTCGCGGGGTGACGGTGGTGGACGATTACGGGCATCATCCCACGGAGATTCGCGCGACGCTGCGTGCGGCGAAGGAGTGCGGGTACGGTGGGGTGCATGTGATCTTCCAGCCGCACCGTTACACGCGGACGCGGGATCTGATGGAGGAGTTTGTACACGCCTTCGACGACGCGGCGAGCGTGGAGATGCTGGACATCTATGCGGCGAGCGAAGAGCCGATTCCGGGGATCACTGCGCAGGCGTTGGTGAAGAGGATCCACTGCGGGGCGGTGGAGTACGCGGCGTCGGGAGACGAGGCGGTGGCACGGGCGGTCGCAAGGGCGCAGGAGGGAGACGCGATCCTGACGCTGGGTGCGGGGAATGTGTCGCAGCTGGCGGGTGTGGTGGTGGAGAGACTGCAGGGAGTCGGGACCAGGGAGTAGGGGTTCAGTGGGAGCCGAGTGCCGGCGCTTCCATTCTGCGAAAAAAAGCAAACAGACCAGGAACATTCCAGGTGCTGGAGACGTAGTTTCCGGCATGAAATACGTGTGCGCGGGCGCGATGGCGATCCTGCTGGCAGGGGGCGCGGCGGGGTTTGCGGAGACGGTGGGAGACTGCACGCATCCGATTGAGGCGCCGCTGCGAGCGCGGGCCGATCTGGTGATCGATGCTCGACCGGCGGGCGTGGAGATCGTAGGCACGGACGCGGAGACGCTGCGAGTGTCGTGCACGGTGGACCGCGATGAGTACGGCGGCTACGTGGAGTTGCGGTTCGACGGGACGCCGGGATATGGGCGGCTGAACATCAGCGGCAACGACTATCACAACGCGAATCTGCGAGTGCGGATCGAAGTGCCGCGCAAGACGAACCTGCGGTTCCACATGGGCGCGGGCGAGGTGACGGTCGAGGACGTGAGTGGCGACAAGGACGTGGATTTATACGCGGGACAGATCAGGATTCTGTCGACGGCGGGCGGGATCTACAAGTCGGTCGACGCGTCGGTGGACATCGGGGACGTGAAGGCGACGGCGTTTGGTGTGGATCGGGGCGGGTTCTTCCGGAGCTTCACCAGGAAGCTGGAGGCGGGGGAGTATCGGCTGCGGGCGCACGTGATGACGGGGGAGATCGATCTGGAGTGAGAGGGCGGAGTCAGCGCTGGCCGCGTTTTGATTCAAGGAAGAGCAGAAACGGTCTCGGGCGCATGATGATCAGATTGCCAGCTCTGGTGGTGATGGGCTCATTCATCCATCGCCCGAAATGTGCTTTGTCACCCGTGATGAGATAATCGGCGCCGGCTTGCATTGCGGCGGCGAGAATGGGTTGGTCTTTAACGGGAAGGGTGAAGCGCGGCGGAGGCTGGAACCCGGTTGCGTCGGAAACGAGGTGGGTCTGCTCCAGCAGGCTTTCGCAACGCCTTCGGTGGCTGGCATCGATGCAGTTCCGGCGTACTTCGTCTATGACGTAAAAAGATGTCAGGCAGACGATGTTTGGCTCCCGCCAGAACTGAAGGAAGTCGTGGCCAGCCGTGTACGACGCGGAGAAAACGATGTTCGCGTCGAGGAAGACGCGAAGCGGCTCAGGCACGGCGACGCGCCCTGGTTTCGCCACGAGTGAGGTTCGCGCGGATGCGTTTCATCTGTTGGGCAAATTCGCGGGTGGAGGGCAGGCGGTCGCGGTTCGCGTCTTCTGTATTGGGGATGCGCTTTGGATCGAGACCGAAATCGTCCTGAATGATCCGACAGGCCCGGTTGTAGTCCTCTTTGGTGACAGCGTTGTTGAGCAGGAACTCGGCCTTGCGCTGCGGGGTGTAGATTTCGACGGGGACGGCGACCGCGGGGCGGAGGAGGATGCCGTCCTCGCGCTCTTCGGTGACGAGGAGATCGCCCTCTTTGAGGGCGAAGCGCTGGCGGAGTTTGGCGGGGATGACGAGGGTGCCTCGTTTGCCGAGTTTGGCGGTTTCCATGACTAAATCTCTGATATTCAGAATATCAGAATTCTGTACGGACGGCGAATGCGCGCTTTGCGCGAAAAGCCTGGTCGAACAAGCTTGACCCATAGTGGCCTCCATTGCAGTATCCCGGGGAACTGTGGCATCCTCCCGCTATGAAAAACGAATTGCCCTACATGCTTGAGCCTGGTCGCGATGACATTGGTCGCGATTGTTTCCGAGTCTGTCGGAAAGACAATTCGCTCGCCGGCTACTTACGAAGGTGGCGGACGGCTGGGACAATCGTAGAGAGACTTGGGCGCCAACGCGGAACTCTGTGAAAAGCGCGTGTTCGTTGAGCCGCACGAGGCTGCTCGGCTGGTCCATATGCGAGGGCGCGCGTATCACAGGTTTTTCGACATGGCATATCCATCGGAGCGTCTTGAGGTTCGGGTGGGTCCAAGGTGCGAAGTCTGGTCTGGCACGATCTGGAAAGACAATCGATGTGTCGGAGGTGCGAATCCGCAGCATTCGCTCGAAGAGGCCAAGTATCTCGTACTGCGGCAGCTCGATCCCAACGAGAGCCGCAGCGCCTTTGACCATCGGCAACTAGCTCAACAAGAGTGGCCGGAGATCGAGATCAATCGTCCCAGTGTGACTGATCAGGGCTCTCAGTTCAAGAATATCGTTCGGTAAAGCGTGTCCCTCTGCCGGGGTTGGAACCCAGCGTCGCGGATGACGCGGCGGAGTTCCTCTTCCGTTGTGCAGTTCGAGGTGCCAGCCGCGCGGACGACGTTCTCCTCCAGCATGACGGAGCCGACGTCGTTGCCGCCGAAGCGGAGTCCCATCTGCAGCACCTTGAGGCCCTGGGTGACCCAGCTGGACTGTACGTTCTCGATGTTATCGAGATAAAGCCGCGAGATGGCGAGGACCTTGAGGTAGTCAACCGCGGTGGCTTCTTCCCAGCCGCGTCCGCCGAGCGCCGTATTTTTGGGCTGGAAGCTCCAGGGGATGAAGGCGGTGAATCCGCCGGTTTCTTCCTGGAGGCGGCGGATAACGTCGAAATGATTGACGCGCTGCTCGAGGGTTTCGTCGACGCCGAACATCATGGTTGCGGTGGTGCGCATGCCGAGCTGGTGGGCGGTGCGGTGGACCAACACCCAATCTTCCGTGCCACATTTGAGGCGGGCGATGCGATGGCGGACCTCGTCGTCGAGGATTTCGGCGCCGCCGCCTGGGATGGAGTCGAGGCCGGCGTCGCGCAGGCGGATGATGGTGTCGCGCACGGAGAGGTCACTGTACTCGGCAATGGCGAGAATTTCCGAAGCGGAGAAGCAGTGCAGCCAGATCTGCGGGAAGCGCTCCTTGATGCCGCGCAGCAGGCGCTCGAACCAGTCGATTTTTAAGTCGGGGTGCAGGCCGCCCTGCATGAGCACGCCGGTGCCGCCCATTTCGAGGGTCTCGGCGATCTTCGCATAGATGGTATCGAAGTCGAGGATGTAGCCTTCGCTGGCCTGCTTGCCTTTGAGCGGGCGGTAGAAGGCGCAGAAGGTGCAGTACTCGGTGCAGAAATTTGTATAGTTGATATTGCGATCGATGATGTACGTCACGACGCCTTCCGGGTGGAGACGTTTGCGGACGGCGTCGGCTTCCATGCCCAGGCCGATGAGGTCGTCGGAGCGGAAGTAGTCCAGGGCCTGTTCACGGGTAATCGGCATAGTTTCATTGTCGGTAAATTCGGGCGCCGCGTCCAGCGGCGGCTGCAACGCCAGGGCGCGCTCGCCGCATCTTGAAATGCAGAAGCCATCGGTCATTTTCCGGTTCATATTTCCTGAGGAGAGTCTTTGTTCATGCGTGCGAATTCGTTTGTTTCGCTGTTGTGTGTTCGTGCTCCCGCTGATGCTGGCGGGGGTGCCGGCATTTTTGTATGGTCAGGGCGCTGACAAGAACAAGGAACCTGACACGCTGGTGCTGAGCAACGGGGACACGCTGCACGGCAAGCTGGTGCAGGAAACCAACGGGACGGTGACGTTCCACAGCGATCCCCTGGGCGATCTGACGCTGGCGTGGGACAAGATTGAATCGCTGCAGCTGCGCAGACGTTTGCCGTGATGACGCCGCAGATGAAGAACCGGAGTAAGCAGGCGGCGCTGAACATGCCTAAGGGCAGGGTGGAAGTGGCGAATGGCTTGGTGACGCTGCAGCCGGAGAATGGAGCGACGATCGCGCCGATCCCGGTGAAGAACGCGCAGGTGATCGTGAATGCGCCTCTGCTGGAGAAAGAGCTGAGTCACGAACCGGGTTTTCTGGCGGGTGGAACGGAGCGGCGACTGCAGGCGCGACGCTGGTGAGCGCGACGCAGAATTCGTATGCGGTGGAAGGCAGCGTGGGGCTGGTGCGGACCATTCCGACGGTGGCGTGGCTGGATCCGCGGAACCGGACGTCATTCGATTTTGCGGAGTCGTTCGGCAAGATCACGCAGCCGGATACACGAGCGGAGGAGTGTTTACTCCGGCGACGACCACGAAGTCGTCGATTCTGCACTTCGACGCGGAACGCGATGAATACTTCTCGCCGAGAATGTTTGCGCTGGGGCAGACGTCGTTCGATCACAATTTCAGCCAGGACCTGGATCTGCAGCAGATTTACGGCGGCGGACTGGGCTGGACGTTTTTGAAGAAGCCGACGCAGGAAGCCGATCTGAAAGCCACGATGCAGTACGAGAAGCAGCAGTTCATCTCGGGCTCGTCGAACAACCAGAACCTGATTGGGTCGACGTTTTCGGCGAACTATCTGCTGAAGATGAAGCTGGTGACTTACACGCAGACGGCGGCGTTCATTCCGGCGTATAACAACGAGCGCGCGTATTCAGCGACCGAGACGAATACTTTCGTGTTTCCGACTTACAAGAATTTCGCGCTTCAGCGTGGGGACGCTGGACAGCTATCTGAACGATCCGCCGGCGACGGCTCCGCCGACGAAACGGAATTCGTTCCAGTTCACGATGGGAGTGACGTACGCGTTCAAGTCGAAGTACTGAAGCGAGCGCGGAGCTGGGAGCTGGGAGCCGGGAGCGGTTCAGACGCCAGTGGGCTGAGCCTGGTGCGTGGAGGGTTGGCCGATCGCCTGCTCGAGGCGGCGGAGTTGGCCGAGATGGTGGCGCATGTGGACGACGTGAAAGCGCCGCCACTGATCCGGGCGCAGGGGTCCGAGCATAAAGTGGGTGGCCACGCGTTGCAGGCCGAATCGCTGGCGGCACTGGTCGAGCAGAGCGTCCATCTGGTCGATCTCCTGGCGGAGGAGTTCGAGGAGCTGGGCGCCACTGGCGGGCTGCCAGTGGAGCTGATCGGGTCGGGCAAAGCCGGGAGCAGGCGCGCCGCGGGGCATGTGCCCAAAGGAGAGGATGATCATCTGCAGAGTCCACTGAACCGGGGTGCTGCGGTCGGCGGTGGGGCGGCCGCGCTCAAGGCGTTTGGAGAGGACGCGGCTGGTGCTGCGGCAGGTGAGGACGAGGTGCTCGATGAGCTCCTGGGCGGACCACAGACGGTCGTCCTGAAGGGGGTGCATCTGGCACCACTCGGCAGGCGCGGCGGAGAGCTCGGCGCTCCAGGAGTCGAAGACCTGCTGCAGGACGACATGCATAGGATGGCCGCGGGTGAGAGGGGAATCCGTTTCGTGGGAACTATATCAATCGGCGAAGGCCGGCGCCAGCCGAGGTTCGATCAATCGGCGCCCATTTGCTTCAGCGCTTTGTGGATCTCTTTGGCGTGGGGGCCGTTGGGCAGGGCGCTGAGGTAGAGCCGGTAGTTGCGCAGGGCCTCGTCGTCGAGATGAAGATGGCGCGCGGATTCAGCGAGACCGAAGACGGCTTCGGCGTTGCCTGGGTCGGATCGGTTGGCTTCGAGGAAACGCTCGTGCGCGCCCTTCCAGTTGCCGGACTCCATATAGTAGTCGCCGATGTTGGCGTCCTTTTTGGCGAGCTTCGAATCGAAGGGCAGCTGAGATGGGGGGAGATTGGCGGGAGGCGTCTCGTCGGTGGTGGGCATGTCGAGGCCTTTGACGCGGCTGGAGCTGTAGCTCGGTTCCTCGGGGGCGGAGCAGCGGCATCGGCTGCGGGCTTCTCGGATTGTTCGGCGTCGTGCGCCGCCTTTTCAGATTGCGATTGAGGGAAGGCATTCTGGCCGTCGGGTTTGCCGGCTTTGGGTGTTGCCTGGGGCTGCGGCGCGTCGGGTGCGGTGCCGGGGTTTTGCTGCTGCTGATGTGCGGCGGCCTCTGACTGGGCCTCGGGGAAGGGGTTCTCCTGGGAGGTGCTCTTCTTCGGCTGATCCTTCTTCTGGTTCTTGTTCTGCTGGGTGCTGGTTTGAGCGGGTGGGTTCTGCTGCTGCTGGCTGGAGTTGTCCTGCTGCTGGGCCACGGCCGGATGAGTCAGGACGGGCAGGGCCAGGGCGAGGATGAAGCCGGGGATGAGGCAGGGGCGCAGCATCTCTTCTTCTATCTTAGACGGCGGAATTTTGGTGGGGGAGGTTTGAAGGATTGATATTGTGGTGGAGATGAGCCTGATCATTCGTTCTTCGGCAATCCACGCGGCGGGGTGCTACACGATGGCGCCGATCCGCAAAGGCGCCCGGGTGGTGGAGTACACGGGGCCGCGCATTCCCAAAGACGAGGCGGATGAGAAGTACGAGAACTCGCCGACAACGTATTTGTTTGGGGTGGGCGACGGGAAGACGGTGATCGATGGGCACGGGACGGCGATGTTCCTGAACCACTCGTGCGCGCCCAACTGCGAGACGGAGGAGATTGACGGGCGGGTGTGGATTATGGCGATCCGGAACATCAAGGCCGGCGAGGAGCTGGTGTATGACTACTTCCTGTACGACGGCGACGAGGACGAGGCGCGGTGCAACTGCGGCTCGGCGAAGTGCCGGGGGAGCATGTACTCGCCGGAGGAAATCCGGCGGCGTGCGCGGGCGAAGCAGCGGGCGGGGAGGAAAAGCAGACCCAGGACTGCGGCGCCACGCGGCAGGCAGAGCCGGAAGTAGACTCCGGCTCGGATGAAGGCTATTTTTTGAAGCGGTTCGCGAGCACGGGTCCGGCATCGTTATCTTCGATCACCGGGACGGTGTTCAGCTCGAGCAGGTCCGCCCACTTGGCGGCATCCGCATACATCGCGACAGGATCGTTGGTTTCGACCAGCACGAAACCTCCACTGCAGTCGGTGTTGTGCCAGCGTCCGAGCAGCTTCACGCCCTCAGGGGGTGTCGCTTCGCCGGCGAGAAAGCGCTCGGCGGCTTCAGGAATGTTCCCCGTGGGAAAGGACCAGGTAGTCATGAATTTCATGTCGATCTTCCTCCAGTTATTTTTTGTGGGGGGATTTTTCCTGAGGCTTCCCAGGCTCGGCCATCATACGCTCCCCTGATTGCGGTCTTGTCTCAGAGGCTTTTCGCCATTTTCACGATGGGGAGGGTCTCGCCGTTGGCGAGGGCCAGGTCGATGTGTTCCTGCTCGATGTAGCCGTGGCGCCGGTAGAGCGGGATGTCGGTGAGGGTGGCTCCCATTTCGAAGCGGGTGAAGCCTTCGGCCTGAGCGGCTTGTTCGCAGAGCGCGAGGATGCGGGAGCCGATGCCGCGGCGCGCCCAGGCGGGATGGACGAAGAAGGCGCGGATTTTGGCGGCGTCGGCGCGCGGATCGAGGAAGGAGTCGTCGCGGTTGGGGCGATGGTCGGAGCCGTAGGGAGTTTTGCGGCGGGACCAGCCACCGCAGGCGGCGAGGTTGCCGATGGTGGGGAGGCGGTCGGGATTCGCGGCTGCTGGGACTTCGACGGCGAAGTAGGTTTGGTCGGCGACGAGCTGGGTGTCGAGGCCGAGCCAGGTGCCGATGGCTTGTTCGATCTGGGTTGGGGAGTAGTCGTTGGTCTGGAGGCCGCGGATGGAGGCCTCGATGAGGGGGCCGAGGTTGGGAATGTCGGCGGGGGTGGCGAGGCGGTAGATGATGGTCATCACTGTCGAGTCTCTGATGTTATTACGATGAGGTTGACATCACTTCCTGATTGTGACATCATAATAACATTATGCGCACCACTTTGGCGATTGATGATGACGTACTGGAAAAGGTGAAGGAATATGCGGAGAGCCGCAAAATGAGCGTCGGCAAAGCGGCGAGCACTTTGATTCGGCGGGGGGATTTCTCGGCCGCTGGAACTGAAGTGCGTCGACGGCCTTTACTTGCCGGTTCTGCCGGAGGATTCGCCCGCTTCGTAACAACAAAACGTGTTCTGGAACTGGAAGATGAATGGTAGGGCCAGGATTTCCCTTGACGTCAATGCGTTGCTGGCACTCTTGTGGCCACCCCACGAACATCATTAGGAGTGTGGATCCTGGTTTCTGGCAGACGGCAAAAGGCGTTGGGCGACCTGCCCGATCACGGAAGCTGGATTTGTTCGTTTGCTTCGAATCCGATCACTACTCCAGACGCGGTGAGCGTGATCGAAGCCATGGATCTCCTTGCCGTCAATCTGAGTCATCCAGGGCATGTGTTCTGGGCTGACGATCTGGATCTTCGACTCACTTTCCCTGTCCAAAGGACGCCTCAGGGGTATCGGCAGGTCACGGATGCGTACCTGCTGGGACTGGCGATCCATCACAAAGCTCACCTGGTGACGCTCGATGGGGGGATCGGCATCGCTGGCACCAGACGGGCCTCGAATCTCCACTCGAGTCATCAATCTTCTGGACAAACCCAACCGAAATTAACGCTCCTGCCGTTGGTGCCTCGAATGTTCCGTTCTGGAAATCCGGGTCCGCTTCAGGCGATAAATCAAGCATTCGGAATGGCCTACCAGGTTCTTGCACGGAAATCTCGTCCCCAGAAATTTGCTGACGTTGCCGGCCAGGAGCACGTCACGCGCACGCTGGTGAACGCTCTGGAACAGGGACGGATTGCGCACGGCTACATTTTTCGGGGCATCGCGGGATTGGGAAGACGACGATCGCGCGCATCCTGGCGCAGGCGCTGAACTGCCGGACGGCGGTGGGCGATGCGCAGCGGCCGACCCAGGAGCCGTGCGGGGTGTGCGATTCGTGCACGGAAATTCGCGCGGGGAATTCCGTGGACGTGCTGGAGATCGATGCGGCGACGAATCGCGGCATTGACGAGGTAGTTTAAATTTTCAAGATCAGCTTCAAAAATTTGACTTGCTCTGGTCACGGATTCCGTCAAACTCATGGTTTAACATGGTCGTGGAGGTCAACCTTTCAAAATTCATTATTATACTGAACCGCATTCGCGTCCACATTGCTATCTCGTATCACGCCTGTATTTGCTATCTTGTCGTCATTCCCTAGTATTGCCGCTATATACGCTCTTGTTGTCTTCCCAACCCGCACGAAAAGTCTGTTTTTATCGTTTCCATTCAACATCTATTGATAATGCAAAGAATAGATTGATTGTTGTAGTAGAAGGGACTTGTTTTGTAATTGCGTTGGCTTCTACTGACGGATCCCTTAGCAATACTACTAGTCGAGGCACGACATAAACATAGC
>CAVPCB010000013.1:0-40630 GCA_963702285.1 uncultured Acidobacteriaceae bacterium | reverse complement strand
GACAACGATTCTGACCAGCGTGACGGGATTTTTCTTCCCGTTTCACGGCGTGACGCCGGGGATCGTGATTGGGATTTTCTCGCTGGTGATCCTGGCGGTTGCGGTGATTGCCTGGTACAGGAACTGGCGAGGGACGTGGGTGTTGACGGCGATCATGGCGGAGTTCTTCAACTTTTTTGTGCTGATCGTGCAGTCGTTTGAGAAGGTGCCGGCGCTGCACGCGCTGGCTCCGACGGGCAAGGAGGGGCCGCTGAAGGTGGCTCAGGTGGCGGCGCTGGTGCTGTTTGTGGTGCTGGCGATTGTGGCTTACCGGAGATTCCGGCCGCAGACGGCGTAAATCAGCCGGTAGCCGGGAGCCGGGAGCCATGTTGTGCCGCGTTCTGCAGCGCAGACCGCAGTGCGGTGCGTCACAGCACGTGAAGCGGCAGATCGCGTTAATCTGAAGGGTGAGCCAGACGAGCGGGAGCCCGCATCGGCAACGCGCTGTGGTGTGCCTCTCCGGAGGGATGGATTCGTGCGTATGCGCGGCGCTGGCGGCGCGCGACTACGACGCGTACGCGCTGCACTGCAGCTACGGGCAACGGACCGAGGAGCGCGAGGCGCAGGCGGCGCAGGCTGTCGCGGATGCGCTGGGGTTCCGGGATTTTCTGCGGCTGAGGCTGGATCTGTTCCGGAGAATCGGCGGGTCGGCGCTGACGGACGAGCGGATTGAAGTGCCTCAGGCGCCGGTGGATGCAGCCGCATCGGCGCGGAGATTCCGGTCACCTATGTTCCCTTTCGCAATGCGCATTTCCTGTCGGCCGCGGTGAGCTGGGCGGAGGTTCTGGGCGCGAAGACGGTGCTGATCGGGGCGGTGGAGCAGGACAGCTCGGGCTACCCGGACTGCCGGCCGGCGTATTACCGGGCTTTTCAGGAGCTGATCCACCAGGGAACGCGGGAGGGCGACATCGTTGTGAAGACGCCGCTCATCCATATGCAGAAGAAAGAGATCGTGGCGCTCGGCCTTGAACTGGGCGCGCCCCTGGATTTAACGTGGTCGTGCTATTCAGGCTCGGAGGCCGCGTGCGGCGTGTGCGAGAGCTGTGTGCTGCGACTGCGAGCTTTTGAGCAGGCTGGGGCGAAGGACCCGATCCCTTATGCGAAACGGGGGAAGCCGGGGCCGGAAACCGGGGAGACAAGTCAGGAGGGCGCGGCATGACTGCGCACTCCAGCAGGAGAGGAATGAACATGAAGATGAAACACGTTGGGCCGCGCGTGGCGATGGCCGTTCTTTTAAGCGTTCCGCTGTTTCTGGGAGCACAGACGACAACCGGCAAGATTCACGGGCACGTGAACGATCCGGCGGGAGCGGCGGAAAACAACGGAACGATCTCGCTGTATGAAGGCGGGATGCAATCGATGAGCGCCGTTCCAAAATACACGTTCGATGTGGATGCGAATGGCGACTACAAGGGCGATGTTGCCCCGGGGAGCTACACGATTGCGTATCGCCAGCCCAACACACCGAAGGACAAGGTGGCGGACCAGATCGACAACATCAAGGTGGTCGCGGGGCAGGACACCGAGGCCAACGACGACATGTCGCGGCCGGACTATATCGAGAAGCTGAGTCCGGAAGAGCGGAAAGCGCTGGAAGAGGCGAAGGCGAAGAACGCGGGCATCCTGAAGGAAAATCGCAGATCAAGAATCTGAACGCGGATCTGGCGAAGTCGCGATCGGATCGGGCTGCGAAGAATTTCTCCGATGCAGCGGCGCTCATGCAGAAGGATGTTGCGGCCAAGCCGGACGAGCCGCTGCTGTGGGTCGAACTGGGCGAGGCGCAGCTGGGCATGAAGCAGTATGGAGATGCGGAGACTTCGCTGCAGAAGGGGATCCAGCTGGAGACGGCGTCGAAGAAACCGAATCCGGAAGTGCAGGCAGCCGCGGGCAACGCGCTGGGCGAGGCATACGGGTCGGACAACAAGATTCCGGACTCGCAGGCAGCCTACGAAGCGGCGGCCAAGGCGAATCCCACGGGCGCGGCGATGTATTACACGAACGAAGCTATCGTGATGGATCGGGAGAACCAGCTCGATGGGACGGTAGCGGCGGCGGATAAGGCGATCGCGGCGGACCCGACGAAGCCGATTCCGTACTATTTGAAGGGCAAGGCGCTGATCAACAAGGCGACCATCGATCCCAAGACGCAGAAGATTATTGCGCCGGAGGGATGCGCGGAGGCTTACCAGAAGTATCTGGATCTGGCGCCGACTGGGCCGTTTGCCGCCGATGCGAAGTCGGTGCTGGCGGAACTGAGCGCGACGCCAGCCAACAACGCCAAGGCGGGGAAGAAACCGCACTAGACGGATCGAAACGAGGAGCGCCGTCGGCCCGCTGCAGGCAGGAGCGGAGACGGCGCTCTTTCTTTTTGCGACAATCGTGTGGTGCCCCGCGGAGAATCGCCGTCGATCGTACTGAGCTATGACCACGCGGCCTCCGTGGTGCGGCGCCAGGCCAGCCGTGCCCGCGAGGAAGCACTGAGAAAAGGAAGCGCCGGGAAGGTTGCGCTGGGCGACGCAGTGGGGCGGGTGCTGGCAGAGCCGGTGGTGGCCGACCGGGATCAGCCGCCTTTCCCACGCGCGACGCGGGATGGATATGCGTGCCGCTCCGCGGATTTGCAGGCGGGCGGATTGCGCGTGCTGGGCCACGTTGCGCGCAGGAGAAACGTGGACACTGGGCCCGATCCGGCCGGGAGAGGCGGTCGAGATCATGACTGGCGCTCCGGTCCCGCATGGGGCGGACTGCGTTGTGATGGTGGAGCACGTCTCGGCCAGCGAGGGACGAGTAAGCCTGGCCGGAGAGCGAGCGATCGGCGCGGGAGAGAACATTGTTCCGGCTGGAGCCGAAGCCCGGGAAGGCGACGTGGTAGTTCCTGCCGGGCGGCGCGTGGGAATCGCAGAAATTGCCGCGGCGGCTGCGTGTGGCGCGGCGAAGCTGGCGGTTTTCGGCCAGCCGCGGGTGGCGATTCTGGCCACGGGCGACGAACTGGTGGACGTGCATGAAACGCCTCTGGCTCACCAGATTCGTAACTCGAACAGTTACTCATTGGCGGCCCAGGTGCGGGCGGAGGGCGGGGAGCCGGTAGTCTGCCCTGTAGTTCGGGACGACGTGAAGGCCACCGAGAAGGCGATCCGCGATGCACTGGACTGCGACCTGATTGTGCTGACGGGCGGCGTCTCGATGGGCAAGTACGATTTTGTGGAGCAGGCGCTGGGAGCGCTGGACGCGGAGTTTTTCTTTACGGGCGTGCTGATCCAGCCGGGGAAACCGGCGGTGTTCGGCAAGCTGGGGGACACCCATTTCTTTGGGTTGCCGGGCAATCCGATCTCGACCATGGTGACGTTCGCGCTGTTTGCGGCGCCGATGCTGCGAGCTTTGGGCGGAGAGACCGACGACCGGCCGCGCTTCACGATGGCACGGCTGGAGGAAGAGGTTCGGGTGAAAACGGGATTAACGCGGTTTCTGCCGGCAACGTTGGAAAGCAGCTTCCGCGGTGTGCACGTGCGGCGTATCGCCTGGCAGGGATCCGGCGATCTGGCAGCGGGCGCTCGGGCGAACGGCTTCCTCGTGGTTCCGGAGACTGCGGAGCGCCTGGCGGCTGGAGAGATTGTCACGGTGCTTGAGATCTAAAAGCAGCCTGTAGGCGGTAGGCTGTAGCCTGTCAGGTGAGGCGGTAGGCTCGGGTGGCGGTGGTGTGGAACAGCGCTTCGCGTTCGGTGACGGAGAGGGCAGCGGTGAAGCGCTCGATCGTGCGAACCCAATCGGCATAGGTCACAGCAACGCGGCATACTGGCCAGTCGGATCCGAACATCAGGCGAGCGGGCGTGAAGGCTTCGAGGGCGGCATCCGAGCTACGGCGCGATCTGGGCGTAGGTCCAGGTTTTGTAATTCGCCTCGGTGACCACTCCGGAGAGTTTGCAGAAGACGTTGGGGCGACGGGCGAGGTCGGCGAGATTCCGCGCCCAGGGCTGGAGTTCGCCAGCGCGGATCGCGGGCTTGGCGATGTGGTCCAGCACGAAAACCTGATTGGGATGGCGGTCGACGAGGCGGATGGCAGCGGGAAGCTGCGCGTGGAAGATGAGGATGTCATAGGTCAGGTTGAAGGCGCGCAGCTGCGCGAGTCCCGCATTGAAGTCGGGGCGATCCATATAGGCGTCGGATTCGGCCTGGAGGACGTGGCGAATGCCTTTGAGGCGGGATCGGCAGCGAGGGCGCGAAGAGTTCCGCGACCGCGGAATCGATGAGGGGACCCAGCCCACGACGCCGGCGATCCAGGGATTGCGCGGGCGTGGTTCGAGGAGCCATTCGGTTTCGCAAAGATTGGCTGCCTGCACGGAGACGACGGCGTCGATGCCGGCGGCGGAGATTTCCTGGGCAAGATCGGCGGGAAGGAAGTCACGGCGAATCGCGGACATGGCGTCGTCGATCCAGCCGTATTCGTCGGGAGTGTAGTGCCAGAAGTGTTGATGGGCATCGATTCGCATAAGATCGGGTCCGGCCGGGGCGGTGTTGGGGCGAGGTGTTTGCTGTCATCCGGGTCGACAAGCTTTTTAAGCCCGGGCAGGAGCGCGCGAAAGGCCCGGCCGCGGTGGCTCAGCGTGTGTTTCTCCTCGGGAGAAATCTCGGCCATGGTGAATTGCAGCTGCGGAACCCAGAAGAGTGGATCGTAGCCGAAGCCGCCGGTGCCGCGGGGCGCGGGAAGAATCTCGCCACTGACGGTTCCCTCGGCAGCCAGCAGAACTGGCCTTCGCGCCCCACCGCGAGGACGCACCGATAGCGCGCGCTGCGCTGGGGGCGCCGCGCATGCGGGAGAGAAGGTAGAGGTTATTGCGCTGGTCGGTCGAGAGGGCTGGGTCGAGGCTCGACTCGGCGATCTGCGGATGGAAGCCGGCATCGTCGGCATAGCGCGCGGAGCGAACGCCGGGCTCGCCGCCCAGAGCGTCGACTTCGAGGCCGGAGTCATCAGCCAGAATGAGGCCGGGCATCAGCGGCTGTAATACTGCGCCTTGAGGCGCGCGTTGCCGGCGAAGGTGAGCTCGTTCTCTTCCGGAGCCGGGATTTCACGCAGGCGTGGCGATGACTCGACAACAAAGCCACCCTCGGCCGCGGCCACGGCAAATCGCGCAGCTTGCCGGGATTGGTGGTGGCCGCGTAAAGAGTAACCGTCACCTGATCATTTTATGCACGGCAAGCGGCTTTTCGAGGTCGAAGGCAAGCGGGCAGCCTTCGCAGCGCGGCACGCGACCGCAATGCCGCTTGCCGATTTCGACGATGAGAGCGTGGAACTCGTTGTAGTGGCGGGCCAGCTCATCCAGATTTTCACGGGAGCGTTCGGGAGCGAACGCCGCCTCGCCAAGAGCCTGGATCTCGCTATATTTTGCGTGGGCCTGCACCAGGCCGTGGCGGATGGCGACGCGGCGGAGGTATTCATCGACCACCATGGCGGGGACGCCCAGTGCGTACAGGAGGATGGCATCGGCGGTCTCGGGGCCGACGCCGGGGAGGGCCAGAAGCTGGTGACGCGCAGCGGCGGGATCGGCGTGGGCGTGGCGGCGGAGAACCGCCATTTTTCCGCTGTGAAGTGTGTCGAGGAAGGCAACGAAGGCTTTGAGGGCGGCGGCCTTGCGCAGCATGAAGCCGGAAGGGCGGATGAGGTCGCGGAGTTCAGCTTCAGGGATCGCGCGCAGACCGCGGACGGAGAGCGCGCCGCGAGCGCGGAGGTTCGCGATGGACCGCTCTACGGATTTCCAGGCGGTGTTTTGAGTGAGGTATGCGCCGATGACGACCTCGAAGGGCGTTTGCGCAGGCCACCACTGCTGCGGGCCGAAGCGCTCGACCAGCCGGTCGTACATTATGCGCAATCGGCGTGGAGCGGACACACGGACAGGGTACAGGGGACAGGTAGCAGGTAGCAGGGTACAGGGGACGGGGAATACAGGGTACAGGGGACAGGGAGCAGGGGACAGGGTACGGGGGACAGGGACAGGGGACGGGTTCAGGAGCAGCGTCAGGATCAGTGGAGCGCGGTCGCGGTGAATCCTGAATCTGACCGGGTAGCATCGAAGCAGCGTAGTTTTCTATTTGACGTCACTTTATTTAGGCCACCGGTACACAAGGGAGTTGCGATGGAATACGTGAGTCTGGGCAGGACGGGGCTGAAGGTTTCGCGGATTTGTCTGGGATGCATGACGTATGGACGGCCGCCGGCGCCGGGCGAGCCTGCAGCGGGTCGTCATGCGTGGGCGCTGAACGAGGACCAGAGCCAGCCGTTTCTGAAACAGGCGCTCGATCTGGGCATCAACTTCTTCGATACGGCGAATGTGTATTCGAGCGGAGCGAGCGAGGAGGTGCTGGGTCGGTTTCTGAAGAAGAATGTGCGGCGCGAGTCGGTGGTGGTGGCGACCAAGGTGTGGGGCCCGATGCGCGACGAGCCGAACGGGCGCGGGCTCTCGCGGAAGGAGATTCTGTTCGAACTGGACGAGAGCCTGCAGCGGCTGCAGATGGATTATGTGGACCTGTATCAGATTCATCGCTGGGACGAGGAGACGCCGATCGAGGAGACGCTGGAGGCGCTGCACGACGTGGTGAAGGCCGGGCAAGGTGCGGTACATCGGGGCCTCGTCGATGCACTCGTGGCAGTTCGCGAAGGCGCTGTACCTGGCGGAACAGCACGGGTGGACGCGGTTCGTGTCGATGCAGAACCACTACAACCTGCTCTACCGGGAAGAGGAGCGGGAGATGATTCCGCTGTGCGAGGAGGAGGGGATCGGGGTCATTCCGTGGAGCCCACTGGCGCGCGGGCGGCTGGCCAGGCCCTGGCAGAGCGAGACGACGAAGCGGTCGGAGACGGATCGGTTCGGCAACACGATGTATCGAAGACGGAGGAAGCCGACCAGAAAGTGGTGGAGGCGCTGACGGAGCTGGCGAAGAAACGGGGCGTTCCGCAGGCGCAGATCGCTCTTGCATGGATGCTGGGGAAGCTTGGGATCACGGCGCCGATTGTAGGCGCGACGAAGGCGAATCATCTGGAGGATGCGGTGGCGGCGCTGGGGTGAAGCTGACGGCGGAAGAGGTGGCGGGGCTGGAGGCGGCGTATGTGCCGCATCCGGTGCTGGGATTCTGAATCAGAGCACAGGGCTCAGAGCGCAGGGAAAGCCGACCCCAGGTTCCGGGTGCCGGGCGAAGGGTGGCGGTCTGTCGGGATCAGTGCGCTTGCTGGGTGGGGATGACGCTGATGCGTGGCAGGACGATGATGTCGACGCGGCGGTTCTGGCTGCGGCCTTCGGGGGTATCGTTGCCGGCGACGGGGTGATATTCGGCGAAACCGGCAGCGGAGAGGCGCGCGGGCGCGAAGCGGTAACTGACGATGAAGAGCTTTGCTAACTCGGTGGCGCGGGCGGTGGAGAGCTCCCAGTTGGAGGCAAACTGCGCGGTGTGGATGGGCACATTGTCGGTGTGGCCCTCGATGCGGATGTCGTAGGGTGTGGCTCCGATGGTGGCGGCGACCTTGTCGATAATGGGTTTGGACTGCGGATGCGGAATCGCGGAACCGCTGTCGTAGAAACCGGATTCACGCAGCGAGATGACGAGACCGTCGCGTCCGAGTTTGAGTGCAATGTTGTGCTGGGCCAGCTGGGCCGCGAGTGCCCCGGCGAGCTGTTTTTCGAGACGGTGCAGGTCCTGCTGGACCTCGGGTGAGGCGGCAAGGTCGTCGCCGAGGACGATGTTGACCGGAGGAACGTCCTTTGTATCCGCGGGAGCGGCGTGGCTGTCGGGCGGCGAGGGAAAGACGCCGAGAGCCTCGAAAGCGGAGCGAATGGATTGGGCGATCTGGGCCTGCTTTTGCTGGTCGGCTTTGGAACTGGCGTAGAGAACGACAAAAAAGGCGAAGAGCAGAGTGATGAAATCGGCGTAAGAGACCAGCCAGCGGTCATGGTGAACGTGATCGGAGCTGCGGCGCGATTTGAGCAGACCGGATTTCAAGCGTGCCTCTCCGTCGCCGTCCGAGGTTCTTCCTCCGGCCGGGAAACGGTTCCACTGCCCAGAAAGCCGGCCAGCTTGATCTCGATCATGCGCGGGTTCAGGCCTTCGAGGATGGAGATGACGCCTTCGACGGCCATCTCCCGGAGGCGCTGGTCTTCGCGCGCGCGCTGGCGAAGCTTGCCGGCGGCAGGCAGGAGGAAGAGGTTGGCTGCGCCCACTCCATAGATGGTGGCGACAAAGGCGACAGCGATGCCGCGGCCCACCTCGTCCATGTGATCGAGGTGCTGCATGACCTGGATGAGACCGATGACGGCGCCGATGATGCCGATGGTGGGAGAGAATCCGCCGGCGGATTCGAAGACGGCGGGGATGCGGGCATCGTTTTCACTGACCGCGTCGAGCTGGACTTCCATGATGCGGTGCAGCTCGGAGGGCTCGGTGCCGTCGACGGCGAGCATGAGGGCCTGGCGCAGAAAGGGGTCGGCCACCTGAGGCAGATCGTGATCGAGCGAAACGATGCCTTTGCGGCGCGCTTTATTGGCGAAGGCGACGATCTGGCGGAGCAGGACATCGCTGCCGCCATCGCGATGGAAGAACACGCGGAAGAGGCGGAGCGCCGCAGTGAGAACCGTTTTGAAGGGAAACTGCAGCATGACAGCGCCGAGGGTTCCGCCGAAGACGATCATGGCGGCGGTGGGCTGGAGAATCTGGCGGACATGGCCGCCTTCAAGGAGGAGACCGGCGACAATGCCGGCCAACGCGAGAAGAATGCCGCCGAGTGAGCCTGCGTCCATGGTTCAGTCCCGAGAGGAGGTGCTGGTGGAGGACGGCTGGTGGAGGTCCGAGACGCCGGGTTGAACCGGAGTCCAGGGGAGGGCCTGCAGATGTCCGGCGGCTTCGGCCAGGACGCGGCCGCGATACGCCAGGGTGCGGTCGACCACGTCGTCGCAGCTTTCAAGGACAACGATTTTTTCACCGCTGATGAGGGTGAGCATGGTATCGGGCGAGGACTCGGCGTATTTGATGAGGTCGCTGTTGACGACCAGCGGATTGCCGTTGAGGCGGGTGAGATGGATCATGGCGGGCGTCTCCGCGCCTGCAGGTCTTATCGACGAGAAGGGGAAGAAGATGAAGGGTGGGGGTGGAAGGACCTCGAGAAGGGGGTTGAGGGGTGGGAGGGCGGAGGGGGCGCAAGCGGGTGGCCAAAGGCGGGAGGGAGGGTAAAGGGATGGAGGCGGGGGCCGATGATGGCTGTGAGTCAAGTGGTTCCCGGGAGTGAGCAGGTTCAACACTCTGTTCAGGAACCCACATTCAGTAGAGGAGAAACACCATGGCATTGGGAGTCCTGAACAATATTTCGGCAGTCTATGCTGAAAACAACCTCAACCAGACGCAGGCCAGCCTGCAGAACACACTCCAGCAGCTTTCATCCGGTTCACGGATTAACTCCGGCGCGGATGACGCAGCCGGTCTGTCGATCGCCAACGGGCTTGCAGGCCAACTCATCGGCCCTGGTCCAGTCGTCCAGCAACGCCAGCGCGGGTGTCGGTTTCCTGCAGGTCGCCGATGGCGCTCTGTCGCAGGTGACCAATCTGCTCAACCGCGCCGTCACGCTGGCTACGGAAGCCGGCGGCGGAACGCTGTCCGGCTCCGCAGCTGAGCGCAGCCAACCAGGAGTATCAGGACATCCTGACTCAGATTGGCACCATCGGCAGCACCACGAACTACAACGGCATTCAGGTGTTCACGTCGGGCACCGGCGCGGCCACCAACCTGAACGTGTCGGGCGGAGGCGGCACCCACTTCAACACGCCGGCGGCGGCCGGGGCCCTCACCATCGGGCTGACGCAAGGCGATACGCTGAGCGGCTCGATCACGATCAAGTTCAGCTTCGGGCACGCATCCGGGGACCCAGATCGTGAACCTTGCCAGCTACAGCGGTCTGGCCAGCCAGAACCAGTCGATCGCCAATGCGGCCGCCAGCTCGCTGACCACAGCGTTGAACGCCAGTTTAGGCGCGACGACCCTATCGACCTACACCGCCTCCGTTGCGGCGGGCGTGCTTTCGATCACACCGACCGGCGGCGGGAGCGCAACCGAGTTGCTCACGGTCATCGCCAGCAACGCATCCGAGACGCCGGCCAGCGCCAGCGCCATCAACATCTACACCAGTGACGGCACTTCGGGCGGAAGCTCGAACTATCTGGTGACCACCGGGAACTCTGTCGACCGCCAACGTTGGCAGTTCCGATGCAGCAACCGGCGGCGGTTCGTCGGTCAGCGTCACGGTCGGATCGCAGACCGGCACGGGCGGCACCACAGCGGGCGCGGGCGCCGGAACCAGCCTGACAGCGACGAAGCTGGACAACCAGGTGGACGCGGAAGCGGCTCTGCAAACCGTCACCAACGCCATCAGCGCCGTCGCTTACCAGCGCGGCCAGGTGGGCGCCAACATCAACACTCTGACAGCGGCGTCGAACATCGCCAGTTCCGAAGAGACCAACGTGATGTCGGCACAGAACAATATCACGCAGACCGATTACGCGGCGGCGACCTCCAACATGTCGAAGTTCGAGATCCTGACCCAGACCGGCATTTCGGCACTGGCGCAGGCCAACAGCACGCAGCAGATGGTGACCAAGCTGCTTCAGTAAACCAACGATGGCAGTTACACCAGGCGGGGAGCTTCGGCTCCCCGCTTCTTCTTAGATTCAGCTAATCCATGACTTCCCGATTGGCCCGCTGGCTGCACGCAGAGCACCTGGGTAAAGCTTTCCCGGAAAGCGACGATAACACCGTTATGGGAAGCGTCGGAATCGCATTTGGGTCGCCCACCAGCGGCCAGGGCTTCGATGTCACGAGCACCGTCAATCAAATCGTGACCAATCTGCAGACGGTAGAAACGCCGTGGAAAAATCAACTCACGACATTGCAGTCGCAGGACACGGCGCTGACCAGCATTGGCACCGATCTGAGCGCGCTGTCGACCTCGCTGAGCGCGCTGACGGATTTTCAGGGAACCTTTTCGGCGAAGGAAGGGTCAAGCTCCGATACCTCGGTGCTGGCGCTGATGAATGCCACCTCGGCGGCGGTGGCCGGCGGCCATTCGGTCCTGGTCGGGCAGCTGGCGCAGACCTATTCCTATGCCAGTGGCGATCTCGCCGCCGGCGACACGCTCAGCGGCAGCGTGACCATCGGCGGCACGCAGATCACGATCTCCGACGGCACGGCCGTGGACGGCAACGGGGACACGATCCCGGCCAACAACACGCTCTCGAGCCTGGTCTCGTACATCAACAGCGGCGATTACGGCGTGCAGGCCAACCTCGTCACGGACTCGTCCGGATCGCGGCTGGCTCTGGTGAGCGATACCAGCGGCGGATCGGGCGCGGTTGCGATCGATTCCAGCAGCCTCACCGATGCGACGACGAGCAAGAACATCGCCATCACCCAGGCACAGAAGGGCCAGGATGCGCAGTTGTCGGTCGACGGCATCTCGATGACCAGCGCTTCGAACACGGTAACGACGGCGATTCCCGGCGTGACCATGCAGCTGCTCGACGTCTCGAACAGCGCGGTGCAGGTGGAGATCACCAATAACAACAGCAGCGTGGAATCGGCGGTCAGCAGTTTTGTGAGCGCGTACAACAAGGTTATCGGCGACCTGAACACGCAGGAAGGCAGCAGCAGCGCCGGGAGTCCGGAGCCGCTGTTCGGCAACCCGGCCATCGCCATGCTGCAGGAACAGCTGCAGGCGGCGATGAACTTCACGCAGTCGACCGGGGCCATCACCTCGCTGTCGCAGCTGGGGATCACGGCCAGCACCAACTATGACGGAACCCTGTCGCTGGACAGCAGCAAGCTGGACAGCGCCCTGAACAGCAACTACCAGGACGCAATGAATCTGTTTCAGTCCAACGGCAGCTACACGTCGCTGGGCGCCAACCTGACGACAACCTTGAATAATCTGGGCAACAGCGCGCCCAGCGGCGCGCTCTACCTGGCGCTGCAGCAGGACGCCACGCAGGAGACGGCGCTGAACAGCAACATCTCGAATCAGGAGACCCTGATCACCAATCAGAAGGCGCTGTTGACCACGGAACTGAACCAGGCGAACTACACGCTGCAGCAGATTCCGCAGCAGCTGCAGTACGTGGATGAGCTTTACAGCGCGATCACCGGATACAACCAGCAGCACTAGTGGGCCGTGGTGACGCGGGCGGAGGAGCATGAACTATCAGCAGCAGGCGATTGCGGGAATGAATCCCGTGGAACTGATCGTGGCGCTGTACGACGGGATGATGCGGTTCCTGTATCACGCGATCAGCGCGGTGGAGAACCGCGATCCGCAGGCGCGGCGGGCCGCGATCGGGAGAGTGCTGGAGATCCTGATGCATCTGCAGTCGCGGATGCGTCCGGATGTGGGGGGAAACTCGGCGAAGGTGCTGAGCGAGTTTTACGCGGCGATCTTCGCGCTGTGTCTGGAGGGATCGAGGCTGGATTCGGCGGACCGATTTCGGGAAGCGATCGGCTGCATTCGCGATGTGCGCGAAGCCTGGAACGTCGCGGCGCACGATCCTGAGGCGCTGCTGCAGCTGGGCGAAGGCGAAGGAGGCGAGGTGAGGATGGTTATGACGCGGGGGAGCGCCCCGGCGGCAGAAGAAGCGGGTCGAGCTGGACCGCGTAGCCGGGTTAATGCGTGACGGCCAGCTCTTCTTCCAGAAGCTGCTTCTGGAACAGGCCGGCATAGTAGCCGTTGCGGTTGAGAAGCTCCTCGTGGGTGCCCAGCTCGACGATTTGGCCGCGGACCAGGACGGCGATGCGGTCGGCGTGGCGGACGGTTGAAATGCGGTGGGAGATGAAAATCGTGGTGCGTCCGCCATGACGGTACGCAGCTCTTCGAGGATCTGCTCTTCGGTATAGGTGTCGACGCTGGCCGAGCGCGTCGTCGAGGATGAGGATGCGCGGGTTGCGGAGGATGGCGCGAGCGAGGGCGGTGCGCTGCTTCTGGCCGCCGGAAAGCGTGAGCCCGCGTTCGCCGACCGTGGTTTCGAAGCCATTCGGGAAATTCTCGAATTCCTCGCGAATATGCGCGGCCTGGCGGCCTGCGTAACGGCCGCAGGTGCGGCACCGGGAACGCCGAAAGCAATGTTCTCGTGAATGGTGTTGCTGAAGAGGAATGTCTCCTGGGGAACGAAGCCGATCGCGGCTCGCAGGTCATCGAGATGCCAGCTGCGAATGGGTTGTCCATCGATGAGAACGCTTCCCGGAGGCGCGTCGTAGAGGCGCGGGATGAGGCTGACCAGCGTGGACTTGCCGGAGCCGGTAGGGCCGACCAGGGCGAGACTGCTGCCGGCGGGAATACGCAGAGAGATGCCGTGCAGCACTTCGACGGGGTTGCCGTCGGTGCCGGATAGGAGAAGTGCAGGTTCTGAAACTCGATTTCGCCGCTGAATCCCGGACGTGCCTGGTGAAAGCACGGCGTCGCGATCGTCGATGGCAGGCTTCTCGTCAGCAGCTCATGGATGCGCACGACGGAGGCGGTGCCGCGTTCGAAGAGATTGACCACATAGCCGAGCGCGATGATGGGCCAGGTGAGCATGAGCATGTAGGTGGTGAAGGCGACGAAAGCGCCGACGGGGATGCGGTGCTGGAGCACCAGGTGGCCGCCGACCAGAAGCGAGATGACCATGGCGAGGCCGAGCATGAATTCGAGCGTGGGCCAGAGCATGCCCATGAGCCGGACCAGGCGCAGGGCGCGGCGGATGTATTCGCGGTTGGAGCGCTCGAAGGCTTTGACCTGGGCTTTTTCCTGGGCAAAGGCGCGGACGAGGCGCGCGCCGGAGAAGTTCTCCTGGGCCTGGGCGGAGATGTCGGAGAACATGGCCTGGATGCGCTCGAAGCGCTCGTGAATGCGGCGGCCCATGAACTGGATGAGAATGCTGGCCAGGGGCATGGGGGCCAGCGCCATCAGGGTAAGCATGGGGCTGATGCGCAGGAGAAAGTAGATGGCTCCGGCGAAGAACAACACCGTGTTGGCCGTATACATGACGGCCGGACCGAGCAGCATGCGAACCGCGCTCAGGTCGTTGGTCAGCCGCGCCATGATGTCGCCGGTGCGATGGTCGTGGTAGTAGCGAGGCGGATTGCTTTTCGAGCTGGGCGAAGAGGTCGTTGCGCAGGTCGAACTCGATATCGCGCGAGATGCCGATGATGATCCAGCGCATGAGGAACAGCAGGATGCCGTGGGCCACGGTGACGGCGATCAGCAGGCCGGCGTAGGCGAAGATCTTGTTCCAGGTCACGCGAACGGTGAGGTCGTCGACCGCGATGCCGATGACGCGCGGAAACTGCACCCAGATGGCGTTGGCGAGGACGGTGCAGATACAGCCCCACAGATAGCCGCGCCAGTATCGGCGCATGTAGGGAAGCAGGGGCTGGAGGTTTCTGAACATACGTACCGTTCTCGCTTATGTTGGCGTGCGAAGCAGAAGCCAGGCTCCGGCGAGGCCGAAGAGGAAGTCGGGAGACCAGGCGGCCAGGAACGCGGGCAGCCAGCTCACGTTGCCCATGGCCTCAAAGAATCCTGAAACGACGAAGTAGGTAATGGCAACTCCAATGGCAATGGCAATGCTGGACAGGGAGCCTCGCTTGCCCATGGAGAGCGCGAAGGGAATGGCGAGCACGGCCATGACCAGGGTGATGAGCGGATAAGCCAGCTTATGGTTCAGCTGAACGCGGAGCGGCACGGTGTTGAATCCGCTTTGGCGGAGGTCGTGAATATAGTCTGCCAGCTCGCCGAAGTTCATTTCCGACGACTGGCGGATTTCCTTTTTGAAGTAGGACGGCTGCTCGGCGATCTCGGGGAAGGTCCTGACCGGGAAAGACTCGTAGGCGGTGACCTCCGCGCCGTTGAAAGTGCGGTCCCAGCCGTCTTCAAAGACCCAGGTATTCAGGTTAGGCTCCCAGTGGGCTGTGGAGGCAAAGATGCGCCTGGAGATGTTGAAGGATCCGGGAGCAAATTCGAAGACGGAGATGTTGCCGAAGGTATCGATGTCGGAGTCGAAGTACTCGTAGTAAAAGATGCGGCTGGGCTGGCCGGGATGCTGCTGGCCGAAGATCCATTTGCGTCCTGGGTGTTCGAAGGTTTCGGCCGGCTTGCCTTTGATGACGTTGCGCAGCGCCTCCTGGCGGCGATTGGCCTGGGGCAGGTACAGCTCGTCGAACATGAAGAGCGATACGGCCAGGATGGCAGCGACGGCCACCACCGGAACCGTGATGCGGTAGAGGCTGACGCCAGTGGCCTTCATCGCGGTCAGCTCGCTGTTGCGGTTCATCACGCCAAAGACCACCAGCACGCCGATGAGGACGCTGAGCGGCGTGATGAGGTAGATCATGCTGGGAGTGAGATTGATCAGGTATTCGCCCACGGTGACCAGCGGCGTCTTGTTGCGGATGATGTCGCTGAGCAGCTCAAAGAAAGTGAAGATCAGCATGAGCATGACAAATGCGACGAGCACCATCAGAAATGTCAGGACGAATTCGCGGAGGACGTACTCGTCGAGAATGAGAGGGAAGCGGCCGCGCGGCGCTCGTTTGCGCGGGGTGATCTTCACGGGTCCAGCCGAGGCTGCGGACTCTTCGGCGCGCAGGCGGAACCAGTTGCCGAGCGAGGTGAGCGCAGAGAGAGCGGCGCCGCCGGTCGCCATCTGGCGCAGCAGCACGATGCCGCAGACGGCAAAAATGAGATTGGCCTGCCAGACACCCAGGAAGGCGGGAATCTTATGCTGGCGGGCGAGCGCGGTACCGGTGGAGGAGAGGAAGTAGTAGACGAAGACGAGGGCGATGGTGAGGACGAAGCCTGCGCCCTTGCCGCCGCGCCGCGAGGAGATGCCGAGAGGTACGCCGACCAGCATCAGGACGAGACAGGCGGCGGGATAGGCGAGACGCTTCTCGAATTCAATTTCGTAAATGCCGCCGTTTCGGCCATGCGCGCGCGCCAGCAGCTGGTGGCTGGTCATGGCGAGGATGGGCGTGTCGCTACGGCCCAGGCGGACGTCCTCCTGGGTGCCGGTCTGGAGGGGAAGATCGGTCTGGCCGAAGGTGGAAATGGTGTACTGGTTGGGCTGATCCGCGACGACCTGGCTCTGGGTGCCGTCGCGCAGCCGCATGGTCATGGTCTGGTTGGGGCTGTTGACCACGGTGGCGCGGTCCGCGGTGGTGATCCGGGGCGCGTTCGGATGGGTAACATCGGCCAGAAAAATGCCGCGCCAGTTGGCCGCGCCGGTTCCGGAGCGAACGTCCTGCACATAGAGAACGTAGTCCCGGAAGTCCTCGTAGAAGACACGGGGCTGCACTTCGAACGAAGCCTGGGCGTTGGCGAGAGAATTTTCGAGGCGAATCATCGCCGCAGCCGAGCGGGGCGCGATGTAGAGCGTGTTGCAGAGACTGACTGCCCACGCGACGGCAGCCACAACGCCGACGACGCGGACGAAGCTCCACACGCCGATGCCGGCGGCGCGCATGGCCGTGATCTCGCTGTCGGCCGCGAGGCGGCTGAGACCGAGGAGGATGCCCACGAGCACGGCCATGGGAATGGTGACCGTACACATATCGGGAAGCGTGAGCAGCACGATTTCAAAGACTGAGCCGAGCGAGGCGCTGTTGCGGACGATCATCTCCAGCAGGTGCGGGAGGTAGCGGATGAAGAGGACAAACGTAAAGATGGCGCCGCCGATCGCCGCATGGGAAACGACTTCTTTCAGGATGTAGCGGTTGAGGATGCGCACGAACTCAGTTTATCGCGGGGTGAATCCGCGCAGGCGCAGGCTGTTGGACAGGACGCTGACCGAGCTGAGCGCCATGGCGGCGCTGGCGATGGCGGGGCTGAGCAGGATGCCAAAGGCGGGATAGAGCACGCCCGCCGCGATGGGGATGCCGAGCAGGTTATAGCCGAAGGCCCAGCCGAGGTTTTGACGCATGATGCGAAGGGCCTGGCGCGCGAGCAGGATGGCGTCGAGGATCTGGCGCGGCTCGCCGTGGAGCAGGATGGCGTCGCCGGCTTCGCGGGTGAGGTCGGCGCCGGTGCCCATGGCGAGGCCGGCGTCAGCCTGGGAGATGGCGGCAGCGTCGTTGATGCCGTCACCGGCCATAGCAACGCGATGACCCTGGCTCTGGAGCTCGCGAATTTTGTCGAGCTTCTGATCGGGCAGCAGGCCGGCCCAGACCTGATCGATGCCGGCGAGTTTCGCGATGGCTTCGGCGGTGGCGGGGGTATCGCCGGTGAGCATGGCGGTGCTGATGCCGAGGCGGCGCAAACCGGCGATCGCCGCGGGAGCGGTTGCGCGCAAGGTGTCGCGGGCCTCGATGACGCCGAGGAGTGTGTTGCCGCGGACGACGAACATCGTGGTGGTGCCGGACTCGGCGGGGCGGGCAGCCGGGGTCGAGAGGCCGAGGTCCTGCAGGAGTGCGGAATTCCCCGCTACGATGCGCTGCCCGGTGACCGATCCCTGAATGCCTTTGCCGGGGAGTGCCCGGACGTCATCGGCTGCGGGAATCGTGAGGCTGCGCTTTGCTGCCGCGGCGAGGACGGCGCGGGCGAGCGGATGCTCGGAGCGCTGCTCGAGGGCGGCAGCGAGGGTGAGGACTTCGTCTTCCGAAGCGCCGTTGAGAGCCTGAATGGCGACGACCTCCGGCTTGCCTTCGGTGAGGGTGCCGGTCTTGTCGAGCACGAGCGTATCGATGCGGGCGAGGCGCTCGAGGCTTTCGCCGCCTTTAAAGAGGACGCCGAGCTGCGCGCCGCGTCCGATGGCGACGGTGAGCGCAGCGGGAACGGCGAGCCCCATGGCGCAGGGGCAGGCGATGACGAGCACGGCGACGGAGACGGCGAAGGCGCGGCCCGCACCGCCGCCGGCGAAGATCCAGATGAGGAAGGTAGCCGCCGCCAGGCCGAGAACGACAGGGACAAAAACGGCACTGACGCGGTCGGCAAGCTGCTGCATGGGGGCGCGCGAGGACTGCGCTTCCTCGACGAGACGCATCATCTGGCCGAGAACGCTGTCGGCGCCGATCGAAGTGGCGCGGTACTCGATGGCGCCGTCGAAGTTGAGGGAGCCACCGATGACGCGGTCGCCGGATTTGCGCGTGACGGGGAGCGATTCGCCGGTGATCAGCGATTCGTCGATCGAGGTGACACCGGAGAGGACGATGCCGTCGACCGGAACGCGCTCACCGGGGCGGAGAACGACGATGTCGCCGGCGACGACCTGGGCCAGGGGGACTTCAACTTCCTGGCCGCTCCGGAGAATGCGCGCCGACTGCGGCTGCAGCTTCATGAATTCGTGCAGCGCGTCGAGGGTGCGGCGTTTGGCGCGCGCGTCGAGCCAACGGCCCAACAGCAGGAAGCCGAGGATGAGAAGCACCGCGTCGTAGTAGACGTCGGCGTGGAGGCCGTGACGGCGGAACAGGCCGGGCATGGTGGTCGCGGCCACCGAATAAGCGAGCGCGGCACCGGTGCCGAGAGCGACCAGCGTATTCATGTTGGTGCCGCCGTGGATGGCGGCGGTCCACGCCTGGCGGTAGATGATGCCGCCGCCCCAGATCATGCCGGCCAGGGTGATGGCGAGCATGACGTATTCGAGGGTGCGGGGCGAAATCTCGAACAGCAATGGCGCCGCTGGGGCAAACCAGTGGTGCGCGTTCATCAGCACCATGACCAGCGCGCCGCCAGCCAGGGTAAAGATCGCTTTGGCGCGCAACGGGCCTTCGTCCGCGGCAGTATCGAGAGGGGCAGCGGAAGTGGAGTCGACCGGGAGCGTGGCGTCGTAGCCGGACTCGCGCACCGAGGCGATGAGGTCTTCAGGTTTCGCGATGGCGGGATTGAAGCTGACGCGAGCGGAGTTGGTGAGCAGGTTGACGTTGGCTTCGCTCACGCCGGATGTCGAACGCAGCGCGCGTTCAACATGCGACTGGCAGGCCGCGCACGACATGCCGATGACGGGGAGCGTGATGGTGCGGACTTCTCGCTCCGGCGCTGCCGCAGTGGTGTTCCCGGTCTTCGCTGTTTCGGTGGCCGGCATGGCTGACTGAGCCTTAGTGCTCGACCAGGGCCGGATACCCGGCCTTTTCGATCGCGCTCACGATAGACGTATCCGGCAGGTCATCGGACGCATGGACGCGAGCCGCTCCGATGCGGACCTCGTCGACGGTGACGCCGCCGACCTTCTCCAGCGCCTGGGTGACGCGGCGCACGCAGGCTCCGCAATGCATGTTTTCGACGCGGAGCGTGACTTCCTTCATAGTTTCCTCCCTCTTAGCAGATGCGGTTGCGGCTCGATGGATGCGGAGCGGGTGCAGCTTCCAACTATGGTTCTACTCCGGGTTCGGCATAAAGCGGTAGCCGACGCCGCGAACGGTCTGGAGATATTTTGGCGCGGCGGGATCGTCTTCGACGTAGCGGCGCAGGCGCACGATGAAGTTATCGATGGCGCGGGTGTCGGTGTCTTCGCGCACGTGCCACACCTCTTCGAGGAGTTCCTTGCGGGAGACGATGCGGTCGCGATTGCGGGTGAGGTGGCGCAGGAGGTCGGCTTCCATGAGGGTCAGATGGACGGTGCGGCCGAGCGCGTGCAGTTCCAGAGCGTCAAAGTCGATGTGGCGGCCGTCGAAGGTGAACTCCGCCGGATCGTCAGGGAGAGACGGGATCTTTTCCGGGGCGCGGGGCCAGCGCATGCGGCGCAGCAGCGCATTGAGCCGCGCAAGGAGGACCGTCAGGTCGAAGGGCTTGGGCAGATAGTCGTCCGCCCCGGCCGCAAATCCGCTGACCACATCCTGGCTGCGGCTGCGGGCGGTGAGCATGAGGATGGGAACGAAATTGCCTTCCGCGCGAAGAGCCGCGGACACTTCAAAACCGCTTTTGCCGGGCAGCATCACATCGAGCACCACCGCATCGAACGACTCGCGGCGGAGGCAGTCAAGAGCGGCATCGCCATCCGCTTCCGTGCTGACCTCATGGCCCTCGGCCTGCAGATTGAAGAGCAGACCCTGCGCGAGATTGGCTTCGTCTTCGACGATGAGGATGCGTGCCATGGTTTGTTCCTACCGCAAAAGCGGGGTGAGGATACGGGGGAGCTGGAGACTGATGGTGGCGCCTCGGCCTTCGCCTTCGCTCTCGGCGGTGGCGTCGCCGCCGTGCTGGCGCGCGATGGTGCGCACCAGATAGAGGCCGAGGCCGGTGCCCTTGGTGCCCAGCACGGTGCGGCTGGGAACGCGGTAAAAGCGGCGGAAGATGCGCTTGAGATGGGCTGCGGGGATGCCGATGCCCTCATCGGTGACGCTGACGCGGACCCAGGCTTCGTCTTCGACGCTGAGCGTAACGCGAATGTTCGCGGGGCTCGGCGAATATTTGACGGCGTTGCCGAGGACGTTGAGAACGGCGGTCTGGAGTTCATTGGGATCGCCGCGGACGAGCATGGGGAGCTGGGGCTGTTCGACGGTCAGGGCGATGGCCGTGTCTTCGAGGTGATGACGCGCCAGCGTGGTGCGAACGCACTCCTCGACAAGAGCGTGCATATCGACCGAGACGCGGACGTCGGAGCGCGCGCGCTGGCCGACTTCGCCGGCCTTGAGCACCTGCTCGACGGTGGCGGTCAGGCGGTCGCTGTCGGCCAGCATACGGCTGTAAAACTCGGCGCGCTGCGCGTCGTCGACGTGGCGGCGCTGGAGAGTTTCGAGGTAGAGATGGATCGATGCGATGGGGGTCTTGAGCTCGTGGGTGACAGCGCTCAGAAAGGCATCGTGGCGCTCATTGCGGCGGACTTCGCGGACCAGGAAAACCGTGTTGAGGGCGACGCCGGCGATGAGAAGCGCGAAGAAGGGGATGCCGATCGCCATGGGCACGATGCGCCGCCAGTTGAGAACGATCCAGCCGACGTTGAGGACGACGGCTACGCCGATGAGGCACACCCCGAGCAGGGTGAACAGAACCATGTTGCGGCGTCGACCGGAGAGGCGCATAGGGCCAAAGACAAAGTGCCCGCGACCAGCTGGCATCGCGAGCACTTTCATTTTCTCAGGTTCCGGGCGCCGAACGCGCGTCTATCAGGCCGTGCCGGCGGGACGCGGGTTATCCGGGTCGTACTGGGCGACCTGAATCTGGCGGGCAAGGCCGATTTTTTCCAGCAGCCAGATGCCGTAGTAGTTGATGTCGAACTCGTACCAGCGCAGGCCGTGGCGCGCGGAAACCGGATGGGCGTGGTGGTTGTTGTGCCAGCCCTCGCCGCCGGTGATGAGCGCGACCCACCAGTTGTTGCGCGAGTCGTCGCGGGTCTTAAAACGGCGCGATCCCCACATATGCGTGGCGGAGTTGACCAGCCAGGTGGCGTGGAGGCCGAGGGTGGCGCGCAGGAAGATGCCCCACATCACCGCGGGCCATCCGCCAATAGCAAGTAGCACAAAGGCGGCGACAACCTGGGGAACCCAGTGATACGTGCTGAGCCACACCATGAAGCGGTCGCGCATGAGATCGGGGACGTAGCGCGCGAGGGACTCGGTTTCGCCGCTCAGAGAGTCGCCAATGAGGATCCAGCCTGCGTGCGCCCACCAGCCGCCTTCGTGTGGGGAGTGCGGGTCGCCTTCGTGGTCGGACATCTGATGATGCACGCGATGGATGGAGACCCAGAAGACGGGCCCGCCTTCGAGAGCGAGGGTTCCGCACACGGCGAGCGCGTATTCCAGCCACTTCGGTACGCGATAGCCGCGATGGGTCAGCAGCCGGTGGTACGACATGCCGATGCCGACGTTGGTGGCGAGCACCCACATCACCAGCGCGCAGATCAGGGCCTTCCACGAGAACATGAAGAGAGCTGCGATGGCGCCCGCATGAAAGATCACCATGAAGACGGTGGTGAACCAGTTCATTCCATGCTGGTGCTTGCGGCCGAGCTTCGGCATTGCGGCGACGCGTTCCGGCCGGGGATAATGGACAGCCGCACTTCCTGCGACAGGAGCCACAGAGAGAACTTGTTCCTCTGCTTCGGGAATTGCAATCTGAGTTGACATGAAGGAGTTCGGGGACCTGTCGAGATGGATTTGCGGCGTTGAAAAATAGTGCCGCTTCGTCAACCGTAGCAGCGGAATTGGGCCGCGGGATGTAACACTTTTGTAAGGCGTTTTGCCGTGAGAACCAGGGCGGATTTCGAGTGAGCAATATTGCACAGCGTTGACCGAGTGCATCTCTCATTCTGCTTTCGCTTTCACTGCGTATTAACGGATTCCGGAGACCATAAAAGAGATGAAGAACCGTGAGAGCCTGCGTGCCGTCTGCGTTTCGCTTCTGTGTGTCATGACTGGTTACTGTGGTGCCCAGACGGTGCACCTGCCGACCAGCAAAGAAATTCTGGGCCCCGTGCCCGGGTCGCCCCAGCCGCTGAACAGCCTGCCGATGGCCGCGGCCTGGTCGCCGGATCATCGCTATCTGGCTCTGGTGAATGCCGGGTTCGGCACCGTGGAGTCAAACTACGAGCAGTCCATTGCGATTCTCGACACGACCACCGGGAAACTGACCGATTACCCGGAGCCTCGGACCGAGGTCACGGCGCCGCAGACGTATTACTCGGGTATCGCGTTCTCGGCCGACGGATCGCATCTGTACGTGAGCTTCGACTCGCTCAGCGCTCCGGAGGGCGGCAAGCCCGACCAGACCGGAAACGCGATTGGGGTTTACACGTTCGCGCCCGAGGCCTCTGGGGCCGACGTCCTGAAACCGGAGAGGCTGATTCCGGTGCCGATGCGCGAACTGACCGGGAGCCAGAAGCAGAATCACGGCCCAACGGACATGGCCGACGACAAGGCGATCCCGGCGCCGGCGGGCATTGCCGTGGTGAAGGGAGAAGACGGCGCCGAGAAGATTCTGGTTGCGGACGAGTACTCCGACGACGTGCTGCTGCTGGACGCGGCGAGCGGAAAACTGGAAACGCGCTTCGACCTGTCGAGCGGGCCGGTCGTGCCATCGACGTATCCAATTGCGGTGATCGCCAGCAAGGACGGGCGGCGCGCGTGGGTGTCGCTGTGGAACGGGTCGGCGGTGGCGGCACTGGATCTGAAGAGCGGCAAGGTTGTTGGGCGGCTGCCGCTGCTGCCGCCTTCGCGCGACACCTCGCCGAGTTCGCATCCGATCGCGATGGCGCTGAGTCCGGATGAGAAGATCCTGTATGTCGCGCTGGTGAACCGCGATGCCGTTGCTGCGGTGACGGTGTCGGGGGCGGCGATGCGTTTGGCGACGCTTTACGACACGCGGCTGCCGGGCCAGTCGTTCTTTGGAGCCATGCCCGATGCGGTTGCCGTATCGGACGACGGCGGGACGCTCTACGTGGCGAACTCCGGCTCGGATGCTGTCGCAGTTTTTGACCTTACGTCGCCGGCGAAGCGTGGGGCGGGCGGGATTCCGAGTGGATTCATTCCGACGGAGTGGTATCCGACGGCGATGGCGGTGGGGGGAATCATCTGTACGTGGCGACGGGCAAGGGCGAGGGGACGGCGCCGAATGGAGCGCCACAGCCGGAGGCTCCGAATCCGCCGGCGAACGCGCCGAAGCGGCTGGAGGGACGGGCCCATACGTATATCGCCACGATGCTGCACGGATCGCTGGCGACGATTGCGCTGGACGAGGCGAAAGCGAACCTGCCCGATGAGACGAAACAAGTACTCGAGTCCAACCTGATGAATGCGGAGCAGAAGCGGATTCAGTTCCAGGGTGGCGGCGACCGGATCAAGCACGTGATCTACATCATCAGAGAGAACCGGACCTACGACCAGCTCCTCGGTGACCTGGGTGCGGGCGACGGCGATCCTTCGCTGACGATGTATGGCGAAGACATCACGCCCAATCTGCACGCGCTGGCGAAACAGTTTGGTGTGCTGGACAACTTCTACGACTCGGGCGAGGTGTCGGGCGACGGACACGTGTGGTCGACGGCGGCGATCGACAGCGATTACAACGAGCGCACCTGGCAGGTCGCCTACCGCGGTCACGAGCGGGGGTATGACTTTCGAGGGCGTGGTCGGGGAAGGCTATCCGCTGCTGGAGCATATTCCAGATGTCGATGAGCCGGGCAGCGGCTATCTGTGGACCGATCTGGCGCGCAGCCACAAGACGCTGTATCACTTCGGCGAGTTCATCTCCTCGAAGTTCTGCGACGATTCCGGCGAGGCGCCGAAGGATCGGCCGCTGCCGCAGCAGGGCGGGACGCCGGAGGAGACGCACCCCTGCGAGCACGCATTCATCGGCAAGGGTGAGCCGATCCCGGCGAATTACGGTGGCGGCACGAGCGAATATCCGTGGAACATTCCGCTGATCTACAAAAACGTGGCGACGAAGCCGGAGCTGGTGGGGCACTTCGATCCGGAGTATCCGGATTTCAACCTGAGCTTTCCCGATCAGCTGCGGGTGAACGAATTTCTGACCCATTTCAAGGAGTGGACAGCGGATCTGAAGGCGGGACACGACACGATGCCGGCGTTTGTGATGCTGCGCCTTCCCAACGATCACACGGCGGGGACGCGCGCGGGCATGCCGACACCGAAAGCCTCGGTGGCGGATAACGATCTGGCCGTCGGGCGCGCGGTGGATGCGGTGAGCCACAGCGCGTACTGGGATTCGACGGCGTTCTTCGTGCTCGAAGACGACGCACAGGACGGCGCGGATCACGTGGACGCGCATCGATCGATCTCGCTGGTGATCAGCAAGTACGCGCCGCACAAGGATCAGCCGTTTGTGGATCACACTTTCTATACGACGGTGAGCACCGTGCACACCATGCTGACGCTGCTGGGCTGTCCTCCGCTGAACAACAACGACGCCTTTGCGCCGCTGATGGCATCGGAGTTTTCCGGGGCCGGCGATCAGCCCGCGTTCAGCGCGGACTACCGCAACCGCGACAACGGTCTGATCTTCACCGCGAACGCGCCGAAGGCGGAGGGCGCGAAGGAGTCGGCGAAGATGGACTTCACGCACGAGGATCGCGCCGATCCGGTGAAGCTGAACGTGATCCTGTGGAAGGACGCGATGGGCAACAAGCCGGTGCCGTGGATGCTGACCCATCCGCATGGGATCAGGAAGGACGACGACGACTGACGGAAAGCTGGGAGCCTGGAGCTGGGAGCCAATTACCGCTACCCCCGGGCTGGCCGGAATTCTTCAACCAACCGTCTGCGTCTGGTTCCTTTCCCAGGGCTGGAGGATGCGGACGGATTGCATGCCTGCTGCTGTGGCGGCCTGGATGCCCATTGCTGTGTCTTCGAAGACGAGACATGACGCCGGGGGAACGTTGAGCTTTTGCGCGGCGAGGAGGAAGGGCTCCGGGTCGGGCTTGGCGTATTTGTAGTCGCCGGCGCAGACGAGGACGTCGAACTTGTCGCTGAGGCCGAGGACGTCCAGGGATTTGGTGACCGACTCGCGCGTGGACCCGGAGACGACGGCGAAGGGGATGCGCTTGTGCGCTTCTTCGATCTGCTCGAGGACTTCGGGGACCGCAGTGAGGCGCGGGAGCAGTTCGTAGTAGAGACCTTCCTTGCGATGGGCGAGTTCTTCGACGGGCATGGTGAGGCCGTGACGCCGATTGAGTGTGGCGACGATCTCGCGGACGGGCATGCCTCCCCACGAATAGAAGACGTCCTCGGGGAAGAGGGGGCAGCCGTATTCGGCGAGAGCCTGCTTCCAGGCGATGTAGTGCAGGGGCATGGAGTCGGCGATGGTGCCGTCCATGTCGAAGAGGTAAGCGCGGAAGGGGCCGGGGGGAAGGGTGAGGCGCATGGATTCGGGTTTCAGGTTACAGGTTACAGAAGGCGGAGAGCGAATCGCGCTGCGCGCGATGCCCACCCTGATCGCACCCAACAACGCGGTGCGATCAGAATGGGGCACCCGGAATCTCACTGATTGAGCGTCGCCGTGCGGAGGAAGTCGAAAGTGCCGGAGGGGTTGGGGTGGATGTTGCCGAGTCGCTTGTTGTGGACGATGACCGAATCGAGATACCAAAGGTTGATATCGGGCAGGTCGTGGGCGGCGAACTGCTGGATGCTGGCGTAGTCGGCGAGACGTTGCTGTTGGTCCTGGGTTGAGGCGGCATCGGCGATGAGGCGGTCCACGTCGGGGCTGGAGTAGAAGCCGCGATTCCCGCCGTGCGGTGGGAAGCTGGCGATGGCGTACGCGTAGCGGAAGATGTCAGGGTTCTCGTTGCCGCCAATCCAGCGCGAGGGCGCGAGCTGGAAGACGCCACGGGTGAGATCCGCGTAGAAGGTGGCGAACTCGTAGCTGCGGAGGTCGAGCGCGATGCCGACTTGGGCGAGCTGCTCCTGAATGGCGACAGCAGTGAGGCGAACCGTCTCGTCGTTGGAGGTCTTCATCCCGATGTGGAAGCGCACGCCATGCGCGCCGCGGGGATAGCCGGCCTGGTCGAGAAGCGCGTTGGCTGCGGCGGGATCGTAGTTGTGCGGCGTCGTGGGGACCCAGGCCCAGTGTTGCGGCGGGAGAAGGCTTTCAGCAAGGCGGGCCTGACCGCGGTAGAGCGCCTGAATGAGCAGCGGGCGGTTGATGGCGAGCGCGATGGCGGTGCGGACGCGCGTGTCGCGCAGGATCGAGTCGCGCGTGTTGAAGACGATGTAGTTGAGGACGGTGCCGGGGCCGTCGTCGACAGCAAGGTGCGGATTGCGGGCGAGGGCGTTGACTTCGTCGGCCGGAAGCGCGTTGCTTTCGACGTCGGCGGAGCCTTTCTCCAGCTCGAGGGCACGCGTGGTGGCGTCGGGTACGACGGCGAAGCGGACGCGCGGAATATTCGGGAGCGAATCCCAGTACGACGGAGCGCGGGCGATGACGACGTCGCGGTCAAGCTGCTGGCTGACGAAGGTGAAAGGGCCGCTGCCGATGGGGTTGCGGAAGAAGTCGCGCCCGGAGCCGTAGGGGACGATGCCGATGGCGCCGTCACAGAGGTTGAAGGGGAGGGAGGGGTCGGGCTGCTTGAGGTGGAAGACGACGGTGGCGGGGTCGGGTGCGTCGATGTGGTCCAGCGTGGTGAAGGAGCCGGCCTTCACGGAGATGACGGTGCCGTTCAGGATGGAGTCGATGGTGTACTTCACGTCGCGCGAGGTGAGCGGGCGGCCGTCGTGAAAGCGGGCGTCGATGCGGAGATGGAAGACCCAGGTTGTTGGGTCGGGAGTCTCCCACTGTGTGGCGAGGGCGGGCTGCAGGCCGAAATGCTCGTCGCGGTGGACGAGGGGGTCGAACAGCAACGAGTCGATATGCTCGGCCTGGCCGTCGGTGCCGATGCGGGGGTCGAGGGAGGCGGGGCTGGACTCGATGAGCATGGTGACGGTGGAGGGGGACGGCTTTTGGGCGCAGCCCAAAAGCAGGGAATAGGGAATAGGGAGTAGGCAATAGAAAGCAGCGAGCAGAAGGCGACCGAAAGGCGAGCGAGCAGCGAGTGAAAGGCGAGCACAACGACGAGGCGAGCGCCCGGGTCCGCGACTAGGCATAGGTGATCTGGCCGAGGATGGCGGGGCGGGAGGCGCCGGTTGCTGACAGGACGTTGCCGGGTTGGTGATGCCAGGTCTGCCAGGCGAGGAGGGCGAAGGCGGCGGCTTCCCTGGCTTCGGAGGGTAGGCCGAGGGCGTCGGCGATGGTTAGCTTAATGCTGTGGGCTGAAAGACGGCTTGCAGCAGGTCGAGGAGTGTCGCGTTGCGAGCGCCGCCGCCGGAGACGATGAGGTCGATGGGGGCGGACCCGGTGCGTGGCAGGACCCAGGTGCGAATCGAGCCAGCAATGGATTCAGCGGTGAGCGCGGCGGCGGTTGCGATGGCGTCTTCGGGACGCTGGCTGTGGCGGCGGCAGGCGGCGAGGAACTTTGTCGCATAGACTGCGCCGAACTGCTCGCGTCCGGCGGATTTGGGTGGTGCGAGGCTGAAGAATTTTTCCTTCAGGGTGGCGGCAAGGACCGGCTCGAGAATCTTGCCGCGTGCGGCGATGCCTCCGTTGCGGTCATACGGCTTCGAGAAGAGCTTCTGCACGAGCGCATCGATGATCATATTGCCGGGGCCGGTATCGAAGGCGAGGACGTCTTCGAGCGGCGCGGCAGCGGGGATGAAGGTGAGGTTGGCGATGCCGCCGATGTTTTGGAGAATCCGCGCGCGGGTGCGGTGAACGAACCAGGCGTAGTCAAAGAGCGGGACCAGCGGCGCGCCCTGGCCGCCAAGGGCCATGTCGGCGGGGCGAAAGTTGGAGACGACGGGGATGCCGCATGCGGCGGCGATGAGGGCGGGTTCGCCGAGTTGCCAGGTGCAGGCGAAGCGCCGGCCGGCGTACGTGGCGGGCGATCCCTGGTGGTAGACGGTTTGGCCATGACAGCCGATGAGAGCGGGGCGGATTTTTGTGTCGCGGATCGTGGCCTGCACCGCTTCGGCATAGGCAAGGCCGAGGCGCCAGTGGAGGCGGGCGAGTTCGGCGGTGGTGGTGTTGGGGGCGTTCGACTGGCCGGCCATGGCGGCGAGGATGGCGGTCCGCGAGGCCGCGGGGGAATCGATGGGCGCGATGGGCCAGCAGCGTGATCCTGGGGAGGGCGCGGGGCGAGGACGGCGCGGCGATTTTTGCAGAGATCCTGACGAGGGCCACATCGATGCCGTCGGCGGACGTGCCGCTCATCACGCCAGCGACGATCATCGATGGAAGGGGCATTCAGGAGCCAATTCTACAAGCGGAAAACAGCGAGCCAGGCCGGAGATCGGGGGCTGGCGCGCAGGAGCGATCAGGCAGGGCACGCGCCGAGTCGCGCCAGACAAAATTTCCACGAGAAAAAGGTTGCCTGATTCGTTACCTTATGTAAGGATTAGTTAACACTCGAAGCGACTGATTGCCTTGCGGTCAGAACCCAAACCGATCACCCCCGGGGTTGTGATCCAGGAAGAACTGGGTCCCGCTCCAGCCATGGCATGTTTTGCCAGGCATCCGGCCGGAACGAAAGTTAAATTTCGTTCGAAGCCGATCATCACAGAGGTCTGCTGAGCTGTTCGAATCGAGTGTTCGCGTCGGTTAAAAGCTCACAACAGCCCCACTAAAAAAGATTGCCGAAAGCCGGTTTGCTCTTTCTGAGCGATGCGGGCGAATTTCGGGCCAACGGGCCGCACGCAGGCCTGCTGCCGGAAGCGCCGGATTGCTTCGGGAGGGCTCCAGATCAGGCTCCGACGGTTGCCGCTGCAGCCGTGTGGAGTGTGACTGGCAGAGCGTAGGTGCACCCTGGAAGATCAACCATTTCGCATGATTCTCGATTACCGGATTCAAGACATTGACGATCGGCTATCGTGCGAAAGCAATCCCGGCCGGACCGCCCGCAGTGGCGCTATCTCTCCCTCACGAAGGTAATTCGATGAAGTTAGTCAGGACTCTCTCTCCTCTCTTTTTGATGCTGGCAATGGCAGCCGCGCCTGCTTTCGCGCAGACAACGATGTACAGCCCTGCAAATGGCTCGCAAGTTGGATCACCGTTCACCCTGCACATGACGGCGCCCACCTGCTCCGGTCAACCGGTGAGCGCTGTGGGTTACTCGCTCGACAACAGTACTTCGACTGCGGTTTTTTACGTAAATTCCATGAACGGGCCGGTGTCGGCGGCGGCGGGATGGCACATCGTGCATGTGAAGGTGTGGAACATGTACGGCGGGTTCTGCCCGACGGACGTGTCAATCGATGTGGTTCCGGGCGGGAGTGCGACGGGCACGAGCACGGCCACGTCCGTGATTCCCGCAAACGCCATCGGGGTGGGTTCGATTCAGGCGCTGGGCAACTGGTCGGCGATCCACGACGGAGGAACGCCGGGCTCCTCGGCCGGAGCGATGAGCCAGACGGGTTCGCCCGCGCCGGATGGATTGGCCAAATATTTCCAGAATGTCTTCAGTTATTACGGGGGCGAGCGATACGCGGTGCAGTTCGCAACCGACACCGCATCGCAGAACTTCTTCTATGACACCTATATCTACATCGCGAACGACACGAATGGCTTTGCCAATCTGGAGTTCGATCTGGCGCAGACGATGCAGAACGGCGAAACAGCGATGATGGGATTCCAGTGCGACACCTGGAACAACACCTGGGATTTCTCGGTGAATTCCGGATCGCCGACGCAGTACAACGACACCTGGGCGCATTCCAATGCTTATTGCAATGTGCACACGTGGGGCGCGAACCAATGGCACCACATCCAGATCTGGTACACGCGCAACACCTCAGGATGGGTGACGTATCACGCGGTGTGGCTGGACGGCACAGAGCAGCCGATCAATGTCACAGCATTCTCCGGATATGCGCTCGGGTGGGGCCCCTCGATCATTACGCAGTTCCAGATCGATGGGGACGGCAGCGGTACAACGTGGGGAAATGTGTATCTGGACGCGCTGACTGTGTATCGCTGGTAAGACGGTTCGAAACGTAAGGATGAAGCCCCGAGTGGTGTTCGCGCTCGGGGCTTCGTTCTTTTGGTGGCGCGATGTTACGATAGCCGCGCTCTCCCGCTTGTCTGGAACGCGATGTCCAGGAGTTCAGCCGAATGATCGTGGTTCTGATTCTCGCTTTGTTTGCCGGACAGGCGCCGGCCGATGCGTACGCACCGCTTCGCCTGTACGACGGCGCATGGACAGTGACGATGAATGATGGGCCGGGAAAGTCGCACACGGATTCGCTGGTGAACGACTGCCATCTTTTCGGCCTGTACTTTGGCTGCCAGCAGACCGTGAACGGCAAAGTGGGGGCCCTGGTCGTGTTTGTGCCGACGGGGACTTCTGGGCAGTACCACACACAGAATGTGCTTCCCGAAGGGTGGGCGAGCGGGCGCGGGGACCTGACGATTGAGGGCGGCCACTGGACCTATCTGGGCAAGGACGAAGCGAACGGCAAGACGACCTGGTATCGGACGACGAACGAGTTTACCGGGAACGATCGAATCCATTTCGAGTCGGCGCAGTCGGACGACAACAAGACGTGGAAGGTGACAGGATCCGGCGATGAGGTGCGGGGCGGGAAGCTGTGAAGAAGAGTGCATTGCGAAGCGGGCGACGCTTTCTCACACCTGTCCTGTGTTCCACCCGGCGACTCGCTGCTCTTATTTAGAATGGCAGCGAGCGCATGAAAAAGATTCGAGTTGGCATTCTCTTCGGCGGACGCAGCGGCGAGCACGAGGTTTCGCTGCTGTCGGCCGCGTCGGTTCTGCAGGCGATCGATCGCAGCAAATATGAAGTGGTTCCGATCGGCATCACCAAAGAAGGCCGATGGGTGACGGCGGGGCATGCCGAGCGGCTGCTCGGCGGCGGCGAGCCCGGGAAGCACCTGCGCGCGGGCGATCCTGAGGCGACACAACCGGCGGCGGTGCTGCGCAGGGGCGAGTCGGTGCTGGTGCCTCCGATGCCCAGCGAAGCCCTCGTCCCGTTTGAGCGCGAGGCTGGTGCGGTGACGCATGCTGGGCCGGAACAGGTGCTGAGCGTGGATGTGATCTTTCCTGTTCTCCATGGAACGTTCGGTGAGGACGGAACGATCCAGGGATTGTTTGAGCTGGCGAGCATCGCGTATGTGGGCTCGGGCGTGCTGGGCTCGGCCGCCGGGATGGATAAGGATGCGATGAAGCGGCTGTTCGCTTCGGCGAAGCTGCCCATGGTGAAGTGGGTGACGTTTCTGCGCGGCGAATGGGAGAAGAGCCCGAAGAAGGTGCGCGCGAAGGTCGAGGCGGCGCTGAAGTATCCGGTATTTGTGAAGCCGGCAAATTTGGGATCGTCGGTGGGGATCACGAAGGCGCACAACGCGAAGGAACTCGGGCAGGCGATTGAGCTGGCCGCGCAGTTCGATCGCAAGATCGTTGTGGAGCAGGGCGTCGGGGGCAAGAACGGCAAGGCGCGCGAGCTGGAGGTTGCGGTGCTGGGCAACGATGCGCCCGAGGCGTCGGTGGTGGGCGAGGTGGTGCCCATGAAGGAGTTCTACGACTACGAGGCGAAGTATCTGAGCGAGGGATCGGACCTGATCGTGCCGGCGAAGCTGACGAAGGCGCAGGCGAAACAGGTTCGTGAGATGGCGATCGCGGCGTTCCGGGTATGCGACTGCGCCGGCCTCGCGCGCGTCGATTTTCTGATGGAGCCTGACACAAAACGCGGAAAGTCGGGACGGATCTGGGTGAACGAGATCAACACGCTGCCTGGGTTCACGTCGATCAGCATGTATCCGCGGCTGTGGGCGGCGTCGGGCGTGCCGTATCCGAAGCTGATCGACCGGCTGCTTTCCCTGGCGATGGAGAGAAGGGCGGATAAGGATCGGAATAAATACAGCCTGTGAGAGCAGCCTGTAGCCGGTGGCCTGTTGCCGGTAGCGCCGGGAGCTGCGAATGGAAAGCGGAAAGGGAGAAACAACTCGACGGTCGCTCCCCGTGGGGAACCGGGTGTGCTCTAAGGTGTCAGAATAAGAGGAGAGGTGTACATGATGGTTGGGGTCGGACGGATGAAAGGAGTCACGCTCGATGACCCTGATGGATGCTCCTGCTTTTAACGCGCGCCGCGCTCAGCAGACGCGCGTTCTCGCGATCACCGGCGTTGTGGTGCTGGGGATCGCGATTATCGGCACGATTCTTTGGCTTTTGCAGGTGCCGTGGCAATTCTGGCACTGGCCGTCGGATCACAAGGTCAACCAGTTCATGGCGGCGGTCGAGAGCAACGACATGAACAAGGCCTACGGGCTTTGGAACAACGATGCGAACTGGCAGCAGCATCCGCAGCAGTATCAGCCCTACACCATTACCGAATTCACGAAGGACTGGGGGCGTCGAGCGACTACGGCACGATCACGAGCCACCAGGTTTTCGTCTCGCACCGCGCGGGCAATGGGGTGATCGTTGGGCTCTACATCAACGGGAATAAGGGCAAGCCGCTGTTCCTGCGTGTGGACAGCGCGACGAAGACGATTGGTTTCTCGCCGGTGGAGTTGTACTCGGGACCTTAAAGGCAGGGAATAGCCATAGGGAATAGGGAACAGAACGTCCCTGGCATTCGCGCCAGGGATGTTTTGCTCTAAGTCCTGGGGTTTTTGCGTCGCGCCCTGGATCACGCGCACCAGACTGGCCTCGTCCTCGATATTCACGCAACTCTGGCTGCGGTCGATCTGGCGCATCAGGCCACCGAGAATTTTGCCCGGGCCAACTTCGACAAAGAACGACGGCCGTTGCGAGATGAGCAGGCGGACCGACTCGACCCAGCGGACGGCGCCGGTGACCTGGCGGATGAGGGCGTCGCGCAGTTCTCCCGGGTCGCCGACCAGGACCGCGTCCACATTGACCGCAACGCGCACGGCGGGCTCGGAGAAGGTCGAGTCCGCGCAGCAACTCGGCGAGGCGATCCTGGGCTGGCTGCATGAGAGCGCAGTGGAACGGTGCGCTGACCTGGAGCATGACAATCCGCTTGGCGCCACGCTCCTTCGCGAGCTCCGCAGCGCGCTCGACGGCGGCAGCTTCGCCTGAGATCACGGTCTGCTCCGGGGAATTGAAATTAGCCGCGGAGACGACCTTGTTTGTTTCGGCGGCTGCATCGGTACAGGCCTGCGCGGTTTCTTCCGACGAGAGCCCGAGCACCGCGGCCATGGCGCCCTGACCGGCGGGAACAGCTTCCTGCATGAAACGGCCGCGGTTGCGCACGGTGCGCACCGCATCGGCAAAGCTGATGGATCCAGCGGCCACGTTGGCGGCGTACTCGCCGAGGGAATGACCAGCAACCGAGCGAGGGGCGATTCCTTTTTCCGCGAGCACGCGCAACGCGGCGACGGAGACGGTGCAGATGGCGGGCTGCTGGAATTCAGTGAGCTTCAGCTGATCTTCCGGCCCTTCGAAGCATAGCTTCGAGATGGAAAACCCGAGAGCTTCGTCGGCTTCTTCGAAGGTGCGGCGCGCGACGGGAAATTTCTCCGCCAGATCGCGGCCCATGCCGGCGTACTGCGAATTTTGTCCTGGAAAAAGAAAGGCGAGGTTCGTCATCTCTTTGGGCAGATTAGCAGGCGTGCGCCATCGCTGCCGGTGTTCTAAAACACAACACCTGGCACCTTCTCAAACTGGAAACTTCAGTTTAACTTTCCCGGGGTCTGGCGCGTCTATAACACGAGAGGCGCGCGGGACGCTGCATCGCTGCAACGCCCTTTGCTGCCCTCGATGAAAGCCCCGGTGGTTCGTGGGTCCGCCGGGGCTTCTCTTTTGTCCGAAGGTTGCGCTTCAGGCGGAGGCGGCAAGGTGCGCCGAAGGCCGCGCGCTGTTGCCGGCAACCGCCGCTGAAGTGTGATGCGTGAGCCGATGCACGAAGTGGTACGGCGGCCACGGACCGGACAACTGCATGTGGCAGTCCTTCATGAGCAGGCTGGCGCTGGAGTATTTGTTCTGGTACCGCTCGATGCCGTTCGAATCGATCAGGTGCGCGATATCCAGCAGCATCTTCCCCGAATCCATCCGCTTGCAGCTGACTTCTTCGGCGAGAGGCAGAAACATGCGGTGCATCTGGACGGTGACGGCCCGGGCCTTGGTTTGGCGCTCGCGCTGCAGGGCTGCATTCTCGCGAAGGTTGGACAGATACCCTTTGCCGACGTTGGGAACAGGCTCGGGCGAGTAACGGCGGAACTGGTCGCGGCAGCAATCGTCGAGCAGCACCTTGAGGTGCATCTCGGCCTTGCCGCGAAGGCGTTCGATGTTGGTGAGGAACTGGCGCTGGTTGGAGCGGATGGAGCGGCGGAGTGCCTCATCGTCCGCAAAGACGGTGCCGAAGCGGAAAGGTAAAACGGTGGAGGTTTTGAAGCAGTCGGAAATGACTCGGGCGTGCTCGACGCCGGCCTGGGAGTTGGAGCTTTGGGAGGGAGAATATTCGCTGACGATAACGGCTAAATCACTGGCTGGGTAGAGGAAGATTTGATTGCCCTGGATTCCCGTAACTGCTTCCATTGGAATTGGCTTACGGTGACGAAGCAGTTCGGGAAAGGCCTGTCGTTCGGTTATGCAGTAGGCATACCACGCCATATTGGGTCGCTCCGCATGCTGGATTGAGAATGGGTTGGGAACATCAGCGTTGTGGGGATGGACATGGCTCTTGTTTCCGCAGACTTGACTGAACTGCAACGTATGCTAGCCCCGCATGTAAACGACTGGCAACAGCGCAACGATAGAAGAATGCAGAGGTGAGCAGAGCGAGCGGCAAGTGGCTTTTGTGTGGTGAAAATGTTATTTCAGTATCAAATCATCTGCTAAAGTGCTCACTTTTGCGGTTGGATGGTCTAGAATTACGCCTCAATTGTGGAAAGGTCTTCCGGCCGGTCGAGATCCAGCTCACCGGCAGGCCAGGGAATTGCCTGGACATGGGCTGCGTGAGCGCGAATCAGGTCGCGCGCGCCCCGGTCGCCGGAGCAGGCCGCCAACTCTGAAAACAGCGCAGCAGAAAAGACGGCCGGGACTCCCGTTTTGCCCGCGTATACCGATGCGGTAATAGCAATGTTATCCATGGTTTGCGCCGCGGCGTGCCGCTCCAGCAGCTCATGCAGGTGAGCCGCGGTGAGCCGGGGTTGATCGCAGACCAGCAGGAGGGCTGCTTGCGCTGGGGGGGCGAGTTGGAGGACCTGCTGCGCGCCGGCGCGCAGGGAGGAGCCCATTCCCTCCTGCCAGACGGGATTGAAAACGGTTTCCAGCGGCAGGTCGGCCACGGCCGCGCGCATCGACTCAGCCTCAAATCCCAGAACAACATAGACAGGGGAGCATCCGGCTTCGATGGCGATGCGGGCGGTTCGGTGGAGGAGGGATTCGCCGCCGATTCGGATGAGTTGTTTCGGTTGGCCGAGCCGCGTGGAGGCGCCGGCGGCCAGGATGATCGCGGCGCAGCGGAGGTCAGGCATGGACGGGCGGTGGCGCCGAGGACAGCTTCCGAGCCTTCGCGTCCGGCAAAAACTGCCTGCAGCTCTGCGGCGATGGAGAGGGCGATGGAGGCGGGCGAATGGCCGCCGAGATCGAGGCCGACCGGGGTGTGCAGGCGCGCCATGCACTCGGCGGGCGTGAGCTCCAGCGCCGCAGCAATCTCGCCCACCAGCCTTTCAGTCCGGAGCCGGGGTCCGAGGACGCCGATGTATTTCATGTCTTTGGCGAGCAGGACGCTCAGGATTTTGCGGTCCTGCTCGTAACTGTGGGTCATGATGACGGCGGCGGTTTCCGGGCCTGCATGAGCGAGAGCGGCCTCGAGATTCCGAACCGCCGCTGCGTGGGGGAAGCGCTCGGCGCGCGCAAGGTTGGAGCGGTCGTCGGCCACGGTGACGTGCCAGCCGAGGGCGGCGGTGAACTCGACCAGTGGCTGCGCATCGTCGCCGGCGCCGAAGAGGATGAGCGAGGGCGGCGGGACGACGAGTTCGACGAAGTAGACGCCGAAGTGCGCGGATTGCCCGGTGCGGAGCGCTTCGTGCGCCATGGCGGCGATGTTCGCGGTAGAGTTTCGCTCGAATACGGCATCGCCGGCGTGGTTGAGGATGAGCACGGTGCCGGGAGAATCCTGATGGTGCTGCTGACGATGACGGACTCGGTGCGGTCCTCGTCGCTGCGGCGGAGGGCTTCGAGGTGTTGCACGGCCGCTTCGCCTCGCTCCAGGAGGACGATGACGGTGCCGCCGCAACCGAGGCCGTAGGGCATATCGCCGTCGTCGTCAAAGAAGCTGGAGTAACGCTGCAGGGTCGGACCCTTTTCGGTGAGCCACCAGGCCTTCTTCGCGATTTCGGCTTCGAGGCAGCCGCCGCTCACGGTTCCTGCGCGGAGGCCGGAGGAGGTGAGCAGCATGCGGGCGCCGGGACGACGATAAGCAGAGCCCTCGATGGCGACCACGGTGGCCAGGCAGATTTCCTCACCGGCTGCGCCGGAGCGCTTCGCGAGGTCGAGAATTCGGCGAAGCTCGGACATAGGCTTATGTCGTCAGCTGCGGGCCGATGAGATCTTCGATCCGTACCGGCAGCTTGCGTACCCGAACGCCAGTCGCGTGATAGACGGCCATGGTGAGCGCCGGAGCAATGCCGGCCAGGCCGATTTCGCCGATGCCGCGCGCGCCGTACTCGTTCAGGTGGAGATCAGGATACTCCACGAAGATGCAGTCGAGCTCCGGAATGTCGGCGTTGGTGGCGACGATGTAGTCCGCGAAATTGTTGTTGATCGGCTTGGCGTTGCGCGGGTCGTAAATCGTCTCCTCGAATATGCCCATGCCGATGCCCATGACCATCGCGCCGAGGATCTGGTTGCGCCCGGCTTTGTGATTGATGATGCGGCCGGCGTCGATGACGGCGAGGGCGCGGCTGACGCGAAGGCGGGCGATGCCGGATCCCAGGCGACCTCGATGAACTGCGCGCCGAAGGAGTGCGCAGAGAATTCATGCTCGTGCGCAGGATCGGGGGCGGTGCGCGCTTCGTTTTCCATTGCGGCCAGCTTGCCCGCTGTCAGAATTTCGCCGAAGGGCACGCCGCTTTCCGGCGGTTTGCCCGTTGCGTGAATCCGCCCCGCCGTCATGATGAGCTTCACCGGATCGCCGGCGGGCAGATTGTCCGGGTGGAACGGGGAGCTCGGGATGGTTTGCGCGGCGGCGATCACGCGATCGACGGCGCCCTGGGTCGCCTGGGAAATCGCCGGCGAGACGGTGGCGGTCACTGTCGATCCGCCGGAGGTCGGGCCGGGCGGCAAATCGGTGCTGCCCAAAATGACTTCAATCTTGTCGAGCGGAATGCCCGTCTTCTCGGAAACGATCTGCGCGAAGATCGTGTAGGTTCCCGTGCCGATGTCCTGGGTGGCGCAGGTGGCGCGCGCGGTGCCGTCGGCGTTGAGACGTACGCGCACGGTTGCGGCGCCGCGGCCTGCATGCCACGTCGCGGTGGCCATGCCCATGCCGAGAATCTCGTTGCCGCGCTTCATGGAGCCGACCTGCGGCGTGCGCTTCGACCAGCCGAATTTTTCGGCGCCGGCCTGGTAGCACTCACGCAGACGCTTGCTGGAGTAGGGCCGCGCGGGATTGAAGCTCTCGTCCTGCTCGGAGTAGTTCTTCAGGCGCAGCTCAAGCGGGTCCATGTTGAGCTTGATGGCCAGTTCGTCCATCGCGGACTCGAGCGGGAAGAGGCCAGGCACAATGCCGGGGCCGCGCATCGGTGTCGGCGTGCCGAGATTCCGCTCCACGAGCGTCTGCTGCGCTGTCAGGTTCTCGCAGCTATAGAGCATCGTGGTCACGCCGGTGCAGGCTTCCGTATAGGTGTCGACCATCGACGTCGGCTGGGTCACGTCATGCTGCACGGAAACGAGCTTGCCGTCCTGCGTCGCGCCGAGCCGCATGCGCTGCCGCGTCATGGGGCGGTGGCCCACGGTCGTGAACATCAGGCTGCGCGGCACCTGGACTTTCACGGGCCGGTTGACCTTCTTCGCGCCGATTGCGGCCAGCAGCGAGTGCGGCCACGGGAAACAGCTTGCCGCCGAAACCAGAGCCCTGGAAGGGCGAGATCACGAGGATTCGGTCGAGAGGAATGCCGAGCATCTCCGACATGACCTGCTGGTGGTTCATCACGCCCTGGCTGGTCTCATAGAGAGTGACTTTGTCGCCGTCCCACACCGCGATGGTTGCGTGCATCTCCATCGGGTTGTGAGTTTCGGTGGAGATTTCGTAGGTCTCGTCGATCTTCACTGGCGCGCTGTCGAAGGCCGGCCCGGCATTGCCGCGGGTGTAGTGCACGCGGGGCCGCTCCGGCGTGGGACCGTCGTCGAAGGAGACCGAAGGCTTCTGCGCCTCGTACTCGATTTTGACCGCGTGCGGCGGCGGCCTGCGCCTGCTCGAAGGTATTCGCAACAACGAGTGCTACATATTGTCCGTAGTAATAGACGTTGTCGTCCTCAAAGGGCGGACGTGCCTCGCTGGCGCGGCTGTGCTCCCATTGGCCGGCGGGACGGAAGAGCGGCTCGGTATTGCCGTGGTGCAGAATTGCGAGAACTCCGGGCATGCGCTCGGCGACGCTGGAGTCGATGCGGGTGATCTTCGCCTTGCCCACCGTGCTGGCGACCGGCACGCCCCAGGCTACGTTCTCCAGCGGATGGTCCAGCGCATAGGCGGCTTTGCCGGTCACTTTCAGCGGCCCATCCACGCGGGTTACGGACGCGCCAATGATCGAAGTGCTCATAGCTGTATCTCCTCAGGCGGCTTCGTGTTTCTTCGAGCGTGCGCACCAGGGCACGCTTTGCCAGCTCGATCTTGAATGCGTTGTACTTCAGGGGTTTTGCGTCGGCCATGGCTGCGTCGGCGGCTCGGCGGAAGACTTCAGGGCTTGCCTGCTGGCCTTCGAGCGCTTTCTCCGCTTCATGCGAGCGCCAGGGCTTTGTGCCGACGCCGCCGAAAGCGATGCGTGCTCGCTGATTCGTCCGCCGCTTACGCTGATGACGACTGCAGATGACGCCAGGGCGAATTCGTACTGTTGGCGGTCGCGCAGTTTCAGATACACGGAGCGTGTTCCGCTGGCGAGTGCGGGCAGCGTGACATGCGTGATGAGCTCGCCGGGTGCAAGGACGTTCTCGCGGTTCGGTGTGTTGCCAGGGACGAGGTAGAACTCGTCGAGGGCAACCGCGCGCTCGCCCTTCGGTCCGTTCGATGTGGACTGTGGCCTCGAGAGCCATCATGGCGACGGCCATGTCGGACGGATGCGTGGCGACGCAGTGTTCGCTGCCGCCGAGGACCGCGTGGATGCGGTTGAAGCCGTCGAGGGCGGCGCATCCTGAGCCGGGCTGGCGCTTGTTGCAGGGGTAGTTGACGTCGCGGTAGTAGTAGCAGCGCGTCTTCTGCAGCAGATTGCCGCCGGTGGTGGCCATGTTGCGGAGTTGCGGCGAGGCGCCGGAGAGCAGCGCTTCGGAGAGGACGGTGTAATTCTTTTTCACCGTCTCGTGATTCGCCAGGTCGCTGTTGCGCACCAGCGCGCCGATGCGGAGCCCGCCGTTGGGAAGCACTTCGACGCGGTCGAGCGGCAGGCCGTTGATGTCGACCACGGACTGCGGCTGCAGGACGTTGAGCTTCATCAGATCGACGAGCGTGGTGCCACCGGCGATAAACGTCGCCGCCAGCCGCCGTGCCCGCCCGCACCGCGGCGTCGACGCTTCGTGCCTGACTGTAGCGAAAGACCTCCATGGCGCCTCCTTAGACGGTGGTGGATTTGCGGGCCTGCTGCACGGCGGCCACGATGTTGGTGTAGGCGCCGCAGCGGCAGATGTTGCCGCTCATGGCGGCGCGCACGTCGTTATCGTCGGCCCCGATGGGCTCGTGCAGCAGTGCCGAGGCGGACATGATCTGGCCCGGCGTGCAGTAGCCGCACTGGAAGCCGTCGTGTTCGAGGAAGGCCTGCTGCACCGGATGGAGCTGGCCGTTCTGGGCGAGGCCCTCGATGGTGGTGATCTTGTCGCCCTGGTGCATGATGGCGAAGCTGAGGCAGGAATTCACGCGGCGGCCGTTGACGTGGACCGTGCAGGCGCCGCACTGGCCGTGGTCGCAGCCCTTCTTCGTCCCGAAGAGCTGCAGGCGATCGCGCAGGG
>CAVPCB010000012.1:0-26471 GCA_963702285.1 uncultured Acidobacteriaceae bacterium | reverse complement strand
CAGTGCGTCGTATCCGACTGTGCGAGCCGGAACGAGGGTCAGACCCAGAATTTCGGCGGCGACATACTCCGCGACCTCACCCGTGACCCCGAGCGGCTTCCCCGTCAACCGATAGAATTCTGCGGCCAGCGGTTTCACTGCGGCCAGAATCTCGCGAACTCGTGCTTCTGTGGCTTCGATCACTTGGTCTTCTGATAGAGCGGCGGTGCGAGAGCAACCGCTTCAGCCGTTATTTCGCGCTCAATGTTTTTCCTCTTGCACGGAGCCACCCAGCCCGTATCATAGCCCAGCCACGCCCCGTCCTCCGCCGGGTGATTGTAGACACTCAGACGCCCGTGATCGCTGCCATCTTCGACTGCTCGCCCGTCCGAGTATCCGCCCATTCGGTTATGGGAACGGAACTCGTAGCAGTAGCTCACGGCTCCGTGTTTATCGGGTTTAGTCACATACGCAGCGTCAAGGACAAAGGACGCCGGGTCAAGCATTGAGTCGTGGAGATGCGCAACGGTCTGCGCGGCGTGTTTGGCAGTTTCGTCGTTGCCTGATTGGGCAGATGCCACCAATGCGGCGGAGAAAACAAGAGCCAAAGCGGAAGTCCTTATCGCGTCAGCGTTTGCCATGTCCACCCCGCTGCTTAGGATTGCACCTCATTGTACGGCGGGCCAATGTGCCCGGTTTTCCAGAGCACGCGGAAGGGCGGCATCCCCTATCATCGGAGCGGAGGACCGAGAGTAATGCCAACAAGAGAAGAGATTCTCGCAGCGCGGACGTACAAGGAAGATGGCATTGATGCGGAGAAGCGCGTGTTCTACACCCTCACGGGAGACATCAAAGCGTGCGACCAGACAATCCAGGCGCACCGCAACAGCAAAGCCATCGCCCTGCTTTTCAAAACGCTGCTGGAGGCCGGGACTCTCACCGAAGACCAGCTTGATGAGATTCTGCTGCAAGTGACTTGGTGATCGCCCGGACTCCGCGCATATGGCCGCCACCCTCGTCATCGACACTGGGCAAAGCATCATCGGAGTCTATTCGGTGAGTCTGGACCGCTACATCCCATACCGAGGCGGTGACTTTGCCCAGGCGATTCGGCAAATCGAATCTGCGGATGAAGTCGTCACCTACAACGGCAAGAACCGGGACCTGGAAGACCTGGGCAAATTCGCTGGCATCGAAGGCGACTTGCCCATCAGGGGCGTTCACAGCGACATGAGGACCATCTGCTGGAGTGATCGGATATGGGGCTGTAGCCTCTACGACACATACCGGCTGCACTTTCAGGAGGCGAGCTGCCCGAGATTTCCGTTTCTGCCCGAGGGTGCGCCCGATTGTGACGACTACGAAGCGAGCAACCGCCACGATGTCTATATGACGTTCCGGCTTTGGGAGCTATGGAAGAGAGGCCAGCTCAAGGTGCTTGATGGCGGCTATGTCTGACTCCCGTCCGCCCTGTGTAGTGCGTGGTGGCCGCGTCATAGTCTGCGCCTCGCGGATTTATTTTTGCGGGTGCGATCCGGCATTGAGCTAGAGTGAAACCATCAGACACACATCCGACAGCATAGGGGCCGCGATGGACCGTGATGCGCTGAAGGAGCTGCGTGCGGAGTGGCCAGCAGCCGAACGGCAATTTGCGTCTCGCACAGGCACCTGGAAGAGCGGCATTGTGGGGGTCACATCATCATCCGTTGACCAGAGTGCGGTCAATTTGAGGTTCGATTTGCTCCCAGCCGATACGCGCTGGTCGGGGCCACCCCAACGGGACCTTATCCTACACATCACGGACCTGGGATTCGTCCAGGTTGAGCATTATGCAGACCGTCTCAGCGAGGCCGTTCTGGATTTTCTCGATTCCGAAGCTGTGCGGGATGAGAAGCGCGTGCGGTAGGCCCGCCACCACACCGCCGAACGAGAAGGCTACGTCACGAGGTTGTATGCGGCGGGGCCACCGTGCTGAAACACAGCCTTCCCCAAGCTGACGGTTTCAATCTTGCCGCCGTCCCTCATCACGAGGCGCGTGTCAGCAGTGCGGTAGGCATACGCGAATCGGGTCTCGTGCGGACGGTCAAAAACGTCTCTGTATCTGACCACGCCATAGGCGAAGAGGAATTCTCGGCCCTCTTTGATGGCCTCCACTTGAGCGTGAGTCAAGACGCCGCGCTCTGGTTCCAGTGTAGCGGTGACGGCCATCTCGCTGTTGGGGAGCAAGAAGAATTGCTCCGCGTCAATCTCTCCGAAGTCTGGCGCGGGGGCCATGTCGCTGGCGCTCTTTGAAGTCCGAACGTATCGCACCGCAATGCCTTCTATTCTTGCTGGGGTGCTGCCAAGGTTCTTGATTTGCGCCGCGAACTGATGCGCGATAGGCACAGCGCCCATCGGCCCTGGTGGAACCTCATCCCCCTTCTCCCACTTCGGAAAGAGCCCAATCTCCCAGTTGTATGGCAAGACCTGAATCCACGCCCGCTCGGAATTTGCGATGTGATTTGCCTGGGCGAGAGCGGCGTTCGCGGCAACCTGCGTGGCCGCTGTTTGACGGCGCAGGAGGACGAGGGAGCCGATCCCAACAACCACACCTCCGAATCCCACGAGCACCAGCACGATGTTGGCTCGGTAGGCGGCCCAATCATACCTGTCCCGAGCGGGCAGCGAATCGACCACGACATGGCTGGGGGTGGTTGCCTTCGCCACTTCCGTTTGTTGTTGCGGCGGCGTGGATACCTTCGGAGACGGCTGCCCGAAGAATGGCACTGTCACTGTTACCAATACTGCGAGAGTCGCCCAGCTCTTCAGCGTTGCGCCCATCACGCCTTCTTTTCGTCTCTGATCTTGGCTGTTGCGGCGATGGCGTCCTCCCGCGAATACCGATGGCTCCGCATGTAGGTTGCCACACGCCTGTCGAACGCCTCCTGTGATCCTGCGCGAATGGCCCGGTTGTTTTTCGCGTCCATCCAAAACCCCACGCCCAGCGCAATGATGTAGCCGATTCCCACCAGGATACAGAGTGAGTAGACCCAGCCGATTTTCCGAATGACTGGATCAAAGACCTCCAGGAGAAACCCGAAGACGGCGGGCGCAACGTGCTGGATGATGAAAACGCCCGCGACGATGATGGCAAAAACTCGCACCAGCCGAGGCCGTCGCTCCTGTGGCTCGCACAACAGGGCAATGATTCCGAGCTGGAGCATGATGACCCATTCCGTGTTGCTCACGTTCACCTCACGGCTGGCTCACGCCTTACTAGACCACTGGTGTCTCTGGCACAAGGCGCGGTAGGCCGCCCTCGGTCTCGGCTCCGACCACGCGCAAGTCGTTCGGGTCCGTGAAGTCCTGGATAAGCGGCTGGCGTCCGTCGCTAAACTGCACGGTCCATCGGGTGGGACGCTGCCCGACTCTCCCGTGAAGCAGAATCGCGCCCCTCCGACCTGTGGCCTTCTCCTCTACCGTGTCACCTGAATTGAACATGCCGCCCCCTTCCGAACGATTTTAAGGCGCACCCGCGTGTTAGTAGCCAAGCACAAAAAATATTTTCTGTGCTCATCGCCCACGCAAACGCCACGCCCGCAACGCGCCTTTATGTCAGAACCCGATACAAGGCCATCTCACCATTTGACGCGGGGATGTTCCGTCGCTATGTATGTCTGTAGGGGGGAACACAACAGTTAGAAATAGTTATTGACTTTGCGTTTCTGTCCCGCTATGTAATCAGATGGAGGGGAAGATAACAGTTACAAATAGTTCTTGACGTTAACGGAGAACGGCGCTATTTAGCTCAGTAGGGAGAGATTTTCGGATGGCACTCAGCACAGCGGAACAAAAGGCCCGGAGAGAAGTCGGGAGAATGCGGGCGATACGGGAGATGACCGTGGTTGAAAAAATACACCGCGCCCTGGTGAACGGAAGGCCACGGGTGGAATTGCGGACACCGCTGGCCGCCATCACCGAGGCGAAGACCCTATACCGTGAGCTGGAATCGCGGATGACGGCGGAAGGGCTGAAACCCAAGGCGGGTGATTGGGCCGTGAGCATCGGCTACGTGACCGCTGACCTCAGCGTGGTGGGATTCTCCCCGCTGTTTACGGCTGGCCAGGAGGCCGCGTCGGAGAGGTATCTGGCTGGCCACATCATGCTCGGGCTGGTGTTCGGGATGGTGGACAAAACAGCGAAGGACGCAGAGGACCGCATCATCATGGGGACTCGCCCTTTCCTCACGACAAAGCAGGCCGAGGCTTGGCTGTCAGAGCTGGTCGCGCCTGTACGCCTGGAGATGGAAGACTGAGCACCAAGACACGAAGGCCCCGAAGTGCGCTAACACCCCGAGGCCGGATAGCCACCAACATGGACACGCGCTGACGTATCGCACGAGGGCTTCGTCCATTTTACGGGAAAGAGGACACGATGGACACGCAAGAGCGGATGGTGATGGAGTCAGAGGTTTCGGCGGCGGTGCTCGGGAGGGCCGGGGAGTTCATCCTGGTGGACCTCAGCGGAGAGACTGACGCGGCCATGGAAGCCGCACGCGCCCGAGGCTTCAGCTATTGCGGATGCCTTGCCGTAGTCAACGGCCAAGCCACCGCACGACCAGAGCCGGACGCGGACGCCACTCTGACCATGCTCTACGCGGGCCTCGCCTTCGCGCACCTGGTTGCCGACAGGCTGACGCCACCACAGCCGAAGAGTGACAGCGTGGAGTGGCTGACGCGGCTGTATGCGCTGCCCGACACGCGCCCCGAGGCATAAGAGTTTCGCCAAAGTTTAAGTGCTGCCTGGTTAAAAAGGGCCAGGTCGTTCGCGTTAGCTGCCTCAATACGAGGACCGTCAGACGTGAGCGCAAGACCGCGTGAGGGGAAGACACGCGGACCTCACTAATGGAGATTCACCAAATGAAACTCATGGACATGAAGTCCCAACGCCAGGCGGCGCTGGACAAAGCAGACGCGATTCTCAAGGTCGCGGAAAACGGAAATCGGGACCTGACGGCCTCCGAAAAGGAAACCGTAGACCTCTGCACCACCGTGGTCACCACCCTCAACCCTCAGATTCAGGCAGTCGAATCGAAAAACACTCTCAGCTCCGCACTCCGGGCGCTGGGGGGCGTTAGCCTGCTCGGCGGAGGCCGCACCACCGAAACATCGGCGTTCACACAGCCCGTCGCTCCACTCGTCGGCCTGGCCGAGACGCGTGATCCTGGATACGCACAGGCGCTCCACTCGTTTCTCACCACGGGCGGAAAAGCCCACGGTGAGGAGCTGACGGCGGGCGCGGACGGGCAGGGAGGCTATCGCATTCCCTTCTCGGAGCTGTATACGAGGCAGCGTCATGCCAACGGGTCTTTCCCGAAGATGGACGCGGCCCTGTATGAGGGCAGCGGCGGCGGCTCAACCACATCGGGCGGATACGCAATCAGCATTCCAACCGTTGACCAGATTGTCCCGCTGGCTCTGCCCGACCTGGGCATTTTCGATGCGTCCCTTGTGCTACCCACTGCGTCCGACTTGAAGGTCCCGGTGGCGGCCAGCTTCGGAACGTCCGAGCTCAAGTCTGAGTCCACAGGCACCATTGCCACGTTTGGCGGCACTGACCCGACCTTGGGCCAGGTCACCCTTTCCGCGTTCATGGCTGGTGCCCTTCGGATGGCTTCGTGGGAGCTGCTCCAGGACGTTAACGCCTTCCAGCAATTCGTTGTTGACGACTTGCTAAAAGGGCAGCGCATCCTTGAGGACCAGTTACTCGCCACGGGCACGGGCACCAATCAGGCACAGGGAGTCTTCGGCAACACTGGCGTCGGAACCGGCGCACCCTATCAGTTGACGGGCGCGGCGACGGATGGCCAGTTGCTTCTGGATTCGCTCTTTGACGTGACCGCAACGCTGAAGGGTGCGTACCAGGCGAATGCTTGCTGGATTATGAGCCGTGCAACCGGCCTCGCAATCCGGCGCGCACAGATGCAGGCTAACCTCTTTGTGCCCGTCTCCACCGTGGACGCGGACGGCACAGAGCGCATCCTGGGCAAGCCCGTCTTCTATGACGTGAATGCTCCGGCGCTTCCCACGGCCACCACTGCGGGTGTGGTCCCGATTCTTTTTGGCGATTTCAAACAGGGCTACATCGTGGGCGTCCGTGGCGGAGCTGGAATCAGCGTCAAGATTCTGGACCAGCCGTGGGCGGCACAGGGACAGCTCGGCATCCTGGCCTATCGCAGACTTGATGCGAGGGTCCGGCGCAGTGAGGCAATCCAGGCCGTTAAGATTTCCCACTCCTAACCACACCAAACAGACGCGGCCCTGTGGGGAGACGGGGCCGCTGTTTGTCAGCACCACCAAGATTTTCAGATTGCGGGGGTAACATCAGCCGCCATCCGGACGGTCCCTGCCTGAAGACCCCGCACTCCATGCGTGGAGTCATATTCCTTCGGGCAGGATTCCGGATTCCTTGATGAAAACCCGGCTTCGGGGAGATCGGAGCCGGGTTCTTTTTCTGAGGGAAGGAACAATGCGAACAGTCACAATCAAATTGCCCGATTCTCTGTACAGCTCCATGGAGCGCGAAGCCGCTGCTATGGCCCCGTTGAATGCTGGCCGCTACAGTGCGGCGGACTGGGCAACGGATTGTGTTGTGAGCGAGCTGGCCGCACGGCGGCTGCTGAGAATTGAGCCGTTGAAAGGCGCACGCGGCCCGTGCATGACCTCCCGATGACGGCTGGTGGGGACGGTGAACTGATGAAGACGACAAGTTGGACCGATGGGCGCGGGCACAAAGTCACGCGAGAGGTGGCGCTATCTATCGATGTGGAGAGGTTTCGCGGAACACCAGGGTATGCGTTGCTGGTGGTCGCGGCCAACACGAATCTTTCGGTTGGTGATATTGAGCGATACCTAACGGAGGGCGTGGGTGGTCTGGACGCTCGCAGCAAGAGCTGGATTCAGCGGCGGCGCTGGTTGTTCCAACAGCCGGATACGGACAACTCAAAAGGCCGCACACCAAACGGTGACGGGCAAGCCGCACGAGCCGTCAAGATCATGCACGAACACCCCAACCTATCGGTTCGCGGGCTTGTGCGGTTGCTGAAGGAACACGGGATCAAACGGGAGCGCGAATGGGTACGCAAACACCGCTGTGATCCGACTGGCTGACCGTTTGACTGCCCATATAAGAAACACAGAAACGACAGACGACAGACACCTCCACCATCCACCGTCTACCGTCCGGGGACCCCTTCACCCCTAGAACGGAATAGACAGGTATGGTTTTGGCAAAGGACGGACGACAATGAATGAGAATTCCGCAGACAGACGAACGGACGAGCCGGTACTGGTCGTTGACGTTCCGCAATCGCTGAGTGCGGCTGAGGCGAGCCGGGTGCTGAGTGCGCCCATCGCCCGTGGGTACTATCTGAAGGGCGTGACCGCCGGTGAGCCGATGCGGGCCGTGTACGCCAGGTCCGCGTCGGACACCAAAGCACCTGAGGAGCTACAGGCGATGGAGATGGTGGAGGCGCACCCACACGAGACGCCCACACGCATCGTCAAGCGCCTGTGCGAGCTGGGCGTCTATCGAAGTCCGGGCTGGGTCAGCAAGACGAGAGAAGAACTGCCGCAAGTCCCATGTGATGAATAGGATAGGGGGTGGGCCTGAATCTTAAAAGAGTGCCTAGGGAGAGCACACCAGTAGGGACAAATCTACACAAACAAAAATAGATCTTAATTCGGACCTCTGCGGTCGCATATCGTTTGGGGTCCCGATTCGTGAGAGTTGTTTATGCCTTGGTGACCCACGGCGGGCCAAGATCGCTGCTTATGCGTGTTGGCTCCTTTGCGCCGAATCGGTTTCCGTCCGCCCGTACTGGCACTGTCCCTTCGCATTTCGAGGTACGGATGGGTCGGTGGGAGTGAACCGCTCAAGGTGTCTGACGAAGCCTCGTTGCTTCAGGTCCTGAGTCGTTTTGCCGCCGCACTTGGGGCATCTGCTGCCCGCATTTTCGGCCTCGCTAGTTTTCATTGAGTGACCTCCCGTGGTGCTCCACGCATGATACGGCGCATACACGGGGGCTGGGAGAGATTTTCAATTTGGGATGTGGGGAGACATCCAGAAATGGGACACGAATGTGGAAAGTCAATGGCTCACCGCGAACGAAGCAGCGCAATACCTAAAGGTCAAACCGCGCACCCTCCTGCAATGGGCACGAGAACGAAAGATTCCCGCGCACAAACTCTCGGGTGTGCAGCGATGCGTTTGGAGGTTTCTGAGGCCAGAGCTGGATGCTATTCTGTGCCCGTCATCCGCTGACTCTGCTGACTGGAGGCAGCATTGAGAGTGCAGCGACACGCAAGCGGGTCTGTGCGCTACGACAAGCGGCGCAAGACTTGGAATTACCTCTGGTATGACGGCGCAACTCGCCGCTCAAAACGAATCGGAACGAAACAGGAATTTCCAACCAAGGCAGCCGCGTGGAGAGAAGCAGAGCGGCTTGAGATTCAGCCATCGAAGCCACAGAACGGGAGCACTGTGCGTAGCGTGATTGCAAAGTACGAAGCCGAGCGAATGCCCACTCGCCATACCACGGCGCGGGTGTATCGCTCCTTCCTCCACAATCACATCATGCCCAAGTGGGGAGACACGGAGATTCAGGCCGTGCAGCCCCGACCCGTTGAATTGTGGCTCCGTGAGCTGCACCTGTCGCCAAAGTCCAAGACGCACGTGCGATCACTCCTGCACGGGCTTGTGGAGTTTGCGATGTGGGCGGGTCTGCTGGACATCAGCCGCAATCCAATCTCTCTCGTGAAGAACACAGGAGCCACGCGAAGGGTACGCAAGGCGCGGAGCCTCACGGCGGAGCAGTTCCACGCTCTGCTGCGAGAGCTGCACGAGCCATTCGCAACCATGGCTCTGCTCTCTGTGTGCCTGGGTCTTCGCATCAGCGAGGCACTCGCACTCAAATGGTCAGACGTGGATTGGCTCGGCTCACGGCTGAGTGTTCGGCGCGGCATCGTGGAGCAAATTGTGGGCGACGTGAAGACGGAAGGCTCGGCCAGGACGTTCAATCTTACGAACGAACTGCTGGAGCGCCTGAAGACGTGGAAACAGCAGTCCGATTTTTCCGGCGCTGAGGACTGGATATTTGCAAGCCCTCTCAAACTCGGGAGACTCCCGTATTCGTACACGGGCGTCTGGCGGGAACTTGTGCGGGCCACGGGCGTCGCCAAAATTGGGCACCTCGGCACGCACGCCTTCCGACACACTTACCGCTCATGGCTGGATGCGGTGGGCACCTCTGTGGCCGTACAGCAAAAGATGATGCGGCACACGGACATCAGAACCACGATGAACATTTACGGGGACGTTGTAACGGATGAAATGAGCACCGCTGGAACCAAGGTCGCTCAGCTTGCTTTTCAGAGCGATGGAGCGCAAGCAGAGCGCGAGCGTGAGCTAAGTTGTTGATTTGATTTGGCTCCTCAGGTAGGACTCGAACCTACAACCCTTCGGTTAACAGCCGAATGCTCTGCCATTGAGCTACTGAGGAGTGTGCCTTCCGACTGCCCCGATTATATCAAATGGTTCGCCTGCCTCCTTGCCTCTGAGGCGGGTCAGTAGAAGAGAATCGCGACGCGGTACGTCGTGAAGCTCGGCTGGCTCGAACCGGGTGCGCAGGCTCCCACCGCGGCCTTTTTGAAATCCTTGCTGCCGATCACCTCGGCAACCTGAGGCGGGAGCTCGCTCAGGTCCGCCGTCTCGAACCGAACCACAGACCGCGCATTGGTCCCCGCGGAATTCCGCGGCCGCTTGCGCAGGCTTCTTCGGCCGGACCGGCAGCGGCCGCGGCGTCCACTCCCCGCGCGCGCAGCAATTCACGCACTCGTTGCTCCACCTGGTCCTTCCTGAGTTGCTCCGACGCCTGCTCGAAATCTTCGACAGCGTAGAGGGTCCCGCCGTGCGCGACGACCGCGACCCCAAGCGCATCCATTTTCGGATCGAGAATGTTCGCCCGATGCGGCGGCGAATGCATCCACTCGTTGTCAATCGCAGATGGATTCGGGCCGGTTGCGATGTTTTCGGCAATCGCACGAAAATGCGCACCCGCGGAGGCGGCCCGCTCCGTCAGCTCGGCTTCCCGAGGATACTGATGCGAGAGTGCCCGCTCTCGCGCCATGCGATCCGCATGCGCCTGGGCAGCCTGGGCCAGGGCCGCGTCCCAGTGCAGCGCCGGCAGCCCGTGCTGCTGCCGATCCTGGTTGGTGAGGTCGAAGATGCGATGCGCATCGTCCGCACCCTGCGCGTGGACGGATGCGGCCCCGCTCAGCAAAGCCAGAGCGAGCAGCCCGCCGAACGCGCGGACCGTGTTAGCGCGAAAAGTCGTCAGGAAGATCATGCTTCCAGTCCTGGAGCGCTGTTTCCAGCGTGTAGTGAGACTTGTAGCCGAGTTCGCGCAGTCCTTTGGGATCGATCGAGGTCGAGCGAAAGAGCTTGCGAACCCGAACCGGGCTGATCGGCTGCCGGATTCCGACTATGCTTGCCACCGCATGAATCGGATACGAAATCCCCAGCAGCAGCGGCCGCGGCAGATTCAGAGGCGATCGGCGGATTCCCGCGACCTTCCGGATTGCGGCAACATAGTCTTCCAGCGTCGGAGGCGGATCGAGAGAGAAGTTCAGCAGCGTGGCGCGATCGCCGACCCTCGTCCTGATGCTCGAGTCCGAATCGGATCGCTCTGCACAGCTCCTTCACATATCCGCCGGCTTTCCGCGTCTTCCGGTTCCCCATGTAAACGAAGTACCCCTTCACGACGCTGCGCACCAGCCGCGTTACGTTGCCCTCCTCTCCGGGTCCGAAGACGACTCCGGGGCGAAGCATCAGAAGCTTTCGGCAGTCGCAGCCCGCCTGCCAGGCCAGATGTATTTTCTCCGCCGCGAGTTTGGAGCTTCCGTACGGAGAATCCGGCGCAGGCAGCGACGCTTCGTCCTTCATCTCCTCGGATGCACCGTAGGGAGCGATGCTGCTGGTGAAGACGATGCGATCGCATCCGGTCGCCGCCGCCCAGGCACAGACGTTCTCGGCGCCTTTGATATTGGTTTCGAAATACTCATGCGCCTGATGCCCCGGCTCGCGATGCACCGCGGCGAGATTGAAGATGAGGTCCGCCTTCGGCAGCAGCGATGCGGGGATTGGCTGGCGAACATCCCATCGCACGAATTCGGCTCGACCTGCCGCGAGTTCCTGCTGCAGGTACGCGGTCCAGGGTTCGGCGCGCGGCGGGTTCAGATCGACCAGAATCACCCTGGCCGCCAGCGTCTGCTGAAGCCAGTGCATGGCCAGGTGGGAGCCGATGAAGCCCGTGCCACCGAACAGGACGACCGTTTCGCGTTGGGCGTTTTCTAGGCTGGACGCTGCCACGATGGCTTCCGTTTGCCGCTTTCATTGGCGAGTACCAGATCCGCAGCGTCCAGTTCACGCTTTCCTGGCAGCGGCTGGAGCACTTCAAGAAAGCGGCCGGCGATTGCATCGATCGAAAAGTGCGCCTCCGCATAACTGCGCGCATTCGCGGCGCATTGAGACAGCAGGGCACCGTCCTGCAGGAAACGCTCCGCCGCGCTCACAATCCCGGTCGGATCATCGGGGGAAACGACGAGCCCGGCTTGCGCTTCTTCCACCACCCGCGCCGCCTCATTTGCCGCCGGAGCCGCGACGATCGAAGCACGCCCGGCGCAAAGGTAGGAAAGAGTCTTGGACGGAACGGCGAAAGTCTTCGCTTCGGAATCCAGCAGCGTAATCAGCACATCGGCGGATCCCATGACTTCGGAGATTCGCTCGTAGGGCTGGAAGGGCAGCACGGTCAGTGTCTCCGAACTGACTTCGTGGGCTCGTTCCTTCAGCCAGTCTGCGCCCGCTCCTCCGGCAATCACCACCAGCCGCGCATCCTTGCGCGCCTCCAGACGCCTGGCCAGAGCAAGCAGCAGCTCGGGACGATGCTTCATGCCCAGCGTGCCGCAGTACATGAAACAAAACCGTCCGTCGATCCCGTTTTCCCGCGCCCAGGCATTATCGCGAGACGTTGGAATTACCTCATCCAGCGGCGCCCAGTTGCGAATCACCGAGATCTTCGACTCCGCCACGCCCCACCCGCGGACGAACTCCGCGAATCCCGGAGCAATGCAGATAATGGCATCCGACTGCCGCAGCAGCTTCTTCTCCAGCCTCTCGAAATACCATCCACCCGCCGCGGCCAGCGGCTTCGCCTTCCGGCTCAGCACGAATCGGACCGCAACAGAATAGACATCCTGTAACCAGAAAACGAACCGCGCGCCCTGGTCGCGCGCCGCCTGCTGCAACATGTTCTGCGCATCCAGCGGCATGTTCGCCGAGATCACGACATCTGGCGCGAACTGCAGCATCCGCTTTGCCGCCTCACGTCCATACTCATGATCCGCCCGACGCCGCGTCCTCAGAGAGTGCTTCGAGAACTCGCACTGGATATGCAAACCTTCGATCGCCAGATTCGCAGAATCATCCGCCCGGGCCTGAGTTTCACCCTTCGGGGTCGATTGGTTGTCGGCGAAATAGACGTGGCAGACCTGATGGCCCATCTTCGCCAGCTTCCTGCTGAGCTCCATCTGAAAAGCGTGGCCGCAGAATTCATTGACAAAAATTCGCATCGGTTCTGGCCAACCACTCCTCTCTGATGAAATCCGCAATACCGGCCGCAGCGGCCCACAACTTCTCAGCGGCTTGCCCCAACCAGCATCTGGCTTTCAATCCACTCGTAGGTTTTGGCCATGCCATCCTTCAGACGGATCGAAGGCTCCCACCCCAGCTTCTCGAGGATCTTCGTGTTGTCGCTGTTGCGACCGTTCACGCCTTTCGGCGCATCCAGCTTGTAGCTGCGCTTCAGTTTCACTCCGGCGATCTCTTCCACGATATCCACCAGCTGATTAATGGTCACCAGCTCACTCGATCCCAGGTTGATGGGTTCGTCGATGTCGCTCTCAGCGATCGCCAGGGTGCCCTTTGTGCAGTCGTCGATGTACATGAAGCTGCGCGTCTGCTTGCCGTCACCCCAGATCTCGATCTCGTGCTTGCCTGACGTCTTCGCTTCGATCACCTTGCGGCAGATGGCCGCCGGAGCCTTCTCGCGTCCGCCGGTCCACGTACCGTGAGGTCCGTAGACGTTGTGGTAGCGCGCCACGCGGCACACCAGTCCAAAGTCCTCCTCGAAATGGCGGCACATGCGCTCGCTGAACAGCTTCTCCCAGCCGTAGCCGTCTTCGGGAAGCGCCGGATAGGCATCCTCTTCCTTTAGCGGCGTCACATTTTCGTCCTTCTGCTTTTCTCCGTTGTAGACGCAGGCGGAAGACGAATAGAAGTATCGCTCGACGCCGGCATCGCGGGCAGCCATGAGCATATGCGTGTTCGTGAGCACGCTCAGCATGCACAGGGCCTTGTTGTTCTCGATGAAGCCCATGCCACCCATATCGGCGGCCAGCTGGAAAATACCCTGCATGCCTTGCGCGGCCTTGTGGCAGTTGTCCTTTTCCTTCAGGTCGAGAACCAGATTCTCCACGCCCTTCGATACCAGATACCACTCGTCGACCGGCTTCACGTCGACGGCGCGCACCACATCCACGCCCTGGCCGAGAAGATACCGAACCAGGTGACCACCAATGAAGCCGCCGCCGCCGCAGACGGCAACCTTCCTGCCTTTCAGCTGCATTGAAACTCCAGACGCTCTCGCGACGCCGACCAGGGTGCCGCTCGAGGATAATTACGGTTCATACCGCGCATCGGAACCCGCCCCGCAAAGGATCGCAACAGAGCGGTTACCTGGAACGATTCTATTCGACGGGTTTGCAAATTGGTATAACCCATAGGAGGCCGTCGCCGCCGTTTGCTTCATCGTGAGACACGAGCCCGGCCCCCAACAACCTTGACCAGCAACCTCGACAATTCGACTCCGCGCCGGCTCGACCCCATAAGATGCGCCGCATGGGCGCGAAGATCGCTGCGCCGCCAGCCGCTCGCCGCCATCGGAATCGTGCTGATGGTCGTCCTTCGCCACGATGGCCCTGCTCGCTCCCTGGCTCGCTCCCTATAATCCGTCCGCTCTCGACCTTGCCCACCGTCTCGCCGCCCCCAGTGGCGCGCACTGGCTCGGCACCGACGAGCTCGGCCGCGACATCCTCTCCCGCGTGATCTTTGGCGCCCGGCTGTCGCTTACCGTCGCCGTTTCCGTGGTCAGCCTCTCCTTTATGCTGGGGCTCATCTTCGGCGGTATCGCCGGCTATTACGGACGCTGGGTCGACATCACCATCAACACCTTCCTGATGAATGCCTTCCTCGCCCTGCCCGGCATCCTGCTGGCCATTGCGTTCGTCGCCTTCCTCGGCCCCGGACTGCTCAACCTCATCCTGGCCCTCTCGATCGGCGGCTGGGTCGGCTACGCGCGCCTGGTGCGGGCCCAGGTTCTGGCGGTCCGCGAGCGCGAGTTCGTGGAGGCCGCCCGGGCGCTGGGCGCCAGCGATCTCCGCATCTTCCGGCAGCACATCCTGCCCAACATTCTGCAGCCGCTGATCGTGCAGGCGGCGATCGGCATGGCTGGAGCCGTCCTGGCCGAGGCGACCCTCAGCTTCCTCGGCCTCGGCGTTCCTCCGCCGGCGGCAAGCTGGGGCTCGATGCTGAACGATGCGCGCCCCTTCCTCTTCGAAGCGCCGCATCTGGTCGTCTTCCCCGCCATCGCGGTCATGCTGTGCGTGCTGTCGTTCAACTTCCTGGGCGACGCGCTGCGCGACTATCTCGATCCACGGACCCGCATTGCCGTCGGCCTGTAGCTACATCGGGTGGCTGACTGCGTTCGCGTTCGGAACCAGCAGCATATACACATCCTTCGGCACATGGGTCTGCCAGTGGCCGCTCATGCGAGCGAACAGGATCAGGCCGAAGAAGAGCATGGCCAGGATGGCCACAGCGGCGCGGGGCCGGATCGCTCGTGCGCGCCAGCGGTCTGCGGAGTCGGCGGCCTTCCGCGGGGGCAGGGCCAGTTGCAGCGCGTTTTCTACCGGACACGAAGCGACGCAGGCCATGCACGACGTGCATTCGGCCGAGCGGATCTGCACCAGCTCGTCGACTTTCAGATGCGAGGGGCAGGCCTTGCTGCACTTGCCACAGTCGATGCAGGCCTCGGCGTCGCGGCGGATCTTGACCGGGCTCAGCAGCGAGACCAGGCCCATCAACGCGCCGTAGGGACACAGGTAGCGGCACCAGAAGTTCTGGACGAACACCGACGCCAGCACGAGCCAGCCGATGACGGCGAGGCCGACCCAGCCGATGTCGCGGAAGAAGTTCAGCATCTTGACGTCGGCGATCGTTCCATAAGGCCCCGTCATGAAGTCGCGCAGCGCTTCGGCCGGCATCCAGAGGATGACGGAGACGAAGAAGAGGATCAGCAGGTACTTCAGGCCGCGCAGGCCGTAGTCGAGCCAGCGGGGCACCTGCCAGTTGCGGCCGAAGAGCTTGCGGCCCAGCTTCCACAGGGTCTCCGACGCGGTGCCCACCGGGCAGAGCCAGCCGCAGAACGACTTCTTCAGCACCACGCTCATCGCAAGGAACGCGACGATCAGGAACATGGCCGCCGGATGCATCTGTGGCGCGCGGCCGGTCAGCAGAAAATACTTGAGGTTCATCAGGCCGGCGATGGGGAGCCAGCCTTCGACGCCCGCCGGGCGCGGGACCTGCCAGCCCTGTCCGCCGCGCTCGAAGAAGCGGACCCAGAGCAGGAACTGCGCGCCGAGCCACACGTTGAGCGCGACGAAGGCCCACTGCACGATGCGGCGGAGGCGTTGCGACTCATCCGGCGCGGCGCGGCGCACGACCTTCTTCTTCCGCTTCTCCTGCCCCGTTGCGACCGGCTCTGCGACCTGCGTGTTCATGGCCTGCGACTCCCAGCTCTGCGACTCTGCCTTGAACGTAGCGGGACCCGCTGCGGGGCTCAGTGACTTTAATCACTCCGCCAACCCACCGTCGGGAGCCGGGCCGAGTACCTTCGCTCGTGTAAAGGAGGGTCGTGTAAAATCGAGGCAGCCGTTCCGCCGCCCAGCCGCGTTCTCCCTGCACAGACCAGGTGAATCACCGCGAAGGCCCGAGGGACGCCTGCGCGTCACTGGCCGAGCAAGGCCGGGCGTTCAACTAGACCAGGATCAGGAGTTCCGCCATGGCGAAGATTGCCAAGACCGCCGACCGTAAGAAGGTGATGGACACCACCAAGAGCACCGACTGCCCCAAGTGCTCCAAGCCCACTCGCATCGTGAAGCGGGTGAAGGACCGCGAGCGCGGCGTCCCGGGCGGGGTGTACATCTCGTGCTCAGCTTGCGAGTTCTACGAGAAGCTCTAGGCTGGTGTCGACCCCCTGTGTTTTTGGGAGTCGTTTTCCGGAAACAGGGGGGTTCGACCCCCCTCGTCGCACGTAGAATCAAACACTTCCGGAGGGGTCAACCCCCTCTGTGTTATCGATTCAGTTAATCCCTCTTCTCTTTCAGCTAAAGGGCCTTCGCCGAGCGGTTGACCTTCGCGCCGGAAATCGTTGCTTTGGGCCGAAGTTGTTGTTTTTGGGAGGGGTACAAGTTGCAAGTGCCCTGTTTTCAATTTTGTGGCTCGGTTTACAAACTTGACAACATGACGACAGCCTGTAGCCGATAGCCAGTGGCAGTCGGCGATCAGCCCTGGGGGCCATCGCACTTTCTCCCTTCTTCGTGGAATGAAAAAGGCTCGCCGCGCGCGGCGAGCCTTTCGTTTGGGGCACACTTCTCCCAGTGTCTCCAGAGTCGCTCGCGGGGAGAGGCAATGCAAGAAGAATCGGAGGGGTGGACGGTACGGGGGTAATTAGGAGCAGCCGGTAGCCGGTAGCCGGTAGGCAGTAGCCAGTAGCGCGTTCGATCCTGCGAGTGCGTCTCTCGGGGCGGGCGCATCGCGCAGGATCGAACAAGGAAGGCGCTGGCGCGCCGACTTTTATTGGCACGGCTGAAGCCGTGCCCTGACACTTATCCGTGTGCCAACCATGAGAAGCACGCTAGTCGACTGCGGCCGGATCAAATTTGATCTGGCTTACCTGAAGCGCAGGCGGCGGTCCGCTCAGAATGACATTCGTGTTTTTTGGACGCGCATCGCGGCTTCCCACATCTGCCAAAACCGGGCAGATATGGGGCACCCAGGCTCTATTCCAGCTATGCGCGAGGGTGCCTTCCAGCTTCAATGATCAGCACGCCCAGCAAGAGTGCCAAGACCGAATGCGCAAACGTCTTGTCGGTCGAGTTCAACCACGGCGCGAAAGACATGCCAAGGGCCACGAGAGCCGTAAATTGCAGGATTGACTTCGGCCAATTGACGTCGCCAAATCTCTTGGGCCGTGCTTGACCACAAATCCGATCACTGCTGTGGTCAGCCCGAGCCAAGTGGCAATGTAAACGTGGCTTTGGAGCCAAGACATAGCAAATTATATGTCCCGTAATTTGTGTGGTGGCTGATTCCGACGACTCATAGGTCCAATTAGCAATTGGCACCGGTCAGTGTCGCTCGGACGGCAGAAATATGCAGGTGCCCGCCACTCATTCCACCCGGCTGCCCACCACCGAGGTCCGCGCGGAGGCGGACTGGATGCTGGTGGACCTTAAGAGGATCTCGAAGGAGCGGAGCGATCCATCCCGCCCGGGTCGCTTCTTTCAGGATGGGCGCGATGGCGACTGGGTGGAGCAGGGCTTCGGCTGCGGCCGGGTTCCGGCTACGTCGAGTCCCTGCAGGACCAGGATGTGTCCGTTGCCGGAGAGGTTGGGGAAGCAGGAGATGAGCGCGAAGGTTCGCGCTGCGGGTTTCTTTCCAGCTATGGCCCCGGGGCGGACTAAAACTGGCGCGGCCCCGGATAGTCTCTTACTCATGCGACTGCGATGGTTGTGCTGGTCTGTTTTGTTGTGGGGCGCGGTGGTTTCCGCGCAAACGATTCCGGCTCCGAGCCTGGTGCTGCAGGGCGAGGTGCGACCCGCGCAGAACCAGACTTATTTTGAGGTGCCGTTCACGGTGCCGGCGGGGACGCATCGGATCACGGTGACGTTTCATAACCTGGGCAAAGAGCAGCACACGGTGCTCGACCTGGGAATTGTGGATCCGTTCCGGTTTCGCGGGCAGAGCGGCGGCAACAAGGATCACTTCACACTGAGCGAGACGGATGCGACGCCGTCGTATCTTGCCGGGGGCGATCCCGCCGGGACGGTGGAAGCTGCTGCTTGCGGTGCCGAATATTCGCGCGGGCGTGACGTCGCGGTTTCGCGCCGAGGTCTGGTTTAATTCTGCGCTCGATGATGCGTCGTTCACCGCGCAGCCGCTGAATGAGAAGCCGGGGTGGTATCGGGGCGATCTGCACATGCACACGGCGCACAGCGATGGGAGCTGTGCGAGCCAGAGCGGGAAGCCAGTTCCCTGCCCGCTGTTTCTGACGGTGGAGGATGCGGTGCGGCGCGGGCTGGATTTTATCGCGATCACGGATCACAACGCGACCTCGCAGTATGACGATGAGCGTGAGCTGCAGCCGTATTTCGACAAGCTGCTGCTGATTCCGGGGCGCGAGCTGACGACGTTTCATGGGCACGCCAACGAATGGGGGACGACGCGGTACGTCGACTATCGGGTGGGCTCGAAGCAGGTTCCCGATGTGAATGCGATGTTTCGCGAGGCGCGATCGCTGGGGGCGATTGTCTCGATCAATCATCCGCAGTCGCCGTCGGGGGAGATCTGTATGGGCTGCGGGTGGACGGCTTCACCGGCCGCGGACATGAAGCTGGTGACTTCGATTGAGGTGGTGAATCGCAGGCGGGGTGCCGGCGACCCGGTTTTGGGAGGAGCAGCTGCGCCAGGGTATCGGCTGACGGCGGTCGGCGGCAGCGACAATCATCGGGCGGAATGGCCGCCGGACATCCGGCGTCGGTTGGGTATCCGACGACCGTGATTTACGCGCGCGACCTTTCGGTGGCGGGGATTCTGGACGGGATCCGGTCGGGTCGGGTGTTCATCGATCTGACGGGCTCGCGGGATCGGATGCTGGGGATGCGGGCGGAGGCGGGCAGTGCGTCGGCGACGATGGGGGGATTGCTTGCGGCGCCGAGCGGCGAGGCGGTTTCGATTGAGGTTCATGTGGCGGGGTGCAGCGGCGGGTCGGTGCACTTCTATATAGATGGAGAGGATTCGAGCGCGTTGGCTCCGCAGACGATCGCGAGCGGCGACGAGACGGTGCATGGAGTTTGGAATTCGGATGGGGCACGGCACTGGATCCGCGCGGAGGTGGTCGGCGGGGATGGGCACATTCTGCTGATGGGGAATCCTGTTTACGTGAACTGGGGATCGGCGTCGGCCGCACTTTTCGTTGAAATCGCGCGGTCCGCTGGCAGCCTTGCCAGAGGCAGAAGTTTTTCGTACTCTGAGCCTCATGGAAGTCCATTTCACTCCCGAGCAGGAAGCGAAGCTGGCGCAATTCCGCCGCTGAGCAGGGCCGTAATCCTGACGAAGCTGGTGCGGCAAGTGGTGGCGCGGTATTTCGACGAAGAAAGCCGCTTTGCCGATGCGGTGAAGCGTGGCGAGGAAGCGTTAGAGCGCGGCGAGTATCTGACTCAAGAGCAAGTGGGCCTGCGGCTTCGAACGGTTCCTACCAGCCATGGTGCAAGTTCTGCTGGTCAATCCCGGCAGCCGAGGATTTAGAGCACATCTGCGAATGGATTGAACGGGACAACCCGAAGCACGCCCGCCGCATTGCCCAAACGATCTATGAAGAATCCGTGGCGTCTCGAAGGTATTTTCCCAAACACCGGCAGCCAGCCAGACACATGGCAGGAGCGACGCGAGCTTATCCATTGACGCCCATTGCCCTGTACATCGTCATGTATCAGATCATGAATGCGGACATGGTAGAGATTTCGCGCATTTTTCACGGTGCGCAGGATTGGCCGTTATCGTCTCGCCGCTTCCATCACTGAATCTTATGTTGCTAGTTCGTCGACTGCTCTTTGTCTGCTGAGTTGGCCGCGATCCCATCCTTAACGCTTCTTGCTACCCGCACGAAAGGACTCCCATGCGCCGCTTCTTTTGCCTGATTCTTCTTCTGTCCATTGCGCTGGTCGCCGGATCGCAGGCGCGGATGCGGGATGAATCTCTCCCCGGGAGCCGCAGCGTGATGGACGCGCACAACTGCTATCCGTACTGGGAATGGTGGTACGACCGGATCGATCGCGCGCTCTCGGCGGGCACGCCGCTGGCGATCGAGCAGGACCTCGACTGGTACACCGATGCGAAGACGGGGCAGTCGTGGTCGGTAGTGGCGCATGGGGCGCCGGTGAGCGGGCACGAGCCGACGATGGAGCACTACTTCTTCGATCGCGTGCGGCCGGTGGTGGAGCGGGCGCTGAAGGAGGGCAATCACGGGAACTGGCCGCTGATCACGCTGAATTTGGATTTGAAAACGGAGGAGCCCGAGCATCTGCGGGCGATCTGGGCGCTGCTGACGAAGTATCAGGACTGGCTGACGACCGCGCCGAAGGCCGATGATCCGGCGACGCGGCAACCGCTGGCGGTGCGACCGATCCTGGTGCTGACGGGCGAGTCGGACGCGCAGCAGGTGGTGTTCTATCACGATGTGCCGGTGGGTGGGCGGCTGTTGGTGTTTGGCGCGGTACACACGCATACGAAAGACCCGATGGCGGCGCCTGAAGTTCTGGAGCCGGAGGCAGCGTCGAATTATCGGCGGTGGTGGAACAATCCGTGGGGTGTGGTGGAGCAAGGCGGCCAGCAGCACGCGGGCGACTGGACGGCGGCGGATAACGATCGGCTGCGGGCGCTGGTGGAGCATGCGCACGCGCATCATTTGTGGATCCGCTTCTACACGCTGGACGGAGCGACGGACAAAGAGGAAAGCTGCAACGGATGGTTCCGGAGCTACAATTTCGGCTCGCTGCCTGCGGCGGAAGAGCGCTGGCGCGCGGCGCAGAAGGCGGGCGTGGATTACATTGCGAGCGACCAGTATGAGTTGCTGGGGCGGCTTTTGCACGGAGGCGAGTAGCTCCGTTGGCAAATTCGACCCATAAAAGGAGTTGGGGCTAGATTACTAGTCACCTATTCCGTATTACTCGGGTAATCGCCTCGATCCTGGGTCAAACTACCCCAGAGGGCGCTGGTGAGGTCATCCCCGGCATCCTTTTTTAGCTCGGGCTACATCTCGGTCTCGGGTCTCTATCCTCAACGCATCAACTATTTATCAAGGTATAACGACGTCGCGGGGGTGAGTTTGGGTCCGGAACCTGCTTCCAGGGCCCAGGTCTGCTCGTCTTTCACGGCTGTTCAAGGGCGGTCTGGCCCATCACGCGATTCAGATTGCGGGCATCGCTGTGGTACCCATCCAGGCAGCCATTCATGTGACCGGCGCGGTTACCCCGGTGATTCAAAAGTCTGTCAATTGCCAATCCAAATGGGTATTGCATTCGGAAACCGGACCAGTAGAATTCCACCAAAAGCCAGGTAATCAACTGCTGGCATTTGCCAGACCCTCCGAGCAGGCCCCCGCTCGAACTGTCTTTTGGGTCGTATTGTCTGGTGTGGAATTACTGCCTTCGCAACAGGAGAAGTTCTCGATGACTCTCAATTTTGGATGCCAAAACGCTGGCCGGTCGGCCAATCGCCCTGGTTCTTTCGGTAGCAAAACCAACCAGCCCCTGACGATGTTCGTTGTGGCTCTTGCGGCCCTGCTCAGCGGCGTGGGTGCTTCGGTCCAGGCGCAAACCGCTGCGTTCAGCGGCAGCACCAGTGCGTTTGACACGACCCATTTCACGAACCCACAGGGCATTGCCACCGATGCCGCCGGCGACGTGTTTATCGGCAACAACGCTTCGACAAGGACGGTCCTGGAATTTACGCGCACCGCCCCGGGGACGTACAGCGCCCCCGTCACGTTGCCGGCTCCGGGCACCCCCTATGGGCTTATCCGCGGCATCGTCGTCGATCCCAGTGGCAACCTGTGGGTTGCCGATAATGGGAACGGTTCGTCGGGCGGCAATGTTTATGAGTTGGTAAATACAGCCGGTACCCTTGGAACCCCCACGCCGGTCGGGTCCGGCTGGGCAGCGCCCTGGGGGATCGCTGCGGATGCGTCGGGGAACGTGTTCGTCGCCGACAACGCCGCCAACTCCATCGTGAAGATTTCGGCTGGCACTCCCACGACCCTGAACACCGGCGGTATCGCGGCGCCACGCGGCGTTGCGATTGATTCCAGCGGAAATATCTTTGGCATGAACGGCAATAACTCCAACGTGATCGAACTCACGGCCGCATCATCCTATGTCACGTCCACGACGGTGGGCACCACCTCGTTCTCGTCTGCAGGCGATATCGCCATCGACGCAAACGGCAACATTTGGGTCGCCGACTATGGCAACAATTTGGTCCGTGAGATGACGTTTGCCAGCAGCTACCAGACGGTCATGAACTGGGGAACCGGTCTGAATGGCCCGGTGGCCACGTGGCTGGACGCAGATGGCGCATGGCTCGTTTCCAACTTCGGCGACAACTCGATTCGGCAAATCGCGACGGGAGCCGTGGGTATGGGAACGGTCGCTGTCAATTCCACCTCCGCAACGCAGACTCTGTCGTTCACCTTCACCGGCGCGACCAGCACCACGGTTCAGGCGCCTGTGGTGGTCACGAAGGGAGCGACCGGTCAGGATTTCGCCGATGCCGGAGGAGGAACCTGCACCACGACCAATGGCAACGGCAATCCCTATGCACCTGGGACCACCTGCAGCGTTAATGTAAGCTTGACGCCGAAGTATGCCGGCGCACGCAATGGGGCCGTGAAACTACTGGATACGTCGGGGAACTTGCTCGCGTCGGCACTCATCTACGGCGTGGGAACAGGGCCCGAGGTGGTGTTCCCGGGGAACACGACCATCACGACCCTGGGCAGCGGATTCAGCCAGCCTCTCGGATTGACGCGAGACAGCGCCGGGAACGTCTTCGTGGCCGATACCGCGAACAATGCTGTGAAAGAGATCCTGGCGGCGGGTGGCTACACTACCGTGACCACGCTGGGCAGCGGCTTCAGCACTCCGAAAGGCATCGCGCTGGACGGGGCTGGGAACGTCTTCGTCGCCGATACCGGCAACAATGCTGTGAAAGAGATTCTGGCAGCGGGCGGCTACAGCACCGTGACGACGCTGGCCAGCGGCTTCAGCTTCAGCAGTCCAATTGGGGTTGCGGTGGACGGGGGCGGCAACGTCTACGTCGCCGACAACGGTGACAGTTCAGTGTATGAGATGTCCTCCGGCTGCGCGTCCGCCGGTTGCGTGACCACGCTGGGTAGTGCCGGTGGCTTTGGCAGTGCGACGGGCGTAGCGGTGGACGCGAGCGGCAACGTCTATGTCGCCGGTTCCGGATCGGTGAAGGAGATCACCCAAGGCTGCATCGGTGGTGGCTGCGGGACGCCGCTTGGCGGCGGGTTCAACACTCCGATTGGCGTGGCGGTGGACGCAAGCGGGAACGTCTACGTCGCCGACTATGGCACCAACCAGGTGAATGAGATACCAGCCGGCTGCGTTACCTCGAGTTGCGTGACGACACTGGGAAGCGGGTTTAGCTCTCCTGCCGGCGTGGCGCTGGATGGAGCTGGGAACGTTTATATTGCCGACACAGGCAACAGCCTGGTGAAGGTACTGAATCTGACCAGTCCGCCGAGCCTGGTCTTCGGAATAACGAGCAACGGCACGCAGAGCAGCGACAGCCCGAAAACGGTAACGCTGGCCAACATCGGCAACACGCCACTGATCTTCCCGGTTCCGGAGTCGGGCGAGAATCCCAACGTCCCGGCAAACTTTACTCTGGACGGCTCGACGACCTGCCCCGAAGTTCTGAGCTCGGGTTCGGCCGGCACGCTGGCTGCGGGAGCCAGTTGCGCGCTGGCGGTGGACTTCATCCCACAGACAAATGTGGACACCGGATCGCTGGTGCTGACCGATAACAATCAGAATGCCAGCCCCTCGACCACGCAGAGCATCTCGCTGAGCGGAAACGGTGCGACCGTAATCATCCCCTACATCCAGGTGAACGGCGGAGGATGGAAGCAAGAGGCAAGTGTGACGGTGAACGCCGGCGACACGGTGGACCTCGGTCCGCAGGGTCTCGTCGGGGATACCTTCAGCTGGACCGGGCCCGGCGGCTTCAGTTCCACATCGCGGACCGTTTCGGGAGTTACCCTCAACTCGGCATCCAATGTCTTCACCTTCACCTACACCAACACGTCCGGAATCGTCAGCACGCAGACCTTTACCGTCAACGTCGCCAGCACTTCGCTGACTCCCTACATTCAGGTCAACGGCGGAGCATGGCAGCAGCTCTCCACCCTTACGGTGAACGCCGGCGATACGGTGAACCTCGGGCCGCAGGGGCTCGTTGGGGGCACCTACAGCTGGAGCGGACCAGGCTTCACCTCCACATCGCGGGTGGCCTCCGCTGTTCCCCTCAACTCAGCTTCCAACGCCTTTACCCTCACTTACACCAACTCGGTCGGAGTCAACAGCACAGTAACGTTCACCATCAACGTCGGCGCCACGACGCTCACTCCTTATATCCAGGTGAATGGAGCAGCATGGCAGCAGCTCTCCACCGCGACCGTGAGTCCGGGCGACACAGTGAACCTCGGGCCGCAGGGACTCATCGGGGGCACCTACAGCTGGAGCGGACCCGGTTTCACCTCCACATCGCGGGTGGCCTCCAGTGTTCCCCTCAACTCGACTTCCAACGCCTTTACCCTCACTTACACCAACTCGGTCGGAGTCAACAGCACAGTAACGTTCACCATCAACGTCGGCGCCACGACGCTCACCCCTTATATTCAGGTGAATGGGGGAGCTTGGCAGCAGCTCTCCACCGCGACCGTGAGTCCGGGCGACACAGTGAACCTCGGGCCGCAGGCTCTCATCGGGGGCACCTACAGCTGGAGCGGACCCGGCTTCACCTCCACATCGCGGGTGGCCTCCGCTGTTCCCCTCAACTCGACTTCCAACGCCTTTAACCTCACTTACACCAACTCGGTCGGAGTCAACAGCACAGCAACGTTCACCATCCACGTCGGCGCCACGACGCTCACCCCTTATATCCAGGTGAATGGCGGAGCATGGCAGCAGCTCTCCACTCTGACGGTGAATGCAGGCGACACGGTGAACCTCGGGCCGCAGGCTCTCACCGGGGGCACCTATAGCTGGAGCGGACCCAGCTTCACCTCCACATCGCGGGTGGCCTCCGCTGTTCCCCTCAACTCGACTTCCAACGTCTTCACCCTCACCTACACCAACGCGGTCGGAGTCAACAGCACAGCAACGTTCACCATCCACGCCGGCGCCACGACGCTCACCCCTTATATCCAGCTGAATGGCGGAGCATGGCAGCAGCGCTCCACTCTGACGGTGAGTCCGGGCGACACCGTGAACCTCGGGCCGCAGGGACTCGTCGGGGGCACCTATAGCTGGAGCGGACCCGGCTTCACCTCCACATCGCGGGTGGCCTCCAGTGTTCCCCTCAACTCGACTTCCAACGTCTTCACTCTCACTTACACCAACACGGTCGGAGTCAACAGCACAGTAACGTTCACCATCACCGTCGGCGCTACGCCGCTCATTCCTTATATCCAGGTGAACGGAGCGGGGTGGCAGCAAACCTCCACCATGACGGTCACTCTTGCATCCGCGGTGGACCTCGGACCGCAGGGTCTTAGCGGGGGTACCTTTAGCTGGAGCGGGCCCGGCGGCTACCACGCTACTTCCCGGGCGGTCTTAGGTGTGCCGTTGACTTCCGGCTCGAATGTCTTCACCCTCACCTACACCAATACCGTTGGAGCCGTCAGCACGCAGACCTTCACCGTCACGGCCCATTGACGGAGTCGCTGCGGCTTACACTCCAAGACGGACGCTGCTAAACTACAAACCAAAGGCCGGATCTAACCGATCCGGCCTTTTCTATCAGGTGTAGGTTCAGGAACAGAATTGACGCGCCTCCCGACTCGGCAGTAAGGATCGTGCTGTTACGCGCCAGGTTTGTGCTCAACCGCTGCGGTGTTCAAAGTAGCGGGAAGTGCGCTGCAGGCCTGCGCCTGCACCTTATACTGAACGGATTTTCCGCTTAGTCCGAGATCGCACTGAGCGGACTGCGGGGCCGCCGCCCGTTGGATTACCGTTCTTACAGAATCCGGCTGGCGCGCTGCTCAGGTCCAGTGAAAAGGGCAACGGACTGATCCAGTACACGGTCTGGTCCATCGACGCGTTTATTGTTGTCAGATCCTTGCCGCGCGGATCACGCAGAGTCGTGGTGTTCGTGGCCGAACAGGAAACATACGCAGTAACTGAGCTGGCAGCCGGATGAGTTCCTGGTGCTGCTGTTCCCGACGGCTCCGGCTTCGTCACCGGATTCCGCCGCAT
>CAVPCB010000011.1:0-28222 GCA_963702285.1 uncultured Acidobacteriaceae bacterium | reverse complement strand
GCCGATCCTCAACGGGAAGCCGGGACGCTCTATCAGGCGGCGCTCGTCTACTCGCGCCTGCGTGCTCGTTTTGCCTGGCCGTTGGCGGAGGGAAGGGGCGGGGGCGGGGTGTTGATCTCGAGGTCCTGGGCGGACTGGGCGCGGGTGAGGTGGCGCTCCATGACAGAGCGGGCTTCGGCGGCGTTGCGGGAGCGGATGGCGCGGAAGATTTCGCGATGGAGGTCGGCGGATTCCTTGAGGTCGCGGGAACGCTCGGCGGTTTTGCGGCGCTCGTCGTAGAGGGCGGAAGTGATGGTCTCCATGAGGGCGGCGAGGATGGGATTGCCGGAGGCCTGGGCGATGACGCGATGGAAGCGGACGTCGTGGATGAGGTACTCCATGGGATTGTCAACGGTGGCGTACATTTCGGCGACCTCTTCGGAGAGGGCGGCGAAGTGCTGCTCGCGGCCGCGTTCGGCGGCGAGGGCGGCGAGCTCGCTCTCGAGGATGCGGCGGGCTTCGAACGTCTGCCAGGACTGAAAGCCGTGGAGTGCGCCGAGGAGGCTGAGGGAGGATTTGCCGAGCTCGGGGGGGCCATTGGCGACGAAGGTGCCCACGCCGTGGCGGACATCCATGACGCCCATAGCGGCGAGGTAACCGATGCCGGTGCGGAGGCTGGCGCGGCTGATGCGCAGCTTGCGGGCGAACTCGCGCTCAGGGGGAATGCGGTCCCCGGGCTGGAGTTCGCCGGATTCGATCATGCCGCGGATGTGGTTAACCACCCGCATGGTCATGTGGGTATCGGATTTCGGCATGGCGGACTCGACATGCGGGCTCCGTTCGGGGCCATCGTTTGCCTCGTTCCGAAATTTACAGTACCTTACGCCGTATTTGTTGTAAGGTCCAACAAAAGCGGGGATAATTTTTCCTCTTGCGGTATATTTTAGTGGTCGGACCACGGCAGCACAATGGTTTTCCGAGGGTCCGGGAGGTCAACCAGTCCGATGTCCACGGGCGCGATGGCCCTGATCCACGATGATCGGCTCTTTCCTGCAGACCCCACGACCCGCAACATTGCGCGCCGGCTGTACGCGGAAGTGCGGGAGCTGCCGCTGATTTGTCCGCACGGGCACACGCAGGCCTCGTGGTTTGCCGCGAACGAGGCGTTCCCCGACCCGGCGAAGCTTTTGGTACAGCCGGATCGCTACATTTCCGGATGCTTACAGGCAGGGCATTACGATGGAAGACCTGGAAATCGGCGCGGAGGAGATGAAGGACCCGCGGAAGGTATGGCGGATTTTTGCAGAAAACTACTTTTTGTTCCGGGGGACGCCGACGCGGATATGGCTGGACTTTGCGTTCCACGAGCTGTTTGGGCTGGAGGAGCGGCTGTCCGGGGCGACGGCTGATCTTTATTACGACGTGATCGCGGAGCGGCTGAAGACGCCGGAGTTTCGGCCGCGGGCGCTGTACGAGCGGTTCGGGATCGAAATTTTGGCGACGACGGATTCGCCGCTGGATTCGCTGGCGGCACATCAGGCGATTCGGGATTCGGGATGGAACGTGAGGGACGTGGCTCCGAGAATCGTACCTGCGTTTCGTCCGGACTCGGTGGTGGATCCGGGATTTACGGGCTTTCGCGAGATGTGGCGAAGCTGGGCCAAATGCACGGTGAAGACACGGGAACGTGGAAGGGATATTTGCGGGCGCTGGAGAAGTCGCGGGCACGCTTCAAGGCGCTGGGCTGCACTTCAACGGATCATGGCCATCCCACGGCGCAGACGGCGGATTTGCCGGTGGCGGAGGCTTCGTCGTTATACGATGCGGTGCGGCTGGGGCGAGGCGGATGCGAAGCAGCAGGAGCTGTTCCGCGCACAGATGCTGACCGAGATGGCGCGGATGAGCGTGGAAGACGGGCTGGTGATGCAGGTGCATCCGGGCTCGTTCCGGAATTACAACCGGAAACTTTACGAGCGTTATGGACGCGACGTGGGCGGAGACATTCCTGTGGCGACGGACTACGTGCACGCGCTGCATCCGCTGCTGGAGCGGTTTGGCAACGAGAAGAAGCTGACGCTGATTCTGTTCACGCTGGATGAGACGACCTACACGCGCGAGTTGGCGCCGCTGGCGGGGCATTATCCGTGCCTGCGGCTGGGACCGCCGTGGTGGTTCCACGACAGCCCGGAGGGGATGCTGCGCTTCCGGGAGCAGGTGACGGAGACGGCTGGTTTCTACAACACGGTAGGGTTCAACGACGACACGCGGGCATTCCTGTCGATACCGGCGCGGCACGATGTGGCGCGGCGCATCGACTGCGTGTGGCTGGCGCGGCTGGTGGCGGAGCATCGTCTGGACGAGGACGAAGCGGTGGAGGTGGCGCACGATCTCGCCTACAATCTGGTGCGGAAAGCTTACAAGCTGGGAACAGCAGCCGGTAGCCGGTAGGCTGTAGCCGGTAGCTTGCGGTCGGCGGTATCGGAGATTGAATGGCGACACGGAACGGCATCGCGCTCGTTTTTTGGCACGCTCGGCTCCCCGGATCGCGTATCGCACCAGCGCTGGGTGATCTGCGGGTTTCTTTTTTTTGCCACGGTCATTGCGTATGTCGATCGTGGCGTGATCGCCTATCTGGAGAAGTTCCTCGAAGGGGTCATCCCGGGGCTGAACAGCGTTAAGTATGGATACATTCTGGCGGCGTTTCAGGCCGCGTATGCGATCGGAATGGTGGTGGCCGGAGGGCTGACCGACAAACTGGGAACGCGCAAGGCATTTGCGATCGCGATCGGGTTGTGGAGTGTGGCGGCGATGCTGCCGGGCGCGGCGTTTTCGGTGACCACGTTTGGCGTTGCGATGTTTTTGCTCGGGCTGGGCGAAGCGGCAAACTTTCCTGCCTGTATTAAGACGGTTGCTGAGTGGTTTCCGAAGCGTGAACGGGCGCTGGCGACGGGCATTTTCAACTCCGGCGCGAATATCGGGAACATTGTGGTGCCGCTGATTGTGCCGGCGCTGGTTGTGCTGGTGACCTGGCGGGGCGCATTTGTGGTGACCGGAGGCGCCGGGATTGTGTGGCTGATCTGCTGGCTCATCTACTACCGGCGGCCGGAGCGGCACCCCAGCGTTTCGAAAGCTGAACTGGACCTGATTCTCAGCGACCCGATTGAAAAGCTCGAAACGGTTCCATGGAGCCGCGTGTTGCCGCGCAGGGAGACGTGGGCATTCGCGATCGGCAAATTTCTTACCGATCCGATCTGGTGGTTTTATCTTTTCTGGCTGCCCCGCTATCTGCAGTCGACGTTTGGGCTGAGCCTGGCTTCGAACCGGCTGCCGCTGGTGATTGTGTACAGCGTTTCGACGGTGGGAAGTATCGGAGGCGGATGGATTTCGTCCGGTTGCTGAATGCAGGCAAGAGCGCGAACGTTGCGCGCAAGACGGCGATGCTGATCTGCGCGCTGTGCGTCTTGCCGGTTTTCGCGGCGCCGTACATTCATCATCTGTGGGTGGTGGTGGGCCTGGTGGGTCTGGCAACGGCTGCGCATCAGGGATGGTCGGCGAATCTGTTCACGCTGCCCTCCGATATGTTTCCCAAGGCAGCGGTGGCCAGCGTGATTGGGATCGGCGGGATGGCGGGGGCCATGGGCGGTGCCTTACTGCAGCTGGCGACGGGATACATTGTAAAAATCACGAACAGCTACGTGCCGATGTTCGTAATTGCGTGCATCGCCTACTTGTGGCGCTTGCGATTATTCATGGGATTACGCCGAAGCTGGCGCCGGCGCAGATCGAATCGTTGAGAGGAGGGACACCGCATGAGTCTCTATTGCAAGGTGGGAAGCACTGACACGGATCTCTCCGGGCAGCGGTTGAGCGATCTGCTGGTGGAAAGCCTGGACAAGCTGGGGCCGAGGAAACGGGTGCTGGTGATTCCGCCGGATATTACGCGGCTGCACTCGCACGCCGGGGAATTCACGCGGTTTGCGTGGAAGTACTATGGCGATCGGCTGACGGCGGTGCTGCCGGCGCTGGGCACGCATGCGGCGATGTCGGCGGAGCAACTGACCCGCATGTTTGGCGATATGCCACAGTCACTGTTCCATATTCACAACTGGCGCACGGATATCGAGACGATTGGGGAAGTGCCGGCGGCGTTTATCGAGGAACAATCCGAAGGCAAGCTGCACTACAGCTGGCTGGCGCAGGTGAACCGGCTGCTGCTGGAGGGCGACTTCGATCTGATCCTCTCCGTGGGGCAGGTGGTGCCGCATGAAGTCATCGGCATGGCGAATTACAACAAGAACGTGCTGATTGGGACGGGCGGAAGGGAAGGCATCAACCGCAGCCATTATCTGGGCGCGGTTTATGGGATGGAACGCATCATGGGGCGGGCGGATAATCCTGTGCGCCGGGTGCTGAATTACGCTTCCGACCGTTTCCTGAAAAACCTGCCGATTGTTTATGTGCAGACGGTTGTAGGCCGCACGGCGGATGGCGGACTGGCGACGCGAGGGCTTTATATCGGAGACGATGTGGAGTGTTTTCTGCGCGCGTCGGAGTTGAGCCTGCAGGTGAATTTCGAGATGCTGGATCAGCCGCTGCGGAAGGCGGTGGTTTATCTGGATCCGCATGAGTTCCACAGCACCTGGCTGGGCAACAAGGCCATCTATCGGACACGCATGGCGCTGGCGGATGGCGCGGAGCTGATCATTCTTGGCGCCGGCGGTGAAGGAATTTGGCGAGGATCGGACGATTGACGGGCTGATCCGGAAATACGGATACCGCGGGACGCCGGCGACGCTGGAGGCGGTGGCGAAGAATGCCGATTTGGCCGCGGATCTGAGCGCAGCGGCGCATCTGATCCATGCATCGTCGGAAGGCCGCTTCACGATCACCTGGTGCCCGGGGCATCTGACGAGAGAAGAAGTGGAAGGCGTGGGCTTCAACTACGGTGATCTGGGCGAGGTGATGCGGCGCTACGATCCGGCGAAGCTGCGGCACGGTTTCAATACGGTGGATGGGGAAGAAATTTTCTTTGTTGCGAATCCTGGGCTGGGGCTTTGGGCGCATCGCGACCGGTTTAAAAACTGAGGTACATATGGCAATCGTTGAGCTGGGAAAATTTTCTATCGGGGTGGGCGACCGCTTCGCTCATCAGGCGAAGGCACAACTGCAGGCGTGCATTGAAGCGGGGCACGCCGGCATCGAAGTAATTCCGGTCTGGAACAAATCGAACCGGGAGCACAACATTATTGGGTCGGAGCCGTTTACCACGCGGGCGGCGGCAGATGCCGCAGTGAAGGCGCTGGGGTGGACGAAACCGTACTTCTGCGATGCGGACCACATCAACCTGACGACGGTGGATCGTTTTCTGCGCCGTGCGATTTTTTCACCATCGATGTGGCGGATTACATTGGCAAGCCGGCGGAGGCGGCCTTGATCGAGAGATTCCTGAAGCGGCGGTCCGATCTGACGGGTGCTATTCGTCTGGAAGGCGTGCGGGAGGCGATCCACATCACGCCGGAATTGCTGCGCGCGACGGCTACGAAGTTTCTCTTTGCTGTGCAGGAGGCGGGGAAGGTTTACCGCAAGATCGAGTTGTCGAAAGGGAAGGGGAATTTTGTTCCCGAAGTTTCGATGGATGAGACCGACGCAGCGCAGACGCCTGCGGAGTTGCTGATTATTCTGGCGGCGATCGCCGATGAGGGGATTCCGATCCAGACCATCGCGCCGAAATTCACGGGACGCTTCAACAAGGGCGTCGATTATGTGGGGAACGTGGATCAGTTCCGGCGCGAGATTGTGCTGGACGTTGCGGCGATTGCCTGGGCTACGGCGAATCTTGGGCTGCCGAAGAATCTGAAATTGAGCGTTCACTCGGGCAGCGACAAGTTTTCGATCTACGCGGCCATTTATGAAGCGACGAAAGAGTCGGGCGTTCACCTGAAGACGGCGGGCACGACGTGGCTGGAGGAGATTATCGGGCTGGCCGAAGCGGGCGGAGCGGGCCTGGAGCTGGCGAAGGAGATTTACGCGCAGGCCTACGACCATCGTGAGGAGCTTTGTGGGCCGTACGCGACGGTGATCGACATCGACCCTGCAAAACTCCCTGCGCCGTCGGTGGTTGCGCAGTGGACGTCAGCACAGTTTACGTCGGCGCTGCGTCATGATCCGCATTCGCCGGCCTACAACCCGAGCCTGCGGCAGCTGCTGCATGTGGGCTTCAAGATCGCCGCGAAAATGGGCGACCAGTACATTCGTCTGCTGGAGTCGAACGAGAAAGTGATCGCGAAAAACGTGACTGAAAATCTGTACGACCGCCATATTGCGCCGGTATTTCTCGGCAAACCCTCACCCATTGCGGCTCTGGCCCACGCGGAGGCGCGATGAGCATTCCGGCTCTGCAGCTGAACGGCAGAACCGCTGTCGTGGTGGGCGGAACTTCGGGGATCGGTCGAGCCATTGCGATCGGGCTTGCTGAAGCTGGCGCCGATGTTGTGGCTTCGGCGCGGCGGCAGGAGCAGGTGGACGAGACGGCCGGGGCGATTGAGGCGACGGGGCGCAAGAGCCTGCGTCTGACGTGCGACACGCAGGACCGCGCGTCTCTGCAGCGGCTGCTGGACGAATCGGTGAAGGCGTTCGGCAAGGTGGACATTCTGGTGAACAGCGCGGGCAAGATCAAGCGCGCGCCGACGCTCACGTTTCCGGAAGACGAGTGGCGGGACATTGTGGATACGAATCTGACGGGGACGCTGCGGGCCTGCCAGATCTTCGGCGGGCACATGCTGGAGCGCGGCTATGGACGGATCATCAACATTGCTTCGCTGAACTCGTATGTGGCATTGGCCGAAGTGGCGGCGTATGCGGCGAGCAAGGCTGCGGTGGCGTCGCTGACGCGCTCGCTGGCGGTGGAGTGGTCGAAGAAGGGCGTGCTGGTGAACGCGATTGCGCCGGGCGTCTTCCGCACCGCGCTCAACTCCGACCTGCTGGACAACACGCCGCGCGGCAAGGAGCTGTTGATGCGGACGCCTATGGCTCGATTCGGGAAGACGGAAGAGCTGGTCGGCGCGGCGATCTATCTGGCGTCGGAGGCGGCGTCGTTTGTGACCGGGCAGGTGCTGGTGGTGGATGGCGGATTTTTGGCTAGCGGAGTGAACCAATAGGGCAGCGTATAGCGGATAGCGGATAGCGTTTAGGCTGCGTCGAATGCGCGTTACCGGGCTTCCTGCCGGGATGCTGTCATACTGGTAAGAGCCAGTATGTCCCTGAACAACACTATTGCTGTTGCTATGTCGGGTGGAGTCGATTCGTCGGCGGTCGCGGCGATGCTGCGTTCGGAGGGATACGCGCTTGTTGGGCTGACGCTGCAGCTTTGGAACCAGCGACGGCTGGCGGGCAAGGAGGGGATGCCGGAGCAGGTGACGGGCCGGTGCTGTTCGCTCGACGATGTGTACGACGCGCGGCGCGTGCTGAGGCGCTGGACATTCCTTACTACGTGGTGAACGAGCAGGAGCGGTTCGAGGAAGACGTGGTGCGTCCATTTGTGCGCGAGTACCTGAATGGGCGCACGCCGATTCCGTGCTCGCTGTGCAACAACCATCTGAAGTTCGATCAGCTGCTGGTGCGGGCGCGGCAGATTGGCGCGGACCGCATCGCGACGGGGCACTACGCGCGCAACGCGTACGATCCGGTGCGGGACCGATGGATTCTGTCGCGGCCTGTGGATGAGTCGAAGGATCAGACTTACTTTCTTTTTGGGCTGACGCAGGAGCAGTTATCGCGGACGCTGTTTCCGCTGGGTGGGTATCGCAAGCCGGAGGTGCGCGCGCTGGCGGCGCAGCATGGGCTGGCGGTGGCGATTAAGCCGGACTCGCAGGAGATCTGCTTTGTTCCGGGGGCGACTATAAGAAGTTCATCAGCGCTTATCTGCATGAGCAGGGCCGGAGATTCCGGACACGGCGGGTGAGCTGGTTTCGACGTCGGGTGAGGTGATCGGCGAGCACGGCGGAATTCACAACTTCACGATTGGGCAGCGGAAGGGGCTGGGAGTGGCTTCGTCTGATCCGCTGTATGTGATCCAGATCGAGCCTGGATCGCATCGGGTGACGGTTGGGTCCGATGCGGAGGCGACCACGCGCACGCTGCGGGCAAGAGAGCTGAACTGGATTTCGATTCCTTCGCTCGAGGGCGACATGCGGGTGCGGGCGAAGATTCGCCACCGGCACGAGCCTGCCTGGGCGACTCTTCGGATAGTGGGTCCGGATGAGGTCGAGGCTGTCTTCGATGAGCCGCAGCGCGCGGTCACGCCTGGGCAGGCGGCCGTCTTCTATGACGGCGATGAGGTGGTGGGCGGGGGATGGATCCTTTAAGGCAGGGAATAGGGAATAGCCAGTAGCCAATTGCTTTCCGGCTCCGGGGCCAGCTTTACCGAACCTCGTTCACCAGGGCACGCATTGCGGGCAGGATTGTGAAGCGGGTGAGGGCGACGGGCTTTTCCGCTTCGTCCAGGATGGCCAGCTTTTGCGCCTTCCATGCCGGTGGCGACTGCACGCCCGAGGTTAAATACGACAGCGCCTCGAGGCCCATGGCGCCCATCTCTGCTAATTGCTGTGCGCGGGGGAGGGCCTCGGCGAGTTGCGGTGAGCTGGACAGGAGCTCCATCCGGCGCGGGTCGGCGGACCAGGAACGGAAGGTTTCCTCGAGGGCTGCCTCGATCTCCGGATGTCCGACCGGATCCTGCAGATACGTGCTCATGAGGTCTCCGAAGTCGTGGCGGGAGGGCGGATCGGGGGGCAACGCGTCGACCAGGTTATCGAACGGCGAGAGCGTGGTGACGCCGTTGTGCTGGGACCAGCGCGAGCGTGAATCGAAGTCGACGGGCTCGAGGACGGACGTGAGCGGGCGCAGCGCGTCGATGTCCGGCGTGCCGGCGAGTGCGCGCAGGCTCGCGGCTTCCTGCGAGATGTGGGTGAGGCCGAACTGCTCGAGTCGCAGCGACTCGGCGGCGAGGCGGCGGTACATGTCGTCTTCACTGGTGACGGTGCGCGGCGACCAGAGGCGCTCGGCGATGGCCGCGGTGCGAGGCCAGATGCGGGAGTCGATGGTGCGCGGGCCGACGTATTCGCTCCACATGCAGGCTTCACCACCGAGGATGCGCGCGGCCTGCTGGGGCGTGAGATCGCTGTTGGCGGGCAGGGGGTCGACGCGGTAATGGGCCGATGCCGGGTCCATGTGGTCGAGGTAATAGCCGGCGGAGAGGATGCCGCTGTATCCCTGTTTCGCTCCGGCGGCGAGGGAGTCGAATCCGCGCCACGACTGCACCATCACGTCTTTTGGCAGGTCCGGCGTCAGGACTTCGTCCCAGCCGATCATTTTCTTGCTGTGCTTCGTGAGAATGGGTAACAGTCGCTGATTGAAATACGCCTGGATCGCGGCAGTGCCGTGCAGATTGTGGGCCGCTGCGAAGGCCTGAATCTTCGGGTTCTGCTTCCACTCCACGCCGTTGTTCTCATCGCCGCCGATGTGCAAATAGGCGTCGGGAAAAATGTCGGCCATCTCGCCGATGAATTTGTCGAGGAACTCGTAGGTGCTGTCGCGCGTGGGATCCATCACGGGGTTGAAGACGCCGAAGTGCCGCTCGATGGAGAATGGGCCTGGGGCGCTGGCCAGGTCGGGGTAGCCGACCATCCACGATGTGGTGTGGCCTGGGATGTCGAACTCGGGTACGACGCGGATGCCGCGGGCGCGCGCGTAGGCCACGACTTCTTTAGCTTGTTGCTGTGTGTAGTACTGGCCGTCGGAGCCCATTCCGGTGAGCTTGGGATAGAGCTTGCTTTCGATGCGGAAGCCCTGGTCGTCGGAGAGGTGCCAGTGGAAGACGTTCATCTTGACTTCGGCCAGGGCGTCGAGGGTTCGCTCGATGACGCTGACGGGCTCGAAGTGGCGGCCGACGTCGATCATGAGGCCGCGCCACGGGAAGCGCGGTGCATCCTGAATGGAAACGGCGGGCAGCGAGAAGCCGCGCGCGTCGGCCTGGATGAGTTGCAGAAGGGTCTCAAGGCCGTGCATGGCGCCTACGTCGGTGGCCGCTTGCAGATGTGCGTGCTGTGGGGTGATCTCGAGCGTGTACGACTCGTCTTCGTCGATGCCCTGCACCTCTTCGCCTGGGCCGTCGACGGAGATCGTGAGCGTACCGGCGGCGCCTGAGGCCGCGGGCTGAAGCATCACGCCGGTTTGGTATTCGAGACGCTGCAGGTCCCGTTGCACGGCGGCCTCCAGGCGCTCATCGTGCGTCTTGTCGAAGCTGACGGAAAATCCGGGTGCGATGGGCAGCCATCCTTCGCCGACGGTCAGGTGGGCTGGTCGCGGCATGAGGGTATTCACAAATACGAGTTGTGGAGTGCTTGCGGTCTGCGCCGCCGCTGTTGAAATCGTCGCTGCTGCCGTCACTGTCATCGCTACCCACCACCGCCACCTACCAACGCGCATTCTTTGTCCTCGCAGGAGTCCTCCATCAGCTTACGCAAAAGGTCCGAGGCAAAGCCAGCGCGCGAGAGGCACGCGATGATCGCGGAGTGAATCTGTTACCTTGTTTCTTCGTTTCCACCAGGAGCCCTGCCTCATGCGAAACCGTTTCGCCGTGCTGCTTTTGACTACTACGATCGCAGCATCCTCGGCGATCGCGCAGTCCGCACCCGCTTATACGCTGCCCGATCCTGCGACGAAACAGCTCGCGCTCGACATTTTCAAGCAGCTTATCGAGATCAACACTACGGATTCGGTCGGCAGCGTCACGGCTGCGTCGAAGGCGATGCAGCAGCGCTTTCTCGACGCGGGCTTTCCGGCCGAGGACATCTATGTGGGCGGGCCGAACGATCGCAAGGAGAATCTGGTGTCCGCTACCGTGGGACAGGGCGCGCCCGCCTATTCTGTTCATCGGTCATGAAGACGTGGTGGAGGCGAAGCGCGAAGACTGGAGCACCGATCCGTTCCAGTTTATCGAAAAGGACGGCTACTTTTACGGACGCGGCACGCAGGACATGAAGGAGAACGACGCGATCCTGGTGACGACGTTTCTGCGGTTGCACAAGGAGGGCTTCAAGCCGGATCGCGATTTGATCCTTGCGCTGACTGCGGATGAGGAGGGGGGCAAGTCGAACGGCGTGGACTGGCTGCTGAAGAATCAGCCGGAGCTGGTGAAGGCTGAGTTTGCATTCAATCCTGACGGGGGCGGCGTCGAGCTGCAGAACGGCAAGGCGGTTTCTGCCGATGTGGACGCCAGCGAAAAGCTTTACGCGGACTATCAACTGATCACCACGAACCCGGGAGGGCACAGCTCGCTGCCGGTGCCGGACAACGCGATTTATCACATCGCCGACGCGTTGCAGCGGGTGCAGAACTACACGTTTCCCTTCGAGCTGAATGCGATCACGCGCGGCTATTTTGAAAAGCTGGCCACGCTGGAGCCAGGGCAGACCGCGGCCGACATGCACGCGATGCTGGCGACGCCGCCCGATCGGCAGCGATCGCGCGGCTGTCGAAGTCGCCGGAGTGGAACTCCACGATGCACACCACCTGTGTGGCGACGCGGCTGCTGGCGGGGCACGCGAACAACGCGCTGCCGCAGATGGCGCAGGCGAACGTGAACTGCCGCATTCTGCCGGGGCACTCGCGGGAAGAGGTACGCCAGGACATCATCCGGATCATCGACGACAAGAAGATCACGGTGAACTACGTTGACGATGGCGGACGGGTTTCCCCACGGCTCCGGAAGCGCAGGGCTTGCCGCCGGTGGCGCTCAAGCCTGAGGTGATGAAACCGCTCGAGGATCTGGTGGCCGTGTACTGGCCGGGGACGCCGGTGGTCGCCGACATGGCGGACGGCGCTTCGGACAGTATTTATACGAACGCCGCGGGGATTCCGACTTACAACTGGTCGGCGATTGAGCTGGAGACAAGCGACGTGCGGGCGCACGGGAGGGATGAGCGGCTGCCGGAGGCTTCGTACTGGAAGGGCGTGCAGTTTTGGTATCAGTACGTGAAGATGATTGTGGGCGGGAAGTGAGCGGGGAGAGCTATTTTGTTTTTGCGTTTTCGGCGGGGGTGGTGACGATGCTCACGTTCGTGATGCCGGCTTGTTTCACCGCGTCCATCAGCGTGGCGAAGGCGCCGAAGGAGACGGCCTGATCGGCGCGCAGGTAGATCACCTGCTTTGTGGTATCGGAACTCTGCGAGCGCAGAATGTTGGGCAGATCGTTCAGGTTGACGAGCTTGTCGTTGAGGAAGACCTGCTGGTCCTTATCGATGGTGAGCACCATGCGCTGCTCGGTAATTTCGCGCACGGTTTTGGTTTTGGGCACGTTGACCTGGATGCCGGACTGCAGCACGGGCGCGGTGAGCATGAAGATAACGAGCAGCACGAGCACCACGTGACGAGCGGGGTGATATTGATTTCCGCCAGCGCGGTTTGAGTGTGGCCGCCTCTACTTGTGAAGGCCACGGCCGGCCTCCCCTGGATCCTGGCCGGGTGCGAGCGCGGCTTCTTCCATGCTGTTGAGGAGCTCGCGGGCGAAGTCGTCCATGCGGGCGGCGAAATCGCGGCAGCGCGCGGTGAACTGGTTGTAGGCGATGACGGCCGGAATGGCGACGAGCAATCCGGCAGCGGTGGTGATGAGGGCTTCTGAGACGCCTGGGGCGACAGCACGAAGCGTTGCCGTGCCCTCGGTACCGAGGCCGTGGAAGGCATCGACGATGCCCATGACGGTGCCGAAGAGGCCGACGAAGGGAGCGATGGAGCCGATGCTGGCCAGCCACGTGAGGCGCTGCTCCATGGCGGTGAGGGATTCGCTGGCGGCGGTCTGTCCTGCGCGCTCGAGCGCGGTGATGTTGCGGGGCGGGCCGAATCCGCCGGTCTGGCGCCGGTAGGTCTCGTAGACCTCGTCGAAGACATTCACGAGGGGGCTGGGCTTGAACTGCTCACTGACGGTCGCGATTTCCTGGAGGCGGTTGGCCTTGCGGAAGGCGCGAAGGAAGCGGTGGCTCTGGGCGCGGGCGCGGCGGAAGCTGGCCCACTTGCCGAGAATGATCGCCCACGAAAAGAGGCTCGCCACCAGCAGGACGGCGAGCACGGTCATGGCGATCACGCCGCTGTTCTGGAGCATCTCCCAGACCGCGCTGCCGTTGTTGGTGGGAGGCGCGACGGGGCTCGTATCCTGAAAAAGAAGTAACGCGGAGAGGAGACTTATCATCGTCTGACTATCACGTTACCAGAAGCAGGAATGTGGCGTGGGGTTGCACGCGAAGCCCCAGAACCTGCTTCGTTACACCTCAATGCGGGAGAAGAGCCAGGCGCTGGTGCCCAGAAAAATGGCTGCGAGGGCGGCGAGCAGGAGGAAATCGAGCATGAAATTGAACTGCCAGTTGAAGCCGAACTGCCAGTTGCCGATGAGGACGCCGCGGAGGCCATCGATGCCGTAGGCGAGCGGATCGAAGCGGGTGATCCAGGTGAGGATGGCGCCCAGGTTCTTGAGCGGAAAGAGCGCGCCGGAGAGGAAGAAAAGGGGCATGACGAGGAAATTCATGAGCATCTGGAAGCCCTGCATGTCCTTGATGGTGGATCCGAAGGAGGCGCCCAGAGCGGCGAAGACGATGGCGATCATGCCGATGAAGACGCCGGCGGCGGGGAGAGCGATCCAGTTGAAGCCCGTGCCGCCCTGATGGATGGGGCGGAAGCCGGCGATAAGGCAGACGACGAGCATGAGCAGTCCCTGGAGGCTCGCGACGGTGGCGCCGCCCAGGGTGCGGCCGAAGATGATCTGGATGCGGGGCACGGGGGCGACCAGGGTTTCTTTGAGAAAGCCGAACTGGCGATCCCAGAGCATGGCCATGCCGGAAAAGATGGAGCTGAAGAGCACGGTCATGCCGATGACGCCTGGGGCGATGAACTGGATGTAGTTGCCTGCGCCGGCTTTTGCGAAGACGGGACCCAGGCCGAATCCGAGGGCCAGCAGATAGAGCGTGGGCTGGCCGAGCGAGACGACGATCTGCGCTTTGGAACGGAAATAGCGCTTCAGTTCGCGCAGCCACATGATGTAAATCGCGCCCATATTTTTTCTCCCTGCGGCGTTGAATGGCCGCGGTTGGCTATCGCTTTTGCCACATCTGCGCAAACCGCCGCATGGCGTCGGCGGAGTTGGCAGCTTCGTCGCGGATCGACGTTCCGGTCAACGCGAGGAAGGCGTTCTCCAGCGAGTCGGTGTTGGTCTGAGCTCTGAGCTCGGCCGAAGTGCCGGTGGCCACGATCGCCCCGTGATCCATGATCGCGATGCGGTGAGCGACGCGATCGGCTTCGTCCATATAGTGCGTGGTGAGAAAGACGGTGGTCCTCTCTTTGTCGTTGAGCCCCTTGACGTGGGTCCAGAGCTGGTTGCGGCTCTGTGGATCGAGGCCGAGGGTGGGCTCATCGAGGAAGAGGATTTTCGGCGTGTGCAGGAAGCCGCGGGCGATTTCGAGCCGCCGCTTCATGCCGCCGGAGAAGGTCTTGACGAGGTCTTTGCGCCGCTCCCAGAGCTCGAACAACGTCAGGAGTTGCTCGATGCGTTCCACGCGAACTTTGTGGGGCACGTGGTAAAGAATGCCGTGCAGCTCCATGTTTTCGTACGCGGTCTGTTCGCCGTCGAGGCTGGGATCCTGAAAGACGATGCCGAATCGCTGGCGCGCCTCGCGCTGCTTGACCCAGGGATCGAAGCCGTCGAGGTGGATACGCCCTGCTGTTGGGCGCAGAAGGGTGGTGAGCATCTTGATGGTGGTGGTTTTGCCCGCGCCATTGGGGCCGAGGAAGGCGAAGATCTCCCCGGAAGCGACCTCGAAGGTGATGTCTTTGACGGCGGTGAAGTCGCCAAATGTTTTGGTGAGGTTTTCGACACGAATCACGGCCTGGGCCTCCGGAGGAACAAAGCTGCAGTTGGGACAATCAGTCTAGTTTGCCAGAAAGAGGGGCATCCGGCTATGGGCGTGCATATTAAGAAGCGCGTGCCGCCGGAGGGATGAACGATTGGGACAGAAATTCAGGGTCGCGGGCGATCCAGCCACGCGAAAAGCTCATCGAGCTCAACGAAAATTGGCGTGCCCGGAACTTCCAGCCGACGCGCCGACCTCCAGTCGTCTCCGATGCACATGCGGCCGCTGCGCGTCTTCGGATCGATAGCCCAGATCGCCGTGACGCCCATGTTGCGGTAGTCCGCCACACGTTCTTCCAGATCGGAATAAGTATCGTCGGGCGACAGAATCTCGACCACGAGGATCGGCGGCCGCTCGATCACATCGGGCTGGGGGCCCGCTTCCACGATGACCAGATCCGGAACGCGAACGCGTGAGGAAGCGACACGGGTCCTTTGTTCGGTCGATGCCATGACCCGCCACTGCGACTCATGGTCGGCGAACCAGGATCCCAACAGCAATTGCAGCCTCGCATGCTCCCATTTGCCCACATTGCGCTCCCGGAGCTCACCGTCCACGTATTCCCGGTCCGGCCGGTAGGGCGTCTCGAGATATTCCTGAAGCGAGATGCGAACCTGGGTCGCCATGGGTCACCCTTCCCGACGAGTGTAGCACTGCAAATCGGCCTATTTCTTCTTGACGCTCGGCGACCAGCTCACCCGGTTGTCGGGCTGAATTTCGATTTGGATGGTGCCCTGTTGGCCCAGTTGCAGCTCGGGACCCTTGATGGTGTGGTTTTTGTGCGCGGCGTCGGTGAAGTCGATGCTCGTCGTGTCCGAGCCCAGCGCGTGGAAGCGATAGTGGAAGCTGGCGCCGGGTGCGATGGTTTGTATGCCGAAGGATCCGCCCGGATAGTTGACCTCGACGAGCGAGACGGGGGTTGGCTGGCGATTGACGATGGTGCAGGCGATCCAGGGGGACTGGCATCCGGCGAGGAGGGCGAGGAGAGCCAGCGCTGCTCCGCACTGGTTGGCCCGCCAACGATGCGCTCGTCTCATCCGCGGCCAGAGTATCATCCGCGTGTGCGTCGGGCGCCGTCCTTCCAGGGAGTCATCACTTTGTAGCAGGGGACTGCGGTTGCGTTAGCTTTGGACGCGTGGAGCAACTTGCGACGCAGGAGCCACCGGACAGCGGCCTGAGCCGCGCTCTTCGACACGCCGACGGACTCGGCCATCTCCTGAAAGCTGATCTGAACTTCCTTGCCGGCGCGCGCCTGAGCAGCGGCCAGCCAAAGATAGACAAAGAAACTGACCGGCCTGCGGTCGTGTCCGACCAGGTCGCGCATCAGCACGTCGATGACGTAATCGTCCACGCTCGGCATTGGCTATACCAATCGCTACTATAGCAATGCCTGGACGATTGCGCCCGTGTCGCGTCCTCGTTATGCTCCGGAAATCGAGGAGAGAGGAACCATGATCAAAGGCATCAAATTCGTCGGCGTTCCGGTCACCAATCAGGACCGTGCATTGAAGTTCTGGACCGAGGCGGTGGGGATGATGGTCACGACCGATCAGCCGTTTAACGAGAAGCAGCGCTGGATCGAGCTAAAGGTTCCTGGCGCCGACACTGGAATCTCACTTTTTACTCCGGAAGGGCACGAGGGCCGCATCGGGCAGTTCCAGTCGATCTCATTCTGGTCCGACGATGTGTTCGCGACGGCCGAGGCGATGAAGAAGAAGGGCGTGGTGTTCGCGCAGGAGCCGAAGAAAGAACACTGGGGCACGTCGGCGGTGTTCAAGGACCCGGATGGGAACATGTATGTGCTTTCGAGCAGGTGAGTACAGAGCTCAGAGCACAGGGCGCAGGATTAGAGAATCGATTTGCGTTCGAGGGCGCGCGCTGTGAGCACGACGCCGGTTTCGCGGGTGTGCAGCGTGATGGGGAACGCGAGCACGTTCCAGACCCAGCGGTCGCCCTTGCTGGGCAGGTTGAGCACGCCGCGGAAGGTGCGGTCGATGTAGGTCTCGCGAGTTTCGGCGACGGTGCTGAGAATGTCGGCCCAGTCGACGGCCAGCTCGGGCATTTCCTCGAACATGTTGCGGCCGGGGAACCAGTCGCGGGGCTTTTCCAGCACGCGGGCGCAGGTTTCGTTGACGTACTGCCAGGTACCTTCGCCGTCGAGGATTTCAAGCACCACGTCGTCGCCCATGGCCATGTTGATGCGGGAGTAGAAGAAGTCGCGGGCGTCGACGACGACGGGCTTGCCGCGGCGCTTGGCCTCAAAGGAGCGCAGCGCGGTGACCAGATCGTCGATGGAGCTGTAGCCCTTGAGGAGATGCATGTCTTCGACGCCGCCAAAGCGGCGCTCGAGGGTGGCGGACAGAATAATGATGGGGACCTGGGGATGCAACTGGCGGAGTCGGCCGGCGACATCGGTGCCAAATTTTCCCGCACCCAGGTGATAGTCAAGGACTGCGATATCGATTTCGTCGAGCAGAGACTCGGCTTCTTCCACGGTGCTGGCGGTTTGGGTCACGTAACCGTACTTGCGCAGGATGGTCGACCGCAGGAGGAGATTGTCGGGATGGTCATCCAGCAGCAGCACCCGAATGGGGGCGGTGGAGGGTTGCACCAGCGACAGCGTCGAGTCCTGGTCGTTCGTGGGCATAAGTCTTGTTTTGATGCAATAGACGGCGGCCGTGCTGTTTTAGCCGCCAGATATTTTGGATACGTTCGTTTTACTTTACTCTTCGCGCTTCGGTTTGCGCTGGAATTGTCGCAGCAACTCGGGTAAGCGGGCGAAGAGCGCGGTGGCGCGCAGCCACTGTTTGTGCTCGAAGGCGGGAGAGCCGGCGAGCATCGATCCGGGGGGAATGTCGCCATGCAGGCCTGCCTGGGCGATGGCGATGACGTTGTCGCCGATTTTGCAGTGGCCGGCAACGCCAACCTGGCCGGCGAGAATCACATTCTTACCCACATGGGTGGATCCGGCGAGGCCGACCTGGGCGCAGAGGAGAGTGTTCTGGTCGACCGACGAGCCGTGGCCGACCTGAACGAGGTTATCGACCTTCACTCCGTCGCCGATGCGGGTTGCGCCGACACTGGCGCGGTCGATGCAGGCATTGGCCTGGACCTCGACGCGATCGCCGAGGATGGTGGGTCCGGATTGCGGAATTTTGTGCCACTGGCCGTGCTCGTCTTTGGCGAAGCCGAAGCCGTCGGAGCCGACCACGACGCCGTTCTGAAGGAGGACATCGTTGCCGAGGCTGCAGTTTTCGCGCACCACGGCGTGGGCGTGGGCAAAGAACCGGTCGCCGATGCGAACGCCTGGGTAGATGACGACATGGGGCAGGAGGGTGGCGTCGTCGCCGAGGACGACGTTTTCCGCGAGCACCGCATAGGCTCCGATGCGGGCGTTTCTGCCGATCTGCGCTGTTGGATGGATCACGGCGGTGGGGTGAATTCCATCGGGCCAGGCCGGCGGCTGATAGAAGATCTCGATGGCGCGGGCGAAGGCGAGGTAAGGATTCCTGAGACGGAAGGTGACTGCAGGCACCTCGGGGAAGTCGGGCGTGACCAGGATGGCGCTGGCTCGCGTAGTTTTCGCCAGACCGGCATACCTGGGATTCGCGACAAAGGTGATCTGTCCGGGCTCGGCTTCTTCGATACCAGCCACGCCGGTGATTTCGACATCGGGGGCGCCACGGAGCTCGGCTTCGAGCGCGCGCGCCAGTTCGCCAGCTTGCATGCCGCGATTGTAAATGGGCGTCCAGCCGTACTTTTGTAGAGTGGCTAACCCGGTCGGCTTGGAGAACGTCCAACAGCTGTGGCATCATCATCTACAGTGGTGATTCCACAACCCACCCCATTGAACAGTCAACGACCAGCTTTACGCGCCCTTGCCATCGGACTGGCATGCCTGGGGATTTGTGTGTTTGCCTGGGGGCTGCGATACAAGCTGTCGCTGTACGACCCGCCGCACTCGATATCGCGTCACATGCCGGCAGCCAAACTGATGACCGGCAACGAGCGCCGCGCTGTGCCGGCCGTCGATCTGCGCCCTGCTTCCGGCGTAGCGGCGACGGCATTCATTGCAGGCCTGATTTTCTCGGTTCTGCTCCTGAAACATCCGGGTATCGTTGGCGGGTTCGGGTCCTCATTCCTGATTGAGGGTCATCGCCGTCCCGTGCCTGCCTGGGCACCCTGGGCGGCAAAATTCATCCGGCCTCCTCCCCGTTTTCGCTAATCTCTTAGCGATCAGGCGATAGCCGCCTCCATCGGGGTTAAATCCGCGCGATGGACGAGCTGCCCGCTTCCTACTCCGGTCAAATTGGTTCAGCCCTGGGCCCATTCTCAGGAAGGTGTGTCACCCGATATGCGCAAGCGTTTTTGGATTGTTTTTTCTGCCGTCGTGGTTGCTGCTGCGATCGGCGTACTGGTGTGGCGCGGCCATCATCGCACCGCCACCGTGGAAGCTGCTCCCGGTCCACCGGCGGCGGAGGTGGCTGTGGTGCAGCGCGGCGATATCGCCCAGGTGCTGACGCTGGCGGGACAATTCCAGCCCTACCAGGTGGTGGACGTTCATCCCAAGGTTTCCGGCTTCGTGCGGCATATTTACGTGGACATTGGGGACCGGGTGCGGCAGGGGCAGAGCCTCGCGGTGCTGGAAGTGCCGGAGCTGAAAGCGCAGCTGCAGGGCACGGTATCTGAAGTGGCGCGCAGCAGCGACGAGATTGTTCGGGCGCAACACGAGGTGCGGCGGCCGAATCGACACACTCCGCGCTGCACGCGGACTACCAGCGGCTGCTGGACACGTCGAAGGCGCAGCCGGGCCTGGTGGCGCAGCAGGAACTGGATGACGCGCAGGCCAAGGATCTTTCCTCGGCGGCGGAGGTGGATGCGGCCAAGGCCGCGCTGGCCGCGGCGCAGAAGGGGATGGAGGTCTCGCGCGCCGACAACGCGCGGGTGAGCGCGATCGAGGACTATACGAATGTGGCCGCGCCGCTGGATGGGGTGATCGTGTGGCGCTACGCGGACACGGGGGCGCTGATCCAGGCCGGCGTTGGTTCGAACAATCAGGATCTGCCGATCGTGAAGCTGGCTCAGGCGAACGTGATGCGGTTGCGCCTGCCGGTGCCGGAATCCTACGTGCGCTACGTGCACATTGGCGATCCGGTGAAAGTGCGGGTGGATGCGCTCGGGCGGTCGTTTACGGGCAAGGTGGTTCGCTTTACGCGGGAGCTGAACTTTGAGACGCGCACGATGGAGACGGAAGTCGATGTCGACAATCCTGGCCTTGCGATCGATTCCGGCATGTACGCCAATGCGATGATGCGGCTCAACCATGCCGATCAGGTTCTGACTGTTCCGGTGGGAGCGATCATTCTGCATGGCGATCAGCAACAGGTGTATGTGCTCGACGCCGGCAACCATGTGGAGATACGGAACGTGCAGGTCGGCATTCGCGGCAGCCAGCTGGCGGAGATCCAGAGCGGGGTGAACGTGGGAGAGCGGGTCATGCTCGCGGCGCAGTCGAAGTACATGCAGGGGGAAGCGGTGACGCCGGTGGTGGAGAAGAGCCCGGCTTCGGAAACCGCACCACAGTCCGGCGGCATGATCGACATGAACCCCGACGCGCCCTCCGAGAACGGAGGTCAGCAGTAAATGCCGAAATTTGCGCTGAAGTATCCGTATTTCATCCTGATGTTGTGTTTGATCGTCACGATTGTGGGGATCGTGAACCTGTTCAGCATGCCGGTGGATCTTTTTCCGGACATCGACATGCCGGTGGTGGTGGTGGCGACGTTCTACAGCGGCATGCCGCCGCAGCAGATCGAAGCGGATATCACGAACACGTTCGAGCGCTTTTTTACGCTGGCGGCGAATGTGGATCACAGCGAGTCGCGCTCGCTGACGGGCGTGAGCCTGATCAAGATTTACTTCAAGCCGGGCACGGATCCGAACGCGGCGCTGAGCAACGTATCGAACCTGGCCATGGCGGACCTGCGGCGGCTGCCTCCTGGCACGCTGCCGCCGGTGGTGCTGGGACTGACGGCCTCGACGCAGCCGGTTTGCCTGGTGACGCTCGAAGGGCAAAGGACTGAACGAGACGCAGCTGAAGGACCTGGCGCAGTTCGAGGTGCGCAACCAGATTTCGAATGTGCCGGGAGCGTCGGTTCCGCAGCCCTACGGCGGGACGTATCGGCAAATTCAGATTTATGTCGATCCGCTGAAGATGGAGGCGCGCAATCTGAGCCTCAGCGATGTGGTGAGCGCGGTGGACAGCTCGAACCTGATCCTGCCGGCGGGCGATGTGCGGATCGGCAATAAGGATTTCAATATTTACGCGAACAGCCAGTTTCCGACGGCGGAGGCGATGAACCAGATGCCGCTGAAGTCGGTGGGGAATGGGTCTGTTCTGGTCGCCGATATTGGGCACGCGGTCGATGCGGGCGCGCTGCAGTACAACATCGTCCGCATCAACGGGCAGCGGTCGGTGTATGTGCCGGTCTTCAAGCAGGGTGGCAACAGTAACACGCTCACGATCGTGAACGGCATGAAGCAGGCGATCAAGCACCTTGTCGACATTCCGGAGTCTCTCAAGACCGCCGTGGTTTTCGATCAGGCTGTGTTTGTGAAGCTGGCGCTGAATCAGCTGGTGAACGAGGCAGTGATCGGACTGGTGCTGACCGGCATCATGATTCTGCTGTTCCTGGGCAGCCCGCGGGCCACGGTTGCGGTGATGCTGTCGGTGCCGCTGTCGGCGCTGGCGTGCATGCTGATGGCGAACATGCTGGGCGGGACCATCAACACGATGATCCTGGGCGGGCTGGCGCTGGCGTTTTCGCGCCTGATCGACAACGGCGTGGTGGTGCTGGAAAACATTTTCCGCTACATGGAACTAGGCGAGCCGACGCTGATCGCGGCGGAAAAAGGCGGGACCGAGGTGTCGCTCGCCGTGCTCGCGGCCACGGTCACGACGTCGATTGTGTTTCTGCCGGTGGTGGGGTTGTCGGGCGTTAGTAAGTATCTGTTTACGCCGCTGGCGTTGGGCGTGGTGCTTTCGATGTTTGCCTCTTACGCGTTTGCCATGACGGTGATTCCACTGTTCTGCGCGCTGTTCCTGAAGGGGCACGGGCACGGGGAGCGCGACGATGCGGGCGACCTGGTGGACAAACACGAAGAGCCGCGCAAACGGCGTTTCGGTCTGCAGCCCATTGTTGCGAAGTTCAACGAGTACTTCCAGCGCATGGTGACCTGGTATGAGGGTCTGGTGCGGCGGTCGCTGCTGCGTCCGGGATTCACCACGGCGGTGATTCTGGCGGGGTGCGCCATTCTGCTGGTCGTGACGTTTCCGTTTCTGGGCCAGGCCTACTTTCCGCGCACCGATCCGGGCCAGTTCATCATCAACGTGCGCATGCCGTCCGGCACGCGGCTGGAGGTGAGCAACGATTACATCGCCAGGGTGGAGAAGATTATTCGCGAGGAAGTGAAGCCCAAAGACCTGGACATGATCGTCTCGAACATCGGCGTCTATCCCGACCTTTCTTCGATCTTCACTTCGAATGCGTCGATGGACACGGCCTTCGTGCAGACCAGCCTGAAGGAAGGCCACAGCATCGGGAGCTATGAATACATGCAGCGCGTGCAGGAGCGTTTGTCGCGGGAGATGCCGGAACTGACGACTTACTTTCAGGCCGGCGGCCTGATCGACGGGGTGATCAACCAGGGGCTGCCCGCGCCGATCGACGTGCAGGTGAGCTCCAGCAACATGGAAGGGGCGTACCAGCTGGCGGAACAGATGGCGGCGAAGATCCGCACCTTCCCCAACGTGAGCGCGACGTATATTCCTCAGGACATCAACTACCCGGGGATTCAGCTGAACATCGATCGCGAGAAGGCGAGCCTCATCGGGCTTTCCGCCAAGGATGTAGTGGATAACGTGATCACCGCTCTGACCTCGGACGGCATGGTGGCGCCCAGCTACTGGATCGATCCGCGCAGCGGCAACAACTATATGGTGACGGTGCAGTACGCGAATCGCTGGATCCAGAACATGTCGATGCAGGACTTCGAGAGTATTCCGCTGCGCGGGATGCACCCGCCGGGTTCAGTCCGATCGATGTGGGGCGAAACGCATCGCTCTCTTCCGGTCGATATGTGGACCGGAGACCATCGCGCGGGTTATACGCCGCTCAGTTCGGTGGCGGATATCCGGCTGATCAACACGCCGACGGAAGTGGACCACTACCAGATTCGGCGGGTGATCGATGTTTATGTTGCGACGAAATCCGAAGCTCTGGGCCGCACGGGCGCGAGGGTTCGCGACCTGATTGCGCACACGCCAACCGACCGCAACACGCGCATCCTGCTGCACGGCGCGGTGGTGAGCATGAACGAGGCGTTTCAAGGATTTCGGCTTCGGATTGGTGCTTGCGGTAGTGCTGGTCTATCTGGTGCTGATGGCGCAGTTCACTTCGTTCATCGACCCGTTCATCATCCTGATGGCGATCCCGCCCGGCATCGTGGGCGTGGTGGCGCTGCTGCTGCTAACGGGCGCGACGCTGAACATCATGTCGCTGATGGGCACGATCATGATGACGGGCATCGTGGTTTCGAACTCGATTCTGATCGTGGACTTCGACCTACATCCTGCACAACCAGGGGCTGCCGCTGCTGGACGCCACAGTGGAGGCGTGCAAGATGCGTCTGCGGCCCGATTCTGATGACATCGATGGCGACGCTGCTGGGCATGATTCCGATGGCGATCGGCGCCGAAGCCGGGAGCGAGCAGTACGCACCGCTGGCGCGCGCGGTGATTGGAGGGCTGGGCGTTTCGGTGGTGGTGACGATGTTCCTGGTGCCCGCGGTTTATCTGGCGTCCATTCGCGGCAGGAATGCCGGGCGAACGAGCGCCGCGGAGCCGAAGCATGAGAATGAGCCTGAGCTTTGCCTCCGTTGCGTTGCTGTCCTGCGGGCTCTTGTTCGCGCAGTCGGCATTGCCTGCGGCGCCTGGACCGCAGCTGCTTTCGTCGCTGCAGGAGCCGGGAGCGCCGGCCTCGCCGCAAGCCGCTTCGACGGCGACGCCGGACACGAATCTGCCGTCGCTCACCCTGGCGCAGGCCGAGCAGTTGGCGATCAGGAACAACCCGCGGATCACGGTCGGCAAGCTGGAAGCGCTTGCGCAGCACGAAATGACGCGCGAGACGCGCTCCGCCGAGCTGCCCAGCGCCACCATCGCGGCGACAGGGGTTCAGGCAGAGGAGGCCAGCCGCATCGGAGCGGGCTCGCTGACGTCATCGCGCCTGTTGCAGCACGCCGGCGCGGGCACGAATGTCACACAGCTGATCTACGACTTCGGCCACACGCATAACCTGGTTCTCTCGCGCAAATTCGAGGAGAAGGCGGCGAACGCGAACGCCCTGGCCACCGACGGAGGAGATGGTTTTGGCGACGGACCAGGCCTTTATGACGCGCTGACCGCGCAGGCCGAGCTGAACGTGGCGAGGCAAACCGTTTCGACGCGGCAGACCACGGAAAGCCAGGTGGGCGAGATGACGCGGAACAAACTCAAGTCGACGCTCGACCTGAGTTTCGCCGATGTGGACCTATCGCAGGCGCAGTTGCTGCAGCTGGACGCGCAGAACAACGCGGACTCGGCCTTTGCTGTTCTGGACGCGGTGCTCGGGCTGGATCACGACGTCCGGTATGACCTTGTCGAGGATGCGGCTGCGCCTGCTCCGCCGCCTGGGGCGGTCGATCCGCTGATTCAAACCGCGCTCCAACAGCGCCCCGATTTGCAGGCACTCACTTACGACACCGAGTCCGCGCAGAAATATGCGCGTGCGCAGTGGGACCAGCTGCTGCCGACAGTCTCGGCGGCGGGCACGGTGGGAATCCTTCCGGTTCATCCAGGGACGTACTACGTCACGAACTGGTGGGGCGGAGTAGGCGGGAATATCACCATCCCAGTCTTCAATGGCTTTCTTTATAGCTCCGAAGCGAAGGAAGCGAAGTATCGGGCACAGGCGGCGTCGGAAAACGCGCGCGATCTTCGCGACCGCATTGTGCGCGACGTGCGGACTTCGTGGTTACAGGCGAACAACAGCTGGCAGCGGATGGCGGTGAGCGCGCAGCTGGTGAAGCAGGCGAACCTCGCGTTTAGTCTGGCGCAGACGCGTTACAAACTCGGGCTTAGCTCGATCGTGGAACTGAGCCAGGCGCAGCTGCAGCAGACCAGCGCGCAGATCGAGGACACCAGCGCGCGGTACCAGTATCGGATGGCGCTTTCGACGTTGAACTATGAGATGGGAGTGGGGCCGTAGAGGCAGGGAATGGGGAATAGGGTTTAGTTTGGAGTTTAGGGAAGAGCCACTGCTGCGCTAAACAAAAGCCCTGGCGATGATCGCCGGGGCTTCTGAACTCCAACTCTTAAACCCTGACTTCTACGGAGCCCCGCTGCCGACGGAGCGGCTTTCGGTGGCGTAGTTCAACGTGCCTTGCGCCGCTTGTCCTGGATACTGCGAGTTCACTCGCATGTCCACGATGTTGCCTTCCATCTCGATCGTGTCGCTGACGATGTCGGTGTCGGTGCGAATCACCGTCAGGAACGGGCTATTCTGCGACGCCACGTACACCTTGCCGATGGGGTAGTTGTAGATCGACGCGATGGCGTGGGGATTGGCCGCGAGCGGAATGGTCTTCAGGACCTGGTAGTTGCGCAGGTCCACGACGGAAACGCTGCCAGGGGTGCCGGCGTTGATGTCGCCCTGGTTCGCAACGTAGACGCGGCTGCCATCCTGCAGAACCGCCACCTCGACCGGATGCAGCCCGACGGGAATGGTGGCCAGGACTTTGCCGAAGGTCGCGCTGTCGTTGCCGTAGATGTCGAGGCTGGCGTCGATGAGGCTGATGGAATTGCCATCGTAGTTGGCGGTGACCAGCACCTGGCCGTTGCGGTAGTAGTCGGCAAAGACGGGTCCGGCGCCCACGGTGATGGCGGGGTGCGCGGAATCGATGGCGTTCAGCTGTGAGTTGATCACGGTGACAGTGCCGCTGCCCCGGTTCATCACGAACGTCCGCTGCTGATCCTGGGTCATGAAGCCGTAGACCGGGCAAATGCCCAGCGGGAGGCGCGCTGAGATGGTGTTCGTGGTGGTCTCGATGGCGTCCGCCTCGCCGGTGGCGGAGACCGCCGACGGATTGGCACAGTCGCCCCACGCCGGCTGCGCGCCGCCGCTCGTATTCCCCTGGCTGATGGCATACATGCGCTCGGCCACGCTGTATCCAGCGAGGTTAATGAGCGAAGGGGCGACCGGAATCTCCTGCTTCAGAGCAGGGGGAAGGCCGGTCATCTGGGCGACGCAGTTGGTGGTGAGGCAGTCCGGCCCGTGCAGGCCGACCTCGGTTACGTAAGTTGGCCGTTCGCCAACAGCGTGTTGGTGGGCTCGGCGCCGGGCAGCAGGGTGCTGGTGAGGACGTTCTTCGTCTGGAGAGACGAGGTGGTGGCGATCGCAGTGGTCAGCGAGCCATCGCAGTTGGGCGTGTAGACGCTGGAACCGGAGGTATCGAGCGAAAAGGTGATGGGGCCGAGGCCGCCGTTGGCCTGTGCCATGACGGAATCGCCGGCGAAGTCCAGCAGGGTGTAGATCGCGGGCGTCGCGTACTGCGTACCGCTGCAGGGGCCTGCGGTCCCGGAGGCCAGAGGGGCAAAGCCCGGCTGGGACACGACGGTGATATACGCGGAGGGCGATGCTCCCGGGCCGGTAGGATTGATGGGGGTGATCACGGGGCGGTACTGGTTGCCGCAGCCGATGGCGAGAACGCCGGCCAGGGTGGCCAACGCCGCTCCAGCAAAGCCGGAGCCAGGGACTCGATGAGAAAGGATTCCGGTTCCGCGCACCGGGCGGCTCAGCAGAGATGCCTTACAACGCAATCGCAATACCCGACTCCTCAGGCCGGTCCGGGAATGCCGGACGCGGCTTTCATTTGTTGCTGGTAGAAAAGATGATTGTACTGCACGGTGGCGCCAATGCTGCGGCGCTGAACTATAGACGATGAGCGAAGCAAAGGGTCCCGATTCGCGTTCGCACCAGGCCGCGCTGCGCTGGCAGTCGCAGGCGGTGCTGCTGCTGCTGGTGCCGGTCACGGCGGTGTGGGTGACGCTGGAGGCGGGGCAGCTTTGGTACGCGCATGACGCAGCGCTGTGGATCGGCGCGGCGATCTGTTTGCTGCTGGCTGCGGTGGTCTTCTCGACGCGGGCCGCTACGCCGGGAGCGGCGCTGACCGGGGCGGTGATTGCGGCGGCGCTTTGGCTGCAGACGCCTGGGCTGCACACGGCGCTGTGGCCGCTGCTGGCGTTGCTGGTGCTGACCTTTGGGGCGACGCGGTTCGGGCGGCGGCGGAAGGAGTCGCTGGGGACTGCGGAGGCGCGGCGCGGACGGACGGCTTCGCAGGTGGCGGCGAATCTGGGCGTGGCGGCGCTGGCGGGGATTCCGCTGTCGGCGGCGCATGTGTTTACGCCGGTGGCTTTCGGAGGGCGGGCGGCGCTGGCGGCGATGGTGGCGGCGATGGCGGAGGCGACGGCGGACACCGTGTCGTCGGAGCTGGGGCAGGTGCTGGGCGGGGTGCCGAGGATGATCACGAGCTTGCGGCGGGTTCCGGCGGGGACGGACGGGGCTGTGTCGCTGCTGGGGACTTTGGCGGGCATGTTGGGGGCGGCGGTTGTGGTGGGGGTGGCTTGTTGTCGCTGGGGTCGCTGCTTACCTGGACGGATGCGGGGGTTGCGTTGGCAGCGGGAGTGGCGGGGACTGTGGTGGACTCAGTGCTGGGGGCGGGGCCGGAGCGGTGGGGGTGGCTGAACAACGATGCGGTGAATGCGGTGTCGACGTTGGCGGCGGCGGTGCTGGCGGGGTGGGGGACGGGTTGGGTTTGAGGGGGTGCACTGATTCTGGTGCAAGATGAGGTTGTGTTTCCTGATGGGCAAGTCCCTGGGAGGCAATGGCGCGCGAGTATCTGATTCGGTTGGGGAAGTCCGTCAGCGAAACACGAAGGATACAAAACCCGCGAAGCAAAAACGGCCTGACGGCCAGGTTCACCCCATAGCAAGCAGCGGATACCTTCGCAGGCCAAAGATCAAGACACACCGGCCCTGCACTTCATTCTTAAGTACTGTATCCGCCGTTCCGCGGACCATTCTGGGAATGTTCCGTCGAAGTCCGTCAGCGAATAACCAGGATACAAAGCCGGCCGAAACAAAAACCGCCTGACGGCCAGGTTCACCCCATAGCAAGCAGCGGATACCCTCGTAGGCC
>CAVPCB010000010.1:0-15450 GCA_963702285.1 uncultured Acidobacteriaceae bacterium | reverse complement strand
AACCGCTGGGTGTGCTGGGTAACGGTTCGCCGCCCTCCGCGCAGGCCCCGGGCGAGCACATCAGCACTGGCCGTTACCCCGTGGTCAACGTCCACCGGAGGCATGGGAGCTGTATTCCACGCTCGGCGTCACCCTGCCCGGCGTCCAGCACCATCTATGAGAATTCGCCTGCGGGACAGCACACAGCCTGGATACTGCCCACCCCGACGGGATCCTGGGCACCCCCCCCCGGCACTGGCGCGAGCTGGGCCCGGTCGCCGGGGTCGAGGCTGGCCGGGCGGGACAGCAGCCAGCCGGTGATCTGGCGGGTCTTGGGCACGGCCGGGGCAGGGGGCGGCGCGGCAGCGAGCTGGCGGAACGGCCGGACGTAGCGGCGCACGGCCTGCACGCTGCCCATCCAGCCCTGGGCCTGCAGTTCGGCGTGCAGCGCGGCGGCGTCGGTGAGGCCGGCGTTCCACCGCTGGTTGTATCCAGGGCTTGAACGGGTCGAGTGCAACGGCGGACGATCCCATCTTCCTGGAGTTCGCCGCCCAGGGGCAGACCGTGTTCGTAGCGTCGGGTGATTATGGTGCTTTTGTGGACGCCTTCCCTAGTTACTTTCCGGCAGAAGATCCTTACGTAGTCACCGTGGGGGGTTCCAGCCTGACCACCGAGCGGGCCGGGCGGGTCCTGGGTTGCGGAGACGGCCTGGCGCAATAGCGGCGGCGGTCCCTCGCCGGACGGCTTTCCCATGCAGCCCTGGCAACAGGGGCTGGCCAATGGGTCCCGATCAGGCTTCTGAGACGGTACGCAATGCGCCGGATGTGGCTGCGGAAGCCAACAATGACAACTACACTTGCGGGACCTCCTACGATCAATTTGGCACTGAGCACAATGGCTGCAGCGGGGGCTGGGGCGGCACCAGCTTTGCCGCGCCGCGCTGGGCTGGATTTATGGCGCTGGCGAATCAGCAAAGCAGGGCGAACGGCAACTCGACGGTCGGCAACATTGCCCCGGTGATCTACCCGCTCGCTGTGAACCCAACCAGCTATGCGAACGACTTTCACGACATCGTCAGCGGAAACAACAATGACGGCTGGGGTGTCTCCTGGAACGCGGTGACGGGTTACGACATGGTGACGGGGCTGGGAAGCCCTAAAGGGCAGAGTCTGATTAATGCGCTGGCCGGCAGTCTGCACGCTACCCTGGCGCCATCCACCATGACTTTCGCCACCCAGTTTGTGGGCACCTCGAGCGCCACTCAATCCGCCACTTACACCAACATTTCCGGAACCACGTCTCCCTTGCCCGCCGTGGTCTTCGGGGGCATCGATCCTTCGGACTTCGTGCTCGTCAGCACCGGCACTTCCTGCCCTTATGCCGGGGGCACGGTGGCCGCAAGTGCGTCCTGCACCATCGATGTTCAGTTTGCGCCAACGGCGGGGGGTCCACGCGAAGCCACAGTCCGCGCAGGGAATAATTACGTTTCGCTCTCCGGCACGGCGAGGTTAGGGGCTGGTGTCGGTACCCTCGCACCCACTTCTTTTACGTTTCCTAACCAGGCGGCCAGCACCAACGCTGTCATGTCGGCCAGGGTGACGAACACCGGGACCGCCGAAATTACCTTGGGCCGTATCGCGGCCGGCGCCGGCAGCGCGCCGAATTTCTCGCTGGTCACTACGGGCACGTCGTGTCCCTATAGCGGCGGCAGCCTGGCGGCAAGCGCATTCTGCACGATCGATGTTCAGTTTGCGGCGCCCGCAGCTTCCACGGCCACGCTCACCGGCAGCGTCCTGCTCACCGACAATATCGGCGTATTCAATGGCGTTGTCGGCATCGCGCCAGCGCTCTCACCCAAACGCTGAGCTTCTCCGGCAATGCGGTCCTGGGGCCGGGGGTGGCCACTCTCGCGCCCACATCGCTGGATTTTGGCAATCAGTTTGTGAATGGCACTTACTTCAAGTCTTCGCTTCTGACCAACGTCGGCACGGTGCCGATCACGCTGAACAGCATTACGCTGTCGGGGGCGAACATGAGCGACTTTCCGCTGATCACCACCGGGACTTCCTGCCCGTACAGCGGCGGCACGGTCGGAGTGGGAGCGTCGTGCACCATCGATGTGAAGTTCCTCGTGCCCTCGACCGCAACTTCACAACTGTCCGCGAGCGTGGGCTGAACGACAATATCGGCATCCTCAACGGCAGCTTCAGCGCACTCACGCAATCGCTGCCCATCGCCGGCCAGGCAACGTCCACCTATCCCATACCGTCGGTTTCGCCGTCGATGCAGCCGCTCGCCGCAATCCCCGGCAGCGCGGGATTCACGCTCACCGTATCGGGAACCGGATTCTCCCTCGCCAGCGTCGTGCAATGGAACGGCAGCGCACTGACCTCCACCTACATCAGCAGTACATCGATTTCCGCGGCAGTCCCGGCGGCGGACATCACGGTTCCAGGCACGGCATCGGTCACCGTGAAGAATCCCACGCCCGGCGGAGGAGTTTCGAACATAGCGTACTTCGTCATTACCAATCCCACCGCAGGAGTGAATTATGCCAACGCGCCCGGCTCGCCGTTCTCACCCGGCGGAGATGGTTCCCCGATTGTGGTTGCCGTTGCCGATTTGAATCACGACGGGAAGCCGGACCTGGTCGTCGGCAATGACAGCCCATCAGGAGCCGGTTCGGTCAGCTTCGAAACCCTGTTGAACAACGGAAACGGCACCTTCACGGCGAAAGCGACTTACGTTGTAGTCACCAACGGCAATTTTGCTGGAGTCACCGCGATCATGCCCGGCGATTTCAATGGAGATGGCATTCCCGACCTCGCAGTGGTCGAGGGGTAACTGGCGCTGTCCAGCTATGGGTGGGCAATGGCGACGGAACCTTCACGCTCAAGTCCCCAACCGCGGCGGTCAGCAGTCCCACCTCTGCCGTAGCCGGCGACTTCAACGCTGACGGCCACCTGGATCTTGCTGTCGGCAGCTTCAATGGCAACACCATTTCCATTCTGCTGGGCAACGGAGATGGCACCTTCACCGCCGGAACTACCGTGCATGCGCCCGGCAGCTACGACGTGAACGGAATGACGGTGGGCGACTTCAATAACGATGGAATTCTGGATTTGGCAACCAGCTGTGACGATACATGCGTGGTGGTCTTTCCGGGCAATAACAACGGCACTTTTGGTGCCCCCATCGTCACCACCATAGGCCCCGCTTCCACCGGATTCTTTGGAATTGTCGCCGGCGACTTTAACCATGACGGCAACCTCGATCTCGCTGCCACGAATACGAACAACATTGTGGAGATCCTTCTGGGAAAGGGAGACGGCACTTTCACTGCGGGCGCAACCCTCGCGGCCGGATCGTTTCCCACCGGATTGACCCTGGGAGATTTCAATGGCGACGGCATCCTCGACCTCGCCGCAACCAATAGCTATAACTATCAGGCTTCCACTAGCCCCAGCACAGTTTCTATCTATCTGGGCAACGGCAACGGCACTTTCCAGCCCCAGGTTCAGGTGGGCGCGGGAGATCAACCCGGCAGCATTGCCACCGGCGATTTCTACGGCAATGGGCGGTTAGGCCTCGCCGTGGCCAACGGCGCCGATTACGGGAGCGTGCCGACCTCGGTGGAGGTTTTTGTGCAGCCGATGATCACGCCGACCGTCACCGTGACTCCAGCCGCATCGAGCATAACAACCCCACAGGGACTCGCGGTGACCGTGACGGTGAGCGGCGGCTCGGGGAATGCGGTCCCGACCGGGTCCTTGATCCTGAGCGGCGGCGGTTATACCTCGGCTGCGACGGCACTCAGCGCCGGATCGGCGATCATCGACATTCCCGCCGGTGCACTCAGCCTCGGCACTGACACGCTGACCGCTAATTACACTCCAGACGCCTACAGCTCCCCCTTCTACAACGCCGCAACCGGCTCGGCTTCTGTGATCGTAGGTGAGGCCATCGGCTCTTCCACCACGGAGTCCGCCTCCTTCACCATTCCTGGAGGCACCACCGTGGGCAGCATTAGTGTGCTCACTCAGGGCGCTCCCAATCTTGACTACACCCAGGCGGCGGGGACCACCTGCACCGCGACTACTTATGGTTCGACAACCACCTGCACCGTCGTCGTCAACTTCGCGCCGCGATATGCCGGCCTGCGAATGGGCGCAGTTGTTCTGAAGGACGGATCGGGCAGCGTGCTGTTCACCACGTATCTCCGCAGCGTCGGCATGGGCCCGCAGATCGCCTTTGCTCCGGGTGCACAGAGCACCCTGGGCAGCGGTTTCGGCTACCCGCATGCCGGGGCGGTCAACGGGAGCGGCAACGTCTATGTTGCCGATACCACCCACAGCGCCGTGAAGGAGATGTCCGCGGGCTGTGCCTCGTCCAGTTGCGTCACCACCCTGGGCGGCGGCTTCTCCATTCCCAACGCCGTGGCCCTGGATGGAGCGGGCAACGTCTATGTCGCGGACTACCAGAACAACGCGGTGAAGGAGATGCCTCCGGGCTGCACTGCCGCAAACTACAACAGCAACCTCTGCACGATTACCACTCTGGGCGGCGGCTTCAGCGGCCCCGCCGGCCTGGTGGTGGACGGCGTTGGCAATGTCTACGTCTCCGATTCTAATAACAACGCGGTGAAGATGATTCCCGCTGGCTGCACTGCCGCGAAGTACACCGGCAACCTCTGCACGATTGCGATCCTGGGCGGCGGTTTCAGCAATCCTCAAGGGCTGGCGATGGACTCCAGCGGCAACGTCTATGTCGCCAATGCGGCTAACAACGTCGTAAAAGAGATACCGCCCGGCTGTACTTCCTCCACTTGCACCATCCCCCTGGGCGGTGGATTCTACGTTCCCGCCGGCTTGGCGGTGGATGCCAGTGGCAATGTCTATGTTGCCGATGCCGAAGACAGCGCGGTCAAGGTGATGCCGACCGGCTGCGCCTCGTCCACCTGCGTTACGACACTAGGCAGCGGCTTTAGTTATCCCCAGGGCGTGATGCTCGACAGCGCGGGGAACGTCTACGTCGCCGATACCCAGAACAACGCCGTCGTCGAGTTGTCTTTGGCCACGCCAACCAGCCTGAGCTTTGCCGCGACAAACGTCGGCTCCCAGAGCAGCGACAGCCCGCAGACGGTGACACTGCGGAATGTCGGCAACGTGGAACTCACATTCTCGGGTGAGAACCCGATCGTGTCTGCAAATTTTTCGGGCGGATCGACTTGTCCAGCCGTTCTGCTGGCGGGCTCCAGCTGCGCGATGGGCTTTGACTTTATCCCCACAGCCCTCGGCCCCATCACCGGAACTGCGGTTTTGACCGACAACAACCTGAATGCCAATCCGGCTGTGACCCAAACCATCGGGCTCAACGGAACAGGCGCCACTCCCACCCCGCTGACTCCCTATATCCAGGTGAACGGTGGAAGCTGGCAGCCGCGCTCCAGTGTGACGGTGAACCCAAGCGAAACGGTAAACCTGGGCGAGCAGGTTCTGAGCGGAGGCAGCTACAGCTGGAGCGGACCCTCCGGGTTCATCGACCCGGCAACGCGGATCGCCTCCGCTACTCCGTTGACTTCGGCTTCCAACGTCTTCACCCTCACCTACACCAACACGTCCGGAGTCAGGGGTCCTGTGACTCCGGATGTGTTGGTGTACGTGAGGGTGAAGACGTTGGAAGCCGAAGTCAACGGAGTAGCGGAGGCGATCCGCGTTGCCGGGTTGATGAACCCGGAGGGTCCGCTCCAGCTATAACTGCCGCCACTGAGAACCTGCTCGCCCAGGTTTACCGTTTCGCTTGGGTTCACGGTCACGCTGGAGCTCGGCCGCCACCCTCCACCGTTCACCTGGATATAGGGTGTCAGCGGGGTGGGGGCGGCGCCTGTTCCGCTGAGCCCGATGGTTTGCGTGGTGGCCGGACTGGCATTCAGGTTGTTGTCGGTCAGAACCGCAGTTCCGGTGATGGGGCCGAGGGTTGTGGGGATAAAGTCAAAGCCCATCGCGCAGCTGGAGCCCGCCAGCAGAACGGCTGGACAAGTCGATCCGCCCGAAAAATTTGCAGACACGATCGGGTTCTCACCCGAGAATGCAAGTTCCACGTTGCCGACATTCCGCAGTGTCACCGTCTGCGGACTGTCGCTGCTCTGGGAGCCGACGTTGGTCGCGGCAAAGCTCAGGCTCGGTGGCGTGGCCAAAGACAACTCGACGACCGCGTTGTTCTGGGTATCGGCGACGTAGACGTTCCCCGCGCTGTCGAGCATCACGCCCTGGGGAAAACTAAAGCCGCTGCCTAGCGTCGTAACGCAGGTGGACGAAGCGCAGCCGGCCGGCATCACCTTGACCGCGCTGTTTTCGGCATCGGCAACATAGACATTGCCACTGGCATCCACCGCCATGCCTGTGGGAACGAAGAAGCCACCGCCCAGGGCGATGGTGCAAGTGGAGGAAGCGCAGCCAGGCGGTATCTCGTTTACGACGTTGTTAGCCGCATTGGCGACATAGACGTTGCCGCTGGAGTCCATCGCCACCGCCTGCGGATTGCTGAAACCGCCCCCCAGGGTCGCAATCGTGCAGAGGCTGCCGGTGTACTTCGCGGCAGTGCAGCCAGCGGGAATCATCTTCACCGCGTTGTTATTAGAATCGGAGACGTATACATTGCCATCGCCGTCCACCACCAGGCCGGCGGGGCCGCTGAAGCCGCCACCCAGAGTGGTAATCGTGCAGAGACTGCTGCTGTAGTTTGCGGCGGTGCAGCCCGGAGGCATCTCCTTCACCGCGTTGTTCTGGTAGTCCGCGACATAGACGTTGCCCGCCCCGTCCAGGGCCACGGCGGTGGTAACGGAGAAGCCGCCGCCCAGGGTGGTGACGCAGCTGGACGAGTTACAGCCCGCAGGCATCTCCTTAATGACGCTGTGGCCCATATCGGCGACATAGACGTTGCCGTTCCCGTCCACCGCCCCGGCATGCGGGTAGCCGAAACCGCTGCCCAGGGTGCTCTGTGCAGGCGGGGCAAAGGCGATCTGCGGGCCCAAGCCGATGCCGTGAATATAAGTGGTGAACAACACGCTGCCCGATCCATCCTTCAGAACAATTGCGCCCATGCGCAGGCCTGCAAATCGCGGCGCGAAGTTGACGTCGACGGCGCAGGTGGTGGTCGAACTGTAGGTGGTCGCGGTGCAGGTGGTCCCCTTCGCCTGGGTATAGTCGAGATTGGGCGCGCCCTCGGTGAGCACACTGATGCTGCCCACGGTGGTACCGGCGGGAATGGTGAAGGAGGCGGACACAGTGGTGGAAGAGCCGACGGCTTCACCGACCATCACAGCAGCCGAGCCCGTCGCGGCGTTGTAGAAGGGGGAGCTGTAGGCGTCTGGAGTGTAATTAGCGGTCAGCGTGTCAGTGCCGAGGCTGAGTGCACCGGCGGGAATGTCGATGATCGCCGATCCGGCGCTGAGTGCCGTCGCAGCCGATGTATAGCTGCCGCCGCTCAGGATCAAGGACCCGGTCGGGACCGCATTCCCCGAGCCGCCGCTCACCGTCACGGTCACCGCGAGTCCCTGTGGGGTTGTTATGCTCGATGCGGCTGGAGTCACGGTGACGGTCGGCGTGATCATCGGCTGCACAAAAACCTCCACCGAGGTCGGCACGCTCCCGTAATCGGCGCCGTTGGCCACGGCGAGGCCTAACCGCCCATTGCCGTAGAAATCGCCGGTGGCAATGCTGCCGGGTTGATCTCCCGCGCCCACCTGAACCTGGGGCTGGAAAGTGCCGTTGCCGTTGCCCAGATAGATAGAAACTGTGCTGGGGCTAGTGGAAGCCTGATAGTTATAGCTATTGGTTGCGGCGAGGTCGAGGATGCCGTCGCCATTGAAATCTCCCAGGGTCAATCCGGTGGGAAACGATCCGGCCGCGAGGGTTGCGCCCGCAGTGAAAGTGCCGTCTCCCTTTCCCAGAAGGATCTCCACAATGTTGTTCGTATTCGTGGCGGCGAGATCGAGGTTGCCGTCATGGTTAAAGTCGCCGGCGACAATGCCAAAGAATCCTGTTGAAGCGGGGCCTGTGGTGGTGACGATGGGGGCACCAAAAGTGCCGTTGTTATTGCCCGGAAAGACCACCACGCATGTATCGTCACAGCTAGTTGCCAAATCCAGAATTCCATCGTTATTGAAGTCGCCCACCGTCATTCCGTTCACGTCGTAACTGCCGGGCGCATGCACGGTAGTTCCGGCGGTGAAGGTGCCATCTCCGTTGCCCAGCAGAATGGAAATGGTGTTGCCATTGAAGCTGCCGACAGCAAGATCCAGGTGGCCGTCAGCGTTGAAGTCGCCGGCTACGGCAGAGGTGGGACCGCTGACGGCAGCGGTTGGGGACTTGAGCGTGAAGGTTCCGTCGCCATTGCCCACCCATAGCTGGACAACGCCAGTCGACCCCTCGACCACTGCGAGGTCTGGAATGCCATCTGCATTGAAATCGCCGGGGATGATCGCGGTGACTCCAGCAAAATTGCCGTTGGTGACTACGACGTAAGTCGCTTTCGCCGTGAAGGTGCCGTTTCCGTTGTTCAACAGGGTTTCGAAGCTGACCGAACCGGCTCCTGATGGGCTGTCATTGCCAACGACCAGGTCCGGTTTCCCATCGTGATTCAAATCGGCAACGGCAACCACAATCGGGGAACCATCTCCGCCGGGTGAGAACGGCGAGCCCGGCGCGTTGGCATAATTCACTCCTGCGGTGGGATTGGTAATGACGAAGTACGCTATGTTCGAAACTCCTCCGCCGGGCGTGGGATTCTTCACGGTGACCGATGCCGTGCCTGGAACCGTGATGTCCGCCGCCGGGACTGCCGCGGAAATCGATGTACTGCTGATGTAGGTGGAGGTCAGTGCGCTGCCGTTCCATTGCACGACGCTGGCGAGGGAGAATCCGGTTCCCGATACGGTGAGCGTGAATCCCGCACTGCCGGGGATTGCGGCGAGCGGCTGCATCGACGGCGAAACCGACGGTATGGGATAGGTGGACGTTGCCTGGCCGGAGATGGGCAGCGATTGCGTGAGTGCGCTGAAGCTGCCGTTGAGGATGCCGATATTGTCGTTCAGCGCCACGCTCGCGGACAGTTGTGAAGTTGCGGTCGAGGGCACGAGGAACTTCACATCGATGGTGCACGACGCTCCCACTCCGACCGTGCCGCCGCTGTACGGGCAGGAAGTCCCGGTGGTGATCAGCGGAAAGTCGCTCATGTTCGCCCCCGACAGCGTAATGCTGTTCAGCGTGATCGGCACCGTGCCGACGTTGGTCAGAAGCGAAGACTTGAAGTAAGTGCCATTCACAAACTGATTGCCAAAATCCAGCGATGTGGGCGCGAGAGTGGCCACCCCCGGCCCCAGGACCGCATTGCCGGAGAAGCTCAGCGTTTGGGTGAGAGCGCTGGGCGCGATGCCGACAACGCCATTGAATACGCCGATATTGTCGGTGAGCAGGACGCTGCCGGTGAGCGTGGCCGTGGAAGCTGCGGGCGCCGCAAACTGAACATCGATCGTGCAGAATGCGCTTGCCGCCAGGCTGCCGCCGCTATACGGACACGACGTGCCCGTAGTGACCAGCGAGAAATTCGGCGCGCTGCCGGCGCCGGCCGCGATACTGCTGAAGGTAATTTCGGCGGTCCCGGTGTTCGTCACCCTGGCCGACATGACAGCGTTGGTGCTGGCCGCCTGGTTAGGAAACGTAAAAGAAGTGGGTGCGAGGGTACCGACACCAGCCCCTAACCTCGCCGTGCCGGAGAGCGAAACGTAATTATTCCCTGCGCGGACTGTGGCTTCGCGTGGACCCCCCGCCGTTGGCGCAAACTGAACATCGATGGTGCAGGACGCACTTGCGGCCACCGTGCCCCCGGCATAAGGGCAGGAAGTGCCGGTGCTGACGAGCACGAAGTCCGAAGGATTGATGCCCCCGAAGACCACGGTGGGCAAGGTAGACGTGGTTCCGGAAATGTTGGTGTAAGTGGCCGATTGAGTGGCGCTCGAGGTGCCCACAATCTGGGTGGTGAAAGTCATGGTGGATGGCGCCAGGGTAGCGTGCAGACTGCCGGCCAGCGCATTAATCAGACTCTGCCCTTTAGGGCTTCCCAGCCCCGTCACCATGTCGTAACCCGTCACCGCGTTCCAGGAGACACCCCAGCCGTCATTGTTGTTTCCGCTGACGATGTCGTGAAAGTCGTTCGCATAGCTGGTTGGGTTCACAGCGAGCGGGTAGATCACCGGGGCAAGGTTGCCGACCGTCGAGTTGCCGTTCGCCCTGCTTTGCTGATTCGCCAGCGCCATAAATCCAGCCCAGCGCGGCGCGGCAAAGCTGGTGCCGCCCCAGCCCCCGCTGCAGCCATTGTGCTCAGTGCCAAATTGATCGTAGGAGGTCCCGCAAGTGTAGTTGTCATTGTTGGCTTCCGCAGCCACATCCGGCGCATTGCGTACCGTCTCAGAAGCCTGATTGGACCCATTGGCCAGCCCCTGTTGCCAGGGCTGCATGGGAAAGCCGTCCGGCGAGGGACCGCCGCCGCTATTGCGCCAGGCCGTCTCCGCAACCCAGGACCCGCCCGGCCCGCTGGTGGTCAGGTCGGTCCCCCCCACGGTGACTACGTAAGGATCTTCTGCCGGAAAGTAACTAGGGAAGGCGTCCACAAAAGCACCATAATCACCCGACGCTACGAACACGGTCTGCCCCTGGGCGGCGAACTCCAGGAAGATGGGATCGTCCGCCGTTGCATCCTCCGGGTACCAGCCCCAGGAGACGCTCAGTTCTTTGGCGATATTGTCCGTCGCCATTCGGTTGAAGATGTCGGTGTCGTTCGAGGCGGTATCCGTTAAGAGGGGCCCGATATAAACGATGATCTGGTTCAGGCCTGGAGCCATCGCCATGACCTGGACGATGTCCAGAACCTGTTCCACATCGCCGTTGATGGTGTCGGTGTCCGCGCTGGCGCCGTCCAGCAGCACATTCTGGAGGGGAACCGTGTAGGGCACTCCATCGAAGGACGCCGTCACATCGCTGGGTGTGTAGCCGTCAAACTCCAGTATCCCGACGTTTTCTAAAGTGCCTGTCAGGGGAGTCACGCCTCCAGGAACGGTGCTCAGGTAGTACGCAGCCCGCATGTCGCCACCCAGAAATGTGCCGCCCGGGCCTGATCCCGTTGTGAGCGGAATGGGCTCACCCGCCGCAGCTTTCGTCACCATGGGGTGCGGAATGGAGAAATTATTCAGGCCGGTGATGTGCCAGACGGGCACGCTCAGGTTGAGCGAGGGCTCGCGATCCGGCGAAAAGAAGGTCCGGTCTTCCGTCGGATGCTGATAGACGTTCATGTTCACGTGGAAGGCCTGCTCCACCTGCGTCGCGCTGCCTTCGATATCCACGACCAGCCGATTGACGTGCTGCTGGGTCACGGTCAAGCCGTTGGCCTCGGCAAAATTCACAACCGCCTGATAGTCCTGCTCCGTGGGTCCAAACTGCTCCGTGAACTCGGCGACGCTCAGATAATGCCGATAGTCCGGGCTGTCGGGGTCCGATAAACGAGTCAAAAAGGCCTGGAGTTCACTCTGGTTGCGCAGCGGCAAAGTGATCGACAGTTTCATGCGCTGCGTGACCGGCAGTCTGCCAACCGGCTTCACCTCCCCGTTCGATACCACCGGCCGGACGTGGCTGTGCAGCACCTGCACCCCTGGGCCCGTTGGCCTGGTTTGCTCGGCTTGCTGTGCTCGGGCCATTCCACCCGGCAACATCGCCGCCAGCATGAGCAATCCGGAAAAAAGGGTAAATGTACGCGAGAAAGACTGGCGGGCGGACGACGGGGTCATGTGTGGGTCTCCAAAATTGCAGGCCACTTTCGTTCTTCTTGCATCCGGGCGCACGGAGTGCCCTGCATTTCGCGGCACATGCACCACGCGCGCAGATAGGGTGACTGGGGAAACTGCTGGGACTGTGCGGCAAGCCCGCTTTCCTGGCAATGGATGGGAGGTAAATCGTAGGTGACTTTTAGGTGAGCAGGTTAAACCTTTAAAAAAAAGGCAGTTGCGGACCGGGATCGATGATACGATGGGCCACGGAATTCCCTCCCCGGTCTGGCGCAAGCGTGGAGAATCGTGTTCTGAATTTTCGGTTCGGGCCCTTTTTGCTGAACTCAGCGGAGCGTCTGCTGTCCAAAGATGGGAGACGGGTCGAGCTTCGGGGCCAGCCTTACAAGATCCTTGAGGTCCTGCTCGCCCGCGCCGGCAAACTGGTCACGCGCGACGAGATTCGCGACACTCTCTGGCCCGGCGAGACCTTCGTCGATTTCGAACACGGGCTGAACACCTCGGTGAAAAAACTGCGGATCGTGCTGGGCGATTCCGCCGAGCAGCCTTCCTATATCGAGACGGTGCGCGGGTTCGGCTACCGCTTTATCGCTCCCGTCGAAGTCGAGGTGATCGAACCACCGGCTCCTGCGCAGACGGCGCCGGTCGCCGAGCCTGGCTTTCGGGTCGAGGCGCCGCCTCAGCCGTCGCACCGCACAGCCAGCTGGGGCGTCAGGCGAGGCGGGATTGCGGCCATGGTCCTGGTGGTCGCCGTGCTCGCCGGGGCCGGAGTATTTTATCGGTGGCGTGCGCATCAGCAAAAGAAACGGCTGACTGAAGACGACACCGTCGTCCTGGCCGACTTCGCCAACAGCACCGGCGATCCGGTCTTCGACGACACGCTGAAGACGGCTCTGCGCGTCTCTCTGCGGCAATCGCCGTTCCTGAATCTTGTTTCCGACGGCACGGTGGACCAGACCCTGCGCCTGATGACCCGTCCCACGGGCGCGAAGCTGACGCCGGATCTGACCCGCGATCTGTGTATTCGCGCCGGCAGCAAGGCTTACGTTGCTGGAGCGATCGGCAGCCTGGGCAGCGAGTATGTGCTGGAACTGAAAGCCGTGAACTGCCTCACTGGCGACACGCTCGCCAGCGAGCAGGTCACAGCTGCGTCGCGGGACAAGGTGCTGGACGCACTGGGTCAGGCCGCCTCCAGGCTGCGCGCCAGCCTGGGTGAATCGCTGACGACCGTCGAGCGGTTCGATGTTCCGCTGGAAGAGGCCACCACCCCTTCGCTGGAAGCTCTCAAAGCGCTCAGCATGGGCACCATTGCTGCCAACCAGCAAGGCGTGGCTGCAGCTCTGCCCTGGCATCAACGTGCCGTCGAGCTCGATCCAAACTTCGCCATGGGTTACAGGACAGTGGGCGGCGACTACTACGAGCTCGGTGAGGTCGCGCGAGCCGGCGAGTATCTGACCCGGGCATTCCAGTTACGACAACGTACCAGCGAGCGGGAAGAACTGGAGATCGCTGCCGCTTATTACCGGAATGTGACGGGACAACTGGATCAGGCCACCCAGGCCCTCGAAAAGGAAATCGATAACTACCCGCGCGACTGGCGAGCCTACTCTACTTTAGGGGCCGTGTTCGTCGAGCAGGGGCAGTACGAACAAGCCGCCGAGATCACGCGGCGGGCTTTGCCACTGACACCGGACAAAGGCGTCATCGATGGCAATCTTGCGAACTCTACGCTCGCCATGCAACGGTTCGACGAAACCCGGCAGACGATTCGTGACGCGCTGGCAATGAAGATCCTCGATGATTACCCGTTCCACGAAAGTTTGTATGCTCTTGCCTTCATCGCAGGCGATTCTGCCGGAATGGCGCAGGAGCTGAAGTGGTTTGCGTCCAGACCTCAGTTTGAAAATTTCGGTTTGGCTCTCGCATCGGACACCGAGGCGTATGCGGGGCATCTTGAGAAGGCGCGGGACCTGACCCGTCAGGCCGTGGCCTCCGCCATACGAGCCGACGACAAGGAAAATGCATCGATCTGGGAGGCGATTGCGGCTCAGCGCGAAGCGGCTTACGGTTATCCCACAGAAGCACGAAGCACGGCGGCAGAAGCCCTGAAACTAGCCCCCGCCAGTCAGGCCACGGAAAGTGAAGCGGCCATGGCATGGGCCATGGCGGGCGACACAGCGAGTGCCCAGTCGCTGGCACGAAACCTGCAAAGGCGACTCCCGCTGGATACCCAGATGCACTCGATCTGGCTGCCGGCGATCCAGGGGCAGGCAGCGCTCGCCAATCGAAACCCGGCTTCCGCTCTGACTGCGCTGTCATCCCCTTCCCGGGCTGAGTTCGGACAAATCCTGTTCGTCCTGAATATCTCGTGCCTGTATCCGGCGTATGTCCGCGGAGAGGCCTACCTGGCCGCTGGACAAGGCTCCGCTGCCGCCGCCGAGTTTCAGAAGATTCTCGATCACAGCGGCATCGTCTGGAACTGCTGGACCGGACCGATGGCTCATCTTGAAGTAGCTCGCGCGAATGCCCTGCAGTCAAGAACCGCGCAGGGACCCGACGCGGACGGCGCACGCGTCCGGGCAGTCGCTGCTTACAAGGATTTTCTGGCGCTGTGGAAAGACGCGGACCCCGATATCCCTGTCCTGAAGCAAGCCAAAACGGAGTATGCGAAACTCGAATAGCTGAAAATCCAACCTCTCGACAACCGGTCGACCAACTCCAGTGAGATCCTGTGTCGTACTGTTCTCTCGTGCAGCACTCCCTTCTCTGAGTCGCGGGCCGTCTGACGCTTTACGCCGTAGACGATTTCGTGTCGGTCAGGGCCTCCGATTCCCTCCGGAGGGGCACGGCCGTGCCTCGTGCGCTCTCCTCGCTTCTATCGAAACAGGGAAAATGTGTTCTGGCCGAATTCCGGCGAACCGCACCTTTCAAAATGAAACGGTTGCGTCCCCGAAAGTCGGCCAGCAGGTTGTGCCGGATCTGCGGGATTTCACGGCCCTGCGGCTATGAGGTGTTGCGCCGGACTACGCTGCCGGCAAGATCAGGCAGCGCAACCCTGAAACCGGAACAAACATGTAAACCATGTCCCCGGTGATGTGTAAAGAAAGTCCCAGGCTGGACATTCCCCAGGAGCTCCTTGTCCCCGTGGACAACACGGAAAGCCGCGCTTCACCTTCGTTTCGGATGGGAAACCCTTGCGGCGCTTACTGGTTATCGCGTAGAGCAAATTCGTCTTTCACGGTCTTTCTCCTTCCAGATGGATTTGCCCGTCACATCACGTAAGGCGGAGACCACCGCAACTGTAAACGGAGCCGAAATGCCGGGGAATCCGTCGAACCCACGATCTCGCGATTATCGATCGCGTGCTCTGCCAACTGAGCTATCCCTGGATTCGATCGCTCGAACTGGTGCCGGGTGCAGGAGTCGAACCCGCGTAGCTTGCTTGTAAGACAAGCGTTCTTCCGTTGAACTAACCCGGCCTTTCCGTTACAAACTGGCGCGCGTGGTGGGGCTCGAACCCACAGCCGTCGGCTTCGGACGCCGATGCTCAATCCGTTGAGCTTCACGCGCATTCACAACCCTGGGGCCGCCCGCGGGACTTCAACCCGCATCCTCATCGTTAGGACCGATGCGTT
>CAVPCB010000009.1:0-6441 GCA_963702285.1 uncultured Acidobacteriaceae bacterium | reverse complement strand
GCGACGCCGAGTGGATGGGCAAGATCTACGAGTTCCTCGGGCTGACGGTGGGCGTGATCGTCCACGATCTGGACGATAGCCAGCGGCGCAAGGCATACGCCTCGGACATCACCTACGGGACGAATAACGAGTTCGGGTTCGACTATCTGCGCGACAACATGAAGTTCGAGCTGACGGACTGCGTGCAGCGGGGACACCACTTCGCGATCGTGGACGAGGTGGACTCGATCCTGATCGACGAAGCGCGGACGCCGCTGATCATTTCGGGCCCGACCGATCAGACGACCGACAAGTATGCGCGCGTGAATCGGATCATCCCGTCGCTGGAGGAGGGCGAGGAGATCGAGACGCGGAGAGAAGATTCTGACCGGCGATTACGTGGTGGATGAGAAGCACAAGACGATCAGCGTGACCGATGAGGGATGGGAGAAGATCGAGGGGCTGCTGGGTATCGGCAACATCGCCGATCCGGAGAACTGGGATCTGAAGCACCACGTCGAGACGGCCATCAAGGCGCACTCGCTGTACAAGCTCGATGTGCAGTACGTGGTGAAGGACGGCGAGGTGATCATCGTCGACGAGTTCACCGGCCGCCTGATGCCGGGGCGGCGCTGGTCCGACGGGCTGCACCAGGCGGTGGAAGCGAAGGAAGGCGTGAACATCCGGCGCGAGGATCAGACCCTGGCGACCATCACCTTCCAGAATTATTTTCGCCTCTACAAGAAGCTGGCCGGCATGACGGGCACGGCGGAGACGGAGGCCTCGGAGTTCGACAGCATCTACAAGCTGGACATCGTCGTCGTGCCCACCAACAAGCCGATGCGGCGCCTCGAGAATTCCGACGTTGTTTTCCGGACTGCGAAGGAGAAGTACTTCGCGGTTGCGGACGAGATCGCGAAGCTGCACGAGAACCAGCAGCCGGTTCTGGTGGGCACCACGTCGATCGAGAAGAGCGAGCTGCTCTCGCAAATTTTGGCGCGCAAAGGCGTGAGGCACGTGGTGCTGAACGCGAAGTTCCACGAGCGCGAGGCGGAGATTGTTGCGCAGGCGGGCCGCATCGGGATGGTGACGATCGCTACCAACATGGCCGGGCGCGGCACCGACATTCTGCTGGGCGGCAATCCGGATTTCGTCGCGCGCCAGGAGCTGGTGAAGAAGGCGATGGCGCGCTCGATTTCAGCGGCCGAGGCGCCATCAATCCCATGGCGGCTCCGGGGATGCTGCGCTTCTACTACCAGGGCCAGGAGTTCGAGACCAGCCAGGAGAACTGGGACCGCGTGTATGAGGGACATGCGGCGGCGGCCGGGACGGAACACGACCAGGTGATCGAGACGGGCGGGCTGTTCATCCTGGGCACGGAGCGGCACGAGTCGCGGCGTATCGACAACCAGCTGCGTGGGCGCGCCGGACGCCAGGGCGATCCCGGGCGTCGCGATTCTATCTGTCGCTGGAAGACGACCTGATGCGCATTTTTGCGCGCGAGTGGGTTTCCACGCTGCTGCAGAAGATGGGCATGGAAGAGGGGATGCCCATCGAGTCGCGGATGATCTCGAACCGGATCGAAGCGGCGCAGAAAGCGGTGGAGAGCCAGAACTTCGAGGCCCGCAAACATCTGCTGGAATACGACGACGTGATGAACAAGCAGCGCGAAGCCGTGTACGGATTGCGGCGGCAGCTGCTGGAGGGGCTGGATCAGAAAGAGCTGATTGTCGAGGATTATGTTCCGAACATCCTGAGCACTGTGCTGGATGAGTTTGCGAACGAGCGGGTGCACCCGGATCAGTGGGATGTGAAGGGGCTGAGGGAGAAGCTGAGCGCGCACTTCGGATTCGATCTCGACGCCGAGGGAATCAAGCCGACGGAGATGACGCGGCACGAACTGGGCGAGGAGATCTTCGAGCGGCTCAAGGGGAAGTACGAAGCGAAGGAGCAGCTGATCAGCGATCAGCAGATGCGTTTCCACGAGCGGATGATCATGCTGAGCGTGATCGACGGGCTGTGGAAGGATCATCTGCTGAGCATGGATCACCTGAAGGAAGGGATCGGCCTGCGCGGGTATGCGCAGCTGGATCCGCTGGTGGAGTACAAGAAGGAATCCTTCGGGATGTTCGAAGCGATGATGCAGAAGTTTCAGGAAGACGCGGTGCGGTTCCTGTTCCTGATGCGCATTGTGGGGCCGGACGGACAGCCGGTGGAGATTCCGTCACGTCCGCGCGCCGCGGTTCCGGCGGCTCCGAACGTGGCATCGGCCGATCGGGCAGCAGGCGACGGCAATGGACATCGCTTGCCGAGCGCACCGCCGATTCCCCTGGCTCCGAGCCGCGCGCCTTCGACGACCATCGACGAGATCGAGAAGGAGTTCCAGCGCAAGAAGCAGAAGGAGCTGGAGCACGCGCGGATGGCGGGTGGAGGCGATGCGTCCGCCCCGGCACAACGGCGTGTGGGAGAGAAGGTCGGCCGCAACGACCCCTGTCCCTGCGGATCGGGCAAGAAATACAAGAAATGCCATGGAGCTACGGAAGGCTAACGACAGGCAATCGGGAACAGCAAGCAGGGAACAGGGTGCGGGGATGCAGTCTCCGCACCCGTTGTTTTTCCTGGAAGGTCTTCGACATCATGCGCCCGAGCGCCGGTTCTTGTTCAAAATACCGGCAAGGATGATGAAGAACGCGAAAGCGCGCACCACGTAAACCCAGGGGGCGGACTCGCTGGGATTGATGAAGAAGATGCGAACGCAGCGGTTCAGGCCCTCGATGAAGAAGGCCACCGAAAAGGCCAGGAAGAGGGAATCGCGGGTGTCGCGCCAATAGCGAAGAAAGAAGAGTCCCGCGGCGAGTGAAGTGGTGGCCACCACGCCCTCGAGAAAGCCTTCGAAGAGGAGAGTATGCATCATTGCTGACCCTCCCAGATGAGGCCGTAGAGCAGGATCAGCATGGCTGCGGCTGCGGTCAGCAGGCGCCAGGGGTAGAGATCCACCTGCGTCGGCAAAACCACGAGGATCCAGGAAGACCAGCAGATTCGAGATCGCGAGGCCGCAGAAACAGATGGCGCTCCACAGCAAGAGACGTTTGCCGACTACCGAATACGCGCGGAAGAGCAGGACTCCGCACGCGAGGGTAACGACGAATCCGAGGATGTAAACCGCTGGGGCAATGGCGTTCATGGTTAGTCTTTCTTGAACCTGAAGGCGCGGGCGAACTCGCGCACAGCCGGCGAGGCTTTGGAGTGAATCATGTTGGAGACGCGCACCAACTCATGGCGCCAGACGCGGTCCACATCTGCCATGAGGTGATCGCGAGAATCGGCGGGATTGTAGGAGACGCCGGTTTCGCCGGAGACGACCAGCGCACGCTGCTGGAGATCTTCGAGGATTTGCCGCGTGCGGTCCTCGGGGAGAAACAGGAGGGCAGCGAGTTCTTCGATCGACCACGCCCTGGGGCGGCTGTTCCACAGGATCAGCAGCGCCTCAATGTGGGGAACGCTGTCGATCTCGTCGAGAATGAAGCGGTCGACTTCGACGCGGCGCGGATTATCTTCCCTTGCCGAGGACATGACTTGCTATTCAGAGTGCTTGAGGAACCAGGCTAAACCGTTTTCGATGCAGAAAACCAGGGTCGCTGTTGTCCGCAAAAATAATTCGCTGCCTGCGGCGCCACGGAATTCTTCGATCGCTTAGAGGTGACTGCCGGTCTCAAGCAGCAGCCAGTCCAGGTAAGGTTTGCTGGAGGCGTCGGGCGCAAGCACGAGGAATTCCGGTACTTCATACGAATGCAGCCGGCGAAGCGCGGATTCGAGGCGTTCCAGGTTGGCGGCAGTGGTCTTGACGATGAGAAGCACTTCCGCAGCGCTTTCGACGTCGCCTTTCCAGCGATAGACAGAGGTGAGGCCGGGGATGACGTTGACACACGCGGCGAGACGCTCGTCCACGAGGTTGCGCGCGATGTCCTCGGCTTCTTCGCGTGAGCCTGCTGTGGTGATCACAATGCGGGCTTCGGTGGCGGGTACAATCATCGGTGGCTTGCGGTTACGGCAGGAATCCAGGCTGGAAGCATCATAAGGCCGAATGGATCACTGAGGGGATTGATGAAAGCCGAAATCAAATTTGGCACCTCCGGATGGCGGGCGATCGTCGCGGAGGATTTCACGCTGGCAAATATCCGGCGCGCGGTGGCGGGGATCGCGCAGTACGTGGCGGCGCAGCACGGGCCAAGGACCGTGCTGGTGGGTCGCGATCCGCGGTTTCTGGGGGAGATGTTTGTGGCGGAGGCGGCGAAGGTGCTGGCCGCGAACGGCGTGACGCCAGTAATTATTCCGGAAGCAGCGCCCACGCCGGCCATCGCGTACGCTGTGCGGAGGTTGAAGACGGGCGGGTCGATCAACTTCACGGCATCCCATAATCCGCCGGAGTACAACGGGATCAAATACTCGACGCCGGATGGTGCGCCCGCGCTGCCCGAGGTGACGAAGCAGATCGAAGCCAACGTATCGAAGCTCGACGAGGTGCCGCAGCCGGTAGAGGGGGGTACGAGGTTCGAGCAGGTCGACGTGAAGCCGGACTATCTGAAGCGAATCGCCGAGCTGGTGGATCTGAAGGCCATCAAAAAGGCGGGCCTCAAGAGTGGTGTTCGATCCGTTCTGGGGTGCGGCGCGCGGGTACAGCTGCCACATTCTGCGCGAGCATGGGGTCGAGACCTGGACGGTGCACGATTCTCGCGATGTGCTGTTCGGCGGCCACGCGCCGGAGCCGGACGGCGAGCTGCTGAACGCCTGCAAGGACAAGATGAAGGAAGTTGGCGCGGCGATCGGCATCGCAACCGATGGCGATGCGGATCGGTTCGGCATCGTGGACGGCGATGGGACCTTTATGCAGCCGAACTACGTCATCGCCTTGCTGTTCGATTATCTGGTGGAGACGCGCGGCTGGAAGAACGGCGTGGCGAAGTCAGTGGCGACCACCAACCTGATCAATGCGCTGGCCGATGAATTCAAGGTCCAGCTCTATGAGACGCCGGTGGGGTTCAAGTACATCGGGGAGCTGATCAACGAGGACAAAATCGCGATCGGCGGCGAGGAAAGTGCCGGGCTCACGATTCGCGGGCACGTTCCGGAGAAGGACGGTGTGATCGCGGGGCTGCTGGCCGCGGAGATGGTGGCGGTACGCGGGACGAGCTTGGGCGAACAATTGAAGAAGATATTTGGCAGGGTAGGTTCCTTTTACCCCCATCGTGAGAATTTCCGCTTGACGCCGGAGGTCAAGGAAAAGTTCACTGAGAAGATAAAGAATGATCCGCAGGCAATCGGCGGGCGCAAGGTTATGCCAGGTGGTCCGGACCGACGGCCTGAAGCTGGTTTTGGAAGATGGCTCGTGGGTCTGCTATCGGCTGAGCGGAACCGAGCCGGTGGTGCGGGTGTACTCCGAGGCGCGGAAAGAGAGCGATCAGGTCCCGCTGCAGCAGGCGGCGAAAGATTGGGTGATGGCCTGACGGCCAGAGTTTGGAGTTGAGTAAAGGCGGAGTCGTGGCAGCGGTAAGCGGTGAGCAAAAGCAGACGGGATTCGTGGAGCGGGCGGCGCAGGCGCTGTACCGGATGCGGCGGCGCATCGCCACGGGCGTGGTGATCGTGGCGGCGCTGGTCTTCGGGTATCACGCGATCTTCGGCGAAAACGGGATCAGCGTCTACCAGCAGCGGCGCGCCGAAGATCGGGCAGTCCAGAAGAAAATTGGGGAGTTGCAGAAGGAAAACGCGCGGCTGGCGGAGCACGTCAAGGAGCTGAAATCCGATCCCGACGCCATCGAGCGCGAAGCGCGGGAGCGGCTGCACTACGCGCGGCCGGGGGAAGTGATCTGGGCCGAGGACCAGCCGCAGAGGACACCGCAGGCGGTTCAGCCCGCGAAGAAATAGCCCGTCGATCGGGTAGCCAGGCGGATACACCGTTAGCGGCTGCTGCATCTTTTCCTTGCCAATCGCATTTAATCTGAAGGGAAGTATGGACAAATTTGTCATTCGCGGGGGCAATCCCCTTCTGGGCACAATCCGGGTGAGCGGGTCGAAGAATTCCGCGCTGCCCTGTATGGCGGCGGCGATTCTGACCGAAGACGATGTCGTGATCGAGAACATCCCACAGGTGCGGGACATCGAGACGGAGCGGAAGCTGCTGGTTTCGATGGGCGGCGAGGTGGAGCTGGGCTACGGGCGGGCACAGCATCGCACCACCATCAGCTGCCGGACGATCAAGGATCCGACGGCGCCGTACGAAATTGTGAAGACCATGCGGGCGTCGTCGCTGGTGCTGGGGCCGCTGGTGGCGCGCATGGGCGTGGCGCGCGTGTCCATGCCGGGCGGATGCGCGATTGGGGCGCGACCCATCGATCTGCACACCAAAGGCCTGGAGATGCTGGGCGCGAAGATCGGCTACGAGCATGGCTACATCGAAGCGCGCGC
>CAVPCB010000008.1:0-5046 GCA_963702285.1 uncultured Acidobacteriaceae bacterium | reverse complement strand
CGCCAGCCCTGTTTCTGTGGATTGACCGGAAGCAAGCCCTTATTTTTCCTGAGCGGTCGCACGCCGGACCCCGGGGCGGCAGCAATTCACAAAAGAGGTCGTCAATTCAGGGATGCCGATCGGCATTCGGCACACTGAGAGGTTAAGTGCAACAGTTGATGCGCAGCAAGCAGATCTCCGCAGCTCCGGAGAGCAAAGATGTTTCACTCACCGACCTGTGGCTGGTCATCCGCAAGAGGCGTGTGCTTCTGGCGGTGATGGCCGTTGGGGTGGGACTGCTGGCGGCCGGCCGCGGGTTCCTGCACGGGAAGTGGTATACCGCCGCGGGCGAAGTTCGGATCCAGCCGGGGTCGGGGTCGGAATTCAAGCAGGCGGGTACGTTGCTCCTGGGCGCGACAGGCTCACTGGATGTCACGGTGGAGAGCGACATTCGGATTCTGGAAAGCAGGAAGCTGCTGACCTCCGTCGCCGAGAAGCTGGACCTGCAGGACAACCCGGTTTTCATGAACGGCGGTGGAGCGTTCTCCCTTAAGCCGGCGTTCCTGGGGAGCAAGGCGGCGGCGCCGGTGCACCGCAGTCTGGACGATCCAGTGCTGCGCGATGCGGTGGTGGGGAATCTGCGCGCGCATCTGACCGCGGTTCGAGTTCCGCGCACGCAGATGATTACGATCTCGTACACCAGCCCGTCTCCCAAGCTCTCCGCCGAAGTCGTGAACGCGCTGGAAACGGAGTTCATCGAGAACAATTTCGCCACCCACTACAACACCACGCAGGAGGTGAGCCGATGGCTTACCGGGCGAATGGATGACCTGCGTTCGGTGGTGCAGGACTCGCAGAACAAGATGGTGGATCTGCAGCGCAAGCTTGGGGTGATGGCGCTCGATCCGGAGCATAGTCTGCTGGTGCAGGACATCGGAGCGCTCCAGAAAAACCTGGCGGATGCGACCGAGCAGCGCGTGCTGGCTGAAGCGCGTTACCACATTGTCAAGTCGTTGCCGCCGGATCAGATTCAGGAAGTTGCAGGAACCCCGGGAGTGCCGGGAATGACGACCTCGGAAGGTTTGCTGGCAAATCTGCGAACGCAGCGGGCCGGGATCGAGGCCGAACTGGCGCACCTGCAGCCGGTGTACGGGCCGAATTATCCGCAGGTGAAGCAGCTTCGAGCCCAGGATGCCTCGATCAACACACAAATCGTGACGCAGGAACACCGCGTGGTGGAACTGGCCAACGATTCGCTGAGCATGGCCCAGGCAGCTGAGGCCAAAGCCCAGGGGCTGCTGGACGACAAGACCCATGAGGTTTATGGGCAGCGCGATGATCTGGTGCAGTACATGCTGCTGAGCCAGGAATACGACTCCAACCGCAAGATGTACGAAAGCATCGTGGGCCGGCTGCGGGAAGCTGCCGTGGATGCGGGTCTGGATGCGGCCGATATCAGCGTAGTGGACCTGGCCTCGGTGCCGCTGGGGCCTTCGAGTTCCTCTCCGCTGAAGCTCGGCGTCATCGGCATGGTCTTCGGGTTCTTCGGAGGGTTCACCCTGGCGCTCCTGCTGGAGAAGATGGACACCCGCATGCGGGATGCGCACGAAATTCAGGAGATGCTGGGGCTGCCCTCGCTGGCCATGATTCCGCAGAGCCACTGGAAGAGCAAGGGCGATCTGGAGTGGGTGGTTGGGCCGGAACTGCTGCGCGATCCGCGGTCGCCCTTCGCTGAGTCGTTTCGCGCACTGCGCACATCGATGCGCCTGTCGACCACCTCGCGAGAGTCTAAGGCCATTGCGGTCACCAGCTGTCAGCCCGGGGAAGGCAAATCGACGGTATCGGCGAACATGGCTGCGGTGCTGGCTCAGGGCGGCAAGAAAGTGGCGCTGGTGGACACCGATATGCGGCGTCCGTCGGTCTACAAACGGCTTCGTCTGGAAGGCGGGAAGGGATTATCGGAAGTCCTGACCGGTTATTACACGCTGGATGAGGTCACGCAGACGCATGAAACCCTGACCACACTGGATGTAATTCCCTCGGGTACAGTTCCTCCGCTGCCGGCGGATCTGCTGTCATCGGACCAGATGAGCGAAGTGGTGCGCCAGCTGCGCGAGCGCTATGACTACGTCATTTTCGACACGCCGCCCCTGTTGTCGGTCACCGATCCGGCCATTGTGGCTGCCCAGGCCGATGGCATGGTGCTGGTGATCCGGCAGGGATACTGCACTCGCCGGATGCTGGGACGAGCCTCCGAGATTCTGCATGAGCTGGACGTGAAGGTCTACGGTTTTGTCTTCAACGGGGTGGACGCTTCGCTGCCCGAGTATTACGGCTATCTGGGCTATTACACCTATGAATATGGAAAGTAACTCGCCTGTGCGTGGGTTGGGAGTTATAAGATGAAAGCAGGTTTCCTCGGCTTTGCGGCGAGTTCTGCGGTGTGTGGGCCGATGTTCTTTGGCGGACAGCCGGCGCTGGCGCAGTTTGCCGGACCGGCTGTGGGCGGACTCTCGACTGCCTCTTCTGCGCCGCCTTTAGCCATGACTCGTGCAGCTGCAGGATGTGAAGATCGTGCCGGGCGACGTGATTTCGATCGCGACCTACGGGGCGCCGGAGCTAACCACCACCAGCTCCACCAGCTTCGACTCGCCAGGCGGAAGCGGGAGCGGCGGCGCGAGCGGTATCAAGGTGGGAACGCAGGGGGAAATCATCCTGCCTTATCTGGGAGTAGTGAAGGTGGCGGGTATGACGCCACCGGAAGTCGCACTCTATCTTGAGAAGGAGCTAAAGGAGAAGGGGATTTTGGTGGATCCTCAGGTCAGTGTCTCGCTGGTGGCTTCGCCGACCCGAGTTATTACTGTCGTGGGTGAGGTGCAGAAGCCGGCGCCGGTACCTGCTTTTGGGACACTGCGTTTGCTGGATGTTATTTCCGCGTGCGGTGGATTTACGCCGCTGGCCAGCCACACGATTACTGTGCGCCGGCCGGGCGATCCTCAGCCGATTACCGTGATTCTGGGATCGGATCCCAGGACGACCGATGAAACCAATATCCCGCTGATGGCGGGAGATACGGTGATTGTGTCGAAGGTCGGAAACGTATTTGTGATTGGGCAGGTAAAGTCGCCGTCGGCGATCGCTCTCTCCAGCAATACGCCGATCACCGTGATGCGCGCGATTGCCATGTCGGGCGGGGTGAATTTCGGAGCGGCTCTTTCGAAGGTAGTGGTCATCCGGAAAACGCCCAACGATCAGCACGTGGAAATCCAGATGGACCTGAAAAAGGTGATGCAGGGTAAGGAGCGGGATATTGCGCTGGCGTCGGACGACGTGCTGCTGGTGCCGGGCAACGGGTTCAAGCAAGGCGTGGCGGCCGGTGGTACAGGCATAGCAGTCGGGGTCACCGACGCGCTGGTCTATCGGGTTCCGTGATGATGAAAGGCGGCTGCGGATGGTCTGCCGGGAGTTGGAGCCCGGCGCGGCCGATCGTGCTCGAACCGAGTTACTGGCTGGAGATGCCTGAAGCGCATTTTTCGCGGGACCGGGGACACAAATGACACCCAAATGGACGCTCTCCTCTCTGGTAGTGTTTGCTTTCGTCGTATTTCTGTTTACAGGGGAGCTGGTTTCAGGAACGACGCTATATTTCGCGGGCATGGCCTCGCTGGCCCTGCTATGCGCCTGCGTGACGTACAACGTGCTCGGCGGTTTGGGGAGCATGAGCGGATTCGCATTTACCCGATTGGCTCTGAGTACGCTGGTCATCTCGCAGGTTGGCAAGGTCCTCGTCCTGGAAAGAGCCGATCAGAATCTCTATAACCCGGATGTTGTTATTTCGGTTTATGCGCTGTTTTTCTTTTCGGCGATGCTGGGGACGATGATGTTTTCTCGTCTCCGGGTGCCGCTGCCCAGACCCGCGGAACCGGAGACGCCGACACAAGCGCAGCATTTGTATGTCGTATCTCTCATCGGAGGTTTGGTGGGCATGACCCTGGGGTTCCTGTCTGGGTTCCAGGGTGAGGCGGGGTCGACGTCTCTGACGCATGGAGTCAGCCTGGTTCTCAGTTACCTGCTGCCTTTTTCTCTCGTGCTGGCCGTGGACCACCGAATACGAATCACCGGAGGCAGGCACAGCTTCGGCTGGATGGCGTTTTGGCCGACCATCGCGATGGAACTGGCTGGATTCCTGGGGGCTAGCCGACAGGCGTTCGTCCAGCCGTTTGCCATCATTTTCCTGACCTGCTACCTCCGGAACTTCAGTTTCAGAAAGAGACATCTCGCCGTTGCGATGGGGTTGTGTGCGGGTTTCTTCCTCTTCGTGTCGCCCTTCTATCTCCACTCGCGCAGCGGAAGAGAAAGCCCAACGCCTGGCGAACTGGCAAGTACGATGTTCCAGTCACTGGAACAGGCGCCGTCGGAGTGGTCGACGATCCAATACGCAGTCGGCAACGCAGCCATTGAGAATACACATGCAGTGAATTATTTCTCCAGCCCGAGCGCTGTCACGCTCAACCGATTTGCTCTGATCGGTCCTGACAGTACACTGATCAGCGCCTGTGCCACGGGCTTTCACTACGGTTTTACAGCACTCAAGCTCGATCTGCTCGCCAACATTCCGCGAGTTATTTATCGCAACAAGCCGGATCTCGACTCGGGACACTATCTGGGACAGCTTGATGGGCAGGAAATAGGTATTGAAACGACTAGTCATACAACGATCACAGCGATTGCCGACAGCTATGGCGGATTCAACTGGCCCGGCGTCGTAGTATTTGGGTTCCTTGTATTACCGGCAGTATTTGTCCTCTATGAAAGTATGTTCGATATGCGCGGACCCTGGGGAACGGTCGCGGCGGTGTATCTCCTGATCGCGTTGACGGAAGGAAGCCTGGGGCACGTGCTCCTCGAGGTGATGATCAAGGATCCGATCTATATTCTTACTCTTTCCTGGGGGACGATGTGGATCGTGCGCATGATTCCGGCTATGGGAGATCGAACGGTCGTGTTAAGGCGGGATCCTCTGGATTCCGGACGCGTGGCAGCAGGACATTACGGCAAATCGCTCTA
>CAVPCB010000007.1:0-24412 GCA_963702285.1 uncultured Acidobacteriaceae bacterium | reverse complement strand
GGGCCTGCGCGGTTTCGTCCGGTTCGGACGCAATCGGAATCGGGATGGGGGGAGCCTGAGCCATACTGAATACCTCTGTCTACGATGCCTCTGTGGCTAAGCGGCGTTCGCCGCATCGCTCACCACTGCTAACTTCTGAAGTTCTGCGCGTTACTCATGGAGAAGATCGGCAGATACAGCGCGATCAGAATCACCACCACTACGATGCCCATCACGATCAGAATCGCGGGCTCGATCAGGGCCAGCGCCGCGGTCAGCGCGGTCTGCACGTCTTCCTCGAAAAACTCCGCCACCGAGTTCAGCATCTGCGGCAACGCCCCGGTCGATTCGCCCACCTCGATCATCTCGGTGGAAAGCTCGGGAAAGATCTTCGTTGCCTCGAGGCTCTTTGCCAGCCCTTTGCCTTCGCGCACCGACGTCACGGCCGCGACCACCGACTTCGCGATCCGCCGGCTAGTGATCGACCGGGCCGCGGTTTCAAGCGACGGCACAAGAGGAATGCCTCCGCTGAGCAGCGTGGAGAGGGTGCGCGCAAACATCGCCACCTGGTATTTCAGCCAGATTTTGCCGAACAACGGCAGCCGGATCCGGATGCGGTCGATGCGGTCGGCGCCCGCTTCGCTGCGGCTCCAGCGCCACAGCAGGTAGCCGATGAGCGCCAGCGCCGGCACGATGTAGATCAGGTAATGCTGCGCGCCGGTGCCCAGCGCCAGCATGAACAGCGTGATCGACGGCAGCTTCGTCCCGATCTGGTCGTATAACTTCGCAAACTGCGGCACGACAAATGTGATCAGGAAGATGAACAGGCAGATCACCAGGGTGATCAGCAGCATGGGGTAGATCAGCGACGCAACCAGTTTCTTGCGGAAGGCCAGCGCGACCCGCTGGAACGACATATACCGCCCCAGAACCTCTTCGAGATTGCCCGCACGCTCCCCGGCAAGCAGCGTTGTTGTATACATCAGCGGAAACGCGCCCTGCGCCTCGAACGCGTTCGAGATCGGCTCACCGGTTCGCACGCGCGCCGCTACGTTCTGCAACTGTCCGGAAAAATTGGCATTCTTCTGGCTCTTCGCCAGCATCTCCAGCGAGCCCAGAATCGGCATACCCGGCACGGATCAGCGTCAGAAACTGCTGGTTGAAGATCAGGAAAGTTTCGAGCTTCGTCTTGCGCGCGGTACCGGTCAGCCCTCGCGGTTTCACCGAGTAGACGAAGTACCCGGCCTGGGAGAATCGCGTGCGCAGCTCTTCCGCAGTCGCCGCCGACTGGATCTGCTCCTGCACATGGCCGCGCTCGTCGGCCAACCTGATCACGAATTCTGCCATGGGTTTTGGCTATCCGCCTTTCGGCTATCCGCCTCTTCGGCTCGTCTGCCTTCGGGCCATCCGCCACGCCTCTTCCAACGCCGGGATATGCCCGCGCCGGTCTGGGGACGCCTCCCTCCAGCGTAGCAGTTCCAGCCTTCCGCACGCCTGTGGCGCAGGGTTTCGTGGACTAGACGTTTCCGGCTCCCGAAATGCTCACTTATGCAGCCCGTCCAGGCTGATTTTCCCTATTTTTCCGTCGGCTCCCACCACAAACGGCAGACTCAGAGCGTTCCAGCTGCCCCCAGTTTCGCTTCCGTCCAGCGACTTCCAGTGCCGGCCGCCGTCCCAACTCACGTCGGACCCGGTGGGGCCCACGGCAATCCAGGCATTCAGGTCCGCTTCCCAGGTCACGGCAGAGCGGTATCCGCGCGGAGGCTTTTCCGACGCCGCCCACGTCTTCCCATCCGGTGTCCAGGCCGAGGTCCCTTCGCTGACGTCGGGTTTCACGTAATCGCCACCCACCGCGACAGCTGCGGTTACACGCCCATCCCACCATACCGCCCGTACCGAGAATGCTCCGGCCGACGCGCTGCCTCCGGCCATGGGCAACGGCTGCCGGTGAAAGCTCCAGTGATCCAGACATTTCGGGTCTGCGGGCGCAGCGCCGTCCTGGGGGCAATCGCTCTCCCCTTCGTAAAGAAACGCGCCGCCCTGGCCGCCCGTTACAAACCACACCCGGCCGTCGCTGGCCAGCGATGAATTGCTGGCTGCAAAAGCCGCAATGCTCTGCCCCCCGGTCGTCAGCCCCGGCGACTGAATCTTCGTCCACGTCTCCCCGCCGTCGGCGGTTCGGAACAGCGGAAACGTCCCATCCACCGGATCGCCCAGCAGGTATCCTGCTTGCCGTCCGGCAAACACCATGCCATCGAAAAAGCCGTCTTTGTCAGGATCGGTCAGCACCAGGCTCCAGTGCGAGCAGCCATCCGTCGTGCGATACACCCGCGACTGATCCCCCGAGCCGATCGACATCACGATGGCGGTGTTGGCGTCCCATGCCCAGATGGCCCGAAAATCCAGCTTGTCTGAGTCTGGAGGAGCCGCGCAGCTCTGCCACTCATAGCCGCCGTCCTCGGTGCGCAGAACTGTGCCGTCGGACCCGCTCACCCAGGCCACGCCGCCACCCAGCGAATGCACGCCGCGCAGGCTCACGGTCGTCCCGCTCTGTTGCAAAGTCCATGGCCCGGACTTCCGGCTCAGCCCCTGACCGCAGGCGAGACCGCCCATCATCGACAGAACTGCACCCAGGCACACAGCACGCCGCAGCATGGCGCCATGCTACCGAGGGCCAGCCAGAAGGAAACATCCCACGGACAGGGCGGGGGATACCACGGAGTTACTACAGGGCTGCCGCCGTTCACGCCCTGCAGGTCTGGCTCCCAGGCTGAGGATGGGAGCTCGGAGCGATTCAGTCCTTCCAGTCCAGGGTGTAGACATCCTGCGTTCCGCGGTCGCGCAACAGGAGAGGCGAATCGTCGGGGGTGAGGGTCAGTGAGCCGCCAAACTGGCCGGTGGTGACAAAATCCTTCAGATCCGCCACTCGCTCCATGCTGTGGTCGGCCACGCGGATCCGGAGCACCGCCCCTTTTCCGGTGAAATCGAGAACGTAAACAGCCTGACCGTCTTTCGACCAGTTGACCCAGCCAAAGGTGCCCTGGGCCAGCGGAGCCCACTTGCCGGTTTGCAGATTGAGGAGCATCACCGTCCGAGAGTCATCGCTGAGCGCGGCCAGCATCCTTCCATCCGGCGACCAGCGCGGCGAAAACATCCGCTGCGAGCCGGCGATCGCCGATACCTGATGCGTTGCGGCGTCCCACGTGCGAATAGCCGGCGCAGTGGGGTTCGCCGCTGCGTCACCGGCGGAGCCTGCAAAGACAATTTTGCTTCCGTCGGGCGACCAGCTCGGGTCCTGCTGGTTGTGCGGATCGTCCGGTATCAACTGCACCGGAGATCCACCCTCTGCCGGGATCTGATAAATGCGGGCGGGCTGGCTCGAGCTGATCGGAAATTCAAAGAACACCAGAGACTTCCCATCCGGCGACCATTGCGGCAGAACGGCCCGCAGCGGCGGAAACGTCAGCTGCATGCGGTCGCTTCCGTCGATCCGGCTGCGCCAAATCGTTGCCTCGGGATACGAAACGTAAGCGACCCACTGGCCATCTTTCGAAAACGAAACGTACTCCGCCGAGATGCCTCCCAGAAACGGCTCGAACTGGCCGGAACGCGTGTCGTAGCGGGTCAGCTCGCCACGAAAGGTCGCACCCACCAGAAAGAGCTTCCGCCCATCGGGACTGACCAGCGGCGAGGACAACGTCATCGGGCTCGCGGTCACAGCAACCGGCTTCCCCTCCCGATGAAAGAGCCGGCTCCGCGGCTGCGCCCAGATTTGTCCGTGTGACTGAAAGATGAAAAAGCGGCCGTCCGCACTCCACACGCCGCAGCATTCATCCGGCGGAGTGTGCCAGCCGGCCAGCAGGCGATGCAGGTTCGAACCATCCGCCCCAACTTCCCACAACAAATGCTGGCCGATTCCAGACCCAAATCCCTGGGACGTGTCGAAGCGCAGGCTGCTGCTGTCCGGCGACCACACGAGGTGGTCGATCAGACCATGAACCGTGAGCAATTTGCGTAAAGCCGAGCCGTCCGCCTGCGCCTCATACAGATCCCCCTGGTCCGCATACGCAAGCAGTTTTCCGTTCGGAGACCAGGCCGCATCGTCCCCGATCGTCTCGCCGAGACGGCGCGGTGAGCCACCCAGTACGGGCACGCTCCACAGCGGACCGCGAAACGGCACCCCGCGGGCATCGATCACCAGAAACTCCGAACCATCGGTGGACAGATGGAACGGAATCATCCCCGGCGACGGCATGACAATTTTGGTGGGTTCGCCACCCGCAACCGGCACGGCCGCAGTACCCCGGACAGCCGAAGTGATCGCGCTCAGATAGAGCCGCGTCCCGTCCGTCCCGACCAGCGATTTCTGGATACCATCGTGGGTCAGCTGAACGTAGTTCGACGCGGTGGGCGGCTGTGGCGGCCGCAGTTCCAGCCAGGCCAGCGCTCCCACCACCGCCAGCACCAATGCACCCGCCAGCATCCAGGGGAATTTGCGGCGCGTCTGCGGCGCGTCCGTCCTCAATCCGGAACGCAACTCGGACACCGTGGAGAGCGATGGATCGGACAGTGCTTCCAGCGCGAAAGCGAGATCGGAAGCCGACTGGAACCGCTGTTCCGTGTCTTTCTCCAGCCCGCGTTGCAGCACCCGTTGCAGCCCGGGTGGAACATTGGCCGACAATTCCGCCAGGGCTGGCGGATCTTCATTCAGAATCGCCGCCATGGTCTCGGCCGATGTGGGCTTCTCGAATGCCGGCCGTCCGCTGAGCATCTCGCATAGAACCACGCTCAGCGAGAAGATGTCGGAGCGCTGGTCCGCGGGCAATCCTCGCACCTGTTCCGGAGACATGTAACCCACGGTTCCCATCAGAACTCCGGGCGTGGTCTGCCCTCCCAGCGTTGGCGCGCCTTGAAGACTCTCTCCCGCGGTCGGCACCACGCGCGCCAGACCGAAATCGAGAATCTTCACGTGCCCGTCTTTCGTGAGGAACAGGTTGTCCGGCTTGAGATCGCGATGCACGATCCCTTTCTTGTGCGCCGCCGCCAGCCCGCGTGCGATCTGCACGCCGACATCGATGGCGTTGCGCAGCGGGAGCGGCCCGCGGCTCAGCCGCGCTCGCAGCGTTTCTCCTTCGAGCAGCTCCGACACCAGATACGGCACGTCTTCCTGCATGCCCAACTGGTAGACCACCAGAATGTTCGGGTGATTGAGCGCTGCAGCCGCCCGCGCTTCCTGCTCAAATCGGCGCAGCCGCTCGGGGTCGCGGACGAATGAGGCGGGCAAAACTTTGACCGCGACCTCACGTCCCAGCCGCGAGTCGAGCGCGCGGTAAACCTCGCCCATGCCACCAGCGCCCAAAGGAGAGAGGATCTCGTATTCGCCGAGAATCATTCCTGGTTCGAGGAGCATTGGGGGCGATTATAGGCGGATACGAATCGTCACCCTATCAAAAAAGTGTTGACTGTTACGTTTCCGCTCTGCGTCGCTCCGCGTTCGGGGTGAGCGGAATCGCAGGGCCTAAACCGGCGGCTCGCCCTCCACCACATGCACTCCCGGCGGCGGCACAAACTCAAACGCAGCATCCGCCGCCGGAACATTGTCCGCCTCGCCACTGAACTCGAAGCGATTCGTAACGCCGTCGGTCTCCTCAATCGTCATCGACCGAATCGTCCCATCGGCGGCCGCTGTGATCTTCAGGGACGAGACGCGCTGCTCCAGCCCCTTCGGCACGCCGGCCAGCTCGCAGACGCCGCTGCCATCGCAACTGCCGTGCAGTCCGGTCAACTCCTTCTGCAACTCCGTGTGCCCCAGCAGAAACCGGAGCGGCGAGCGTAGATCGTCGAGCTTCTTCTCGTCCACCTTTTGCGCCTCCGTCTCGCCCGGCGAGTAGAAATACCCGTACTTGCCGTCCAGCACAAACAGCTTGCCATCGGGATCGGTGTAGGTCCAGCGCATCTTCCCGGGCTTCTTCAGCAGCAGCACACCGGACTCTTTGCGGTTCATCCCCATGCCGGTGTAAGTCTGCACAAAGTGGACCTCGAGCGAATGCAGCGCGTTGTAATGCCGATCCACGCGAGCCGCGGCCTGGGCTGCATTCGCTGTCGACTGCGCCCGCAGCCCGCCGGCCAATCCGACCACCGATATCCAGATCAGCAAAAACCGCCAGCTGTGTTCAACACGCTGGCGGCTCAGATTTCGCATTTTGCTGTTCAAACCCTGCTCACCCTCCGCATCCGCCGACCGCTGCTTCGCTCCCGGCTCCCGGCTCCCAGCCGCCTACTGAATCGCCACCGTGCAGTTCGTGCCGCCCGAAGGATCGGCCTTGATTTCCCCGCTCATGTCGAGACAGTAGCCGTTGTGTCCCGTCTTGCCCACCACCTGCGGCACAGCTGTCGCCTCGTAGCTCACGAAGTCGTCCTGCTGGCTGCCCGGCGCCTTCTGGCAGTTCGCGATGCTGAAGCTGTATCCGGCCTTCTGACCGCCGGCCAGATCGCCCTGCAGCAGCTGCGACGCCTGCGGATTCGGCGGCCCCGACGACGCGTTGCCGCCCAGCGCCGCCAGCGAGCAGGCAAAGCCGTTCGCCGGAAAATTCGTCGCGTACTGCGTCTCCGCTTCCTGGATCGCGCGCAGCGACTGCTTGGCCGACGTCTCGTTGGCCGTCGCCTTCAGGTTCAGCATGTTCGGAATCGCAATCAGCATCAGGATCAGCATGATCGAGATCACGATCAGCAGTTCCATCAGCGTAAAGCCCGCGTCGTTGCCACGGCGCTGCCACCGTTCGGTCAGAACTTCAAGAGCCTTCATAGCTGCATCTTCTTTCGCGATTTCCGAGCGCTCTCAGGCCGCGAAGGCCCGGCGTACGCGCTCCGAATCCGCTTTCATCCTACCGCAAAAGCCTGCCGGCGGCCTCGCCCGCGCACGGTACTACAGTGTGTTTCCGAGCCACATTCCTTGTGCCAGACACACAGAGCCGCCGCTCTGTCGCTGCAATCACAATAGACGCAGCAAAGTCCTCTTCCGCTCGCGCGCTCGGGTTAGACTCGCCTGTTCCCGGCCACATTCAGTCCGCGGCTCATGCGCTCTGTGCCCTGAGCCCTGTGCCCTGTAACCTGTGCCTTGTAACCTGTATTAAAGGAGCCATCTTGAAAGTCGTCCTCGCGGAAAAAGTCTCTCCAGCCACCGTAGCTGTTTTCCAGTCCGAACCCGGATGGCAGATCCTCACCCACGACCAGGTGAAGAACCTCCCCGAATCGCTCGCCGATGCCGACGCGCTCGTCGTTCGCTCTGCCGTCCAGGTGGATGACGCCCTGATGGCCGCCGCTCCCAAACTTCGCGTCATCGGCCGGGCCGGCGTCGGGGTCAACAACATCGACGCCGAATCCGCCACCCGCCGCGGAATTGTCGTGATGAACACACCCGGCGCCAACGCCATCGCCGTAGCCGAGTTGACCCTCGGCCTCATGATCGCCCTCGCCCGCCAGCTTCCGCGCGCCGACTCCACTATGCACGCCGGCAAGTGGGAGAAAAAGTCATTGCAAGGAGCGGAGTTGCGCGGCAAAAAACTCGGCATCCTCGGCCTCGGCCGCATCGGCCTTGAAGTCGCCCGCCGCGCCCGCCAGTTTGGCATGGAGCTCCTCGGCCACGACCCGTTTGTCTCTGCCTCCATCGCCCGCGAGAACGCCATTCGCCTGGTTTCCGCCGAAGAGCTCTTTGCTATGTCCGACTACATCACCCTCCACGTCGGCCTCACGCCGCAGACCACCGGCATCATCAACGCCACCACGCTCGCCACCATGAAGAAGGGCGTCCGCATCGTCAACTGCGCTCGCGGGGAGCTGGTCGTCGAAGCCGATCTTGCCGATGCCCTCAAGGCAGGCCAGGTCGGCGGGAGCAGCCCTCGACGTCTTCCACGAAGAGCCGCCGAAGAACTCGCCCTTCGCCGCTCTCGACAACGTCATCCTCACCCCCCACATTGCCGGATCGACCGCCGAAGCCCAGGAAGCGGTCGGCGTGCAGATCGCCCTCCAGGTTGCGCGAGTACCTCAAGTCCGGCATTGCGCAAAACGCCGTCAATCTGCCCTCGCTGAGCCATGAGGAATACCAGGAAATTGCGCCGTGGATGACCCTGGCCGAGCGCCTCGGCACCTTCCTCGCGCAGATTCCCCGCGGCAGTATCGACAGCATCCAGCTCTCCTACCACGGCCGCCTGGCCGAAGCCAAAACCGAGCTGATCCGCAACTCCGCCATCGCCGGTGTCCTCGGTCATCTGGAGCAGGTGAACCGCATCAACGCCGCTTCCGTCGCTCAGGAGCGCGGCATTCGCCTCCACGAGGAAAAGACGGAGGAGCCCCTCGGCGCAACGGGCAGCGTGCTGGAGCTGCGTCTGCACACCAACGAAACGAGCATCAGCGCGAGCGGCGCGGTGCTGCACGGCGAGTCGCCCCGGTTGCTGCATCTCGACGGCATCGACATCGAAGCGCCATTGCAGGGGACCCTGATCACCATTCGCAACAAAGACGTGCCCGGCGTCATCGGCCGCGTCGGAACCATCCTCGGCGAACACAACGTCAACATCGCCAACTTCGCCCTCGGCCGCGCCAACGGCAACGGCCAGGAACCGGCATCCGCTTTATCCGTCGTCCAGGTCGACGGCGCCGTCACGGATGAAGTTCTCCGCGAGCTGCGCAGCCGTCCCGGCCATCACCGGAGTCCGTCTGGTCACAGCTTGAGAAATCCTGGCTCGAATCTCCGCGACCTCAGCTGTCATCACGAAGCCCACCCACCCCCCAAACTGTCATTCTGACGTCGCGCAACGCGCGGCGGAAGAACCTGCGGCTGTTTCCCCCAGGCCCCCCAACCTGTTATTGCGACGCCGCAGGTTTGGCGCTGAGCACAGGCCGGATCACGCGAATCGGTGCATGCACTTTCGTGAACGCCTTCACGGCCGCATCGTCGTGCAGCACCGTCGCGTCCAGCGTGCAGTCGTTGAAGTCCTGGTTGGCAATGCCTGCCGCTCGGCACGCTGCCAGGCGTGCGCCTTCTGCGCGTGGCAGTCAGGTCCTGAGCATAGATCGGCTTGCTGGGATTGCCCGCTGCTGTTCTGATCGTCTCCGTTAACAGCGATTTGGCTGCCGGAACCCCCAGCTCTCGCCGTACTTGCTATAGAGATCGCTGAACGAGACGGGCTCCCTCAGGATTGCACCGCTGGCCGTGACCAGCTGCGCGGCGCTCGCTCCGGGAGTGCCCAGCAGTCCCCGGGCATGGGGAGCCGGGGTTTTGCCCAGCCCCACGGTCGCGTCGAGGAAGGCCCCGTACAGCGTCGCACGCACCGCGTTGCCGCCGGCGCTGCTGATGTCGTATTCGCTGCCATGGTGTATCACCTCGACGCCCGTCGGGAGAAGCAGGGGATGGCCCTCGGCTACCGTCGTCGCTCTGCCGTCGATGTATAGCCGTTCGGGCTCGACATACACTTCCACCCGCGTGCCGTCCATCTGCACCATGATCGCTTTGTTGACCGAGGTGTTGGGCCACGTCGGCGCTCCCGACACCTGGCGCGCATGCACGCTGAACGCCGGCGAATCGAGCAGCACAAAATCGCCCGATGCCTGGAAGTCGTAATGCAGGCCGCTGAAGGTCGTCAGGTGTGTGTCGCCGATGGTCAGCGCATCCGCACAGTCGACCTGAACCACTCCCGGCGCGTTGCTTTCGGTGAACACCAGAGACGGACCAAACGGCGATGCCGGGTACCCGGGAAGCACCCCCTGACCCGGCGCCATCCGATAGACCGGCGCGTTTTCCGGCGGCGGAATCGCCGTCGAAGTCAACGTCAGGTTGTTGGTCTCAGCCGTGAATCCCGTCTCGTCGCAGGTGGGCGGGCTTGTGGTCCCGCTGTCCACCACCGTGCGCACAACCAGCGTCGACCCAGTGTTGAACACGGCTTCGGAGCTGTCGCCATTGCCAAAAATGTTGAACTCGGCAGTCTGCCAGTGTTGTCCAAGGTCAGGAATACGATCGTCACCCGGAGCCGAATACGTGGTGTCGCCAACCGTCAGTGCCACCCCATCGTTCGAGCCGCCCACGCCGGCCGCCTGGCCGGTCAGCCTGACCGTGCTGAGCGCACTGAGTGCGATCGGGCTGATCAGCACCGCATTTGCGCTATTGACGAAGCAGGCTCCGAAACCTGAATTCCATCCGCTCGGGCACGTCGAGCCGAAATTGAACAGCCACGTCTGAATGTAGGCGCACGCTGACCCATTACCCCCACACCCGCCGTTGCTGAAGATGAACTGCTGCCAGCCCTGGCACCCTGAAGTCTGCCCGCACGCCGAGGTCGACAGCACCTGCGTGTTGAGCTGGAGCGAGAACACGTTCGGCGACTGGTTGCCGTTCAGCAGCATGTACTCGCTGGTCACGCCGGTCACTTTATCGAACAGCCCATCCGCCTCGGAGATGAACCCGGATGCCGGGTCCGCCGAGAAATCGGTTCCATTCCCCACGTTCAGCGGCCTCACTCCCCGGGCCCTCAAAAAAGGAATCTGCGGCGGCCGGACGCATGGAACTTCGGTCCACGTGGTGGCGGGATACTTTGCGGTAAAGCACGCTTTCCTGGGCCGCTTTGTGCGCACAATGGTCTGGCGCCAGCGCTCCAGTTGGTTCGCGCTCGGCGCCGGATTCGCTCGCGGCGGCGCTTTCGTGGTCTCGTTCCCCTGCGCGGCTTTGGGCTTTGGCGTCGGGTGCACCTGCGCCGGCTCCTTCGGCGCGGACGCCCGGTTGGTCGCGGCGATTCCTGTGCTCCAGGCCGCCGCCCCCAGCACACCGCAAATTCCCACCATCCTGATCGCTTGCCACAGCCCCACACCAGACTGGTTCATATCGCCTCCGTCAGGTCGCGGCCTGGGCCTCGCCTTGGCCTGATAGTGGTGGAGACCAGCGCAGCGTTTCACGCAAACAGAATCTCTGTTTCTACGTTCCTGCTTCCCGCTGCCGTTGTGGCCTCCGTACCGTGCGCTCCTTCGAATTTTCTTGCCTTCCAACTCGAAAATTTCAACCTACGGATGCGCCGCCGCGCAGGCCCCGTAATCCTTCGACACGCCGCTGACCACGAACCCCGGCACGTCGCCGCTCTGCGCCTTCCTCTTCTTGCCCTTCACCCGCACCAGCTCGCCGGCTCGCACCTCGGCGGTCGCCCCGGAAAGCGTATAGACGTCGGCCCCGTTCTGCGTTCGGATCTCCAGCCCCTCCGGTCCTGTCGCCACGCAGCCCTTGATGGAATGCCCGTGATGGAACGCGAAGAACACGCCCACCCCGATGGCAGCAGCGACGGCCACGCCGCCAAGGATGATCTCGTCCCCCATCGTCTTCAGGCTATCCGCGCGCGCCGGAGCTGTATCGAGCGCCAGCCCGAGGCAGATCGCAACCACAACGGCGCGTCGAAACAGCGAGCGTTTCATCAGTCGTTCCTCCAGTAAAGGGGAAGTGGCGCATCCTACCACCCCGTTTCAGCAACAGCAACGAATAACAAAGCAAAATACTTACCCACAACCAATTGCGGAATCAAATACCATAGCCGCCACCCGAAAAGAAGCGGCCCAATGGAATGACATACATACGCCTCACGACCCGGATCGACCCCCCCTCCCCGGCGAAATGCATCCCTGCCCCCGGCTCCAGCTCCCAGCTCCCAGCTCCCTGCTCCCTGCTCTCTGCTCAGTGCTTCACCCACCCATGCATCCCCGCCTCGAAGCTCCTTCGGTCAAGCCGCGGCAGCTCCCGCGCCACGCGATGCGGAAACAGTGGGTAATGTTTCGCCTCGATCAGCAGCTCCGGCACGCACCACACATCTTCCTCCGACGCCATCCACCCCTCGCCATCGAGCCGCGCCAGATGCACCGGCCCCGCGTAAGCCCGCAGCGTGCGCTCCCCGCGCAAGTTGTAGTAGTGGTCGAAGTAGCTCAGCGCCAGCTCGCGCAGCGTGCGATACACAGGCGCGCGAAAACGCAGTCCCGCAAAGTTCGACTTCGCAATCCCTCCCCACAGACCGCGTTCGCGATAGAGAGCCACCACGTGATCGTCATCGTGGACCGCCTCCAGATCCATCAGCAGCGGCGGATGCCCGTTCACCCGCAGCGCGGTCGCCGCCAGCAGCGCTCCCTCCAGGCAATGCCCCTTGCGTTCCCGCAGAACGCGGGCCGGAGACCACGCTGTGTTCGCGTACTGATAGGTCAGCCCGTCAATGAACTTCTGGATCTTCGCCGGGGTCTTCAGCCCGCGCAGCGTCCGCACATCCTCCGGCGACAGACCGAAGCTCTGCCCGTTCCGTCGAAGGCCGTTCTTCGATGCGCCGCCACTCTTCATTCCCAAGTCCGAATCTCCCCGGAAGTTGCCGCGATTATACAAAGCGACCGAAGCATCGGGCCGCCGGTTGACCCGGGCTCTCGATCGCCGAGCAGTTAGAATGAAAGCAGCATCCAATTCCAGAGGAACTCCCCAACCGTGCCCCTTTACGAATACCGCTGCAAAAATTGCGGTCACCAGTTCGAGAAGATCCAGAGCTTCAGCGCCCCGGAAGAGAAGGAATGTCCCGTCTGCCAGGGCCCGGTGGAGAAGCTGCTCTCCGCCTCCGCCATTCAGTTCAAGGGCTCCGGCTGGTACGCCACCGACTACGGCGGGAAGTCGAAGTCTGGCGGCTCGATGAAAGCGTCCGCCGACGGCGAAGGCAAGTCCTCCGACTCGAAATCCGAAAAGAAGCCCTCCGAGAAATCCTCTTCGTCTTCGTCGGACTCCGGAGGCTCGTCGTCTGCCGCATCGTCATCCACGTCGAAGAGCGATTAGGCTCCTACCCGCCGGCGCTCGCTTCCTCGAGCAACGTCGACAGCTCTTCCCACTCAGCGTTCAGCGACGCCTGCTGTTGGCGCAGCGCGTTCAATGCATCCGACAGCCGCTGCGTTTCGTCTGTGCTCACATACACGGCCAACGCCTGCTCGGTCTCCGCCAGCGAGTTCTCCACCTTCGGAATCTCCGCTTCCACAGCGGCCAGGCGCTCCTGCATCTGCCGAAGCTTGATGGGATTCACGCGCTTCGCCGTCTTCTCCGCGGCCACCGGCTCCGGCACCGCAACCAACACCCGAGTCTCGACCACCGGCTCTCTCGCCGCCAGCGTCGCAGCCGCCAGCTCTGCCGCGCCACCCTCTTTGCGCCACAGATAATCCTCGTAGTTGCCGGGATAAACATTCAGCCTCGAGCCCCGCGCCGGATCCTCGTTCTTCTCGATCTCGAAGACCTTCTGTGCCAGCCCGTCGATGAAGTATCGATCGTGCGAGACGAAGATCACCGTCCCGTTGAACTTGCCGATCGCCTCCAGCAGCACGTCCTTCGCGCGCAGATCCAGATGGTTCGTCGGCTCATCCAGCAGCAGGAAATTCGCCGGGCTCACCAGAATCCGCGCCAACGCGTAGCGGTTGCGCTCGCCGCCACTCAGCACGCCCAGCGGCTTGAAGACGTCGTCGCCCGAAAACAGGAAGCAGCCCAGCAGACTCCGCAGGTCCTTCTCCGCCACCTTCGGCGCCACGCGCCCAATGTCTTCGAGCATGCGCGCCGTTGGGTCGAGAACCTTGTACTGATCCTGCGCAAAGTATTCCGCCACCACGTTGTGCCCCAGCTTCAGCGTGCCGATCGTGGGCGTCTCCTGCCCGCCCAGCAGCCGGATCAGCGTCGATTTCCCTGCGCCGTTCACCCCAACCAGCGCGATGCGGTCGCCGCGATCGATGGTGAAGTTCACGTTCTCCAGCACGCGCTTTTCGCCATACTGCATTGCGAGCCCGGTGACGTCCACCACATTTCTGCCCGACGGCGGCGGCTGCGGAAACGTGAAGTGCGGCACCGGCTCTTCCAGCGGAATCTCGATGCGCTCGATCTTTTCCAGTTCCTTGATGCGGCTCTGCACCTGCTTCGCCTTCGTCGCCTGATAACGAAACCGGCTGATGAATACTTCCAGATGCTCGATCCGATCGCGCTGGTTCTTGTACGAGGCCTCCAGCTGCGCCCGCCGCTCCGCCTTCTGCGTCAGGTACTTCTCATAGTTCCCGTGATAAACGTGCAGCCCCTTGTTCCAGATCTCGATGATCTTGTTCACCGTCACGTCGAGAAAGTACCGGTCGTGCGAGATCAGGATGTACCCGTTCTCCCAGGTGCTGAGGTAGTTCTCCAGCCAGTTGCGCGTTTCGAGGTCGAGGTGGTTCGTCGGCTCGTCCAGCAGCAGCAGGTCCGGCTTTTGCAGCAGCAGCTTGGCCAAAGCAATACGCATTTGCCAGCCACCGGAGAACTCCTCCGTCCGCCGCCCCCAGTCCTCTTTTCCGAACCCCAGGCCCGTCAGAACCCCGCCCACCTGCGCGTCCAGTGCGTAGACATCGTGGTGCCGCAGCCGGCCCTCCACATGGGAATAGCGGTCCGCCGCCGACTCATACTCCTTGCTCGCCGGATCCAGCTCCGCCAGCTTGTGCGCCAGTTGCTCGAACTCCTGCTCCATCTCTCGCAGCTCGTCGAAAACGCTCAGGCACTCTTCAAAGACGGTCCGCCCGGAAAGCGCCAGGCCATCCTGCGGCAGGTAGCCGATGGTCATCCCTTTCATCCGCTGGATCGATCCGTAGTCGAGCGATTCCATCGACCCCAGCACCTTCATCAGCGTCGATTTCCCGGCCCCATTCGCCCCCACCAGAGCGGTCTTCTCCGTGGGAGTGATCAGCCAGTCAGCATTTTCAAAGAGGAGTCGCGGGCCGAAGCGCTTGCCCGCGCCGGAGAGCTGCAGCATGGCTCTATTTTACCGAGGATGCAGACTTCGTCCTGCTAACCAGCTCGCGGAGGATCGTGCCAGAACGAACCAGGTATCCGCTGTTCCGCAAAGTCATTCGTTGGGGCTGTCGATTTTTGATTGCTCTTTGAAGAGGAGGCGACTAAATTTAGTTCGGCATGCTAACAATTACTCTCGCGTGCCTGACTGCGCCTTCATCAGGAATCAGGACCCTCCCATGAAAAAGCCATCTGCTGCCGCAAGTTCCGCGCGCAAGTCCGCGACGCCTGCCTATAAGAACCCCACATTGCCGTCCGCGCGCCGGGTTAAGGATCTGCTGTCCCGCATGACCCTCGAAGAGAAGGCCGCGCAAATGCTCTGCGTCTGGCAGGAGAAGGCTCAGAAGCTGGTTGATGAAAAAGGCGACTTCGATCTCGCCAAAGCAAAGAAGGCGTTTCGCGACAAGCGCGGTCTCGGCCAGGTCGGCCGCCCTTCCGACGCGGGCGGCGGCAAAAAAGCCCGCGCGATGGCGGAACTCACCAACGCCATCCAGAAGTTCTTCCTCGAGAACTCGCGCCTCGGTATCCCCGTCATGTTTCACGAGGAGTGCCTGCACGGCCACGCCGCGCCCGACGGAACGAGCTTCCCCAACCCATCGCGCTCGGCGCGACCTTCAACCCCGACCTCGTCGAGCAGCTCTTTACCCTGACCGCCCTCGAGGCTCGTCTCCGCGGCGCGCATCACGCCCTCACCCCGGTGGTCGACGTAGCCCGTGAGCCGCGCTGGGGCCGCGTGGAAGAAACCTACGGCGAGGATCCGTACCTCGTCTCACGACTCGGCATCGCCGCCGTTCGCGGCTTCCAGGGCGATCGCAATTTTCGCGACAAGAAACACATTCTCGCTACGCTGAAGCACTTCGTCGGCCACGGCCAGCCTGAATCCGGCATGAACTGCGCGCCTGCCAACGTCTCCGAGCGCGTCCTGCGCGAGACCTTCCTCTACACCTTCAAAGAAGCGCTCCGCGAAGCCGAAGCCGTCACCATCATGGCCTCCTACAACGAAGTCGACGGCGTCCCCTCGCACGCCAACAAGTGGCTGCTCAAGGATGTTCTCCGCAAGGAGATGGCCTTCAAGGGCTTCATCGTCTCGGATTATTACGCCATCTGGGAGCTCGGCTATCGCCCCGACACGCACGGCCACTTTGTCGCGAAGGACAAGAAGGAATCCTGCGCGCTCGCGGTCAACGCCGGCGTCAATATTGAGCTGCCCGACCCCGACTGCTACCTCTACCTCGTCGAGCTGGTGAAGAAAGGCGTGCTCAAAGAATCGCAGCTCGAGGAACTCGTCGCGCCGATGCTTTTCTGGAAATTCGAAATGGGCCTCTTCGACGATCCCTATGTCGATCCCGCCGAGGCCGATCGCGTCGTCGGCTCCGATGCGCACAAGAAGCTCGCCCGCATTGCCGCGCAGGAAGCCATCACCCTCCTCAAGAACGACAAGAACGTCGCCCCGCTCGACCTGAACAAGATCAAAACCATCGCGGTGATCGGCCCCAACGCCAACCGCACTTTGCTTGGTGGATACAGCGGAGTTCCCAAACACGAAGTCACCGTGCTCGAAGGCATCCGGAACCGTGTCGGCAATCGCGCAAAGGTCCTCTACAGCGAAGGCTGCAAAATCACCATCGGCGGAAACTGGAATCAGGACGCCGTCGTGGCCAGCGATCCTGCAGAAGATCGCCGCCAGATCAAAGAAGCGGTCGAAGTAGCGAAGCAGGCCGACGTCATCGTGCTCGCCATCGGCGGCAACGAGCAAACCTCGCGCGAAGCCTGGAACCTGCAGCACATGGGCGACCGCACCAGCCTCGACCTGATCGGCCGCCAGGATGAGCTGGTCGAAGCCATGGCCGCGCTCGGCAAGCCCATCGTCGCTTTTTTTTTCAACGGCCGCCCACTCTCGATCAACCACCTCCTGGCGCACGTGCCCGTCATCTTTGAGTGCTGGTACCTCGGCCAGGAAACCGGCCACGCCATCGCCGATGTCCTATTCGGCGAAATCAATCCCGGCGGCAAGCTGCCCATCAGCTTCCCGCGTTCGGTCGGACACCTGCCCGTCTTCTACAACTACAAGCCCTCGGCGCGACGCGGCTATCTGTTCGACGACGTCTCGCCGCTGTTCGCTTTTGGCTACGGCCTTAGCTACACCACCTTCGAGCTGAAGAATCCGCGCCTCCCAAAAAGAAGATCACCACCAAGGGCTCGACGCAGGTCCAGGTCGATGTCACCAACACCGGCAAGCGCGCCGGCGCTGAAGTGGTCCAGCTCTACATCCGCGATCTCGTCAGCTCCGTCACGCGCCCCATCAAGGAGCTCAAGGGTTTCAAGAAGGTCCAACTCAAGCCCGGCGAAACCACCACCGTCACGCTCGACATCACGCCCGACGCGCTGGCCTTCTTCGACGTCAACATGAAGCATGTCGTCGAGCCCGGGGATTTCGAAATCATGATCGGCACCTCCTCGCGCGACGCCGATCTCCACAAGCTCACCCTGCAGGTCACGAAATAACGCCAGAAAGAAGGCGCGGCTATGATCGAAAGACTTTCCTTCGCAGAAAAGTTCGGATACGGCCTGGGCGACATGGCCGCCAACTTCATCTTCCAGGCCATGCTCGCCCTGCAGCTGAGCTACTACACCGACACGTTCGGCCTCTCAGCCGCGCAGGCCGGCACCCTCTTCCTGGTCGTCGGCCTCATCGCCGCCGCCTTCAATCCCATCATGGGTGTGATCGCCGACCGCACCAACACGAAGTGGGGCAAGTTCCGTCCATGGCTGCTCTGGACCGCGCTCCCCTTCGGCATCATCGGCGTACTCACCTTCACCACGCCTAACATCAGTATCTCCGGCAAGATCATCTACGCGTGGACCACCTACCTGCTGCTGCGGCTCATCTACGCGGTCAACAATGTCCCGTACGCGTCGCTGACCGGCGTGCTCACCGGCGATCCCGACGAGCGCACCAGCATCGCCTCGTACCGCCAGATCTTCGCCAACACCGCCGGCTTCATCGTGCAGAGCCTCGCCATCCCCATGGTCGTTTTCTTCGGGCACGGCAACGACGCGCGTGGCTACCAGATCACCATGGGCCTGCTCTCCGCCCTCAGCGTGATCTTCTTCATCGTCGCCTTCTTCGCGACCAAAGAACGCATCCAGCCTGATCCGCAGCAGCAAACCTCTCTCACCCGGGATCTGAAAGACCTCTTCAGCAATCGTCCCTGGATTGTTCTGTTCCTCGTTACTACGTTCTACTTTGCCGCCATCTCCATGCGCGGCAGCGTGATGCTGCCCTTCTTCAAATATCTGGCAGGCGACGAAAAACTTTTCAGCTGGTTCAACGGATTCGGCCTCGCCTCCCTCATCGCCGGCGTCGCCGTCTCCACGGCGCTGACCAAGCGGATCGGCAAGCGTCCGCTGTTCATCATCAGCATGACGCTCTCTGGCCTCTTCAATCTGGCCGTGCTCGTCCTGCCGCCGCACGCGACGGTGGCAATCATTGTCTCGGAGGTCCTGCGCCAGTTTGCTTACGGGACTTCAGGCCCGCTCATCTGGGCCATGATGGGCGACGTCGCCGATTACGGCGAGTGGAAGACCGGCCGGCGCGCCACCGGAACTGTAACAGCCGCTGTTGTCTTTGCACTCTGGGTCGGCCTCGCCATTGGCGGCGCCATCGCCGGCTGGCTCTTCTCCTACTACGGCTACGTCTCCAACGCGGCGCAGACCGCGCGCGCCCTCGATGGCATCCGCCTCACCGCCGGCCTCTGGTCTGCGCTCTTCTTCTTCGCTACGGCGGCGTGCCTCTTCTTCTACCCGATATCGCGCAAGATCAACAAAAACATCTCCGACGAGCTCGCCGGCCGCCGCCTGAACTTCGGGCCGCCCGCGGCCTCAACGCCGAAGTAGGAGGCCACGCCCGTGTACGTTCGCATCGCAGCGCTCTCGACTCTTCTCCTCTGCCTCGCAGCCACCGCTCAGGCGCCCACCTCGCTCAAGGCCGCCTACAAAAGTGACTTCTACATCGGCGCGGCCATCAACACCGCGCAGATCACAGGCGAGGACACGCGCGGCGATGCCATCCTCGCCGCACAGTTCGATTCCATTTCGCCGGAGAACTGCCTCAAGTGGGAGAACGTCCACCTACAGCCGGACAAGTACGACTTCACGATCGCCGACCAGTACGTTGCCTTCGGCGAAAGACACCACATGTTCATCGTCGGCCACAGTCTCGTCTGGCACAGCCAGGTACCGGCCTGGGTCTTCCATGATGACAAAGGCAATCTCCTGACGCGCGATGCTCTCCTCGCCCGTATGCGCGACCACATCCACGCTGTCGTGGGCCGCTACAAGGGCCGCATCCAGAGCTGGGACGTCGTGAACGAAGCGCTGAACGAAGACGGAACCCTCCGCCAATCGCTCTGGTACAAGATCATCGGCCCTGACTATATCCAGAAGGCCTTCGAGTACGCGCACGAAGCCGATCCCGCCGCCCAGCTCAACTACAACGACTACAACATCGAGAACGAGGCCAAGCGCAACGGCGCCATCGCGCTCGTCAAACAAATTCAGGCCGCAGGCATTCCCATCAGCACCGTCGGCATCCAGGAGCACGACAGCCTCGACTTTCCCACCCTCGATCAGCTCGACACCACCATTGATGCTTTCGGCAAACTCGGCGTCAAGGTCGCCATCACCGAGCTCGACGTCGATGTCCTGCCCCGCGCCACGCGCCAGCAAACCGCCGACGTCTCGGTGAGGGCCGCCCAGAACCCCGAGCTCAACCCCTGGCCGAACGGACTGCCCGATTCCGTCGAGCAGCAACTCACAAAGCGCTACGCCGACCTGTTCGGCGTCTACCTGAAGCACAGGGATGTGGTGAATCGCGTGACCTTGTGGGGCGTCACCGATGCCGACTCCTGGAAAAACAACTGGCCTGTGCCCGGTCGCACCAACTACCCGCTGCTCTTCGACCGCTCCGGCAAGCCCAAGCCGGCTTACGAAGCCGTTGTTCGCGAGGCTGCGAGCCTCGCGCATTAGCCCGTCGACCCGCATGTCCTGGTAAAGGAAATACTCCGAGCAGAACCGCGCGCTGCCACACGATTACAATCACTGGTGGCGGGAACTGAGATTTTCTTACCAGAGGGGCGGATGCCGGACACATCGATCATTTTCACAAGGGCGATTGAGGAGCACCTGAAGGTCATTCAGGCCCTCCACAGCCAACAGCCCGTCCTCGAACGCATCGCGATGAAGATGGCCCACGCCATTCTCGGCGGACACAAAATCCTGTGGTGCGGAAACGGAGGCGGCGCTGCGGATTCCCAGCACCTCGCCGCAGAACTCGTGGGACGTTTTCGCCAGGAGCGCCGGGCTCTGCCGTCGATTGCGCTGAGCACCAATACCTCGATCCTGACCGCCATTGGCAACGATTACGGCTACGACCATGTCTTTCGCCGCCAGGTTGAAGCTCTCTGCACCCAAGGCGATGTGGTGGCTGGCCTTTCCACTTCGGGCAACAGCAAAAACGTCTGTCTCGCCCTGGAAGCCGCGCGGAAGCTGGGAGCAACCACGGTGGCCTTTACCGGCGCTGCAGGCGGCGCCATGGAGCCTCTGGCCGACGAAATCCTGCGTATCCCGTCCGGCGAGACCCGCGCATCAGGAGGGCCACATCCTGTGCGGGCATATGCTCTGTGACTACGTGGAACGGTGTCTGTCTGCGGAAGAATCACGCAGCTGAACCGTGCTCGTGATTGGCAGTATGGCACTATGGTAGGTTCAAAACATAACGACCTGTGAGCTTATGAGCAGCAATGACACGATCCTCGTTACCGGCGGCGCCGGTTTTATTGGATCGAATTTCATCTTGAACTGGATTCAGGCCGTGGGCTCGCCGGTGGTCAATCTCGATTTGCTCACCTACGCCGGCAATCCTTCCAGTCTGGATTCGATCAGGAACGACCCGCGACATACTCTGATCCACGGCGACGTCTGCGACGGGGAATTGGTCGGTTCCCTGTTGCGCACGCATCGCCCGCGCGCCATCGTTCATTTTGCGGCTGAAAGCCACGTCGATCGATCCATCGTTGCACCCGATGCCTTCGTTCGCACCAATGTTCACGGCACCTTCACTCTTCTTGAACAAGCGAAAGCCTACTGGTCCGAACTCGACCCGAAAGACCAGAGTTCCTTCCGCCTGCTACACGTTTCCACCGACGAGGTTTACGGCTCACTCGGTCCGGACGATCCTCCGTTTTTCTGAAACCACCGCCTACGCGCCCAACAGTCCTTATGCTGCCTCTAAGGCCGCCTCCGACCATCTGGTTCGCTCTTACTACCACACGTTTCACCTGCCGGTTCTTACCACCAACTGCTCCAACAATTACGGGCCTTTTAAGTTTCCCGAGAAATTGATACCCCTGATGATTCTCAATGCGCTCGAAGGCAAACCCTTACCCGTGTATGGCGACGGCGCAAATGTGCGGGACTGGCTCTTTGTTGAGGATCACTGCGCCGCCATTCGCACCGTCCTCGATCGCGGACGAGCCGGCGAGACCTATAACATCGGGGGAAACGGTGAGTGCAAGAATCTCGATGTGATGACCACGATCTGCGACCTTATTGACGAAATGCGTCCGGATCCGAAAATCGGTTCTCACCGGAGGCTTATTACCTTTGTTGCGGACCGCCCTGGTCACGACCGGCGTTATGCAGTCAACGCCTCGAAGATCGCGCGCGAGACCGGATGGCAGCCCGCCCAGAAGTTCGAGAGCGGTCTACGCCGGACCGTTCGCTGGTATCTCGACAATCTCGCCTGGGTGGATAACGTACGGACCGGCGGCTATCTTAAGTGGATCAAGCAGAACTATGCGGAGCGGCTGGCGCGATCAAAGGCGACCTTGAGATGACCCACTGCTTCTCCACTCCACCTGAGCGCAGATGAATATCGAAGAGACATCTTTGCCTGGCGTTCTTCTGTTAAAGTCGCGCGTCTTCCGCGACAATCGCGGCGCTTTTCAGGAAACCTGGAATCTGCGCGGATGGAAGAAGCAGGCCTTTCCACGAAGTGGGTGCAGGATAACTTCTCGGTCTCCAAACGGAATGTGCTGCGTGGCATTCACTACCAGGTTGTTCAGCCTCAGGGAAAGCTCGTGCGCGTCGCCTATGGCGCTGCTCTCGATATCGCTGTCGATCTGCGGCGCAGCTCTCCTAACTTCGGACGGCACGTTGCCATCGAGTTGACCGCCGAAAATGGTGAAATGCTCTGGATCCCCGAAGGGTTCGGACATGCATTCCTCGCTCTCTCCGACAGCCTCGGATTTGCCTATAAGGTCACAGATTACTCTTCTCCCGTCGGCGAACGGACAATTCTGTGGAATGATCCCGATCTCGCTATCCCCTGGCCGGTGGACCCGGCCGTGGTGGTCGTTTCCGACAAGGACAATAACGGCTCGACGCTGCGCGAAGCGGAGGTTTTTGCGTGACGGCTTCGCCGCGCATTCTTCTCACGGGCGCAACCGGGCAGGCGGGCGGGGAACTGAAGCGCAGCTTCGCTGGATTTGGCGAAGTCATCCCCGTCAACCACGAACATCTCGACTTATCGGCGCCGCATCGATCCCGACGCGGTGTGGAGCATCCGGCCCGACATCATTCTCAATGCTGCCGCATACACGGCCGTCGATCGCGCGGAATCCGAGCCGGATCTCGCTATGGCGATCAACGCCGAGGCGCCGGCGATCCTGGCGGAGGAGGCTCGCACCCTCAATGCTTTGCTGATTCACTATTCGACGGACTACGTCTTCGATGGAAGCAAATCGGAGCCCTGGACTGAATCCGACTCGCCCCATCCCCTCAACGTTTACGGCGCCAGTAAGCTGGCGGGCGAGTTGGCCATCCGCCGCATCGGTGGCCGCTACCTGATCTTTCGGACCAGCTGGGTCTACGGTCCGCAGGGTCGTAACTTTTTTCTTACCATGCTGCGTTTGGGACGCGAACGCGAGCGCCTCACCATTGTCGACGATCAGTTCGGCGCACCGACAACGTCGATCCAGATTGCCGATGCCACGCGCGCCGTCGTCGAGGGGATTTTTACAGAACGATTCGGAACGCCGGAGATGTGGACCGGCCTCTACCACATGACTTGTGCCGGATCCACGTCCTGTTTGGCTTTGCTCGCGCCATCTTCGCGCGTGCCGCTCACCTGCTTCCACGTCAGCCCGAACTGATCCCAGTCTCGACCCGTGAATTTCCCACTCCGGCAACGCGCCCACGCAATTCTGTCTTATCCAACAGCCTGTTGATCGAACGCTTCGGGATCCACCTCTCGCCGTGGGAGACGGCGCTTGGCCGTGTCATTGACCTGACTCAGCTGTCGTAGCCGATGAGCCCGGCCTGGCTTTCGCCCGATCTTCGTGCGCTGGTTCGGTTCAGCCGCCCGCTGCCCGTCGCCCGGCACGCGGTTGCAGCCCGCTGCTGAGTTCGCCTCTCGCCCGCAAGCTTCGCTCAGGCCGGTGCAGAACAGGACGCGAATCCCGCGATAGGGTTTTCGGAATCAGAATGACAAACGGAACCCGCGTTTCCGGAAAATTTCACGCGAAGCCGAGGATTGGCGAAGGGCGGTGCGTGATCCCCAACCACAACGAAGATTGTTGGCCGGCTCTCTGGCGCAAGGGCGAGCTGTTGTACCGATCCATGCACAGCCCTCACCAGCCGAAACCACGAACATAGCGCGCTCGAACTCTGTAAATCCGGCTGTCTCTCACAAATCCCGTCTGGTGGCAGGTTCGCATGGGCAGGCACCGGGATGTGCGAATTCAAAGTCACCCAATAGACGAATTTTGGGGCCGCCGAGCCGGTCAATAATATCTCCTTGCCGACCCACTTCGGAATAGCAGTATCGCAGATCCCGGGAAACGCTCCTGGGCACGCTTCTGGCAATCCCCTTTTCCTCCAGTTGCGGCTCAAATATTTGCTTTCCAAAACCCAGCCGTGGATACCAGTCATCGCCAGGAAAGCATCCGCCCCACGTAACCGTGCACAGCATACGTCTCATAGCCGCGATCCCGGAGAATCGCCGGAAGACGCTGCTCTGCGTCGGAAGCCGAAATTCGCAGTACTCCAAAGCCAAGATGAGAATGGCATAGTTCCCGCACTTCGCCCGGAACCGTTAACCCATCGAACGGCGCGTCACCCTCCACTACATCGTACTTAGCTCTGATGCGGGAATCCTGATAGGGAAGAACGAGCTGACTCGCCATGTTACTGTCCTTCATCATTCCCCACGCCTCAGTAACAATCAGTACTACATTCGGTCGCTGGGATTCAGGACTATCAGCGATGTATTTCATCGCGTAAGACGACGCGGAATCCATCGGCTCCCTGTCGCCGACCCGAGACTCGGAATCGAGCGAGGTAAAGAACCGGCTGCGCACCGCCAGAGTGAGCCACGGACTCATTGTCAGACGCTGAGACACCAGGCTGACGTCATGTCGGGAACAAGGATTCTGCCCATCCAGCACGTCCACTGCGCTAAGCGTCATAGCCAAACCAAGCAGACAGCAGGCTGTCGTGAGCCGAAACCGCGACCGCGGAATCAGAAAC
>CAVPCB010000006.1:0-3475 GCA_963702285.1 uncultured Acidobacteriaceae bacterium | reverse complement strand
CCACACTCCCTGCGCCGGTCAGGACAAAGACGCGATCCTGGGGTCCTACATGAATCTTCTCTTCGCTCATCGCCCACCTCTTCGATTTCTGCTCGGACCAGACTCCATTATTCTGACCCCATGCTCCCTGCGCGCGACGGCCAGTTGGTTCAGATTGTCGACGCCGCCGTTGCCGATGCCGCCCGGCGTTCCGGCAGCTGGCTTCTGTGCGCTCCCGGATGCACACAGTGCTGCATCGGCGTCTTTCCTATCTCCCAACTCGATGGCGCACGTCTTCGCGAAGGCCTGGCCTCACTCGACGACACGGAACCGCTTCGCGCCGCTGCGGTCCGGGAACGCGCGCGGCAATCCATCGCCCGCATCGTTGCAGATTTTCCCGGCGATCCGGAGACCGGCGCACTCGACGACGCTCGCGGCGAGCTGATGGAAGATTTCGCCAACGATGAGCCTTGTCCCGTGCTCGATCCCGCCACGGGCCGCTGCGATCTCTACGCGGCGCGGCCCATGACCTGCCGCGTCTTCGGTCCGCCGCTGCGCGTGGAGGGGGGCGTCGGCGTATGTGAGCTCTGCTACCACGGGGCGACGGAAGAGGAAATCGCCGGGTGCGAATTGCAGCTCGACACTGAGGATCTCGAATCCTCTCTCAGCGCGGAAGCCGAACACTCCGCCGGGCGCTCCGGCAACACTATCGTTGCGTTCGCGCTTCTGGGCTGAACGCGGCATGGCTTTTCATCCTCCGCAAACCCTGACCCCGGCGTTTCGTGAGAAGATTTCTGCGCAACCCGTGCTCTCCGGCCGGGTTCCAACGGCTGTGCGGCAAGCTCTCAGACTATGAGCCGCATGCGGTGCTAACTCTATCCCCGAAAGGAAAATCCCACTCCATGAAGAAGAATCTGCTGATCGTTGCCACAGCTGCACTGCTCAGCATCCCCTGCTTCTCGGCGGCATCTGCGCAACGCGTTTACGTCCGTATCGGCCCTCCGCCGGTTGTCGTCGAACATCCTGGCCCGCGTCCGCATGCCGGCTGGGCCTGGGAACGCGGCTACCATCGCTGGGATGGTGGACGGTACGTCTGGGTGCCTGGCCACTGGGCCGAGCCACCACGCCGCCACGCCGTCTGGGTCGATGGCCACTGGGCGCACGAACGCGGCGGCTGGTACTGGGTCGATGGTCACTGGCGGTAAACCGCAGCGTCTCGAAACCCGACCCCGTTGCTCACCGAACAGGGTCGGGTTTTCGTTTAGAGCTTCTCTGCTCGCCGTTTGTCTCGCAGCTTCCCTCGTTTGCGGCTCGGCTTTTTGCTATTGCTTCCGGCTTCTTTCTTCCCGCTGCCGGGCTGTAACCTGTCTCTGCGGACAACCGCCATGCCTCAGTACTCCACGCTTCACACCCACAGCGACGCGGGCATTCATACCATCCTGCTGAACCGGCCGGAAAAGCGGAACGCGCTCAACCACCAGCTGATCGCGGACCTCACGCACGCGCTGGAGTCCTTCGCCGCGAGCCCATCCCTCCACGTGGTCATCCTCTCCGGCGCCGGCTCCGCCTTCTGCTCCGGACTGGACATCGAGCACCTGCGCGCCATGATCCAGCACTCGGGCGCCTCCGCCACGCAGGACTATCTGCTCGACGCGGAGCGGATTGCCGGCCTCTTCCGCACGCTCTATACCTTGCCAAAGCCCAGCATCGCCGCGGTCAACGGTCCCGCCATCGCCGGCGGCATGGGCATCGCCACGCTTTGCGACTTTACGCTCGCCGTGCCGGAAGCCAAATTTGGATACACCGAGGTTCGCATCGGCTTCATCCCGGCCATTGTCTCGGCGTTTCTGCGCACCCAGCTCGGCGAAAAGGCCTGCCGCGACCTGCTGCTCACCGGCCGCATCCTCTCCGCTGAAGAAGCTCACTCCCTGGGGCTGGTCACGCGCGTCGTCGCTGAACCCGACCTGATGCCCGAAGCCACGGCACTCGCCCAGCGCCTGCTGCGCAACAGCCCCGCCGCGATGGAATCCACCAAGCGGCTGCTGCGCCAATTCACCGATCGCCACCTGCCCGACGACATCGAAGCCGCCATCCGCGCCAGCGTCGACGCCCGCTCCAGCGCCGACTTCCAGGAAGGCGTCACGGCTTTCCTGGAAAAGCGCGACCCGGTCTGGCCCTCCGGCCGCAAATCGCACGAGTGACCAGCGGCGAGCCGCTATCGCCTGGCAGACCACTGCCGCTCAGGCGATCTTCTCCATAGCCACTTTTTCCCCTAAAGTGGTCTCTCCACATGACAACTTGCAGGATTTTATGCATAGCCACTACGATCCCTGCATGCTTGACGTTTCAGCCGGCATCGTTCCCGTCATCCCCATCGATCGCGAAGCGGACGCGCCGCTGCACCGCCAGGTTTACGCCGGGTTTCGCGACGCGATTCTTCGCGGCGATCTGGCCGCCGGCCAGCAGGTCCCCTCCAGCCGCGCGCTCGCAACCGAGCTGACCATCTCGCGTTTCCCGGTTCTCGACGCCTATGCTCAGTTGCTCGCCGAAGGCTATTTCGAGAGCCGCGTGGGCGCAGGCACCTTCGTCGCCTCTTCTCTGCCGCATCGCGCAACCAACACGAAGCGCCCCGCCGACGACGCGCCGTCGTCCCGCCGCACCTCGCGACGCTCCGGACTCTTTCCTCCCTACGATCCTGTTCCCTGGCGCCACGGCTGGGGAGCCTTCGCGGTCCATCAACCGGCCCTTGACCACTTCCCCTTCGAGCTGTGGTCGAAACTGGTGTCGCGTCACAGCCGCACGCTGCGCGTCCACTCGTCGAGCAACGTCCACCCCCTTGGCCTTCAGCCTTTCCGCGAGGCCATCTGTTCTTATCTGCGTACCGCCCGCGCGGTGCGCTGCGAGCCAGGCCAGATCATGGTGGTGTCCGGTTCGCAGCAGGCCCTCGACATCGTGACCCGCGTGCTGCTCGATCCCGGGGACGCCGCGTGGATGGAAGAACCCTGCTATCCGCTCATGCGCTCGCTTCTCGCGGGTTCCGGATGCCGCGCCATTCCCGTCCCGGTCGATGAAGAAGGCCTCGACGTCACGGCCGGTCTGCGCCAGGCACCGGAGGCGCGCGCCGCCTTCGTTACGCCCTCGCATCACTACGCGCTCGGTGTCACGATGAGCGCCTCGCGCCGCTTCCAGCTCCTGGAGTGGTCGCGCCAGGCCTCCTCGTGGATCGTCGAAGACGACTACGACAGCGAGTACCGCTTCGACACGATGCCCATCCCGTCGCTGCAGGGGCTTGACCCGTGCGACCGCGTCATCTACATCGGGACGTTCAGCAAAGTGCTTCGCCCGTCGCTGCGCCTTGGCTACATTGTGATTCCCGCCGACCTTGTCGACCGCTTCGCCGCTGTGCGCTTCTCCATGGATATTTTTCCCTCCTGGCTTTTCCAGGAAGCTCTCACCGACTTTATGCATGACGGCCATTTCGCCCGGCACATCCGCC
>CAVPCB010000005.1:0-5058 GCA_963702285.1 uncultured Acidobacteriaceae bacterium | reverse complement strand
CCGGTAGGTGCTAACCCACGTCCTGAACACCGGCGGCGGCTGGCACTTCAGGATCGAGCCTACCTACCGCGGCCGATCGAGTTGCTGGCCGGTTGGGCCCTCGGCGGCGGCGGTGGCATCCAGCGCCGCCGACCGGAGCGGAGTGGCCTGGTTGGCCAGGGTCAGCAGGCCCAGGTACGGGAAGTCGGCCTGCAGGTCATCGTGCAAGGCGAGCTGACTGCGGCAGCGCGGCTAGTGTCGTGAGTCAATAATTTGCATCTAGTGCTCTAGGCTTGGCGTATGCCGAGCCCTGTTGCTGCTGCTGTGGTCTTGACCGATGACGACCGTCGTCTTTCTGAAAGACATGAATGATTTCGCCGCCATGAACGCCGTCTACGGCCAATACCTCGCTCCTCAGGGAGTCACCCCGCCGGCTCGCTCCACTGTTGAAGTTGCCCGCCTCCCCAAAGACGCCCTCGTCGAAATCGAGGTCATCGCCACCATCCCATGATGGATGACCGAAGCCAAATTCGCCGCGGGTCCATCTAATACACAGGAGATTGCCGAATGTCCGACGCAAAGACCACATCCACTCCCGACAAAATCGAAAAATCCGACGCCGAGTGGCGTGCCCAGCTCACCCCCGAGCAGTACCACATCGTCCGCCAGAAGGGCACTGAGCCCCCCTTCACCGGCAAGCTCACCTTCAACCACGACACCGGCATGTACCGCTGTGTCGCCTGTGGCGCCGACCTTTTCTCTTCCGATACCAAGTTCGATTCCGGCAGCGGCTGGCCCAGCTTCTACATCCCCATCAACTCCACCGCGGTCAATACGCACGAAGACACCACCCACGGCATGAGCCGCATCGAAGTCACCTGCACCCGCTGCGGAGCCCACCTCGGCCACGTCTTCCCGGACGGGCCCAAGCCGACAGGCCTCCGCTACTGCATCAACTCCGCCTCGCTCGATTTCGACAAAGCAAAATAACCCGCCCGAGATTGATATCCGCCACCCCAAAACCCGTTGAGGCGCCAGGTTCACCCCATAGCAAGCAGCGGATACTCTCGACGGCCGATGGTCAATCGAAATGAACGGCCCCGGCGCCCAAAAGTACCCAGCCAGGATCTCCCCGCCCATTTTGGGAATGCGGCCTCTTCCAACAGCTCCCCCGGCCCAGTCGTTCACGGGTCGGAAAAGCGGGCAGCTTGAACCTCCGCTTCTTGATGCGTAGTCCGTTTGTGACTACACTGGTTCCATGGCCGCCAGAAACACCTACGTCCGCGCAAGGATCGACACCCGCACCAAAGAACGCGCATCGGGCGCTCTGGAAAAGATGGGGCTGTCGATTTCCGACGCAATCCGCCTGCTGATGGTTCGCGTCGCTGAGGAGCGCCGTTTGCCGTTCGAAGTGAAGGCCCCGAATACAGCAACACGCAGAGCCATCGGCGAGCTCGAAACCAGAAAAGGCAAGCGGTTTGCGAACGTCCACGCACTGATGGCCGACCTGCATGCGGACGATTGAGCGCTCCTCTGCGTTCAAAAGGGATTACAAACGTGAAGCCGTGGGCCGGCACCGGAACTCTCTCGACCCGCTTTTGTTTGCGGTATTAACGGCGCTCGCGGACGATCGGCAGTTGGATTTGCGCCATCGAGACCATGCTTTGAGCGGAGATTGGATCGGTTACCGCGAATGTCACATAAAACCGGATCTGCTTCTCATCTACAGGAAAACCGGGGACGATCTCCTGCGCCTGGCTCGACTCGGTTCCCACAGCGAGCTCTTCAAGTGACACAGCCTTTCTCGCGGTTGCTCCGATTCAGGAGTCACGCTCGCCTCGCCCTTCTACCAGTGCTGGCCGGTGTGGCTTCGCTCCTTGCGATGGGTGCCCTTCAGAACCCCGACCACCACACTCCCCCGTGGCGCTCCCCGGTCGCCTCCACCCAAACCTTCAGCATCGCCGGCTCCACCCTCCAGGTCGACTTCGCCCCCGGCTCGCTCGACCTCTCCACGCCGCAAATTCTCCAGTGGGTCAAGAACGCCGCTACCTCGGTCGCGACTTACTACGGCCGCTTCCCCGTCCGGCGCGATCGCATCCTCGTCGTTCCCGGTGAAGACCGTCGCGGCGTCTTCCACGGCACCACCTGGGGCGGCGTCGGCGGATTCCCTTCCTTCACCCGCATCGCGGTCGGCCAGCATACCATCGTCGCCGGCCTCAATGACGACTGGATGATGACCCACGAGCTCTTCCACACCGGCTTCCCTTCGCAGGACGATAACCACCACTGGATCGAAGAAGGCCTCGCTGTCTACCTCGAGCCCGTTGCCCGCGTCCAGGCCGGTTTCCTTACGCCGGAAAGAATCTGGGCCGACATGGTCCGCGACATGCCCCAGGGAAACCCCGAGCCCGGCGATCAGGGCCTCGACAACACCGACACCTGGGGCCGTACTTACTGGGGCGGCGCGCAGTTCTGCCTCCTCGCCGACGTCACCCTCCGCGAACAAACCCACAATAAGAAAGGCCTGCAGGACGCCCTCCGTGCGATCCTCGCCGCCGGGGGCACCATCGATCAGGATTGGTCCATTGAGAAAACCCTGGCCGCAGCCGACGCCGGGACCGGCACGCACGTCCTCGAGCAGCAGTACAAGCGCATGGCCAACACACCGGTCACGATCGACCTCGATGCACTCTGGAAGAAATTAGGAGTGATCCGCACCGGCGACGATCAGGTCCGCTTCGACGACTCCGCGCCCGACGCCGCCATTCGCAAGGCCATCACGGCAACACCCGCAACAGGCGTCATCCGGCCTTCGTTGTGATTGCCGCCAGTGGATTGTCCTCTGACGCCACGCGAGCGATCGCAGAGCAAGGCAACCTTCACCCAAACCGCTGGTTCAATCCACCAGCTCCCAGCTCCCAGCTCCCAGCCTGCTCTTAGGCCTTCTGTACCTTGCCGGCCTTCAGGCAGCTCGAGCACACCCGCAGCCGCTTCGCGCCGCCGCTCACCTTCGCCTTCACCGGGTGCAGATTCACATTCCACCGCCGCCTGGTGATGTTGTGCGCGTGCGAAATATTGTTTCCAAACTGCGGACCCTTGCCGCAAATATCGCAAACCTGTGCCATGTCTTCTCCAAAAAGACGATTCCCGCTTGAGAGGATGTCGTCGAAATTTGCGGCCCCTGGGACGTCCGGCTCGCATCGCGGCTCCCAGGCCGAAGTTTCAGTTTACCGGGGACCCAACGATACGGCAATCGGCGCGGCGCTGAAACCGATAAGCACAAAAGAGGTATTGGCCCGGTTGGACACCCTTCCTAGCATGGGAACACCGGGATTTTCGTTTCCGCAGGAACCCTGCACCATGACCCCTCGACGCGCCGTATCCACAACCCCGCCAGCCTCCATCCCGCGCCCGGGCCCCGTCACTCGCGCGCTCATGCTGATCCTGCTGGTGGCGGCGGTGATCGCGCCCGTGGTCCACCTCCACGTGATCAACCGCGCGATGCCCCCCGCCAAGGCCGACCTCGTTCCCGTGTGGATCGGCGCCCGCGTCGCACTCCACCACGGCAACCCTTATTCCGACGAAACCACCCGCCAGATCCAGATCGCCTATTACGGCCGTCCCCTGCGTCCCTCCGATGATGTCAACAAGATGGCCTATGCCTATCCCGCGCATACGCTGATCCTGTTTGCCTGGATCGCTCCCCTGTCCTGGCCCGTTGTGCGGATCGTCTTCCTGATCCTGTTGCCGCTGCTCTGCGCCATCAGTGTGCCGCTGTGGCTGCATGTCACCGGCATCGCCCTCTCGCGCTCCCGCATCGCCCTCACCCTGCTTCTCACCCTGGCCAGCTGGCCGGTCATGTGGGGCGTCCATCAGATTCAGCCCACGCTCGTGGTCGCGGCCCTGGTCGCCGCAGCCTGCTTCCTCCTGCGCCGCGAACATGAAACCTGGGCCGGGATTCTCTTCGCCCTCGCCACCATCAAGCCCCAGCTCGTCGGACCCCTCATCGCCTGGCTCGTCCTCTCAGCATTGCTGCGCCGCCGCTGGGCATTCATCGCTTCCCTTTCCGTCTCGCTCACCGTCCTGCTCGCTTCCGCCACATGGCTGGTCCCAGGATGGGTCGCGAACTGGCGCGCCGCCATGGCCGACTACGTCGTCTACCGCCACCTCAAACCTGACCTGCAACTGCTCTTTGGCTATTGGCCCGGGCTCGCGCTGGGTCTCGCCATCGGCGCAGCTGCTGCTTTCACCCTGTGGCGCAATCGCCGCTGCGCTCCCGACTCGCCCGCGTTCGGGCCCCTCTGCGCGCTCGCCCTCGCCGCCACCGTCTGCCTTGTCCCCAACGAAATGGCCATGATCTACAACCATGTCCTGCTTCTGCCGGCCTGCCTGACGCTGCTCTTCGCGCCCCCGGCCAGTTCGCTCACCGCCGCCATCCGCCGCGTGGCGGTCGCTCAGATTGTTGCCGACTTCGCTGTGGTTCTGGTCAGCGTCATCGCCGAAACCACCGCGGGTACGGCCAATCTCTGGGATTCCCTTCCCTGCATGGACTTCCTGCTCCCCACGCTGCTCACCGCGTATCTCATCTTTCAGCTCGCGCGCCTGCCTCTACCTGTGCTCGCCGCCAACACCAGCACAAACTTCGACGCAGTGAGCGCCTGAGCATCCGGATTTTGGTAGTGTCCTAATTTGGAATCCATGCCTTTATGCTCCACTTGCGGCATTCAACGTGTTACGGCTCCACTCGGATACATTTTTCCCGCACTGTTCTGCCGCTCGCTCAATTGCCCGCAACTCGTTTGGCGTGACACGAACGCGGAGAAACTTCCCCTTAGACTCGCCCCGTTGCAGTCTCGGACGACCCGGCTTCCTGGTTTTCTTAGTTTCGGTCACGCTCTTTGAACGTCCTGAATGATCGCGGCTCTGACGGTTGTCTGTGGCGATATGACGGACGAAATGTGCAGCATGGTTACATATCTCTTCGGCTGCTTCGGATCGTCAGTATCCTGCGCCCTAGCGTATATCCGGTTGGCCCTGGGATGCCTCAAAGGTCGCATTGTAGTGCACCCTGGTAGAACC
>CAVPCB010000004.1:0-13502 GCA_963702285.1 uncultured Acidobacteriaceae bacterium | reverse complement strand
AACAGATATGCGGCCATCATTCCCTCATTGGTCCAAAGTCAAAGCCTTTTTCCATTCTGCGGACGGGGAAACCTTTGGTCAAGGCGGAGTTGCAACTTTATCAAAGGGTCCGTTCATCGGATCAACAGTACTGTTACTTCTGCTCGTGCCCGGACATATACATTCCCTCGATCTCGCCGCCAGGGCCGACGACAACCCATCCAATGAGCGGCGCGGAACGGCCTGTGGCGAGCGGCCCATAGCCGAAGCGCAGGTCCTCGAACTCGACGGCATGCCAGCCGGGCTGCGGAGGGTCGGCACCCGGCGCCTGGGTCGCGCCCTCGTCCTGAACGACGGGCCATTTCGACCAGTCCAGATAGACGCGGCCGAGATAGACCGCTTCGCGGCAGCAACGGCCGGCGTGACGGGCGGCTTGTAGATCACATCGCTGTAGTCGTCGGTGGTGACGACGTCTCCGAGGGTGTAGACGTCGGCGGTCTGGAAGAAGTCCCGGGTTTCCATGAGGATGCGCCAGCGGAAGGGATTCGTGACGTGGGGCTCGGCGGCGACGCGAACGAGCGGCTCGCGGGTATAGTTGCCGGCGCGGATGAGGGCGAGGGCGTGGTCGTGCTCGGCATTGCGCAAGCCCCACCACAGGACCATGAAGACCAGCGCAGCAATGGCCAGGCTCGGCCGCGGAAGCTCTTTTCCGGCGCCGATTTCGCGGTCGGCAAGTCCGAGGATGGCGGGTACCACGAGCGCGAGGGTGAGCGCCAGCAGCAGCCAGGGATCGACGATGAAGACGATGCTCCACGCATACCAGGTTCCATTCCACGGAAAGAACGGGCGCACGCCGTAGTTGACCGTGTAGTCAAGCAGGATGTGGCTCATGGCGGCGATCCACGCGCAGAAGAGGAGCCATCCCCATCGAGGAGGGATGACGGGGTCTTTGCGGCGCAATCGGTAAAGGAGCCAGACAAAGGCCACGGTGGCGAGGGCAACGACCGCCGTGCCGACGAAGGAATGCGTCCATCCGCGGTGGTGCTGCAGTTCGGCCACGGGCCCGCGAAAGCCCCAGAAGACGTCGAGGTCCGGGGCTTCGGCGGCCAGGGTCATGGCCAGGGTCGCGTAAGCGGTTTTGCGATTGAATCCCGAGCGCCCCAGGCAGGCTCCGGTGAGGAAATGGGTTACAGGTTCCATGCGCGCTTTCTGGAACTCAACAGTGGCTTCCTTGCTGTTACGAAAACGGCAAGCGCCCCGGCGAACCGAAGCGCTTGGGGTGTGTTTTGGCCGGGCCTACACGAGGCTGGCGTCCAGGGTGATCTGCGTATTGCCTTTGAACAGGCGCGAGATGGGGCAGCCGTTCTTGGCGTTGTTGGCGGCGGTCTCAAAGCTCGCCGCATTGGCGCCGGGCACTTTGGCGCGGGTGGTGAGGTGGATGGCGGTCACGGTGAATCCGTCATCGGTCTTTTCGAACTTGACATCGGCGGTGGTTTCCAGCGACTCGGGCGTGAGGTTGGCATTGCCCAGCTGCGCGCTCAGCGCCATGGTGAAGCACCCGGCGTGGGCAGCTGCAATCAGCTCTTCCGGATTGGTGCCGATGCCGTTTTCAAATCGCGTGGAAAAGGAATATTGCGTATCTTTCAGGACGCCGCTTTGGGTGGAGATGGTGCCTTTGCCGTCCTTCAAACCTCCGCGCCAGACGGCGCTCGCCGTACGTTGCATACGTCTCTCCTTCTGATTGTGCTGAATTTCGAAAAGGGGCCAAACCGAGTGAATAACCATTGGATGCTGCGGACCGCTCCGTTTCTGCTCAGCAGAATGCGTCCGGCATCGCCCGCACCATCATATGCGATTTGCCGCCACCGCTGGGCCATTCGCTCGCACCGGCAAAAAACTCCGGGGGCTCTCATGCCTGGCGTTCCTCTCGTTCTCGTCGCGCGTTTCGCTGCCCCAACCCTCACGTATGATTGTGGTTTCATGAATTCCTGGTCCATCGGCGTCGATCTCGGCGGCACGAATCTCCGCATTGCCGCGGTGACGCAGCGCGGCGAGGCTCTCGACACGATTCATCTGCCGACGCGTCTGAGCGCCGGACCGCAGGCGGTGCTCGATGACATGGCGGGCGCGATTCGCCAGCTGATCGATAAGCATCCCGGCAACCTGCTGGGCATCGGCGTGGGCAGCCCTGGCCCCATCGAGCTTCCCCTTGGCGTGCTCCATCAGCCGCCCAACCTTCCCGGGATTCGACGGGCTGAACCTGCGCCTGGAACTGGAGCGGCGGCTGGACCGGCCGGTGCAGGTGGACTCCGATGCGAACCTGGCGGCCTATGGAGAATTTCTTTTGGGCGCGGGGCGCGCGTACGGCGTCGATTCCCTGCTGATGCTGACGTTGGGCACGGGTGTCGGATGCGGGATCGTGCTGGAAGGGCGCATCTGGCGCGGGATGAAAGGCGCGGCGGGCGAGTCAGGCCACGGCCCCATCTTCCCCGACGGAATTCCCTGTCCGTGCGGGGCGCGCGGATGCCTGGAAATGTATGCGTCGGCGACGGCGATGGTACGGCGGGCGCGTGAGCTTGGGCTGGAGACTCCTGTGTCGGAGGACCAGCCGCAGCTGACCGCATCGGCGATCGCGGGCCTGGCCGACGGCGGCGACGAGCGCGCCCGGCAGATTTTCGACGAGGTGGGACAGGCTCTTGGTCTCTCGCTTGCGCATCTGGTGAACGCGCTGGATCTGCCGCTGTACGTGATTGGCGGAGGGGCAGCGGCGGCATGGCCGTTGTTTGCGCCGCGCATGTTTTCGACGCTGCGCGAGGGCAGCTATGTGTATCGCATGTCAATGCCACGCGATCCGAACGTCTTCGAGCCGGGCAAGACGCATGTCGCGCCTGCGCAGCTGAGCGATTCGGGCTTGCTGGGGGCAGCGCTGCTGCCTGTGGCGGCTCGCGTGTCTGCGGCCTGACTCCGGTTCCCTTTTGTTTGGTACGATCCGTGCCATGCCCCGGCACACGCTTGCTCCCTGGCTTTCGGTGCGCGACGCGGCCCGCGCCGTCGAGTTTTACAAATCCGCCTTTTCGGCCAGCGAGACGTTCCGCATCGATGGTGGCGGAGTGGTCTCGCGCCTGTCGATCGGTGACTCGGAATTCTGGGTCAGCGACGAGTCGCCGGAATACTTTAACTTCAGCCCGCAATCTCTCAACGGAGGGACGGCGCGGATGATCCTCTCGGTAGCGGATCCCGATGCGGTGTTCGCGCAGGCCTGCGCGGCGGGGGCGACGGTCGTTCGTCCGGTGGCCGAGGAACATGGCTGGCGCATCGGCCGCGTGGTCGATCCTTTCGGCCACCACTGGGAGATCGGCCGGGAATTCGAGGACGGCGCGTGATCCTGCATCATCGGCGCGAGCGGCCCGCTCCATGGCGAGAGCGCAAAGCGCGGACGCGTCATCGCTGGCTCGTTCCGCTGCTTGCTGTCGACTGGTTGTGGGAGTGGGTGGCGTTCCTGCTGAGCAACTGGAGCTTCCTTGAAGTCCTCGAGTATCTGGGCAGCTTTTCGATCCTGATCGGCGTCATCTTCTGGTTCTCTGAATCGGGCGACCGTGTGCAGCAGCGCCACTATCAGGCGTGGCAGGTGATCAACACGGCTCAGGGCAAGGGCGGGAGCGGCGGCCGCATCGAGGCACTGGAAGAACTGAACGCGGACCATGTCGCGCTGACCGGCGTGGATGTCTCGTCGGCTTTTCTGCAAACGCTCCGGTTGCCACATGCGCAGCTGATGCGGGCCAATTTCAGCGCGGCGGATCTGCGCGACAGCGACCTGGGTGGAAGCGACCTGACGTGGGCAGAGCTGCAATCGGCGAATCTGCGCGACGCGCGGCTGGGACGGGTGATTTTCGATCATGCCGACCTGGGCGATGCGGACCTCTCCGGGGCCGACCTCAGCGGCGCGCGCTTCGATGGAGCGGACCTGAGCAACGCCGATCTGCATGGGGCCGACCTGCGCGGAATCGAGTGGCAGCAAATGGCCGGAGTTCTGAAGGCCGACATTGCGGGGGTCAGAAACGCGCCGGATGGGTTCGTGGCGTGGGCGATCCAGCATGGCGCTATTCAGGACAAGCCCGCGCCCTGATCGCCTTTCCTGAGGGTACGGCTCTTCAAGGTGGGGGAATCCTTGTTCAACCGCGACCGAATAGTGTCCTGAAAATGGGCAGCCGCTGCGACAGACGGAGCGCGCGATGCTGACGCCGCCGATAAGTTTCACAGGGAGAGTTCCGCGCAGAGGACAGGCTCGACAGCGGGCGCTGTGGGTCTGCGTGGCCAAAATCGAAGCGGGAGCGGCGCGAACCGAGACATGCGGTGGAACGGAAAGAGCGACGTGCAGAAACGAGCGGCGAGGATCGCGGGGGGACCCCTGTTCAGGAGGGGCAGGTTCGGCCGATCGGATGGCTTGTACCGGATCCTGTTCGAGCGGAATCCGATCCCCATGTGGGTTTTCGATCGGGAGACGCTGCGCTTTCTTGCTGTGAATAAGGCGGCGGTCCGGCAATACGGGTACAGCGAGCGGGAGTTTCTGAGCATGACGATCCTGGAGATCCGGCCGGAGGAGACGGTGCCCGCGCTGGTGGAGGACGTGGCGCAGAGGCGGCGTGGACTGCAGGAAAGAGCGGGGTGGAAGCATCGGCGCAAGGACGGCTCGGCCATCGAGGTCGAGATTGTGTGTCACGACCTGAATTTCGACGGGACCGAGGCGATGCTGGTGGCCGCCTACGATGTGACGGAACGGCAACGCGCGCAGGAAGCGGCGCGGGTGGCGGAGGAGAAGTATCGGGCGATCTTCGACCAGGCGGTGGTGGGGATTTTCCAGCACACGCCTGACGGACGGCCGCTGAATGTCAACCGCGCCTTCGCGAAGATGCACGGTTACGATTCCCCGGAGCAGTTGCTGGCGGAGGTATCCGATGCGGCGGGACAGCTGTTTGTCGAACCGGAGCGCATGGCGGAGATCGTGCGGGCGTCGATTGAAAACGGGATTGTGCGCGGGACGGAAGTGGAGCTGTACCGAAGGGATCGGAGCCGGTTCTGGGTGATGGTGAACCTGCGCGCGGTGATGGATTCCTCGGGCGCGCTGCAGGTGTTCGAAGGAACCGCGGAGGACATCACGGACCGGAAGGCGGCGGAGGCGCAGGTGAAATTCCTGGCGTATCACGACGCGCTGACGCGGTTGCCGAACCGAATGCTGTTCATGGACCGGCTGGAGAATGCGCTGGCAGGAGGGCGAAGGAAGCACGCGAAGGCGGCGGTGCTGTTTCTGGATCTGGACCGATTCAAGAACGTCAATGACTCGCTGGGCCACTCGGCGGGAGACCAGATGCTGCAGGAGATCGCGGCAAGGCTGCGGCAATGCCTGCGCGAAGAAGACACGGTGGCTCGGGTGGGCGGGGATGAGTTTCTGATCATGCTGCGGGAGGTCGTGAGCCGCGAAGAAGTGGAAGCGGCGGCGGGACGGATTCGGGAAGAGATCACGAGGAGCTTTACGATTGACAGCCACAGGCTGAGCATGAACTGCAGCCTCGGGATCAGCCTGTGTCCTGAAGACGGGGCCGATGGGGAGACGCTGATTCGGAAGGCGGACGCGGCGATGTATGCGGCGAAGGAAAACGGCAGCAACGACCTGCGCTTCTTTTCCGGAGAGATGGAGCGACGGGCGGAGGCCCATCTGGCGATCGAAAGCGAGATGCGATCGGCGCTGGCGCGGGAAGAATTTTTTCTGGAGTATCAGCCGGTGATGGATGTGGGCAGCGGAGAAATCGCCGGTGCGGAAGCGCTGGTGCGCTGGCGGCATCCGCAACTGGGATGCATGGCGCCGGAAGAATTTATTCCGGCTGCGGAGCGCAGTGGGCTGATTCTGCCGCTGGGCGAGTGGGTGCTGCGCAGGGCGTGCGCGCAGGCGGCGGCATGGCAGAAGGAAGGTCTGAAGGCGGTGCCGGTGGCGGTGAATGTGTCGGCGCTGCAATTTCGTCAGCAGGAATTTTGCGGGCTGGTGCGCCGGGTGCTGGCCGAGTCGGGTTTGGCGCCGGAGTATCTGGAGCTGGAGCTGACGGAGAGCCTGCTGATGTCGACCGGAGGCGCGGTGAATCCGTGTCTGCGGGAGCTGAAAGAAATGGGCGTGGGACTTGCCATCGACGATTTCGGGACGGGCTACTCGAGCCTTGGATATCTGAAGCGGTTTCGCGTGAACAAGCTGAAGGTGGACCGCTCGTTTATCCGGGACGCTGCAACCGAGGCCGATGACGCTGCGATCACGAAGGCGATAATCGGGCTGGCGAAAAGCCTGCACCTTGGGGTGGTGGCCGAAGGAGTGGAGACGGAGGCGCAGTTCCGGCTGCTGCGGGAGTGGGGCTGCGACCAGATCCAGGGGTTTTACCTCAGCCGGCCCGTAGCGGCGGCGGAGATGGCGCGGATGCTCGAGGACGACGGGCTGAAGCGCGACGCGCTCGGAGTGACGCCGCTGCGGAAGTCAGTCGCTCCGCTTAGCATCGGTCGAGGGAAATCAAAGCAGGAGAGGCACGCGCGCGCTGGAAGTGCGCACGGGGCTGCGCGCTTACAATCGGAGTGCGTTCCGCGCTGCGGAGCGGGAGGTTGCGCGATGAAATCGCTGCTGCTGCGGGAGTATGGGCATCTGGAGATTGCGGACATGCCGCAGCCGGAGCCGGGGCCGGGCGATGTGCTGGTGCGCGTGGCCGCGTGCGGCATTTGCGGAAGCGATGTGCATGGCTACGATGGGTCGTCGGGGAGGCGGATTCCGCCGCTGGTGATGGGGCATGAGGCGGCGGGGACCGTGGCTGCGGTGGGCGCGGGCGTGCAGGGATTTCGCGCCGGGGATCGCGTCACGTTCGATTCGACGGTGTACTGCGGGGAGTGCGATTTTTGCCGGCGTGGTGAGATGAACCTGTGCGATCGGCGCGAGGTGGTTGGTGTTTCGTGCGGGGATTATCGGCGGCACGGGGCGTTCGCCGAATTTGTAACCGTGCCGGAGCGAATTGTGTACCGGCTGCCGGATGCGATGGGATTTTCAGAGGCGGCGATGCTGGAGGCGATCTCAGTGGCGCTGCATGCCGTGCATGGCGTGCTTGCACGCCGCATCCGACAGGGACGTGGGGCACCCGAGAGGGTGACTTCGAGGGAAAGGCCGCTGGTGGTGGGCGCGGGGATGATTGGGCTGCTGACGATGCAGGCGGCGCGGGCGCTGGGGTATGCGCGCGTGATGATCGCGGACATCGACGCGACGCGGCTGGAGCTGGCGCGGAAGCTGGGCGCGGACTTGACGCTTCATATGAAGGGCGCGGAGCTGGTGGAGGAAGTTCGGAAGCAAACCGGCGGGCACGGCGCGGATGTGGTGCTGGAGGCGGTGGGAAGAAACGAGACGGTGGCGGCGTCGATCGATGCGGTGCGCAAGGGCGGGACGGTGGTGCTGATCGGGAACATTACGCCGGAGGTGAATCTGCCGCTGCAGAAGGTGGTGTCGCGGCAAATCCGATTGCAGGGCAGCGCGGCGTCGTGCGGGGAATATCCGGAGGCAATGGAACTGGTAGCCAGCGGGAAGATTCGGATCGAGCCGCTGATCACGGCGGTGGCGTCGCTGGAAGAGGGCCCGCGATGGTTTGAGCGGCTGCATGCGGGCGAGCCGAACCTGATGAAGGTGGTGCTGTCGCCGGATGCGGCGGTGGTTGGGGCGGGACGATGAGCGATGAGCTATTCGATCTGAGCGGACAGGTCGCGGTGGTGACGGGTACGAGTCGCGGCCTGGGGCAGTATCTGGCGCGGGCGCTGGCGAAGGCGGGGGCGGACCTGGTGATCACGAGCCGCACGCGGGCCTCGCTGGCGGAATTTGAAGCGGAGATGAAGGCGCTGGGGCGGCGTGTGGTGTCGCTGGAGCTGGACGTGCGGGATGAGGCGAGCATTCGGCGCATGGCGGAGGAGGCACAGGCGGCGTTTGGGACAGATTCACATCCTGGTGAACAACGCGGGATGCAACGTGCGCAAGCCGGCGCTGGAGGTGACGTGGGACGACTGGAACCTGGTGCTGGAGACGAATCTGCGGGGAGCTTTTTTGTGGCGCAGGCGATCGCGCGCGGGGATGATCGAGCACGGGTACGGGCGCATCATCAATATTGGTTCGGTCACGAGCGTGTTTGGGTATGCGGGGCTGGCTCCGTATGGCGCGAGCCGTGGCGGGATGCGGCAACTGACGATGAGCCTGGCGGATGACTGGGGCAAGCATGGGGTGACGGTGAATTGTCTGGCGCCGGGATGGTTCCGCACCGACCAGAACAAGGTGATGTATGAGGATGCGGAGTGGGTGGAGTATCTGGTGGAGCGGATTCCGCTGAAACGGCCGGGGCAGCCGCACGATCTGGACGGGGCGGTGGTGTTTCTGGCATCGGAAGCGAGCCGCTATGTGACGGGGCAGACGCTGCTGGTGGATGGCGGGATTTCGACGGGGGCGATGCGGGCTACGATCAAAAAGTAACAACAGCGGTTACGAAATGCGCTCGCTCTCCATGGCGACGGGGCGAATTTCGCCGAGCAGGAAGGCGTATCCGAAAATGCCAATCACGAGGTAGGCGCCGGCGACAGTAAAAGCCGCGGTGAAGGAGTGGCGCGATCCGACCAGGTAGCCAGTGATGGCGGGCGCAGCGATGCCGGAGATCTGATTCGACAGATTCATGATGCCACCGACCGAGCCTACGCTGTCGCCGGGAGCGATGAGCGAGGGGACCGACCATCCGACGACGGAATTCGCTGCGAGACCGCCAATCGACAGGCTGATCCAGAAGAGGGCCTGCGCCAGGGTGTGGGCGTGCGTGGCGCCGACGATGCCGAGTCCGCAGATGAGGCCGACGATGAGAACGGTGCGGCGGACGGTGCTGGGATTGCGGCCGCGGCGGAGAAGCGCGTCGACCAGCCATCCACCGACAAATAGAGCAGTCACAGTTGCAAATAGCCAGGGGACGCCGGTGTAGAGGAAGGATTTTCCCAGATTAAGATGCATGGACTGTGACAAATAGACGGGCAGCCAGGTGAGGAGCAGATAGAAAGTGTAGTTGTAGGAGCCCATGCCGAGGGCGAGCCCGATAACCTTCTTCTGGCGGAGGAGTTGGCGGAGCGGAACACGATGATGGTGGCGCGGATGGGGGTGCTCTTCGGCGAACGAGCGGTGGTCGAGGTGCGGGTCGCGATAAATCCAGAAGAAGAGCAGGAAGAACAGCAGGCTGAGGAGGCCGGTGGCGGCGAAGTTGAGGCGCCATCCGATGCGGAGCAGCAGCAAGCCGATGAGCGGGACGCCGATGGCCGATGAGAATTTTGCCGAAGAATCGAACAGGCTGGTGGCGAAGCTGCGCTCTTTCGGGGGAAACCAGTATCCGATTGCTTTGCGTTGGCGGGGAAGGTGGGCGCTTCGCCGACGCCGAGCAGGAGGCGCGCGCCGAAGAAGCCGCCGATGCTGGGCGTGACGGCGGCGGCGAAGGAGGCGATGCTCCAGAGGAAAGTGCTGACGCAGCCGACGCGGCGGACACCGAAGCGGTCGAGCAGGTAACCGGAGGGAAGCTGGCAGAGGGCGTAGGTCCAGTTGTAGGCGCCGGCGAGGAGTCCGAAGGTGAACTCGGAGATGCCGAAGCCGGCGAGGATGGCGTTGTGGGAGACGGTGAGGTTGACGCGGTCGAAGTAGTTGACGAGGACGCCGAGGGCGAGCAGGGCGGCGATGTTCCAGCGTCCCGCGAGGCGGGCGGGGGCTTGGGGCGGGGCTGGGTCAGGCGGCATCGCGATGGCTGAGCCAGTCTAGACCAGGCGCGCCAGGGACCGCGGCGTTCTTTCGCCCGCGTACTGGTTTGATATAAAGGTGCGGAAAAAGTAGCAGTCCTGGAGCGTGCGTGAACAACAGAATAGCGGTGCGTGGGCTGGCTGGATGGCTGATAGCGGCGGGCATGGGGGCAGCGATGATCGCCAGTGCGACCTAGGCCGAAGGGCAGACGATGGCCCGAGCCAAAGCCGGGGCGAAGGCGGACACGGGGATGATGACGGTCGTCAGTCCGGAGAGCGAGGGGTTTCTCGACGGAGCGGCTGGAGAATCTGCACAAGCTGATCCAGGGAGAGATCGACCAGAAGCAGCTTGCCGGAGCGGTGACGATTCTGGCGCGGCATGGCAAGGTCGTCGACTACCGGACGTATGGCGTGAAAGATGTCGCGACCGGCGCAGCGATGACGAAGGACACGATCTTTCGCGACTACTCGATGACCAAGCCGGTGACGGGCGTGGCGATGATGATCCTGTACGAGCAGGGGAAGTGGCTGCCGTGGGATCCGATCGCGAAGTACATTCCGGAGTTTGCGAACCTGAAGGTGTTTGACGGGTTCGATTCGGACGGGAAGATGGTGCTGGCGGTCCCGATCCAGGCGCCGACGATGGCGGAGTTGATGTCGCACTCGGCCGGTTTTTCGTATGGCAACGGGCACGGGCCTGTGGATGCGCTGTATGCGCAGGAGAAGCCGATGCAGGCCGGGAACCTGCAGGAGTTTGATCGAGAATGGCGAAGCTGCCGCTGAATTATCAGCCGGGCAAGGCGTGGATGTATTCGGCGTCGATGGATATCGAGGGTACATCGTCGAGAAGCTGTCGGGGCAGACGCTGCCGGATTTTATGCGCACGCACATCTTTGAGCCGCTGGGGATGAAGGACGCGGGGTTTTTTGTTTCGGCAGACAAGCGCGCGCGGTTCGCGACGAATTATCGAGCCAACGAGAACGAGACGCTGACCGTGACGCAGGCGGGCAGTCCGCCGAACGACTACACGGCTGAGCCGGGGATGCCTTCGGGCGGCGGAGGGCTGGTGTCGAGCGCTGAGGACTACTACCGCTTCGCGCAGATGCTGGCGAACGGCGGAGAGCTGGATGGAAGCGAGTGCTGCGCCGGAGACGGTGAAGCTGATGACGTCGAATCATCTGCCGGTGGATTTGCTGACCGGCCATTGGGGGATTGGGCAGCACATTATGCGGCCGGGATTTGGGTACGGCTTCAACTGCGCGGTGGTGTTCGATCCGCCGACGGCTGGGCTGCCGGATGGCAAGGGGACGTTTTTCTGGGATGGCGCGGCGGGGACGTGGTTCTGGGTGGATCCGACGAACGATGTGGTGTTCGTGGGGATGATCCAGCGGATGGGCGGGCACGACAATCACACGCTGCTGTACAAGAGCCATGCGGCGGTGTACGGGGCACTGGTGGATCCAGAAAGCAGGAATAGCGGTCTAGGGAATAGCGCAGCGAAACGCGGACGTGAGCGAGCAGAAGCGGTTAGCGAGAGCCGGGTTGTCGCCAGAATCTGTTAGCGAAAAAGGCGCGGCTGTACTGCAGCCACGTCGCGGAGGCGGCTCGCGACAAAAGCGTACAAATCCCCCGTTGACAACCAGGACTGAACTTGTCGTATATTGGTCCTTCGGAAGATGACGTTTCGTTCATCTTCTCGCTGGGCCCCTGAAAACAATTGAGTTCTGAGGTGTGACATCTGTCACAGGCACAGGGATTCGTGCGCCTATAAATAGGACTAATCAGGTCGTATATCAAGGAGAAAAACGTGAGAGCTGACCTCGAGAAGAGCAGGCGCAGCTGCGACGACGTGGCCATGGCATTAGGCCTGATCGGGCTGGGACTTCTTGCGGCGTCGCAGCGATGCGGGGCGCAGGAGCCGCCGTATTTCGTGACCTACTCGCACGCGATGGAGGAGCCTGGAAATCTGGAGGTGGAGTTCAAGGGGACGCAGGCTGCTCCGAAGAACGACAACGCTTTTGGGGGAGCGACGGTCGAGTTCGAATACGGCGCGAAGGCGTGGTGGACGACAGAGGTCTACCTGAGCGGGCAGACGACGGCGAATGACAGCACGATTTTCACCGGCTTTCGCTGGGAGAACCGCTTCCGGCCGCTGATGGAAGAGCACTGGATCAATCCGGTGCTGTATTTCGAGTACGAGGACGCGAACACGGCGGATCGGAGTTTTCTGGAAGTCGTGGGCAACGATGGCGTCAGGATCTGCTGCTGAGAATGACAAGCGCGCACGATGTGGAACGGGAGATGGAGATGAAGCTGATCCTGTCGAGCAACGCGAAGGGTTGGAACTTCTCGGAGAACTTCATCACCGAAAAGAATCTGCAGACGAGCGAGGGGTTTGAGTTTGGGTATGCGCTAGCGGCGAGCCGGCCGCTGACGCTGCGAGCCGGCGCGAGGGAGTGTGTGTTCTGCCGGGAGAATTTTGCCGCCGGGGCGGAGATGTACGGCGGGTTGGGAACGACGGACAGCTTCGGGCTGAAGGACACTTCGCACTACGTGGCTCCGCGGTGGGATGGAACATTCCGCGAGGACCGACGATCCAGTTTTCGCCGGGTTTTGGTTTGAACGACAACAGCATGAAGGTGCTGTGGAGGGTGGGCGTGCAGTACGAGTTTCAGCAGTTCTTCAGCCGGTTCCATCATGCGGAGGCTCGATAGTGATGAGGAGAATCATCGGAGTGGCATGCTTGCTGCTTGGCTGCGCGGCGCTGGTGGCGGCTGAAGTGAATCAGGATTGGCTGAAGAGGGTGCCGGTAGCGGAGCGGGTGCGGGTGAATCCTTATGCGGGGCAGGCGGATGCGATTGCGGCGGGGGCGCGGCTGTATGCGGATCACTGCGCGAGATGTCATGGCGCCGATCTCGAGGGCGCGCGCGGGAAGCCGAGTCTAAAGAGCGCGATCGTGGGAAATGCAACGGACGGGGAGTTGTTCTGGCTGCTGCGCAACGGCGATTTGCGGCATGGGATGCCGTCATGGAGCGGACTGCCGGAACCGGAGCGATGGGAGGTTGTGGTGTTTCTTAAGAGCCGGCAGCAAGGAAGCTGAGGTCGATCTCAACGTTCCTTCGACGGTTCCTGCCTTGCGCTTTCCTGGCGGAGGGCGTGGACGACTACGCGGAGCATTTCTTCTTCGGGGGCGGGTTTGCCGCTCCAGATTTCGAACTGGCGGGCTCCCTGGTGGACGAACATTTCGACGCCGGTGATGACGGGCAGGCCTTTTTCGCGAGCCATGCGGATCAGCGGCGTGTCGATAGGGTTGTAGACCAGATCGAAGACGAGCCGGGTGTTCAGTTCCTTCGGCTCGAGAATCGACGCGGGTTTGACGCCCTTCATGCCGACCGGCGTGGTGTTGATGATGACATCGAAGTTCGATTTGGCGATCAGCTCGCGGCGGATGGTCTTCGCCTTCGCCTGACGCGCGAGCTTCTTCGCGGTCTCGGCGGTACGGGTCCAGATAAAGACTTCGGCGCCCTTCTCCACGAGACCAATACGGCGGCACGGCCAGCGCCGCCCGCGCCGAGCACGAGGATCTTTGCACCGCGCAGCGGCAAACGCCGTTCCAGCGGACGGATGACGGCCGCGACATCGGTGTTGAAGCCGTAGAGTCTGCCGTCCTGCGCGCGAACCACGTGTTGCAGGCGCCGATTTTTCCT
>CAVPCB010000003.1:0-34751 GCA_963702285.1 uncultured Acidobacteriaceae bacterium | reverse complement strand
ATCGACCCCGGGCTGCGAAAACCACCTGTCGATGGAGCGATTCATCAGCAGGAAGCTAAACAAAAACATGAAGAGTGCGGGGACCAGCAAAACCAGGAACGCGCCGATGAACATCCGCGTCCGCGGGCGGCCGCCGAGGCCCGGCTCCGCTGCTCGGCGAGGAGTTTGATAAGATTCCGTAGTAACAGCACAGTACGGTCGAAGAGCGGGAACACCAGCACGAGACCGAGGTGAGCAGGTGACCTGGCCGGTGGTGTGCGGCATGAGCGCGCGCACATTGAAGGCGTCGAGGCCGATCGAGGAGGAGGAGCGGGACGAAGACGGCGGTTCCCAGCAGGATCAGGGTGGCTCGTCGGTGCTTCAGGTCTGCCAAAGGTCGCTCCAAATTGCCTCTGATTATAGGCGTTAGGAGGGGGACGGCTGCTTTTTGGGCGAGGACAAATCCGGGAGCCCGCATCCCGGCATCCAACAGCAAAGAAAAAACCACAGGCAAAGGTGCTCTGACATGAAAGCCAATCGATTTCTTCACGGATGGACGCTCCTGACGCTGGCGGGGCTGGTTTCGCTCGCCGGATGCAACAAGACCAGCAATCCGCCGGCAGCGACCCCGGCCGCCAATCCCAGTCAACCGGCACAGGCGAGCAATCCTCCGGCGCCTCCTCCGGATCAGAATGCGGCGGCGGCGAGCCCTGCGGCTCCTGCTGCGCAGGCGGCGGCTCCGCCTCCTTCGACGCCCGCTCCTCCGCCTGCCTCGACGCCCGCTCCTCCGCCGACGATTGTGATTCCCGCCGGAACCCAGCTGCGCGTGCGGCTCGATCAGGATCTGGGATCGAAGATCAGCCAGCCGGGCGACAACTTCAGCGCCACGGTCGCCGACGACGTTGTTGTGGACGGGCGAACCGTGATTCCGCGCCATGCCGAGGCGCAAGGGACGGTGATCGACGCGAAAAGCCTGGGGCACTTCAAGGGTGGCGCCCTCCTGGAACTGCGGCTGGAGCGGGTGAAGACGCGCTGGGGGAGCTATCCGGTCGCGACCAGCACGATGTCGCAGGTCGAGAAAGGCAAGGGCAAGCGGACAGTCGGCTTTGCGGCGGGCGGCGGGGCGCTGGGAGCGATCATTGGCGGCCTGGCTGGCGGCGGCAAGGGCGCGGCCATCGGCGCTCTGGCCGGTGCCGGTGCAGGGACTGCGGGCAGTGCGGTGACCGGCAACCACGAGATTCTGCTGCCGGCGGAGACGCTGGTGACGTTCCGGCTGGAGCACTCGGTGCACGTGACGGAGTAGCGGGGCGGGGCGAGGCGATCCGGTTCGCCGACAAGTGCCGCGAAAGGATTCCGGCTTCCCGCATCGCCGAAATCGGGCAGATGTGGGGCACCCGGTTGGCGCCGGATTATCTAAGCCAGCAACTCTCTCACCGGACGCCAGGGTTTCTTTTGCGAGGCTGCGACGGGCTCGCAGGTCAGCGTGCCTTCGTAGGTGTTCACGCCGTCGCGGATTCCGTCGTCGTCGAGGATGGCCTTCTTCGCGCCGTTCTTTGCCAGGCCGCATCACGTAGGGGAAGGTTGCGTTGGTGAGCGCGAGCGTCGAGGTGTTGGGCACGGCGGCGGGCATGTTGGTGACGCAGTAGTGGACCACGCCGTTCACTTCGTAGGCCGGGTTGCTGTGCGTCGTGGGGTGGGCGGTCTCGACGCATCCACCCTGATCGATGGCGACGTCGACGATCACGGCTCCCTTCTTCATCTTTGCGACCATCTCGCGGGTGACGATTTTCGGCGCGGCTGCGCCGGGGATCAGGACGCCGCCGATGACCAGATCGGCTTCCTGCACGGCGCGGGAGACGTTCCAGGAATTCGAGGCCAGGGTGAAGAGCCTGCCGTTGAAGATGTCGTCCAGCTCGCGCAGCCGGTTCAGGTTCACGTCGACGAGGGTGACTTTGGCGCCCATGCCGAGGGCGATCTTCGCCGCGTTGGTCCCAACGATTCCGCCGCCGATCACGCAGACGTTCGCCGGGGGCACCCCAGGCACGCCGCCGAGCAGCACGCCGCGGCCACCCTTCTCCTTTTCGAGATAGGCAGCGCCGACCTGGACCGCCATGCGGCCGGCGACCTCGGACATGGGCGTCAGCAGGGGCAGGGTTCCGGCGCGGTCGCGAATCGTCTCATAGGCGATGCCGACGACCTTCTTCTGCAGCAGCTTCTCGGTCAGCTCCGGAATGGGCGCCAGGTGCAGGTAGGTGAAGAGCACCAGGCCCTCGCGAAAGAAGCCGTACTCCTTCTCGACCGGCTCCTTGACCTTGACGATGAGGTCGGCGTTGCCCCACACGTTGTGAGCGGAGCCGACGATTTCCGCGCCGGCGAACTGATATTCGTCGTCGGTCAGCGCGGAAAGCTCGCCGGCGTGCGTCTCCACCAGGACTTTGTGGCCGGCTTCGCTGAGAGCTTTAACGCCGGCAGGCGTAATGCCCACACGGCTCTCGTGGTCTTTAACTTCCTTTGGAACTCCAATGATCATCCGATGATTCCTGCGCGGCCCTGGTCTGAGGAGAAAGTCGGAGCCGGACTGAAGATTCTAACTCAGGCGGAGAGCAGCCGCCGGAGTTCTCCGGTAAGAACGGCCGGGGAAACAGGCTTGCTGAGAAAGACGATGCTGTGGTCGGCCTCGTGTTCCACCACGTTGCCGCTGACGAGGATGGCGGGAATGCCCGGGCGCAGGGCGCGGATGCGGGCAATGAGGCGCGGCCCATGGACTCCGGGCATGCGGGCGTCCGTGACCACGGCGGCGATCCTGTCGATCTGTTTGCGGGCCACTTCAAGGCCCTGGGAGCCGTTCTCGCAGGCGATGACTTCATAGCCGGCGGCCTGGAGAATGCTGGTGAAGAGGAGGCGTACGGCGCGATCGTCTTCGACCACCAGAACGGTAGCTGCTCTGGTGCCTACGGCTCGATCTGTGCCAGCCAGTGACCACAGTTCCCCACGGTGCCGGGACCGGGTGCGGAAGAGGCGAGGCTGGCCGAGCATTTCCGTAGACCGCAGTACCGCGAATAATGGCCCGACTGTAACACCCGGCAAATTACGAAGGAATTGGTCGAAAGAGGGATGATGACTTGCCCATCCGGGTCGATAGGGGAGGTTACTTTCGAGCCAGAACCTAAAGCCAACCGCGGGCGCGCGCCAGCCGGGCGGCCTCGACGCGGTTGGACGCCCCGAGCTTGCTGATGGCTTCCGACAAGTAGTTGCGCACCGTGCCTTCGGAGAGGTGCAACTCCTCGGCAATCTCGCCCGAGGACTTCCCTTCTCCGGCGCGCCACAGGATCTGCCGTTCCCGCTCGGTGAGCGGGTCGGGGCCGCTGTCCCAGGCCTCGACGGCGAGGTCGGGGTCGACGACGCGCAGCCCCTGATGGACCCGGCGAACGGCATCGGCCAGCTCGGCGGAGGGGCGATCCTTGAGCAAATAGCCTTTCGCTCCTGCATCGAGCGCGCGCCGCAGATAGCCGGGTCGGGCGAAGGTGGTGAGGATCATGACTTTTGTCTGGGGATGCCGCTCTTTGACCTCGGCGGCCAGAGTGAGGCCGGTCATTTCCGGCATCTCGATGTCCGTAACCAGGACATCCGGCTTGTGTTTAGCGACGGCGGAAAGCGCTTCGCGCCCGTTGGCGGCTCGCGCGCAGACCGCGATGTCCGGCTGGGTTTCGAGCAGCGCTGCCAGAGCGCCGAGGACCATCGCCTGGTCCTCGGCGACACGACCGACTTCTCACTTACCCGATTTTTCTTCATGATGGTTCGACGGTCTGCGGCGGAATCTCAATGCGCAGCCGCGTGCCCTGGCCGGAGTCGATTTGCAGCTTTCCGCCGATGGACTCGACGCGCTCGCGCATGCCGCGCAGCCCGTTGCCCTCTTCGCTGATACCGCCCCGCCCGTCGTCCTCGACGATGAGAGCCGTTCCGAATCCGTTGGCCGCAAATTCCAGGCGGCAGTGGCTGGCCTGGGCATGGCGCACGATATTGGTCACCGCTTCGCGCACAATCAGCGAGAGGACGGTCTCTTCGGCGGGCGCCAGCTGGGGCGGCTTCACGCCGCATTCCAGCGCTACGCCTGCCGCATCGAGAGTCTTTTTCGCGCGCGCGATTTCGGCGGCCAGACCCTCGGAGCGATAGCCGCGGATGGCCTCGCGCACCTCGCTCAGAGCCTTGCGGGCGATGTGTTCCACTTCGCCGATCTCGTGGCGGGCGCGCGCCGGATCGCGATCCATCAGCTTGCCGGCCAGCTCGGCCTTGAGGACGACGACGGAGAGCGTGTGCCCCAGCACGTCGTGGAGGTCGCGCGCGATGCGCTCGCGCTCGGCGAGCTTGGCGAGGTGAAGAATCTGCTCGTGGGCGAGGTTCAGTTTCCTGCCGGCGCGCAGGCGCTGGGCGGCGACCAGATTGCCGGCGCCGACCGCAAAGGCAAAGAATGCGCAGACGCCCCAGGACCAGGGAGAATAGCCGAGGTAATGGCCCTGAGCCACCATGATGGCCGCGCAGCCGACGAAGGTTGCGACACTGGCAAGAATGGAGTCCGCGATAAAGGGGATGAAAGCTGCGACATAGATGAAGATGCCGCAGAAGCCGCTGTTCAAGGGGTAATAGGCAATTCCGAGCAGGGCCAATCCGATCAGGCACAGGTACTGGGCGCGGACCGATCGGGCAAAGACCAGACCCGAGTAAATCGCCAGGAAAACGATGTAGGCGGCGGCGAATTCAACCCATGCACGGGCGCTGTGGCGCTGGATGGGATCGAAGATAAAGAAAACGGAGTAGACCAGCCAGATGAAGTCATAGAGGCGGCCGTGGCCACGCTGTCTTCCAAAGCCGCCTCCACGAAACTCAAGTTCAGTAGCGGCCGCGATCTCGGTGACCGTGGCGTATTCATCGGTGGTACTGCCTCTGAGGAACGAGGGCAAGGAAGAGCCATTGCAGGGGGGCTCTTCACGATTCAGTTTGAAAGTCAACGGACTCAAGCCTTCGCCTCGCTACGCGTAAAGATGATCCATGCGGCACCCAGCATCAACAGGGTAAATCCTGCCAGGGCTTCCCAGTGGATCAACATGCTGCCGGACTGGGCGTAACCAAAGATGTTCAGGGCGATCTGGGCCAGATGATACGTCGGCAGCGCGGGCGCGATGATGCGCAGCCAATGCGGGAGATAGGTGACCGGCATCCAGAAGCCGGACGCGAAGGACATGGGCAGATAGATGAGGTTGATGACGCCGGGGCCGGCGTTCGGGGGAACGAGCAGCGCGACCAGCAGGCCCATGGCGGTGAACGGGATGGATCCGGCGAGGACGACCAGGGCAAGTTTGAAGGCTTCGCCGACCGTGAGCGTGACGCCGCCGAGGGTGACGCCCATGGTGACCAGAGCTGCGACGATGACCAGGGCAAACGCGGCGCAGCTGATGGTCTTGGCGGCCAGGTAGGCGAAACGCGGCATGGGGCTTGCCTGCTTGAGCTCGAGCCAGCCCTGCGCGCGCTCGAGCGCGATGCCCATGCCGATGCCGAACAGGCACGCCGAGACCACGCCCATGCAGCTGTAGCTGGGCATGAGGTAGCGCGCGAACATGTTGTGGCGGTTCGACGTGCCGAAGAGCAGGTAGAACATCACGGGAAAGCCGATGACCGACAGAGAGAAGGCCCGGGTGCGGAGAGCCTTCACAAATTCGTAGCGGGTCTCTTTGCGGAAGATGCGGACATAGTAGCCGAAGGTCAGGGGGCGGGGGGCGGTGACGGCGATTGCATTGGTAGCCATGATTCTTTCTCCTCTCGTTCGGGGTTTCAGGCCTGATTGGAATCGCTGGTGAGGGCGAGGAAGGCGTCTTCCAGCGCAGCGGCGGAGACTTCGAGGCCGTGCAGGGTCTCATCGCGCAACAGCATTTCGCGGACGACGGCTTCGGGATGCTCGGCCAGGATGACGACCGCTTCGCGATCCTGCTGGACGTCGGCGACCGACGGCAGACTCGCCAGGAATTCCGGGTCGAGCTGCGTGATGCAGCGGATGCGACGGCCGGAAACGCGGTGCTTGATCTCGGAGGGCGTGCCTTCGCAAACGACGCGGCCTTTGTTGATGACCACGATGCGATGGGCGAGCATGTCGGCTTCTTCGAGATAATGCGTGGTCAGCAGCACGGTTTTGCCGGCAGCCGAGAGGGCGCGAATCTCATCCCAGAGCGCGCGGCGGGATTCGATGTCCATGCCGACGGTGGGCTCGTCGAGGAAGATCAGGTCAGGATTGCCGCAAAGCGCCAGCGCGAAGAGGACGCGCTGCTTTTGGCCGCCGGAGAGCTTGCCGAACATCTGGTTGGCGATGCTGTCGATCTTCGCGATGCGCATCACTTCGGCCGCGGGCAGCGGATTGGGATAGTAGCTGCGGAAGAGGTCGATGTGCTCGCGGACGCGCAGCATCTCCGGCACGCGGGTGATCTGCAGCATGGCGCCGATGCGGGTGCGGGCGTCGGCGTCGCGGGGATCGCGGCCGAGCACGCGGGCGGTGCCGGAGTCGGGCGAGAGGAGGCCGAGCAGCAGGCGGACGGCGGTGGTCTTCCCTGCCCCGTTGGGGCCGAGCAGGGCGACAACCTCGCCGGCGCGCAGCTCCATGGAGAAATTGTCGAGGGCGGTGATTTGTCCGTAGCGCTTCGTGACAGAGTGGAGTTTCGCCACGGTGCGGGTCTGGGAAAGCGGCGTGGGCCAGGCGGCGGTGGGATTCATGACTGCAGTTGCTGACATCGCTGGTCTCCTGCCGCACTGGAAGTCCGGCGGCAAGGACAGAATCGCGCAGATGGGCCGCCGGACCCAGTGGGGTTTGTCAGGAAAGGGGGGTGACAGATGTCATGGGCGAGCTGGGAGCCGGGAGCCTGGAGCTGGGAGCATCGGGGCGTTCTAGTTCAGTTTTTCCGGCGAGATTGGGCCAAAGCGGGCGTCGATGGGCTGGCGGCCGGCGAAGCCGTCTTCGATGCGGTGCCAGAATTCGATGCGCGGCTCGCCTCGCTTCCAGCACAGGAGAACCGTCTCACCTTCGAGCAGGCAGGGGAAATCGAGCAGGCCGATGTCGAGGTCTTTCACCTGCACGCCGATGGCGTCGATCTCCTCGATTGCGTCCTTCGCGCGCTGCACCAGAGCTTCGAGCGCAATCTTGCGCTTGTGCGCCGCGGTGATGTCGAGAAACATACCGCCGCTGACAAAGACGCGCCTTGCCAGATTGCCAATTTCTTCCTGCAGATCGCCGGCTGCCTGTTTGGCTTCGAGGGCTCGAGTTGAGCAGCGACTCCACCACCGGGAGCACCGACTGCGCTTCGTCCAGTGTGAAAGTCTTCATGCAGACTGCCGGCTTCGGGCGGCGTTCAGGCGCGGACCTCAAGCATGCGGTCCAGCGCCACGCGGGCCCAGTATTTCACATCGTCGCGGACCTGGATACGGTTCACGACGCGGCCCTCAACAAGATTTTCCAGGGCCCAGGCGAGATGCCCGGGGCTGATGCGATACATGGTTGTACACAGGCAGCCGGTGTCGTCGAGGGTGACGATTTTTTTGCCGAGGGGCGCAAATTGCTTCGCCAGCCGGTTCACCAGATGAATCTCGGTGCCGATGGCGAAACTGGTCCCTTCCGGGGCGTTCTGGACAATTTTGATCAGGCGCTCGGTCGATCCCAGGGCATCGGCCTTCTCGCAGACCTCGAGGCGGCACTCCGGATGCACGATGACCTGGATGCCGGGATACTTCGCGCGCACCTTGTCGACGTGCTCGGGCAGGAAACGCTGGTGGACGGAGCAGTGGCCCTTCCAGAGGATCACGCGGGCGGCACGCAGGCGCTCCGGGGTGAGGCCGCCGCCGATCTGCCACGGGTCGTAGACCGCCATTTCGTTCAGCGGAATGCCCATGGCGTGGCCGGTGTTGCGGCCGAGATGCTGGTCGGGGAGGAAGAGAATTTTCTCGCCGCGGGCAAAGGCCCACTCGAAGGCTTTGCGCGCATTCGATGAGGTACACACCAGGCCGCCGCGTTCGCCGCAGAAGGCTTTGATGGCTGCGGAGGAATTCATGTAGGTGAGCGGCACAATTTCGCCTTCGCGCGCGCCGAATTTGTGCAGGGTCTCCCAGCACTCCTCGACCTGGCCGATCTCCGCCATGTCGGCCATGGAGCAGCCGGCGTTGAGGTCGGGCAGGATCACCTGCTGGCCCTGGTGCGCGAGCACGTCGGCGCTTTCCGCCATGAAATGCACGCCGCAGAAGACGATGTACTGCGCGCTGGTTTCGGAGGCGACTTTGGAGAGCTTGTAGGAATCGCCGGTGAAATCGGAGAAGCGGATCACTTCGTCGCGCTGATAGTGATGTCCGAGGAGGATAGTCGATGTGCCGAGCACGCGCCGCGCGGCCGCAATGCGCTCGTCGTTGGTGTGGTCGGGCAGGACGAGGTAGTTATCGAGAGAGCAGGTCTCTCGATCCGCAGATGCGGGTGCAACAACTTCTTCCAGAACACTCACAAAAGCCGCCTTCAGTCCGTTTCGGGCGTTGCCCTTGCGGGCTGCACCAATTGGGACGGGGATGTTGAAAGCCAGTCCTAACGCAGAACTCTGACTGCAGTCGGCTCGCTGCGCACGCTTCTCGCCCAGCCAACGGGGATGTTGCAGCCTCTACTTCTTTAGACGCGCCATGCGGCATCTGGTCGCAGGAAGCGACGATCCGCGGGGCTTGTCGTTGGTATTAGTTTACCGCATGGGTCAGAGAAATCGCCGTCGTACCAGTCTCTCCGCGTGAGGGGCGAGTGGCTCCGGCCGCGGTCGGGGCGGCTGAGGAGCATCTGATAGACGCCGATAGCGGCGCGCCCGAATGTGGCGGCGCATCCCGCCATATAGAGCAGGCAGATGCGATGCGTTGTCTCGGGCACGAACTGCAGTAACACGGTGCGGCACGCTTCCAGCCCGCGGACCTCAAAGCCGGCGCTCTCGGCGGCAGCGATGGCCTGAGTCAGCCTGACGCAACAACAGCGGGCCGCGTCAAGGGGGCGGAGCCTGCTGGCATGGGTTGGCTGCTCATTGTTGTGAGCGGCGAATGGCGACGGGTATCATGAGGTATTCATGCACTTCGGCGACTCCATCTTCATCTTCCTGCTGGCGCTGGTGTTGTTCGGCCCCAAGAAGCTGCCCGAAATCGGGCGCACTATCGGGAAGCTGCTGGCCGAGTTCCGGCGCGCCAGCAACGAATTCAAGTTTCAGATTCAGGAAGAGTTGCGCAACATGGAGGAGGACGAGCGGCGGAAGAAGGTGGCCGAGATGCAGACCCAAAAGACGGGCGACCTCCCGGTTGCAACAGAAACGCCGGCTGGCTCGACAACTCCAACGATTTTGCCCCCCTCGACCGGGACGCCGGTGAGTACCGATGCGCCTTACGCGACGCCTGGGACGGAAACTGAGGTGAGTGTCGGACCTTCGGCAGCCGAAGTGGTGGTCGAGCCCACGGCTCCCACAGAAGACGCCGGATCTGTTACGGAGACGGCGCTCGAAGCGCCCGCGCATTTGGATCTGACCACGCCCGATCTGACCACGCCCGGCAATGGCGCGCACCCCCCGGTCACGGATGCGGAGCCGGTGGAATCCAGCGTTCCCAGCGAGTCCCTCCACCATGGTTGACCTCGTCGACCGCGCGCGCGCGGCCGTCACAGAGCGCGCGGAACTCCCCGGCATGAGCCTGCTGGAGCATCTCGCCGAGCTGCGCCGGCGGATCATCCACACCGCACTTTATCTCATTGGGGGATTCTTTATCGCCTGGTTCTTCCACGAGAAGATTTACTCCTTCATGGAGAAGCCGATCATCTTTGCGCTGGCGCAGCACCACCTGCCCACGCAGCTTGTCTATCACAACCCCATCGACCCCTTTAATATGTACCTGGAGATCAGCTTTATGGCGGGCTGCATTCTGGCCTGCCCCTTCGTGCTCTACGAACTGTGGCTGTTCATCTCGCCGGGGCTGTACCAGAACGAGAAGCGCTACGTCGTTCCTTTCATGTCGGCGACGATTGGGCTGTTTCTGGCGGGCGCGTATTTCGGATACCGCTGGGTCTATCCGATGTCGCTCGACTTTCTGCTGGGATTCAATAAGGACTTCCGCGCGCTGATCGAGATCAATGAATATACGAGCCTGTTCCTGACTGTGATTCTGGGGCTCGGCATCACCTTCGAGCTGCCTATCCTGATCATGTTCCTCTCGCTGTTCGGGATCGTCAGCCCGAAGTTCCTGTGGAAGAATTTTCGCTACGCGGTTCTGCTGATCTTCATCATCGCGGCGATCATCACGCCGACCTCGGACATTCTGACCATGTGCATCTTCGCCAGTCCCATGCTGGTTCTGTATCTGCTCGGCATTGGCGTCTCCTGGATGGTGCATCCCGCCACGCGCAAGCGGCGCGCCGCAAAGGCGTCCGCGTGAGACGATTCGCCCTGCTTGCTGTTGTTCTGATCGCCGGCGCCGGCGCGGCCCTGGCCGAAAACCTTCCGCAGTTCGACGGCGCAAAAGCCCTGGCCTACACGCGGGAGTTCGTCGCGATCGGACCTCGCTGGGTTAACAGCCCCGGCCACGCCAAAGCCGAAGCCTTCCTGAAGGAGCAGTTCCGCCACGATCAGATGGAAGAGGACAGCTTCACTGCGAAGACCTCCATCGGGGCCGAGCAGTTTCACAACTTCATCGTGAAGTTTCCCGGCAAGAAGGACGGCATTATCGTTCTCGCCTCGCACTATGAGACCAACTACTGGCTGCGCGACATCCACTTTGTGGGCGCCAACGATGGCGGGTCGACGACCGGCCTGCTGATCGAACTGGCCAACGATCTGCGCGGCAAACCCAACGACGGCTACAGCGTCTGGCTGGTTTTCGATGACGGGGAGGAGTGCTTCCAGAGCCAGTGGAACGACAACGACGCGCTCTACGGCACGCGCCATCTGGCGGAAAAGTGGCAGGCGGACGGTACGCTGAAGCGCATCAAAGCCTTCCTGCTCGCGGATATGCTGGGGGATAAAGATCTGGACATTCAGCGCGACCAGAACTCCACTCCGTGGCTGGAAGACCTGGTGTATAAGGCCGCCTCGGCCTACGGATGGCAGTCGTACTTCTTCGCAACGACGACGGCGGTGGACGACGACCATTTGCCGTTCGTCCATCGCGGCGTGCCCTGCGCCGATGTCATCGATATCGACTACGGCTACGGAAATGCCTATCACCACACCGCCGAGGACACCATGGACAAGCTCAGCGCGAAGAGCCTGACCATCGCCGGCGACACGATGCTCGAAACCATCCACCTGCTGAACCAGCGATAGACGATGCACCCTCCCTGGATTCCGTTCCTGGCACTGGTCGCGGTTCTGCTGTTGGTGGATCTGCGGCTGCTTCAAGGGAAGAAGGGCCGCGCCTCGGTGCGGGTCGCGTGGCTGTGGACTGCGTTTCTCGCGGTGCTCGCCTGCGGGTTCTCGGTGTACATCGGGCACACCAGCGGCAAACAGCCGGCGCTGGAATTCCTGACCGGCTACGTCATCGAAGGTTCGCTCAGCGTCGACAATCTTTTTGTCTTCCTGATTCTCTTTCGGGCGCTGCACCTTGGCGCGGAGCAGCAGCACCGCGTGTTGCTGTGGGGCGTTCTGGGGGCAATTGTGCTGCGCGGTGTGCTGATTCTGGCCGGAACGAGCCTGCTGAACCGATTTGCGTGGATCCAGTATGCGTTTGGCGGGCTGTTGGCGGTCGCTGCGATCCGGCTGCTCTTCGAGAAGCCTGGCGTTACGCCGGCTCATGGCCCGGTGCGTTGGATCCGCGACTGCTGCCTGCCCCGCGAGAGTGGGTCGCGCCTGGCCTTCTCTTCCCTGCTGCTCATCATCGCCGCCATCGAAGCTACGGACCTGATCTTCGCACTGGATTCGATCCCCGCGGTGCTGGCGGTCACACGCAATTCCTGGATCGCCTTCACCTCGAATATTTTTGCGGTGCTGGGGCTGCGTTCGCTGTATTTTGCGCTGGCCTCGGTGCTCGATCGGTTCCACATGCTGCACTACGGGCTGGCCTGCATCCTCGGATTTGTTGCGTTCAAGATGCTGGCAGCGCACTGGATCGAAGTACCGGTCGGGTGGTCGCTGGCGATCATCGTCTCGATCCTTGCGATCTTTGCGGCGGTGAGTCGAATCGTGCCGGAACCACCACCGCCGGCTCACCCCAGCGCCTGATGGTTTCGGATTTCATCGACAGCGCGTTATAGTTTCTGCACCTGCGAGGAGGCGTCGCGATGAAGTTTGGTGTTCTTGGTTCGGCAACGGTGGGGCAAACGCTGGCAGCAGGATTTCTGAAACACGGGGATGAAGCGATGATCGGCACGCGCGAGCCCGCGAAGCTGGCTGAGTGGAACAAAGCCAATCCGAAGGCGCGTATTGGCAGTTCCGCCGAGGCCGCGGCGTTCGGCGAGATTCTTGTTCTGGCGGTGAAGGGCGGGGCCGCCACGAATGCTCTACGGGGCGCAGGCGCGGCGAACCTGAAGGGAAAGACGGTGATCGATGCGTGCAATCCGATCGCGGAGGCGCCACCGGTGAATGGCGTGCTGCAGTTCACGACCGGGCCGAACGAGTCGCTGCTGGAGCAATTACAGAAGGAATTCCCCGATGCGCACTTCGTGAAGGCGTTCAACTCGGTGGGCGCGCCGCAGATGGTGAATCCTGAATATTCGGGCGGCATCCGGCCAACGATGTTCATCTGCGGCAACGATGAAGCGGCGAAGAAGGCGGTGACGGGGATTCTGGATCAGTTTGGCTGGGAGACGGCGGATATGGGCGCGGTCGAGGCTGCGCGGGCCATTGAGCCGCTGTGCATGCTGTGGTGCATTCTGGGGTTTACGAAGAACGAGTGGACGCACGCTTTCAAGTTGCTGCGGAAGTGACAGCGTCTTCCTCTTCCATGCGCAGGACACTGCGCGGGAGGTTGCCGTCCTTCTCGATCATCGAGTGCCGGGCAAATCGTTCATCGTCGCGGTGGGGAAAGTCGTTGCGATAATGCGCGCCGCGGCTTTCTTCGCGTCCCAACGCGCTTTGCACAATCATCCGGCTGACGGTGTGCAGATTCCTGTATTCCACGCTCGCGCGGGTCAGATCAGTACCACGCCAGGGTCTGGATAATCTCGGGAACTCTGCGACGATTGCCTTGAGTCCCTCCGCGTCTCGCAGCAGGCCGGCATGGTTCCACATGAGTTGTTGCAGCTCGCGCAGCGGTCGCGAGAAATTCCTCGCGTCGTGAACAGGTACTTGTTTCGGGTATGCCGAGCCGGACTTCGCCAGTGCGCTTTCTCCGGTCATCGCCTCCGCCGCACGCGCGCCGAAGACCAGCCCCTCCAGGAGTGAGTTGCTGGCGAGACGGTTGGCGCCGTGGACTCCGGTGCAGGCGACCTCTCCCGCCGCATAGAGACGCGACAGTGAGCTTCTGCCGTGGACGTCGGTTCGGACGCCACCCATGAGGTAGTGGGCTGCGGGTCGGACCGGAATCAGGTCGCGGCGCAGATCGAGGCCGTGCTCGGCGAGAAAACCGGAGATGCCAGGGAATCGCGCGGTTGGCTCGATGGCGGTGACGTGGCGCATGTCGAGATAGACGGGCAAGGTTTCCCTGGCGGACCCATGCCTTCTCGGGTGATGGCGCGCGCCACTACATCGCGCGGCGCCAGCTCCAGCAGCGGGTGGTAGCGCTCCATGAAGCGCTCGCCTTTGGAATTGACGAGGTAGGCGCCCTCACCGCGCAGCGCTTCCGACAGCAAGAAGCGCTGCACGCCGGGCAGGCTCAATGCCGTCGGGTGGAACTGGTAGAACTCCATGTCGGCGATCTCGGCGCCGGCGTTCCATGCCATCGCGATGCCATCGCCGGTTGCTACCGCGGGGTTGGTCGTGTCGCTGTAGACCTGGCCCGGCGCCGCCGCTGGCGAGCAGCACCGCGCGAGCGTGAGCCTGGACAGAGAGGCCATCGCGATCCAGAAGGCGCACGCCCCCGACGGCGCCGTCTTCCGTAATCAGGTCGGTCGTCGTGGTCCATTCGAGCAAAGTGATCTTCGGCATCGCGCGAGCGTGACGCAGCAGAGCGCGGCCGATTTCTGCGCCGGTTGCGTCGCCGTGCGCATGCAGGATGCGATTGCAGCTGTGCGCGCCTTCGCGGGTCAGCATGAGCTTCCCGTTTTCGCGGTCGAAGTCCGTACCCCAGCGCAGCAGTTCCTCCACGCGCTGCGGGCCTTCCTCCACCAGCACGCGAGCCGCTTCGCGATTCACCAGGCCATCGCCGGCGTTGACGGTGTCATCCAGATGCAGCGCGACGTCTTCTTCGCCACTCATAGCCACGGCGATGCCGCCCTGCGCATAATTGGTGTTCGATTCGCCGAGGGCTTCTTTGGTCACGACCAGGACGCTGGCTCCGTCGGCGGCCAGGCCAATCGCGGCGCGCAGGCCGGCGATGCCAGCGCCTACAACGATGAAGTCTGTTTGCCGTCCCTCACCCATGAAGCAGAGCCATCGATCTTCAGGCTATAAGATTGCCGAAAGGGCCGAGACGATTCACCGAACCGGCTCATGCCACGGTGGGAACTGCCTCGGCGAGGCGAACATCGGCAAAGACGAAGCCGTCGCGCTCGACGATTTCCCCGCTCTCAATCGCGATGGGCTCGCGGAACATCGGCCCTGCGTAGACCGCGGTGTGAAACTCACCGTTCTCACCGCAGGGGTCGACGCCCTGGGGCAGATCGCGCAGGAAATCCGCGTCGAAATCGCGCCCGGCAAACTCCGCGGGGAGCTTTTTGGGATCGACGCAAACGATGCGCGCGCGCAGGCCGCCGGCAATCATCTCCTCGGCGAGGGTGCGCGTGTCGAGCCCCCACACAGGAAATACAGGCTGGAGGCCGGTACCGGCGAGCTTCTCTTCCCGATAGCGGCGAATGTCCTCGAGAAACAGATCGCCAAAGGCCATGGCCTCGATGCCCTCTGCGACCGCGGCGTCGCACGCGGTGCGCATTGCGGCTTCGTACTGTTGGTTGGAGCACGGCCAGGGAAGCGGCACGGTGATCAGCGGCAAGCCTGCCGCAGCTGCCTGCGCCTCGAGCAAAGCGCGGCGCGTGCTGTGCATGGCCACGCGATCGAACGCGGCGTTGAGCGTGGTGAGCAGTCCGGCGATCTCAAAGTCGCCGCGCTGCCGTAAACGATGGAGCGCCCAGGCGCTGTCCTTACCGCTGCTCCAGGAGAGGAGAAGTCTTCGTCTCACTCCTGGAGCTTATCGCAGACGGCGCCCTCAGTTCACACGCCTGATGCGTGCCATGGGCGATTCCACCGTGCGGAGGGAATCCGGAAGCGGCATGACCAGCGTGGGGCCTGGGCCAGCGGTGCCTGTGCGCCGCAATGCGTTTCGCGCTTTCAGCTTCATGCGCAATGTCGAATTGATGCCTTCCAGCTGGCGAACTTTCCGACCGATGAGCAACAGCACACCCGCGCAGGCAACAGCGGCTCCGATCCAGCACCCGATCAGCATTCCGGCGAAAAACTGAGCCCAGGGATGGACAACGAGCAGTGCCATGCCCCTCTCCTCGCTTCCTGAAGTGGCGTTCTCCGGAGCCAGACGACGGGACCACTTACAGCAGATGTGGGGCCGAGGACATCTCTGAGTTTTATGACCGGCTCGGGACCATCTTCCTGAGTCTTCGATGCATTTCCAGGACAAAGTGATCAGTCATCCCCGCAATATAATCGGCAATGACCCGGGGAGCGCCCTGCTCCTCGATCTGGGTGAAGTAGGCCGGCGGCAGAAGACCGGGATCGGCCATCCAAACGCCGAATAAATCCGAAACCACCGTTGTTGCTTGTTGGTGCGCCCGGCGCAGATCGGGACACAGGTACAGGTTCTCATAGAGAAACTCCTTCGCTTGCTTGCGGAGCCGCTCTATTTCTGTGGAAAACGTGGCCAGTCGCGCAGGAGCCTCGCGAATGTTTTTCAGATCCTGGATGCCGGCTTGCGCGACCTGTTGTCCGATCTGTGTCACCAGATCATCGGCGAGTGCATTCAGCATCCGCTTCAGTGTCTCCTGAAAAAGCAGCTTCTCAGGAGCGGCCGGATGCTCGCGTGCAATTGGCGCAAAATGGCGTTCAAAGAGATGGACTCCGGACCTGATCTGCTCGAGGGTGAGGATCTCCGCTTCGACGCCGTCATCGAGATCGGCCGTGAGGTAGGCGATTTCGTCGGCGAGGTCGATGAGCTGGGCCTCGAGCGGCGGCCTCTGATCCAGGAAATACTGCGCCAGCTCCGGGTGATCGAGCGCGGAGTAATCGCGGGAGTGCTTGACGATTCCTTCGCGCACCGCGAGGGTCAGGTTCAGGCCGCGGAAGTCGAGGTGACGATTTTCGAAGTGCTCCACGATGCGCAGTGCATGCAGGTTGTGATCGAAGCGCAGACCGTATTGCTGCAAGGCTTCATCGAGGGCGCGCTCGCCGGCGTGTCCGAAAGGCGGATGGCCGATATCGTGCGCCAGGGCCAGGGCTTCGGTGAGGTCCTCATTCAGGCCCAGCGCCCGCGCCATGGTGCGGGCAATCTGCGCGACTTCCATGGTGTGGGTGAGGCGGCTGCGGAAGTGGTCGGAGCCGCGTTCGGTGAAGACCTGGGTTTTTCCGGCCAGCCTGCGAAAGGCGCGGGCGTGGATGATGCGGCCGCAGTCGCGCTGGAAGGGGGTTCGGTAAGGGTGGTTCGGCTCAGGAAATTCGCGCTGCGCCAGCGATCCATGCTCGGGAACGGCGCATGCCGCAGGCAAAGCCGTGGGTGCCATGCAAGCAGTTTATCGTTTGAGAGCGAATCTATTCGGGCTTGCCTGCTGTAGGCGTACCGGATTCCTTCGCCAGGCGCATGCGCGCGCTGTCGAGTTTTTTCTGCACCTTGCTCACATCGCCGGCATCCATGTCCGCTTCCACGGTGTGGGCGAATTCATTGAGAGACAGCTCCCACTGCGCAGCGGCCAGCTTCAGGCGCCCGGTCTTTTCGTAGACGTCGCCGAGGTGGTCGTGCACGGTTGGATCGCTGGCGCCCCGGGCAATGGCCCGCTGCAGATTGTCTTCCGCCTGGGTGTACTGCCCCATGCGGTAATAGGTCCAGCCCAGCGAGTCGAGGTAGGCATAGTTGGTGGGCTCGAGCTGGACCGCCTTGCGGATCATGGCCAGCGCTTCGTCGAGCTTCTCGCCGCGATCGGCGAGCATGAATCCGAAATTGTTCAGGGTCAGGGCGTTGTTGGGGTCGGCTTCCAGCACCCTGCGAAAATCGGCTTCGGCCTCGTCGTAACGCTTGGCGCGATCCGCCATCATGGCGCGATCGAAGAGGATCATGGTCTGATCGTCTTTCTTCGCCGCCACTTTCTGCGCCGCATCGAGCGTGTCCGAGGCGTCTTTCCAGCGCCGCAGGTCGATGTAAATCTGCGAGAGCTGGAAGTAAACTTCCATCTCTTTTGGATCGGTCTGGAGCAGGCCTTTGGCCATGGCCAGACCTTCCTCCACGTGGCCGGTATCGGCCAACTGCCGCGCGAGAGTCAGCCTGGCGTCGTTGCTCTTCGGCATCTTCTCCACGGCGATCCTGGCGACCGTGACGGCCTTGTTGTATTCGTGCGCCTCGCGCCAGGTTTCGATTTCCTGATCGAAGGCCTGAGCCTGCAGATCGCCGCCGAGGATGGTCATCTTCTCGTAAGTAGCAGCGGCCAGATCCGGCCGGGCCTGCTCGCGGTAGATCTCCGCCAGGTGCACGATGACGGTCGCGTAATTGCTTTTTTCGTCGTCGGAATACTGGCCGCTGGCGTGTTCGGTGGCGCTGACCAGATGCTCATAGGCCTTGGCCGCATCGTCGAGGTGGCCCATGGCGTCGTTGATCATGCCTTCGTGGAACTCAATATCGAGGGAATCGGGCGCAAGCTCGCGAGCCTTTTTCACGGCAGTCAGAGCATCGTCGAATTTGCCGTCGCGCTCGTAGATTTCGGCAATCTGCAGCTGCGACTCGGCGTCGCTGGGATCGCCGGCAGCAATGTCTTTCCACGCCTGCAGCGCCTGGTCGGGCTGATTATCCGCCTGCAGATCCGCTGCCAGCTTCCGCTCGATGTCCAGATCGTCGGGCTCCAGGTCGAGCGCCTTTCTGTAGGCGGCGATCGCGTCCTTCGTGTCCTTCTGCTGATCGTAGGTCTTGCCCAGCTGCGATTCGGTACGCGAGGTCTGATCGTCGTCCGGCAGAGCCTTGAGGACGTCGACGGCGCGCTTCGAGTCACCCATGTCGGTATAGAACTGGCTGGCGATCAACGCTGTCTCTTCCGAGCCGGGATCGATCTTGCGGGCCGCGGCCAGCTGCTCTTCGGCCTGGGCAGATGCGTGATCGGCCGCATACAGCCGCGCCAGCATCAGGTGGTCCTCGGGATTATTCGGATCCAGCTGAACGATCTTTTGAAATTCGCCGATGGCCAGCTTGAGCATCTGTGCGGACGCTCCCTGCTGCTGGTTATCGCCCAGCGAGCGCAGATAGACGTCGGCGAGCAAGCGATGGGCTTCGAGGTCGTTGGGATCCTGCTTGATGCGATCCTGTGCGGCGACCACGGCTTCCTTGATGCGCCCCGTCCTGAAGTACAGCTCCGCCAGATGGCTGTTGAGGTACTTCGACTGGGGATCGGCGTTAAGCGCCATTTTGTACTCTTCGATCGCGTGCGTGGCGTACTCGCTGCGCCCGAAGGTCGTGGCCATCTCCTCGTACTGGTGCGCCATCATGTAGTGGTAGTAGGCGCTCGCCGTATCCGGGGTGGTTGCCGTGGAATCGGGGGAGGCAGCCGGGCTCTTTGCAGGACCGGCGGCAGGCTTAGCCGCAGGCGCAGCGGGCTGCGTTGTCCGGGTCTGTGCTGTCAGGCTGAGGACGCAAAGAGCGGGGATGCAGGGGAGCAGTGCGAAACGCGCGAAATTCTTCATGGATGGGAAATTTCCTGTTCCGGACCGCCCGCCAGGACCCTACCCCGGCAGGTCGAACGACGGCACTCCCCGTCCGGCGGGGGACCGCACTGTGTAGGACGATTGTAACCTTGAACGGGATGCAGATTCACGTTTTCTCTACCCCCTTTTGGGGAGCTAAATCCGCTCCATGCACCCCTTTTAGTACTCGGTTCGGCGGGTGAGATCGAGGATGGCAAACAGGACCACCCCGACCACCGCATTGACCGCCGCGCGGATCGCTTCGTGGACTCCGTGCCAGGCAAACGGCTGGCCCAGCATGTGCCGCTGGAGCAGCCAGAGGATGAGGGTCTGGGCGAGCGTCAACGAGAAGGTGACCAGCAACCGGGCGCCGTGGTTTTCCGTATCCACGCGCACGCCCAGCGAAGCCGCTATGTACCCGATGACCGCCTTCGATATACCGAAGATTCCCAGCGCGTGGTGGGTGAGCCCATCCTGGGCAATGCCGATCACCGCGCCTGCCAGGGTCGCGCTCACCGGCTCCCGCTGCGTGATGGCGTAGTAAATCGTGACCAGCAGGGGAAGATCGATCAGATCGAATCGGGTCATGTGCAGCGACAGCAGCGACTGCAAACCGAGAGCGAGCACCGGAACAAGAACGTAGACGAGCAGCGGAAAAGACTTCGTCCCCACTTCGTGCCGCGAGGAAGCCATCAGAACCATGCTCAGGCGCCTCCCTGCGGCGGTGTGTTCTGAGGTGCGGTTGGCGGGGGTGTCGGATTGGTGGGCTGCGCGGCGGGCTGGGCCGCAGGTGTGGCCCGGGGTGAAGCGGGTTTTACTTTTTGCTTCGGAATAGCGCCGGACGGTTTAGGCGTGGAAGAACCACCAGCCGAGGCGGGCGGCGTCGTTTGCGCCGTGACCGGCTTGTTTGCGGACGAAGCACCGGGCTTCGTTTCCGGCTTCGGAGTTGGCGGAGGACTACTCTGCTGGGAGCTGGCTGCCGCGCTCTCCGCGTTCGTGATTTTCTGTCCCGGTTGAAGTTCCGTCGCCGGCGGCGTATCCGAAGGGCTGTAGCGATCCGGGTGCACCGGCTGCGGAGGCCGCACGGGGGGCAGCACATCGGCGTCGGCGCCCGCTGGTGGTTTGTCCTGCTGCTGGTCCGCGGGCAGATTCGGATCGTTGCGTGAGGGCAGCCTCTCGGCGAGCACGTCGGAGGCCTTCTGCTCGGCGTCGCTCACGTCCTGCTGCATCTCCGTCGGCATCTCGTTGCCGGTAGTCGTAATCACCAGGACTTCTTCGAGACGAGCCAGGTTCGCTGCCGGTTTGACCAGCACATTGACCAGCGTTCCTTCCGGCTGTGGAACCACGCGACTGACGGTCCCCACGGACAGGCCGCGTGGATAGATCGCATCGCCACCGCTGGTCAGTACCGATTCGCCATTCTGAATGCGCTCGTCAGGCGAAACATTGACGATCTCCGGCTGTCCCCAGCTGTCGCCGCGCAGCACGCCACGAATGCGCGTCTTCTCGAGGATCACTCCAGCGCCGCTGGTGGCATCGGAAATCTCCAGCACCTGGCTGGTGTGGCGGAAAACGTCACGCGTTTTGCCGACGATGCCATCCGGCGTGATCACCGGCATGTCCGGCTTGATGCCGTCCTGCGCTCCCTTATCGATGAGCAGCACGTGGGACTGCTCGGTGCCCGAGGTGCCGATCACCTGTGCCGCGACGGTTTGATAGATGTACTTCTCCTTGAAACCGAGCAGGGCCTGCAGCCGCTGCCCCTGGCGCGCATCCTCGGCGAGGGAATCCTCTTCGAGATGGAGGCGGTCCAGCTCCGATTTCAGGTCCTTGTTCTGCTTCCGGATGTGGATGAGATCGACGTAGTTGGACCAGGTTCCGCGGATGCTTTTCCCGATCCAGTGAAAAAACATCTCGGGGGGCGTGACGGAGTTGACCACCCAGGAGCGAATAAGCCGCACGCTGCCCTTGTCCGGCGCATCCTGGTCGGGCCGGCGCACCTGCACCGCCAGGCCGATGACCTGTGCCAGAAGCACGGCAATCAGCACCAGAGCGTTGCGGTAACGGCTGAAAAACGATTCCATGAAACTGGGGCCTGCTCACGCCGCCTCGGGTTCGGCGCCTACCCGTCGATCTTGATCTTCCGCAGCAGGCGGAAATCGCTCAGCATCTTGCCGGTGCCCAGCACCACGCTGGCCAGCGGATCGTCGGCGATCGATACTGGCAGTCCGGTCTCTTCGCGAATGCGCTTATCGAGATTCTTGATGAGCGCGCCGCCTCCGGTGAGCACGATGCCGCGATCGCTGATGTCGGCGCTGAGCTCGGGCGGCGTCCGCTCCAGAGCTACGCGAATCGCGTTCAGAATGGTGGCGATGCATTCGCCCAGAGCCTCGCGGATCTCGCCGTCGTCGACAGTGATGGTCTTGGGGACGCCTTCGATCAGGTTGCGGCCCTTAATCTCCATGGTCTGCGGCTTATCCAGCGGAAACGCGGAACCCAGCTCGATCTTGATCTGCTCGGCCGTGCGTTCGCCGATGAGCAGGTTATATTTCCGCTTCAGGTAATTCATGATGGCTTCGTCCATCTGATTGCCGGCCATGCGAACCGACCGCGAATAGACGATGCCTGACAGGGAGATCACGGCGATATCCGTGGTGCCGCCGCCGATGTCGACGACCATATTGCCGCTGGGCTCGGTGATAGGCAGCCCGGCGCCGATGGCGGCCACCATGGCCTGCTCGACGAGATAAACTTCGCTGGCTTTGGCGCGATAGGCCGAGTCTTCGACCGCGCGCTTTTCCACCTGCGTAATTTCAGAAGGGACCCCGATGACGATGCGGGGATGAACCAGCATTTTGCGGTTGTGGGCCTTCTGGATGAAGTAGTTCAGCATCTTCTCGGTGACTTTGAAGTCGGCGATCACGCCGTCCTTCATGGGCTTGATGGCCACGATGTTGCCGGGGGTGCGGCCCAGCATTTCCTTGGCTTCCTTGCCGACAGCCTCGACTTCACCGGTGTTCTTGTTGATGGCGACGATCGACGGCTCATTGACGACAATGCCCTTGTTCGCCGCGAAGACGAGCGTGTTGGCAGTGCCCAGGTCTATGGCCAGGTCGTTGGAGAAGACACTGAAGAGCGACCGTAGACTATGCGATCGTCCTGAACGCGGCTTATATCCATTCGATGACATCGAGGAGTTATTTTGTCCCGGAGAAACTAGTCTTTATTGTACGGCCTTGCAATCCTTCTCGCACTTTCTCAGGATTGAAAATTCGGGTCAATGGCACCTTTGTGTTTAACCCGTTCCGGCAGCGCTCGCCTGCCTCCTTCGTGGCAAGAGCCGGAACCCAGTTCGTTACTAGTTCGACTCGTTTCCGCTATCCTGAAGTGTTTGTTTCTGAGGAGCGCATTCCGTGGCAGCCAAGGTCTACAACAATCTGATCGGCGGGAAGTGGGTCCCCTCTCGCACCGGCAAGACATTTCCTGAACATCAACCCCGCCCGCCAGGACGACATTGTCGGCGAGTTCCAGGCCTCGGGCGCCGCCGACGTGGACGCCGCCGTCGCTGCCGCCGCCGACGCCTGGAAAACCTGGCGTCTGACCCCGGCTCCCAAACGCGCCGAGATTCTCTACCGCGCCGGCCAGATCCTCGTCGACCGCAAGGAGCAATACGCCCGCGAGATGACCCGGGAGATGGGCAAGGTGCTGACCGAAACCCGCGGCGACGTCCAGGAAGCGATCGACACGGCGTTTTATATGGCTGGCGAGGGGCGGCGGCTCTTCGGCCAGACCACGCCCTCCGAGCTGCAGAACAAGTTCGCTATGTCGGTCCGGATGCCGGTGGGGGTGTGCGGCATGATCGCGCCGTGGAATTTCCCCATGGCGATCCCGTCGTGGAAACTTCTGCCCGCGCTGGTTTGCGGCAACACCTGCGTGATCAAACCCGCCAACGACACCCCGCTTTCCACCATTAACCTGGTGCAGGCGCTGGTCGATGCCGGCGTTCCGGCGGGGGTGGTCAACGTCGTGACCGGATCCGGCTCGCAGGTCGGCACACGGCTGGTCGAGCACCCCGGCGTCCAGGCCATCTCCTTCACCGGATCGTCGGAAGTCGGCCGCATCGTGGGGCAAACCTCTGCCGGACTCTTCAAGCCCTGTTCGCTGGAGATGGGCGGCAAGAACGCCATGATCGTGCTGGAAGACGCGAATCTCGATCTCGCTCTGGACGGCGCGCTGTGGGGAGCCTTCGGGACCACGGGCCAGCGGTGCACAGCAACGAGCCGCATCATCGTGCATCGCGACGTGCTGCGGAAGTTTACCGATGAGCTGGTGGACCGGGCGGAGGACCTGCGCGTCGGCGATGGCCTCGATCCCGAAATCCAGATGGGGCCGCAGGTCAACCGCTCGCAGATTGAAACGTCGATGCGCTATTGCGAGATCGCGAAGAAGGAAGGCGCAAAGATCCTGACGGGCGGCAAGCCGCTGACGAAGGGCGCGTATGCGAAGGGACACTTCTTCGCACCGACGGTCGTCGGCAAAGTGAAACCTGGCATGCGCATCGCGCAGGAAGAAGTCTTCGGCCCGGTGGTCAGCATTCTGGAGTGTAAGAGCTTCGACGACGCGCTCGCCATCGCCAACAATATTCAGTACGGACTCTCGACGGCCATCTACACACGGGACGTGAATCGCGCTTTTCGCGCGGTCCGCGATCTCGAAGCCGGCATCACTTACGTCAACGCACCGACGATCGGGGCTGAAGTGCATTTGCCGTTTGGCGGCGTGAAACAGACAGGCAATGGTCATCGCGAAGGCGGGACAGGGGCGCTGGATTTCTATACGACCTGGAAGTCGGTGTATTTCGATTACTCGGACAAACTGCAGCGGGCGCAAATCGATACTGGAGAATGAGGCTCTGGCGCTCTGTATATGGCTGTCATATACTTAGTTGGTGGATTTGTCCCGCATTGTCGGCTTCGACTGGGATGAGGGGAACGTCCGAAAAAACGAGAAGCACGGTGTAACGCAAAGCGAGGTCGAGCAGGTATTTTTTCGGCAACCGCTGATTCTCGCGCCGGATCCTGCTCATAGCCTTGTGGAACACCGGTACCACGCCCTCGGACGGACCGAGGATGACCGGTGGCTGCAGATCACGTTCGCTTTGCGAGGCGGCGATACGCTGGTACGTCCCATATCAGCGCGACCGATGAGCAGAAAGGAGAAACACATCTATGCCGAGGCGCTTAAAGTCCATCCCTAAATTCGCGAATGAATCTGAGGAGCGGAAATTTTGGGAGACTCACGACAGCACGGACTACGTTGACTGGAGCTCCGCGAAATTGGTGTCCTTTCCTAATTTGCGTCCATCCACAAAGACAATTTCTCTACGCTTGCCTGAGGACGTACTGGACGCGATTCGGAATCATGCCCGAAAACTGGATGTTCCGTATCAGTCACTGATGAAACTGTGGCTCGCGGAAAAGGCTGCTCAGGTGATTCGGCCGGAAGCACCCACCTCAAAGCTCCGCAGAGCGCGTTGATCTCAAGGCTTTCTCCGGGATCGAAAGATATTTTGGGGTAGGTTCTCAGCGTTGACACAACGAAGCGCCGATGTTTTAGCATGAATTTTGTTGGCTGCCGCAGGCGTGCCCCACACGCGTTCTGCGCAGCGTGATTGTTGCGCCATCACTTCTGCAACCCCCGGGAGTTCCACCAAGTCTTCCAGTCAGACATGATAACTGTTACCGACCTGACCAAGAAGTACGCCCGCACCACCGCCGTTGACCACATTTCTTTCTCGATCAGCAAAGGCGACATCGTCGGATTTCTGGGCCCTAACGGCGCGGGCAAAACCACCACCATGCGCATGCTGACGTGCTTCTTCCCGCCCACGGAGGGGAAAGCCACAGTCGCGGGTTTCGATGTCTTCGATCAGTCCATGGAAGTCCGCAGACGCATCGGCTACCTGCCGGAATCGCCGCCACTCTATCTCGAAATGGAGACAATCGAGTATCTGCGCTTCGTCGGGCGGCTCAAAGGTCTGTCCGGGACGCAGCTTGAAAGCCGCGTCGCTTACGTGCTCGATCGCTGCGCCATCGGCGACGTCAAGACGAAGCTCCTCAGCAAGCTGTCGAAGGGCTATCGACAGCGCGTCGGCCTCGCGCAGGCCATCATTCACAACCCCGATGTGCTCATCCTCGACGAGCCCACGGCCGGGCTCGACCCCAAGCAGATCAACGAGACGCGCGATCTGATCAAGAGCCTTGCCGGCGATCACACTATCATCCTGAGCACGCACATTCTGCCGGAGGTGGAGCAGACGTGCGAGTCGGTCATCATCATTAACAAGGGCAAGCTGGTCGCGACGGACTCCGTACACAACCTGCAGGCGCGCGCGCGCGGCGCCGAATCGGTGCTGGTGAGCGTCGGCGTTCACTCCGGCGAGTTCCCTACATCGATCGTTAGGGACCGCCTCCAGAGGATTCCGGGCGTCAGCGGAACAGCGCTGAAAGAAGAATTCACGAGCGGTGCAATCTTCGAAATTGAGAGCAACAAGGGCCAGCTGGTTCGCGGCGATCTCGCCCGCGCCATCGTCGAAGCCGGATGGGACCTGAACGAGCTGCGCCCCTCGGCGATGAGCCTCGAGGAAATCTTCCTGCAGCTGACCGGCAGCGACGCGGCTGCATCGACCGATAGTCCGAGTGAGCCGGCTCCGCCCGCTGAGACTCCCGCGCCGGAGACGAATGCATGAGAAATATCTTGATCATTTGCCGCCGCGAGCTATCGAGTTACTTCGCGTCGCCCATCGCATGGCTGCTGCTGGCCATGTACAGCGTCATCTTCGGATGGATCTTCTGGAATTTTCTGGCTGAGTTCATCAAGCAGAGCCAGGACATGATGATGATGGGCCAGATGCAGCCCATGAACGTGAACGAGCAGATTATCCGGCCGCTGCTCGGGACCTCCAGTTTTCTGGGGCTGTTCATGATCCCGCTCATCAGCATGCGCCTGTTCGCCGAGGAGAAGCGCAACGGCACCATCGAACTGCTGGCCACCTCGCCGGTGCGCGATGTGGAGATCATCATCGGCAAATGGTTCTCGGCAACGCTGCTCTACTGCTGGATCATCGTCTTCGCCTGCATCAACTTCGTCTTCCTCTTCCGCTACGGCAATCCGGACTGGAAGCCGATGCTGGTCACGCTGCTCGGCGTCTTTCTGCAGGGGGCGGCGCTGCTGGCCATCGGGACGTTCATTTCCACGCTGACGAAGAATCAGATCATCGCGGCTGCAATGACCTTCGGCGCGTGCCTGCTGCTCTGGGTCTTCTCCTGGGTCAGCAGTTATGACTCATCGACGTGGGCGCAGGTCTTCTCCTATTTGTCCGTCATCACTCACTTCGATGCCTTCGACCGCGGCGTGCTTTCCACGAAGGACGCGATCTACTACCTCAGCGTCATCTTTGTTGGGCTCTTTTTCACCGCACGTTCGATGGAATCTCTTCGCTGGAGGTCTTAGCTCGGAATGGCATGGAAGGGTGTGAAGGCGAGGCAGACCAAATACGCGGCGTACGCGACCACCTACGTTCTGGTCGTTCTCGCGGTGGTGGTCGTTGCTAATTATCTCGCCAACCGTTACTCGAAATCGTACGACGCGACGGCGAACAAGCGCTACAGCCTCTCTCAGGAGACGAAGAAGATTGTCGACGGTCTGAAGGAGCCTGCGACCATCACGTACTTCAACGTGGGCAGCCGCTTCAGCGAAGGCAAGGACATTCTCGACGAATATAAGGCGATCTCGCCGAAGATCCACGTGAGGTACGTCGATCCCGTCAAGGAGCCGATGCTGGCGCGTCAGGCCGGCATCCGCAATGAGGGTACGGCCACGGTGCAGGTGGGCGAGCACACTGAGATTGCCAGCGATATGACGGAAGAAGGGCTGACCGGCGCGCTCATCCGCGACATCAAAGGCAACACGCGCACAGTCTGTTTTGTGACCGGCAGCGGGGAGCATCAAACCGACGACTCGAGCCGCGATGGCGAGTCGCGCTTCAAAGGCCTGCTCGACCGCGACAGCTACCAGACGAAATCGATCATCCTGGTTGCAACGGCTACGGTCCCCGCCGACTGCACCGCCATTGTCATCGACGGCCCCACGCGCAATTACGAGCAGCCCGAGGTCGACGCGATCAGGAGTTACGTCGAGAACGGCGGCCGCGCCTTTTTCATGCTCGATCCGCCGCTCAACGTCGGGCCTTCTTCGATCGGGGACAACGACGCGCTGACCTCGCTGCTCGAAAGCTGGGGTGTGACCGCCGACAAAGACCTGGTCCTCGACCTGAACCCGATCGGCCAGCTGTATGGCTTTGGCGGACAGGTGGCGCTGGTGAACAGCTACGGCACACAGCCCATCGTCGCCGAGATGAAGACCACCTTCACCGGCTTCCCGCTGTCACGCTCGCTCAGTTTCAAGAGCACCGATAAGGTCAGCGTCGAAAAACTTTTCGACACATCGGACACCAGCTTCGCGACGACAAACCTCAGCTCGCCAAAAGTCAATGTCAAGGATCCGAACAACAAGCGCGGGCCGCTGACTCTTGGCGTCGCGGGAACGTACAACACGGGAAAATCCGGCTCGGAAGGACGCTTCGTGGTGATCGGCAGCTCCGCCTGGGCTTCCAACAGCTTCATCAGCTTCAACGGCAACGGAGACCTCGCGACCAACACCATCAACTGGCTCACTTCGGACGAGGATCTGATTTCCATCCGTCCCAAAGCGCCTGAAGACCGGCACATCACCATGACCAGCGCGCAGCTCAACATGGTGCGGCTGATCAGCCAGTTTGTGCTTCCGCTGATCGTTATTGCAGGCGGCATCTTTGTGTGGTGGAAGCGGAGATAGCCGGGCCGGAGCAGGTCGGCTGAAGATTTGCCATGAAACTTCGCGGTCTCATTGTTGCAGCAGCGGTTCTCCTCGTTCTCGCGGGTGTTCTGTATTGGTCCGAACACCATAAGCCAAAGGAGACAGCCTCCTCCACGGCCACGCCGGCGATTGTGAAAATTGATCCCGCCGCGGTTACGAATTTCACGGTGAAGCAGAAGGGCGCGCCACCGGTTGCGCTCGTCCGCTCCGGCGCGAACCAGTGGAAGATTACCGCCCCGGGAGACTACCCCGCCGACAGTACTACCGTCTCTTCCATGCTGAGCAGCCTCTCACCACTGAACTCCGACAGCGTCGTCGAGGATCACGCCGCTAACCTGGCCGAATATGGCCTGAGCGACCCTTCGCTCGAGGTCGATGTCACGGGCAAGGACAACAAGGCGGACCGCCTGCTTTTCGGCGACGACGCGCCAACCGGCGGTGGTGTCTATGTCCAGCTTGCGGGCAATCCGCGCGTCTACACTGCGGGATCGTACGTGAGGAGCAGTCTCAATAAGAGCCTCGGGGACCTGCGCGACAAGCGCCTGCTGCCCGTTGACTCGAGCTCGGTCAGCAGCATCGATTTCGACCGCAAAAGTCAGAGCGTAACCTTTGCCCGCATCAAGAATGGCTGGCAGATCGAGAAGCCGGAGACGTATCGGACGGACAATTATCAGGTTGACGACTTGCTGTCGCAGGTCACCGGCGCGAAGTGGGATCCTTCTGTTTCTACTGACGATGCTGCCAGGGATTTCTCGAACGCCACGCCCGTGGCGACGGTGAAGCTCACCGGCAGCTCCGGCAACGACACGCTCGAGGTTCGCAAGGAGAAGGACGACTACTACGCGAAGTCGAGCGCGATTCCAGGCGCCTGGAAGATCGACTCCAGCAGCGCCAGCCCTTTGGCGGCAGACCTCGACCGCAGCCTCGACGACTTCCGCAACAAGCAGCTCTTTGACTTCGGCTATGCCGATCCGGAGAAGATCGAATATCACTCCGGAACCACATCGATCGTGCTGAGCCGGACTGGCAACGACTGGATGTCCAACGGCAAAAAGATGGATACGAACAGCGCCGAGGGCCTGGTGACCGCTGTGCGCGATCTCGCTGCGTCGAAATTCGTGACCTCAGGATTCAGCAGCCCGAGCATCGATTTGACCGTCACGTCGGACAATGGCAAGCGGGTTGAGAAAGTGCAGATTCAGAAAGCTGAGGACGGCGCCATCGCGAAGCGCGACGACGGGCCATCGCTCTACTCGCTCGATTCGGCAACGGTGAGCGGCTTGACCGACGCGATTGCGGGCCTCAAGCCAGCGGCTCCGGAAAAGAAGAAGTAGCGAACACGGCTGCTCGCCCTTCGCGGCGCAAGTCTGAAACCTGATCGAATCGCAGAAGACCGTCCCGTTACACTAACCCGAGATGACCACCGCCAACCCTCGCACTTCCCTGCTCGATCTGCTCGCCCGCACTTCGTTCCGCCTCGGAGACTTCACGCTTTCCTCGGGCGCAAAGTCCGACTACTACATCGATTGTCGAACGACCACACTCCATGCTGAGGGCGGCCGCCTCACCGGCCTTGCCATCCTCGATCTGCTGCGCGAGCATAACCTGCACCCTGCGGCGGTTGGCGGGCTCACCATGGGCGCCGATCCGGTTGTGTCTGCCGTCTCTATCGCCAGCGCATGGCAGGCGCAGCAACAGCCCGGCGCGGCGCTGATCCATGGCTTCCTGGTTCGCAAGGCCGAGAAGACGCATGGCACGGGCCGACGCATCGAAGGTTTTCTTGAGAAGGACGCGCCGGTTCTGATCGTTGATGATGTATGCACCACTGGAGCTTCCACCATCACGGCCATTGAAGCCGCACGAGACGCCGGCATGAAGGTCATCGCTGCGGTTTGCCTGGTCGAGCGCGAAGAGGCTGGCGGCCGCGCAGCGCTGGAAGCTGCTTGTCAGGGTGCGCCGTTCCTGCGCCTCTACACCGCGAACGATGTTCGCACATCGCACGTCAGGCAACTCGAGACCAGGTAACCAGGTCCTGGCAGACACGGAAAGGGCGCGCAGCCTTCGCCACGCGCCCGCGGAGTTCTTTCTCTGAAGAAATTACCGGCCCGAGGGCGCCCCGCCGCCGGGATTCGCGTTGCCCTGGGTGGGCGCGCCGCTGTCCGCCGCGTTGCTCAGCAACTGAACCTCGACGTGACGGTTCTTCGCGCGGCCAGCAGACGTCTTGTTGGTGTCCACCTCGACGTCCTTGCCCAGGCCGACGAGATAGAACTTGTGCGCCGGCACGTTGTACTTCGACGCCAGATACTGCACCACGGCCATGGCGCGGCGATCGCTCAGTGAGTAGTTGTACTCCTTTGAGCCGACCGAGTCCGTTCCGCCCGTGACTTCGAGGATGTAGTTTTTCGTGCTGGCCAGTTGTCCGCCGAACTGGTCCAGCTGATCCTTGGCCGACTTGGTCAGGTTGGATTTATTGAAGCCGAACGTCACCGAAACGTCGCCGGCCTGCTTGTAGTTGTCGAGGTTGGCAATCACGCCCGACAGGGAGTCGGCGCGGTTGACCGCATCCTGAGCCGAAGACTGAGCGGTATTGGCAGCCTGCGAAGCGTTCTGCGCACTCTGCTGGGCCTGGTTGGCCGAATTCTGGGCCTGCTGGATGCCGGCCTGGGCGCGCGAATCCACATCGTGGATCGCCCGATTGTTGGCGGCCGTGGCATCGTCGAGTTCATTGGTCTTCTGGACCACCGGCTGGGTCTGGCTGCGCACGTAATTTTTGGTCGTGCATCCGGTTGTGAAAACCAAAGACAGCGCCGCAACAGCTGAGGCGGTCGCGAAACCTGTTCTGGAAATCCGCGTCATGGGTGACACTCCATTTCTATTGTCGTTTCTTCTTTCAACTACTGAGAAAGCGCCGCCGTGCTGGCGGATGCTTCCTTTTTTCTGCCAAGAAATCAGCACGCACAGGCCCAATTCGGCACATTCTTCGTAACTCTATGTTCTTATGTGACTTAGCCGAACATTTCGGCGTCTTTTTCCGCTCCTGAGTCTGACCCATTCGCGTATTTTTTACGCAGAATCCCAACCCCGCCGCCCCCAAAACCTCCTTGCCAGGGGAGCCTTTAAACTGGAAGTAGGGCCGCCATGGATTTGCACGAGAAGATTCGCACCTTACCCACCCGGCCCGGCGTGTACCTCTATAAGAATGCCGACGGCGAAGTGATCTACGTCGGCAAAGCCCGGAATCTGCGCTCCCGGGTCCGCTCGTACCTGCTGGAAGCCGCCCAGGCGAACGCCAAGACCGGCTCGCTGATGCGCGACGCGGTCGACGTCGACTACATCCTGGTGGACAACGAGCATGAGGCGCTCGCGCTTGAAAACAACCTGATCAAGCAGCGCAAGCCGCGCTTCAATATCCTGCTGCGCGATGACAAGACCTACCCCTACGTCAAGCTCACCCTTGGGGATCGCTGGCCGAAGGTATTCGTCACACGGCGTCTGCGGCGCGACGGCAGCGTCTACTACGGCCCCTATTTCCCCGGCAACCTGGCCTACCGGGTCGTGGACCTCATCCACCGCAGCTTTCTTTTGCCCAGCTGCAAGATCGATCTGCGGCGTTACCACTCGCGTCCGTGTTTGCAGTATTACATCGGCCGCTGTCTCGGTCCCTGCGTCCAGGACCTGACCACGCCGGAAGTCTACGCTGAAGCGGTCCGCGACGCGCAGATGTTTCTGGAAGGCCGCACCGCGGACCTGAACAAGTCGCTGCGGGAGCGCATGGCCGGGGCGGCCGCCGCCGAACAGTATGAGCTTGCCGCAAAGTACCGCGATCTGCTGGTGACCATCGACCAGCTCTCGGAAAAACAGCGCATCGCGTCCGCCGAGGACGACGATGCCGACGTCTTCGGCTTCCACTGCGAGAACGGCATGATCGCCGTCAATCTGTTCCACCTGCGCAGCGGCAAGATCGTCGACCGGCGCGAATTTTTCTGGGAGGACCTGCCTGACTTCGTGGTCGATCTGCCGGAATCGGCCGCCGAGTCTGTCGAGCAGCCGATCACCCCCTTTGAGCCTGGCGCCTTCTTCTCTGCCCTGCTCAAGCAGCTCTACATCGACCAGCACTACGTCCCCAGGAGCATCTATCTCCCCGTCGACTTCGGCGATCGCGCGACGCTGGCCGGCCTGCTCGCGGAACAAACCAAACACCGCGTCGAAATCGCCGTGCCGCAACGGGGAGAGAAGCGCTCGCTGGTCGATCTGGCAGGCCAAAACGCCAAGCAGAGCTACGACCAGCGTTTCCGCGTTCTTGCGCCGAGCCGCAAGGCGATTCAGGAAGCTCTGCAGGACGCCCTCATGCTGGAGGATCTTCCTCACACGATCGAGTGCTTCGACATCTCCCACATTCAGGGGGCTGAAACCGTCGCATCGATGGTGTTATGGGAAGACGGCGAGATGAAGAAGAGCGCCTACCGCAAATTCAAAATTAAAACCGTCGAGGGTGTCGACGACTTTGCCTCGATGCGCGAGGTGATCGCCCGGCGCTACAAGCGCATGGTCGAAGAGAAACAGAAGATGCCGTCTCTGATCCTGATCGACGGCGGCCTGGGGCAGCTTCACGCCGCCGCCGAAGCGCTGGAATCGCTTGGCATTACTACGCAGCCATTGGCCTCCATCGCCAAACGCGAGGAGATCATCTATCTGTACGGCCAGGAAGACGAGCCGGTGGTGCTCGATCGGCGTTCGCCGGTTCTGCATCTGGTGCAGCGGGTCCGCGACGAGTCTCACCGCTTTGCCATCGCCTACCACCGCAAGCGGCGCGAGATGCGCGACCGCGATTCCGAGCTGCTCACTATTCCCGGCGTCGGCGCGCGCACGCGGCAGCGCCTGCTGGAGCACTTTGGCAGCCTGCGCAGCATCGCCGCGGCCGATCTGGAATCGCTGGCGGCGGTCGTTCCACCGAAGACTGCCGAAGAGATCCACGCGCACTTCCACCCTGCGGACGCGTCGGCGAATCCGCTGCCGGTACTGAATAATTCGCGATAATGGTCAGGTATCCCGTAATGCGGGACCTCAGGAATCGCAAACGCAGACAGCCCCCGCGGCGTTCTGATAGATAAGAGAGTCTGCCCGATGTGATGAGCGGGCCTTGCAAACTTTGCCCGCAACGGAGTGAACGAATGAAGACAGTTTTGATGGCCGATCCGGTCCGCTACCCTCGCATGACCACCGAAGAGTTGCGATCCACCTTCCTTCTCGACGGCCTTTGCACCCATGGTTCGCTACAGCTGGCTTATGTCGATCTGGACCGCGCGGTCGTGGGTCACGTGGTGCCGGCCACCAAACCCATCACCCTGCCTACGTTTCCCGAGCTGCGGGCCGGCTACTTCACCGAGCGCCGCGAGCTGGGCGTGCTGAACATCGGCGGCGAGGGCGCCGTGCATGTCGGGCATGAGACCTCCTGCCTCGACAACCTCGACCTGCTCTACATCGGCCGGGGCAATCCGGAGATCCGGTTCGAGTCCAAATCGGAAGATCACCCTGCTATTTTCTATCTGCTGAGCTATCCCGGCACACGCGGCTTTTCCCGTCGCGCTGGTGAAGAAAGCCGACGCCACGCCCACCACGATCGGGGCGCCGGAGACCGTTAACCACCGCACCATCTGCAAGTACATCCATCTGGACGGCGCGCGCAGCTGCCAGTTGGTCATGGGTGTGACTCATCTGCACAGCGGCAGCGCCTGGAATACCATGCCGCCGCACACCCACATGCGCCGCTCGGAGATCTACATGTACTTCAATCTCCGGAACGGCGCGCGCGTCTTCCACTTGATGGGCCCGCCCGATGAGACGCGCCACCTCGTCCTGTCGGACCGCGACATCGTTATCTCTCCGGGCTGGTCGATTCACGCCGGCGTCGGCACCGAGGCTTATAGTTTCTGCTGGGGCATGGGCGGCGAGAATCAGGACTACGCCGACATGGATCCTGCGCCGCTGGATACGCTGCGTTGATACTGGCACCCGCGAGCCTCACCCCAGGAGACCAAAGATGAAAATCGTCCTCTTCGCTGCCGCGCTGACGTTGGTGTCTTTCCGCATCGGCGCAGACGCCATCCTCCAGCACCCCGCACGATCCGGTCATCGTTGTTTCGCCGCGAGAATCTCTCGCAGCTATTCGAGCCGTCTCATTCGCCGCGGCAAAAGAGAAAGGCTCCAGCGGATCGACCATTGAAGACTACGGCAGTTACAAAATCCAGCTCTCGGTCCGCACTGTCAGCGGAGGAGCCGAAGTTCACGCCCACTGGGACGACGTGATGATCGTCGAGGAGGGCAGCGCCACGCTGATCACCGGCGGCACAGTGGTCGACGGCAAGACCAACGCCGACGGCGAGACGCACGGCTCAAAGATCGAGAACGGCGACTCGCGCACCATCGGCACAGGCGATGTGCTGACCGTGCGCGCCGGAACGCCGCATCAGCTGATTCTCGCGCCCGGAACGACCTACGGCGCCGTCGTCGTGAAGGTGCACGAACCGTAATTTCACTACCGGCTGCAGGTCGCAGGCTGCTTACACGCCGTAGTGCTGCAGAAACGGCGAGGGCGCGTGCGCTCTTCGACGCTCCTTCACGCCCAGCGAAGACGAAATCTCGCGGCAGCAGCGCATCAGATGCTCCGCGATACCGGGAACGCTCTGCTGGGTGATCCTCGAAGTGGGGCCGGAGACGCTGACCGCGGCCATTGGATAGCCCATCTCGTTCAGGATGGGCGCACCGATGCAACGTACGCCCTCCTCCACTTCTTCGTCGTCGATGGCGTATCCCCGTCGGCGCACGCGCTCCAGCGATCGCAGCAGCGCC
>CAVPCB010000002.1:0-3928 GCA_963702285.1 uncultured Acidobacteriaceae bacterium | reverse complement strand
CGCGGGATAGCTCCAGTGCGTGGACGACGGCGCGGAGGACGGCGGGGATGTCGGTGTGCGTGCCGCAAAGCCAGGGTTCCATGAAGGACAGGGTACAGGGCACAGGGCACAGAGCGCAGGGTGCAGGGCACAGAGCACAGGGGACAGGGTCACAGGGCGCAGGGTGCAGGGCGCTGGGCGCAGCGTGCAGAGTGTCGAGCACCGGGTGCCGAGCGCGGGGACGCGGGTACGGCGTTAAGAGACACACGAGGAGCGGACGCCGGGGCGATTGCGCTTACTCTGCGCCGGGCCGGGTGCGTAGATTTCGCCGATGGGGAAACTCGACAGACCCGATCCACTGAAGAGGAACAGGTCGGTGTGTGGATACTGAGCGAGCCAGGCATCGGCGGCTGCGAGTTCCTCATTCTGCTGCTGCTCGGTCAGAGACTGGCGGCAGCGGTCGAGATTTTGCGCCGCCAGTGGCTCGGCGGCGGCTCCTCCCTGCTTTCTCGCGATGGTGAACCAGCGGAAGGCATCAGCAAAACTTTGTGGGCGCTCGTGACCGTCGCGAGCCATTGCACCGAGGCGGCGGAGGACTTCCACGAGCCGGCCTGGGCGGCGCGCTCCAGCATGAGGACGGCTTCGTCGGCGGGATTGGGCGCGATTTCGGGATGCTGTTCCAGGAGAATGCCCAGGGCGTGCATGGCGGGAACGTAACCCTGATGCGCCGCGTGGCGGAAGAATTTCGCAGCCTTGGCGAGATCGTGGGGATGATCGGAAGTAAAGGCCAACAACACGCCCATGGTCTGCTCGGCCTCGGGATTCTTGGCTCTGGCGGCCTTGTTGAGCCATTTCTCGCTGGCGGCAAAGTCGCGGGGAACGCCGGCGCCTGCAAGATGGAGGATGCCGAGATAGGCCTGGGCGCGGGGGTCTCCTTTTTCGGCGAGGTCGTTGAGAAGCTGGATGGCGAGCGGAACGTCACGCGCGGTGCCGATGCCTCTGTAATAGAGAACGGCGAGGTTGAGTTTGGCGGCCGGCGATCCGGAACCAGCGGCGCGGGCATACCAGCGGAAGGCCTCCGCGTTGCTACGCTCGACGCCGATGCCCCAGGTGTAGAAGTAGCCGAGCTGGTTTTGCGCTCCGGGATCGCCCTGGTCGGCGGCTTTGCGATACCAGTAAGCCGCCTGAACGGGGTCTTTGGGAACGCCGCGGCCGAGGAGGGAGTCGGCAGCGAGGCGGAGCTCCTGCTCAATGAGCGGCGAGGTGGTCTGGCCGACTTGCGGCAGAAGGTTGGGCGGGCTGGGGCGATCGAACGCAGAACCGATGCGCTGGCCCTCCACTCCGATGGCGGAAGCAAGAAGGAAGACGGTGAGAATGGCGGCGGAGATTCGCAGAGCGGCGAAAAGAGGGCCGATCGATGACGGACTGCAGCGAACGCAGCGAGCAACAGGGTTGCATGAGCCTGCTCCTGGCAGACGGGCCCGCGCCTGTTGGTCCGTGCATGCCTGGGAGTCGACGCTTTGCTCAGCGGCGTGAACAGGGCAACCAAGCGGGGGAGGGAAACGACTGTGTTTCCGATCCAGCCCAGTGTTGATCCGGCGGAGCGCGGCGGGTGTGATTTAAATCACGACACCGGCGGGGTGCGGGTATCGAAGGTAATGTTTTGGAGTGGCGTCAAATAATCGCGGCACGAGGCAACACGCGGGTTCCAGGGTGGCTTTGGGCGTCCCCGGGTGTTAACCTCAGCCCATGCAGGTGATTGTGGAAATCCCGGATGAGTTTGCGGGGAGTCTTGTTCCCGCGGGTTCGATCCCGGGCGCCTGCTGCTCGAAGACGCCGTGGCAGCGGCCTATCGCGATCGCCGGCTTACGATGGAGCAGGTTCGGCGGATTCTCGGATTCGCGACTCGGATGGACGTGAACCCTTTCCTGCAGAAGTACGAGATCTACGACTACACCACAGAAGATCTGGAGAGCGACATCGCCGCTTTTGACAGCCTGCAAAGGCGCAAAGCAGGGTAGCCTGGCGATCTTCGCATCGCCGGCAGCGCTCCGGGCGATTCGAAATCCGCACTAAGTTGGAGGACATGGCTCGTCCGCTTGTTGTCGTCGCCGATACCAGTCCGCTCAATTACCTCGTTCTTTTGGGATGTCCCGACATCCTTCCTGAGCTTTATGGTCGGGTCCTCATTCCGCCCGCGGTGCTTCGCGAACTTCAACATCCGAATACACCGGGTGAGGTCCGAGCCTGGATCAGCAACCCACCCTCATGGCTGGAAGTGACTTCCGTAGAGTTCATCGACTCGACTCTCTCGGGAGACCCTGGACCTGGCGAATGCGAAGCCATCAGCCTGGCGCTGGAAAGAAGCGCCGATGCCATCCTCATCGACGATGCAGCGGGCCGGTCCGAAGCTAAACGTCGCAATCTGATCGTCAACGGAACGCTTTTCGTTGTACTGGAAGCTGCTCTTCGGGGACGTCTGGATTTTGAATCGGCAATCATGCATCTGCGTCAGAGCGGATTTCGCTTTTCTATCGCCGTCGAGGACCATATGCGCTCTCGCTACGAGCGAGGGAAGAGACAGTAAACACCCCAAAACGTCAACGGCCACCCGAAGGTGGCCGCCTCTTCTTCATTTTCTCTGCGGTGCGTTCTACGCAGCGAGTTTGTGTGCGCGATGCTCCGACAGCTTCGCCAGCACGACCGGCGCTCCAAACGCGACGGCGGTGATGAGGGTGGTTGCCAGCAGGTCGTTACGATAGAACGGCAGCGCGGCGGCGTAGCAGGTGCCCAGTCCGACCAGGGTGTGGGGATACATCACACCGCTCATCCACACGACGTAGTTGCTGATGAGGAAGAACGATGTGGAAGCCAGCACCGGAGCGCTGAGGACGCGCGACACCGTGATCTGTTTGCGCAGAAGAATGCGGCCGAGCACGATGACACCGGCGTACCATGCCCAGGTAACGAGATAGGCGCTGGTGTGCCAGGGGTAATGGTACGCAAAGATCGTCAGGTAGAAATCCGTCCCATGAGGGCGAGAAGCGGAAGAGCCACCTCGCGCAGCGGACGCCGCGCACCAAAGTAGAGCAGACCGGCGCCGACCGCAGTGAAGTTCATTCCCGGAAACGGCACCACGCGGCTCAAAACTGCCAGCACCAGCAACAGATATGCGGCCATCATTCCCTCATTGGTCCAAAGTCAAAGCCTTTTTCCATTCTGCGGACGGGGAAACCTTTGGTCAAGGCGGAGTTGCAACTTTATCAAAGGGTCCGTTCATCGGATCAACAGTACTGTTACTTCTGCTCGTGCCCGGACATATACATTCCCTCGATCTCGCCGCCAGGGCCGACGACAACCCATCCAATGAGCGGCGCGGAACGGCCTGTGGCGAGCGGCCCATAGCCGAAGCGCAGGTCCTCGAACTCGACGGCATGCCAGCCGGGCTGCGGAGGGTCGGCACCCGGCGCCTGGGTCGCGCCCTCATCCTGAACGACGGGCCATTTCGACCAGTCCAGATAGACGCGGCCGAGATACGACTGCTTCGCGGCAGCAACGGCCGGCGTGACGGGCGGCTTGTAGATCACATCGCTGTAGTTGTCGGTGGTGACTACGTCTCCGAGGGTGTAGACGTCGGCGGTCTGGAAGTAGTCCCCGGTTTCCATGAGGATGTGCCAGCGGAAGGGATTCGTGACGTGGGGCTCGGCGGCGACGCGAACGAGCGGCTCGCGGGTATAGTTGCCGGCGCGGATGAGGGCGAGGGCGTGGTCGTGCTCGGCGTTGCGCAAGCCCCACCACAGAACCATGAAAACCAGCGCAGCAATGGCCCAGGCTCGGCCGCGGAAGCGCTTTTTTCAGGGCGCCGATTTCGCGGTCGGCAAGTCCGAGGATGGCGGGCGCCACGAGCGCGAGGGTGAGCGCCAGCAGCAGCCAGGGATCGACGATGAAG
>CAVPCB010000001.1:0-12369 GCA_963702285.1 uncultured Acidobacteriaceae bacterium | reverse complement strand
ATCCACAATCGATAGTTGTTCCCGAAAAGTACTTAGACTGTTAGACAGCACGCGAGGCATAATCTCGGATATTAGTACTAGTGCTATTGTGCTTTAAGTGGTTAAAACTTGGAAGTAAACGGTGGATTGGGAGTGGCATTTTGGGAAAGGGGATTCTGAATGAGGGGAGTTGGAGATGATTGAGGAGAGGTGGAGGAAGTGGCGCGTGATATGGGGAGGGGATGGAGTGAGTGAGTGGGATGCAAGTGTGTTGGAAATGGATCATTGGATGGTTAGGGTAGGGTTATGGGGAAGGCAGGAGAGTTATTAGATCGACATGGCGAGTTTGCTTGGAAAATCTGCGTCGACACCGCACCGCTACTAGAGGATCCTATGCCCGCGCCGCCGGGCTGGGATGGATCGGAAAAAACACTTGTCTGATTAATCAGCAGCAAGGGTCATGGTTCTTTCTCGGCGGAGATTTTGCTTTCGATTCCGTTAGCTGTCTGATCAACTCGCCGCCCGATCGCTGCGGCACATGTACCCGTTGCATTGACGCCTGTCCCACTGCGCGCAATAGTTCCCGGGGCCCAATGGCGGGTGGTGTCTGGATTCGCGCACTTGTATCTCCTACCTCACTATTGAAAAGCGCGGGCCGATTATAGCCCCTGAAGCTTCAAACGCCGATGGCGAATCATATTTTCGGCTGCGACATCTGTCAAGATGTGTGCCCCTGGAATGGGCGCGCGCCAGTCGTACCAGCGAATTCTCTCGGCCCAGTGCACTATGCGCCGAAGTTAGCTGATTTAGCGGAACTGACAAGAGATGATTTCCCGCCAGATCTGTTCAGCAACTCGCCAGTCTTGCGCGCGAAATATGAGGGCTTCGTGCGTAAACGTCGCGGTGGCGGCTCGGAAATTCGGGCGACGGCGCGATGAGAGTGCCGCTGGAAAGATTATCTACGCATGAAAGCGAAATCGTTTCAACCACCGCGCGTCGAGCGCTGAACAGACTCTTGCAGAGCCTTGCAATCCTACTTTGTGGTGGTTCTTAGGTCCCCGCAGATCCGCGCATTCTCAAACTGCCATGACGCTGGCGACGTTCACCGACCGATAACCCAGGATTCAATCATTTTCTACAACAACGAATTTGATGAAGCGCTGGCCGTGTTCGAAGGGCAGCTAAAAACTCATCCGAATGAGCCGGAGATGTATAACCACGTGGCGCAGGCAACTCTCTATCGCGAGATGCTGCGTGACGGCGCTCTCGAAAGCCAGTTAGTCTCGGGCAATAACCCGTTTCTTCGGCGCGCGAAGATGGACATCCCCGCTGCGGACAAACAGCGCTTCAACGATTGTTTGACGCGGGGGATGGCTTTGAGCGAAGCGCAGCTGCGAACAAATCCACGCAATACGGATGCGCTGGCAGCATTGGCCGTAGCGCATGGTTTGCGCGCGAATTATCTGTTCCTCGTGGAGAAGGCCTGGATGGATTCGCTGCGTGAGGCGACAGCGGCGCGCAAGGCCGATCAAAAGATTCTGGAGATCGATCCGAAAGACGCTGACGCGAATCTGATTTTGGGCCTGAATGAATATGTAGTGGGTTCACTGCCCTTTTACATGCGGGCACTGGGATTTCTCGGCGGCTTCCATGGAGATCGACGGATGGCATTCGAAAACTGGAGTTCGTCGCGAAAAACGGCATCCGCAATCACTACGATGCCGAGGTTCTGCTGGCCGTAGTCTACCGCCGCGAGAGGATTCTCAGCGCGCGATACCTTTGCTGAAAGATCTGGCCGCAACGTTCCCGCGCAATTACCTGTTCCGCTTCGAGCAGGTGCAAATGTACAGCGATTTTGGCGACAAGCAGTCGGCTTTAGGGGTGTTGAATGAAATCGAAGCGTTGCGCCATCAGCGGCGCGCGCAGGCTATGCCGATTTGAAAGCGGAAAAGATTGAATACCTGAAAGGCAATCTACTGTTCTGGTACGGCGATTTAACTCCGGCGCTGGCAGACTTGAAACAGGCAACGCAAAAAGCCGAAGAACTGGACTTGAATACTGCTGTGCTGGCTTGGTTGCGTTTAGGGCAGGTTTACGATCTACAGGGCAATCACTCAGAGGCTATAGGGGCTTATCGGGAGACAATGAAGACGGCGCCAAAGTCGGAAGCGGCTTCCGAAGCTAAAGGGTATATCAACAGTCCGTATCGAAGAAGGCAGAAGGATAACTCCTAATCGGATATTTCTGGCAAGTTATCCCTTACGGCATAGTGGGCCTATCTTCCTAGAGAGATATTTGTTTCGCGATACACTTAAATAGCGATGAGTGTTTCGACAAAGGTTGACGCGGCAGCTTCGAAAGCGGCCTTTTATCAGGACCTTTGTGAACAACTTCACAATCTGCTGGGGCGCGAACGCAATCTGATGGCCAATGCTGCTAACACTGCCTCGCTGCTGTATCACAGCCTTCCCGATGTCAATTGGGTGGGCTTTTACTTGGTCGAATCGCGCGAACTGGTGCTGGGGCCATTTCAGGGCAAACCTGCTTGTATGCGGATCCCTTTCGGAAAGGGCGTCTGCGGAACCGTCGCGAAGAGAAAAGAAACCGTCATTGTGCCCGATGTGAGCAAGTTTGGCGGTCACATCGTGTGCGATTCCGCTTCGCAGTCTGAAATCGTGGTTCCTCTTTTGAATTGGGGCAAGCTGCGCGGCGTACTGGATGTAGACAGCGCAAGTTTGAACCGGTTCGATGAAGACGATGAAGAAGGACTTGAATCGGTGGTTTCAGTGTTTATGTCATCGCTGGCGAGCGACGACCTGCCGGATCTCAGCGAAGAAGCTGCCAGCGCCTGAATTCTCCACGACCCTTCGTAAGTCTCGAAAAACGTCGTCCAACTCGCGTCGCAGGCTGGGCACAGAACGCCCAGTTCAATGAAAAGGTCGACGTCGACCTTCAACTCGCCACCCGATAACGCGGGCCTGGTTCTGGTTGAACCCGGTATCGGCTCGGTGGTTGCTTTGATCGCTGTCAGCAACGTATCCAGCTGCGCGGCCATAATCATTTCCGAATGGATCTGCGTACCGTCGTTGTCGCCCCTGGTATGGTTCAGAAAGCCCCGTCCTGGATCTGAATAGGATGTTCGGGGCGGCGGAGACAACGAAATCCGAGACCGTGTTGCCGTTCGAGGCATAGGTTAACTTCGCCATCATGGCGCCCGATCGTTACGGTTCTGGTAGTCAACCCCGAGAATGATCTGCCACTCAGTGTTGTTGATTCCAGCAGCGGCTTGGGCCCTGGTGCCCAATTGCAGCCGGATTCGTCCAATCCCGCATGCCGGATGCTCCAATCGATCCGATAATCGTGGCATACTGGCCTTGCGTCCAAAAGAGCGTATCACGCATCACCAAGGGTTTGGCCCTTCCGCCGAGTTCGGTCTCCGAACGAAAAAGAGCTATCGTTCGCTGGCCGCTACGGGTTGTGGTTTCTCACATACGGATCTGACCATCGATTCGTAGGTTTTCGGTGGGGGTCGACAGCTTGTTGCATGAGCCGGAAGAAGAGCTTGCATCGGCTCTTGGATTTCCGTCGGTTGAAGCGAAAAGTGAAAATTCATCCAGATAGCAGGGTAGGTAGTAGTGTGCCACCCCACCTTGGTGTGTACCCAGCAGCCAGTGTTTCAACAGCGACACGACCCGATGGACGCGCGGCATCAGCGGAGAGGCCTCTTCCCTGCGCTTGGCGATCTTGGTAATCTCCCCCTGATAGCCCTTCTTCTCCAGGCCGGCGTAGCCCAGCCAGCCGTCGGTATGGATGACGCTGCCGGGCTCAATACAGTCCGCCACGAAGGCGTGCAAGTTAGCGGCCGAGCAGTCCTGAACAAGGAAGCATGCTGATCCGCCTCGGCTGGGGCCGCGATTACAACCCAAGACTTTTTCGAGCTTTGCCTGCCTGAAGCTCCCTCTTCCAGGCCACCTACCAAAGTCTCATCCACCTCGATCCACCCGCTCAGCCTCTCCCGGTCGGGTCGATCCGAATCATCACGCGTCTCCATTTGTGCAGCCACGTCCACGCCGTCTCGTAACTGGACAGGCCGAGCACGCGCTGCAGCCCAGAGCGCTGGCCCCGTTCTTCTGGCTGGTCACATCGCGCTAAAGCGTGACAGCTTCGCTGCCATACCACATGGCGCGAAACCACATGACCAGTGGCTTCCGCGTGTCCTGAAAAATCGTACCCGCCGTGGCCGAAGTCTGACGTCGGCAACCGCCGCACTGAAACATGGTGGCATTCACCAAAACCGCCTGCATGCCGCCACAAGCTGGGCATCGAAATCCATCCGGCCACCGCAGGCCTATCAGCTACGCTCGACAGGCCTCCTCACTTGAGAAGCGCGCCTCGCACTCTTGAATCGGACGCGGGTTAGTCCTCCACCCCTCGAATCTATATGTGGGGGCTAAGAAATCGAAGTAATGGGCAAGCTTCGCCGTCTCGATGATAGCCGCGTGGGTTTTGCCGTAGGAAAGCGAAGCGTCTGCGGCTTGCCTCCCGAATGTTCTACTTACAACAGAGTTCAATTCTCCGGCAAGGGTGCTAAAGTCTATCTCCTCGCGTACACCGTCCTCCCGTTCGACAGTGAATCGACCTCTAACGATGTTAGAAAGCTTCGCCGCCCAGCCCATCGCTTTGATACTTCTCTGTTGATTTGAATAAATCTCAGGTAGAGCTGCCAAGCGGATTGACGCGGCGACCATCAATTTGTTGTGCCAGGCCGCCGCCAGGATGGAAAGCAATAGGCAAGCCCAAGCCAGGTATACAAAGCCAATATTTCTGAAGGCCTGAGCTGCGGCGGTGTGCTGCCCAAAAGAACTAAGGAACGTCAGGCTCAGCGCGAAGGTGCCTGTATCAAGTAGAATCAGCTTCTCGGCAAAGGCTACCCGCATTTGCCAGACCTTCACGACACGCTCGAAACTAGAAACTAAGTCCCGGTGAATCGCTGCGTCAAATTCTTTGACGGCTTCCATGAGTTCACCGAGCTTACTTAAGTCAATCGGCTCGGCGGCGAAAGCGAGCTTTTTCTCTGTCACGTAAGCAAGGAGTTTGAGCCAGCCTTGAAACAGTTCCTGCATCTCTATCTAGTCTTCATGCCCCAGTGTAAGACCGTCCTGCCACGGCCCCCTCAACCCCGCTCGCCATGCTCCGCGCCCCTAAGCGGTTCCAAGGTTTGACTGAGCCTCCGCTTCGGGCCATGATGAAGACCGGCGCTTCCGACGCATCCTGTTAAGACCCGGTAACATATAGAGAGGCAAACATGGACTGGTCTCAATTCGATCTGGCGATGACTGATTCGCGTTATCTGAGCGGGGCGCCCGTGTTTAAGGAAGAGCCGCGGATGCCGATCGGAACGGTTCTCGGCAACCTCGACGACGGGATGACGCCCGCCCAAATTGCGGAAGCGTGGCAGATTGACCAGCGCCTGGTAGAAGCGGTTAAAGAGTTCGTTGAAAGCCAGCGGTTTGCGCGTTCTGTTCGATAAGAACGTTCCCTATCCGATTCGGCGGCATCTTGCGCATCATGAGGTTCGCACGGCTGCGGAGCAGGGTGGGGGCGGCTAACAAACGGCGAATTGTTAAATGCTGCCGAGGCTGAAGGGTTCGACCTGATGGTGAGCGCCGATCAAAGTTTGAAATATCACAGCAATGTAGGGTCAGCAAATCGGAGATAAAAAATGCCAAATCGAAACGCGAAAAGTTGAATACCTACAGTGATGTTCTGCTCGAAGGCGTGCTGGCCTTCGAGAACGGTTTGAATAGGAAGCGGCCCGCCGTGTTGGTTGGTACTCCACGGCTGGGAAGGCCGCAGCGAATTCCAAATCGAGTTCGCTAAGAACCTGGCTGAATGGGGATACGTGGGCTTTGCCGTTGATCTATATGGCAAAGGCATGGCCCCGGCCACCTCCGACGAGTGCCAAAGACTTATGATGCCGTTCATGCAAGACCGGGCGCTGCTACAAGATCGCCTGCTGCATATTGTTGAGGTCTTGAGACGGTTGCCGGAAGTTGAACCGGATCGGATTGCCGCAGTTGGATTCTGTTTCGGGGCTCTGTGTGCTCTGGACCTCGCGCGGACAGGTTCGGACGTGCGAGCAATCGCCAGCTTTCATGGTGTCCTGAGCCAGCCTGGCAATGCCGCTAGCAATAAGATCAAGGCTAAAGTGATCGTTTTCCATGGGTGGGACGATCCCTTTGCACCGCCTCAAGATCTGATCGCCCTTGGGAGCGAGCTCTCCGACGGTGACGCCGACTGGCAATTTCAAGCCTTCGGCAAGACCATGCACGCCTTCATGGCGCGAGGGGCAAATAACCCCGATGTTGGAATTATGTATAACGAAGTCTCCGCCCGCCGGGCGTTAGCTTCGCTGAAAACGTTTCTCCCCGAAGTGTTCGCATGAATTCGACGCAGAGTCGGCAGGGAGGAAGCGCTCGGCGTGGCTTCGAGATTGAACGACAGACGACCTGTTCCGGAGAGTAACGGCGGGTCATCCTCGCGCCCGCGTCGACATGGTACTGTGTGGGGCGGCTAAGTTATTACGTCACCTAATTCTTATAACGATCTGAATCCGATTCCGTATTCCAACAGCCACGCCTGAATCTCTTGCCGCGACGCGCGGACAAGTTGACCTCCCGTGAATCGAGTGTCCGCAGAAACCTCTCCAACAATGAACGAGGGAAGCGTCAGGGCGTCCGCCTCCAGGGCTGATTCGAATTCTGCTTCAGCCAGGATCAGACCTTCTAATGTGTCTTCGAATACGTCAATTCCGAAGGGCGGAACGCTGTAACGAGTCTTACCGAGCTGCTTCGCCGAAAGCTGCGCGAGTATTCGGAATTCGTCGCTGCTCAGGTAGATGTTTGTGACGAAGCCTTGCTGCGCGCCGCTTGCCCGCTCTGGGATCTTCTGGGTGAGCTTGAATATTTCCGGACCATCGCCGTCACTCATCTGCCGCAAGCGCAAAGCGGTGCCGTCGATGTAGCGGTCTGTGATGCGCGGGGTTCGGACCACATTCGCCTCACTTGGGAAGTGGTTGAGAAGAAACCGCGTTCGCGCTCGACCCTGCTGTACTTATGTTGTGACTGGGTCACTAAGCCTTAATTGGCTTTTCGCTCGACTTCCAGTTCTTTTCGTCCCAGTATTTGACCTTACCGTCACGGTAGGATTCCACTGCCAAGCTGATGAGCACTTGGGCGTGAGCCGCGGTTTCGACATCCAGGTGAGGTTTCTCGCGAGTACGCATAGATTGCAGGAAGTTGCCGATATGCGCCTGCATCATGTCGTATTGCTCGACGGGAATTTTGATTTCTTCCTCCTGCTACGAGAAGCTGAAGACCCAGGTGTTCGCGTTCCTGCCCGCCGAGACGTTCCTCACCGACGTCATCCACTCCGCCCTGGCCAAGGATCGCGTGCCGATGATGAGCTGGGGCTGGTTCCATAGCGAGTATACCGACCCCTACATGTTCCCCTGCCATGCCAACGGCAAGGCGGAGGCGATCGCGCTCTCGAAGTGGGTGGCGGAGAACAAGCACCCGAAAACGGTCGGCATCCTGTACCTGAACGTCTCGGAGGACATCGGGGCCAAGGATCTCGCCGTTCAGACCCTGCAGAAGTACGGCGTCAAGGTGGTGGAGACGATCCCGCAGGAGTGGGACTCGCCCGACAAGTCGCAGCACCTGCTGGCGATGCGCGTCGCCAATCCGGACGCGATGCTGACCTTCACCTGGGCCGCGCCGCTGGCGAAGTTCTTCCATGACGCCAACGGCCAGGGCTATGCGCCGCCGATGGGATACTACTCCAATCACGTCACCACCGATCCCGGATTCGGCCCGGTATGGGGCAACTACATCAAGGATCACGACTACGGGATCACCTCGTACCTCATCCCCGAGCCCTGGCAGGAGCCGGTATCGCCCGGGAACAAGCTGTGGATGTCCATCAGCCAGAAGTACACCGGGCTCGACGTCGCCGGCCTCCACTTCAAGTATGCGATGGGCCACCACATCAGCCAGGCGGCCATGGTCTGCACCCTGCTGCTGCCCCAGGCGCTGAACCCTCTGGGGGCCGACGTCACCCGTGCCGGCTTCATGCAGCAGCTGGAAACCCAGACCTTCGACAGCGGGATGGGGACGATCATGAAGTGGCCCCATGGCGACCACCAGAAGTGCCCGTATCAGTTCAATACCGAATACATCTACAAATGGATCACGGCTCCCGACGGAGGGTTCGAGGAGAAGCACATCTACCCGAATCCCGTCTACCAGACGACATGTCCGTGACCGCCCCGCCCGCGGCCATCGGACCCCGGGCCACCTGACCGTTTCTCACTCTCACCTACGCCCGGGGAGATCGGCTCCCCTGGGGCATTGGATCCCCCGGGCTCTGGTGGGAGCGCGTTCACCTTGTTCATTGAGGGTAGGAGGATGGGTCTCTTCGTCTCGGCCCTGGTCATCGGGCTCACCCTGGGGACCATCTACGGCCTGATGGCCTTCGGGATGGTCGCTTCGTACCGGATCAGCCGTGTCATCAACCTGGGCCAGGCCGGGATCGCGGCATTCGGCGCGACGCTCTACTGGTGGATGGCGACCCAGTATGGAGCGCCGATCGTCGTCTCCATCCTCAGCGCGATCCTCGTCGGCGCGGCGATGGGGGCGGTGCTCGGGGTCATCAACCTGGGCACGGCATCCTGGTCGAGAGGCATCGTGATGATCCTCACGCTGGTGGTCACGCTGCTGCTCTTCGCCCTCTGCGACCTCATCCTCCCCAACTGGAACACCGCACCGCCTCCGGTCTTCGGGGGCGCGGGGTTCAACTTCGCCTTCACCTTCATCAGCGAGGACCAGATAGGGTCGTTCATCACCTGCATCCTCGTCGCGATCGTGACCACCATGGTGCTGCGCAGAACTCGCTTCGGCCTGTTCGTCCGCGCCATCTACGACGACCCCGACGGCGCCGCCACCGTGGGCGTCCCGATGACAGCCTACGTCGTCGGGGTATGGGCGATCGCCGGGGCCTTGGCCGGGCTCGCGGGAATCCTGGTGACGACCCGCACCCAGCTCGACAGCCCGCTGCTCCTCTTCGTGATGGTGTGGGAACTCGCCGGAGCGGCGCTGGGCGGCCTGGAGTCGTTCGCGCTCGCCTTCTTCGGCGGGATGCTGCTCGGCACCGCCGAGGGGCTGCTCGGCAGCATGCTCGCCGGGTCCCTCGGCCCCGGGCTCGAGAACCTGGGGGCGCTGCTGATCATGGCCGCTGGAGTGGTGTACGCGGGCCGCAGGCGGCATCACCTCGCCCATCTGCAGACCTGAGGAGGGGACCATGCTGCGCACTGACGACCCCAGATCCGCGACCGCCGCCGCGGCCGGCACCCTCGCGGGTGGCGAGGCCGTGCTGCCGCCGCGGGCCGTGGTGATCCGCGCCGCCGCCGGTCTGGCCCGGCGTGCGACGCGCCCGGCGGCGATTCCCGCGCTGCTGGTGGGCCTGCTCGGGGTGGGAGGCCTCCTCTTCCTGCCCGGGGATCTTCTCTACATCGGTTCCGCGGGGGTGGTCTCGGGGCTCATCGGTCTCGCCCTCTTCCTGCCCATGGCCGCGCTTCGCGAGATGCCCCTCAATGCCGCCGGGATGGTGGAACTCGCGGCGTACTTCTTCGCCCAGTCCACCACCAACGCCGGTCTCGGCGGGTATCTCCTCGGCATCGTCATCGCCCTCGGCACCACCATCGGCGTGTCGGTACTGGGTGGTCTCGCCTCGCTGGTGGTGACCGGCCTCTACTTCGTCGTCACCTCGCTGGTCATCCAGGTGGGGATCGAGAAGGTGGTGTTCTCGATCCCCGGGGTGACCGGCGGCGCCGGCGGGTGGAGCGTGTCCCAGCCGCAGCTCACCGGATGGTTCGGCACCGAGCGCTGCATGTACCTCATCGTCTGTGTCGCGGTGCTGGCGATCGCGCTGGCGGTGCGCAGGGTGCTGGCCTCGCGGGCGGGGTACCACGCCATCCTCGTCGGCCACGTTCCCGAGGGTGCCTCCGCGGTGGGCCTGCGCAACTGGGCGATCAAGCTCGCGGTCTTCGCGCTGAGCGGGCTGCTCATCGGCATCGCCGGCCTCCTCATCGACTGCGTCAACGGCACTCCTCCGGGGACACAGTCGTTCAGCCTCATCTTCGCGGTGATCTACATGGCCATCCCCCTGGCCAGCGGGATGCGTGACCTCGCGTCGATCTGGCTGGTGGCGGCCGCCTTCACCGTCATCCCCGTCGTCCTGGAGAGCTACCACTTGGCGCCCAACTTCGTCTCGGGCATCATCCTCCTGATCGCCATCCTGCTGAGCCAGAACCGCGATCGCATCGGCCGGGAGGCGCGGCGGCTGTGGCGGCAGGCGCGTGGCCTCGGGGCGGACCAGGACGACCAGCCGTCGACGGAGACGGTCGCCACCCCGGCGATGTTCGCCGGCGGCTCATCCGGCAACGGTGCCGCCGCGCCCGCACGTGTGACCCTCGTGGGGGTGCGCGCGCGACCGCGACCGCACGTCACCGCGGCGCGGTCGAGCATCGAGGGACGGGACATCACCGTCGACTTCGGCGGGATCCGCGCCGTCGACAACGTGAGCGTCCGGGTCACCAGCGGCCAGCGGGTCGGCATCGTCGGCGCCAACGGCGCCGGCAAGACCACCCTCTTCAACGCCCTGACCGGGTTCGTGCCGCTCGCCCAGGGACGGGTGCTCATCGACACCGACGACGCCACCTCCTGGCCGCCGCTGGTGCGCGCCCGTGCCGGCATCCGGCGCACCTTCCAGGTCCCGCGTCTCGCCGACGTCCTGACCGTGGAGCAGAACGTGATCTGCGGCCACGGCCACGACCGGGAGCGGCAGGCGCGGGTGGAGTGGCTGCTCGACCGGTTCGGTCTGACCCCCCTGCGGTCGGTGGTGGTGTCGGCGCTCCCGTTCGGGGTCCGCCGGGAGGTCGAGTTGGTGCGGGCGCTGGCCACGGTTCCTCGGGTGCTCATGCTCGACGAGCCGGTGAGCGGTCTGGAGGACGCCGAGCGCGACAGGCTCGTCCGGATCCTCCTCGAGCTCCAGGCCGAGGAGGGCTGGGGATTGCTCGCCATCGAGCACGACCTCGCGTTCATCTCCGCCGTCGCCCAGCACCTGCTGGTCATGGAGGACGGCAAACTCCTGGTCGAGGGGCCGATCGCGGAGGTGATGAGGCAGGAACAGGTGCGCCGTGTCTACCTCGGCGAGCTGGTGACCGCGTGATGGCCGGGACGATGACGACGGCGGTGCCGGCGGCGGTGCGCCGGGCCGCTCGGGGTCGAGGGCCTCAGCGTCCGCGACGTGCGCGTCTTCTACGGGCCGGTGCCCGCGGTGCGCGGGGTGACCCTGGAGTGCAGGCCCGGGAGCGTGGTCGGGGTCATCGGCGCCAACGGTGCCGGCAAGACGAGCCTCCTGTCGGGGATCGCCGGCCTGGTGGGGACCTCCGGGGGCAGCGTGCATCTCGACGGCCGCGACATCTCCCGCTGGCCGGCGCACCGGCGCGGCCAGGCGGGGATCGTCTACGTCGCGGAACGGCGACGGGTGTTCCCCTCGCTCTCGGTGCGCGAGAACCTCAGCGTCGGGGGGTGGGGGCTCGACCGGGCCGAGGTCGGTGAGCGCGTCGAGCGGATCCTGACGATGTTCCCCCGGCTCCGCGAGCGTGAGACGGTGCCGTCGTTCCGGCTCTCCGGCGGCGAGCAGCGGATGGTGTCGATCGGCCGTGCGCTGGTCACCGGCGCACGGTGCATCCTCTTCGATGAGCTGTCGCTGGGGCTGGCGCCGCGGATCGTCGCCGAGCTGACCGCGACGGTGCGGGCCCTCGCCGACGAGGGCCGGATCATCGTGCTCGTCGAGCAGTACATCGGGGTGCTGCTCAAGGTGGCGGACTCCGTCCATGTGCTCGAGCGCGGCCGCCTGCGGTACGGCGGTCCGGCGCAGGAGGCGGCGGAGTGGCTGGAGCACCACGGCTATCTGGTGCACACGGGGACGCCGGCCTCGGGGACGGTGGTCCCACAGACATGACCTGGCCACACAACGGTGGATCGAGGCAAGGAGGATGGTGATGGACCTCGGATCGGGGACGGCTGCAGGCGCATCCCGCGGCGCGGTGGTCGTGGCGCTCTGCGCGGGGATGGTGGCGGTCACCGGCGCGGTCGCTCCGGTGCAGGCCGACAGCCCGGATGCGGGCGGTGACTGTGTCACCAGCTGGCACTCGACCGGGTTTGCGGCGGCGCTGGGACAGGCCGCCGAGATCCCCTACGAGAACGTGGTCGGCGAGCCCTACGCGGGGACGACGATCGACGACACGCCGACCGCGACCGGTACGGC